>JAWUXS010000061.1:0-9719 GCA_034111185.1 Paracoccaceae bacterium | reverse complement strand
CCATATTTGGGAAGACCATTATTACCCCGAGATCATCGACCCTGTAACGGGTGATGTTCTGGAGGACGGTCAAGAGGGTGAACTGGTGTTCACCACATTGACCAAAGAAGGCATGCCCATGGTCCGGTATCGCACCCGTGAGTTGACACGTTTGTTGCCTGGAACCGCCCGTACGATGCGCCGGATGGAGAAGATCACAGGCCGTTCTGATGACATGATTATCCTGCGCGGTGTGAACGTTTTCCCAACGCAGATTGAAGAGCAGGTCATGACAATCGGGGATCTTGCTCCGTATTTTCAGATCGAATTGCACAAGTCTGGCCACATGGATGCGATGCGTGTTCTTGTCGAAGCAAACCCACACTCCGCCGATGAGGCATCACGCGCTGCCGCAGCAACGATATTGACCAAGCAAATCAAAGACATGGTTGGAGTATCGACCGAAGTGACCGTAGGAGAGCCGGGTGCCGTGCCGCGGAGCCAAGGTAAAGCCGTCCGTGTCGTTGATAACCGTGGCGTGGCCTAAGACGTGGCGCGGCCTATTGCAAAAGACCACAGTGCCAAGCGTGCTCATATCCTGAAAACAGCGGCGAGCGTTTTTGCGAAAAGCGGTTTTGCACGAGCGTCGATGTCTCAGGTCGCAAATAGCTGCAGTATCTCAAAGGCGAATATCTATCACTACTATGATAGCAAGGACGCGCTGCTTTTTGATATTCTTGATAGCTATTTATCTGCGTTACGTGACCGTATTCACGGCTTACCAATGGAGGGCCTGACGCCGTCTGAGCAGTTGCGCCTTATCGTGACCGAAACCTTGCACGCTTATGAAGGCATGGACGATGAACACAAAATCCAAACCGAAGGTCTGCCAATGCTTCCCAAACCACAGCAGGATATCTTGAAGAGCTATCAGCGTGATCTTGTGAGCCAAATGAGCGGGGTAATCGCGACCATCGCACCTGACGTGTTTGCCGGTGATGCTGGCAAGCTGAGGTCAACGGTAATGTCAGTATTTGGTATGCTAAACTGGTTCTACATGTGGAACGGCAACGCAGATGATCAGGCGCGGCGCGATTATGCGGAGCTCGTTACCAGACTTACGATGAAGGGGGTTCAAGGCGTTTAGTGTTGATCGTAATCAACGACGACTTTGTCGCTGATTGGGTAAGATTGGCAAGAGAGGATAAAGCCTTGTTCGACTTCGTAGTCTTCAAGCGCGTGATTTGCGACCATCTCAACTTCGCCCTCAAGCACCATGCATTTGCATGTAGAGCAGACGCCAGCCTTGCACGCGAATGGTGCATCAAGAGCGTTCTCAAGCGCGGCATCAAGGATCGTTTGATCCTTATCCATCGCAAAGCTACGCGCAGTGCCGTCCATCGTGATGGTTGCTTGTGTCGCCTTAACCACGGCTGCCGCTGCACTGCTCGCTTTACGCGCAAGACGTCCGGGCTGGCTGCTCGCGAACAGTTCATACTCGATTTGGGCGTCAGACAACCCGTGATCTTTGAGTGAGGTCGCAATGGTCATCATCATAGGTTCAGGCCCACAAATGAACGACATGTCGATGCTTTTGATGTCGATCCAGCTTGCGAACAGTGCAGCGCATTTTTCAGCATCGATGCGGCCCGTAAACAGGTCAATATCTTGTGCGTCACTTTTCAAAACATGAATGATTGTCAGGCGCTGCATGTAGTTATTTTTTAAGTCGTCCAGCTCTTCACGAAACATGATCGTGTTCACGCTACGGTTTGCGTAGACCAGCGTGAACGTGCTGTTGGGTTCCTGTGCGAGAACGGTTTTCATGATCGAAAGAATAGGTGTAATGCCTGAACCTGCGGCGAACCCAAGGTAGTTCTTACCTTGCGCAGGTGTAATCGCTGTATGGAATTTGCCCGCAGGTTCCATCGCCTCAAGCACCATGCCTGAGACAAGGTTGTCGTTCGCCCAAGTCGAGAATGCACCGCCTTCGACCTTCTTGATGCCAACCTGCAAACTTTTATCGTTCTTACCAGAGCAAATTGAATATGAACGCCGTACTTCGGTCCCGTCAAAGTCTTGGCGGAACGTCAGGTACTGTCCTTGGACAAAGTCAAAGTTGCCGCCATCTGTGGGCTCTAGGCTGACAACAATCGCGTCGCGGGTAGTCTTGTGAACATCAGTGATTGTGAGCTGGTGAAAGCGTGCCATGTGCAAACCCCTCCTATATGCATTTGAAATAATCGAAGGGCTCAAGACAGTCCAAGCAGCGCCATTGTGCCTTACACGGGGTCGAGCCAAATTGGCTGATCCGATCCACGTTTTCGGACTTACAGCGCGGACAGGCATCAGGGCCGCCAGCGGCATTTGGTGGCGCTATCCCGTATTCTGTCAACTTTGCTTTGCCTTTTACAGACAGCCAATCTGTCGTCCACGGTGGGCTAATCTGCGTCTTGATCCGAATGTCAGACAAGCCGTGATCATGCAGAGCGGTCTCAATATCAAGTGCGATAACCGTCGTAGCAGGGCAGCCCGAATAGGTTGGTGTCACAGCGACCTCAACCGTGTCCCCGTCCCATAGAACACCACGAACAATCCCCAGATCAACAACCGAGATCACGGGGATTTCTGGATCTGGAACATCATCCAGCCAAGCCCAAATGGTGTCTGTGCTGGGCTTCATATTACCAAGTAGCCCCGGGATAGGCGCGCTGGAGCCACTGCATCTTAGTCAGGATATGCCCAAGGTGTTCTGAATGCTGTCGACCTGATTTGCCACCCTTGTGTGCGAATGTACTGTCTGGGATCGTCAGGGTCGCAGCGGCCATTGTTTGCCCAACGCGGGCATCAAAGTTTCCGCGCAACAATGTAGGATCAGGTGCAATGCCTGCGGACGTCATGGCGTCATCAACCGCGTCAGACACAAACAACTCGCCGACAAAAGGCCACAGCAAATCCAGTGCATTTTGCATCCGCATATGGCTTTCAATTGTGCCATCCCCCAGTCCAATGACCGTGTCACCGGACCTTTCCACATGATAGGTCGCTTCTTTGACAGCTTTCGCTGCTATCTCGGCGACACGGGGTTCGTTAGATTTTGTCAGGCCTTCGAGCATCGCAAGGTGCCATGTATCGAATAAGAACTGACGCATCATTGTCTGGCCAAAGTCACCATTGGGTTGCTCAACCAGCAAGCAGCAACGGAAATCCCATGCATCGCGCAACATAGCCAGATTGTCTGCGTCGCGGCCTTTGCCTTCGACCTCAGCAGCAAGCCCTAACCACATTTGTGTTTGACCAATCAAGTCTAGCGCTGTGTTAGCGAGGGCAATGTCTTCCTCCAAGATCGGCGCATGGCCGCACCATTCGCTGACGCGGTGGCCAAGTACGAGGGTATTGTCCCCCATCCGACAAAGAAATTCGAAATACGCTTCTTGGGACATTACATAGCACCCACTTCGTCGGGGATGTCAAAGAACGTCGGATGACGATAAACTTTGCTTTCTGACGGCTCGTACATCGGGCCTTTATCGGATGGCGAAGAGGCCGCGATGTGATAGGCTTCGACAACCCAAATGCTGACGCCCTCATTGCGTCGCGTGTAAACATCACGGGCGTTCTTCATCGCCATTTCTGCGTCAGGGGCGTGCAAACTGCCGACGTGGCGGTGGCTCATGCCATGTTGCCCACGGATGAAAACTTCCCAAAGGGGCCATTCGTTGCGTGCATCACTCATTCTGCGGCTACCTTTTGTGCTTTGCGTTTCACGGCGTGTGCCATCAAACCGTCGCGCACCCATTTACCGTCGTCCCAGGCTTTGTTCCGCGCAGCTAGACGCTCTGAGTTACAAGGACCGTTGCCACGCAGCACATCATAAAACTCGTCCCAATCAGGTTCGGCGAAATCGTAACCGCCCTTATCGTCGTTCCATTTCAACGTTTCGTCAGGGACGGTCAGACCAAGGTATTTGGCCTGCGGCACTGTTTGGTCGACGAACTTTTGGCGCAACTCGTCATTTGTATTCATCTTGATCCGCCACGCCATTGATTGCGTGGAATGCACACTGTCTTTGTCACTTGGGCCGAACATCATCAACGATGGATACCAAAGGCGGTTCAGAGCGTCCTGCGCCATGCGCTTTTGCGCATCCGTGCCTTTCGCCATTTTCATCATGATGTCGTAGCCTTGGCGCATGTGAAAAGATTCCTCTTTGCAGATGCGGATCATTGCACGGGAATATGGACCAAACGATGTACGCTGTAGCGGCACTTGGTTCATGATGGCAGCACCATCAACAAGCCATCCAACAGCACCCATGTCAGCCCATGTCAGTGTCGGATAATTGAAGATCGACGAATACTTCATGCGCCCATCAAGCAGCATCTCGGTCAGCTCATCACGACTGACGCCCAGTGTTTCAGCCGCACAATATAGATAGAGACCGTGCCCAGCTTCGTCTTGCACTTTGGCAAGCAAGATTGCTTTACGTTCTAACGTTGGGGCACGGGTGATCCAGTTGCCTTCGGGCAGTTGGCCTACAATCTCAGAATGAGCGTGCTGCCCCATTTGGCGGATCAGTGTCTTGCGGTATCCTGCAGGCATCCAATCTTTGGGCTCAATTTTTTCGCCAGAATCGATGCGCGCTTGAAATGCCTGCGCTTCTGCGCTGTCATCTGTTGATTCCGATTTCACCATTTGCGCGTACATAAGTCCGTCTCCTCTGGTTCAAACACGTTCTAGAATGATTGCGGCGCCTTGGCCGACGCCAACACACATTGTGCAAAGCGCGTACCGTCCGCCGGATCGTTTAAGCTGATGTGTTGCTGTCAAAACAAGGCGCGCGCCCGACATGCCCAGCGGATGCCCCATCGCAATCGCGCCGCCGTATGGGTTAACGCGCGGATCATCGTCAGCAACGCCCAAGGCACGCAGAGTGGCTAAACCTTGTGCCGCGAATGCTTCGTTCAGCTCAATCACGTCCATCTGATCGATTGTCAGGCCAGCGCGTTCCAATACTTTTTGCGACGCAGGAACCGGTCCAATTCCCATCACGCGCGGAGCAACGCCTGCAGCGGACATGCCCACGATACGTACCATTGGCGTAAGGCCATGCCTTTTCGCAGCGGCTTCTGACGCTATTAGCAAAGCGGCAGCGCCATCGTTCACGCCACTGGCATTTCCAGCAGTTACAGTTAACTCTGACCCATTTACGCCTTTGAGCGTTGCCAATTTTTCCGCACCCGTTCCCGGGCGCGGATGCTCGTCGGTATCAACAACGATTGGATCGCCTTTGCGCTGTGGTACTGAAACCGAGAGAAGCTCTTCAATAAACAAGCCTGCAGCGTGTGCGGCGGCCCAGTTCGCCTGTGACCGTGCAGCGAATGCGTCTTGGTCAGCGCGGTTGATACCGTAGTCAGCAGCGACATTGTCGGCTGTTTGCGGCATGGAATCGACACCGTACTGCGCCTCCATCTTAGGATTAACAAATCGCCAGCCAATGGTTGTGTCGTAAACTGCATTAGCGCGGGTAAACGCGCCTGTTGCCTTGGGCATCACAAACGGCGCGCGGCTCATGCTTTCGACACCACCAGCGATCGTAAGATCGTAGTCGCCAGCCTTGATCCCACGTGCTGCAAAACCAACGGCATCCATACCGCTCGCGCATAGCCGGTTAATTGTAGTACCCGGAACATCCTGCGGAAGCCCCGCCAAAAGAGCAGCCATGCGTGCAACGTTACGGTTGTCTTCGCCTGCTTGGTTAGCCGAGCCGTAAATCACATCATCTACAGCAGACCAGTCAACGCTTGGATTGCGGCTCATCAATGCCGTGATCGGCAAAGCAGCCAAATCGTCAGTGCGCCCTGACGACCAACCGCCCCCCTATCGCCCAAAGGGTGTTCTGACACCGTCACAAATATAAGCTTCCATTTGTGTGATCTCCCAAAGGTTTCACATCTACTCAAGCAAACCTTACTTCTGGGGTGTGTTTTTCACAAGTTATTAGTTACAGAAAATTTATACTTGTAAAATTGTGTAACACAATAGAACCTCCATCTTGCAAACGAAAACGCGGCATCAGATTCTAGTCTTTGATACGTGCACATTTCTCGCGACAAGCAAATATAGATATGTTCTTTATCAATTAAGATAGCTTGCTCGCTAAGCCTACAAAGGACAGGGTGCCCAAGCCGTTTGCCGGAAAAGGTTAGAGAACCCACTCCGTGAATAATTTAAGGGAGGATCATCAATGATCAACATGAAAACCACATTAGGTGCCGCTGCACTCGCGCTGACAGCTTCGGGCGTGCTTGCTCAAGAAGTAACGCTGAACATGCACCAGTTTTTGCCAGCGCAAGCGAATGTGCCAAAGCTCATTCTTGATGTTTGGGCTGACAAAGTAGAGGCCGCATCCGAAGGCCGTATCAAGATTGAGCGATTCAATTCAATGGCTCTGGGTGGCACGCCGCCAGAGTTAATGGACCAAGCCATCGACGGTGTTGCTGACATTGTTTGGACGGTTGTCGGATACACCCCGGGTCGTTTCCCATCGACAGAAGTTTTTGAGCTTCCGTTTATGGTAGAAGACGCCCGTGCCGCATCTTGTGCTTATTGGTCAATGTACGAGACTAATATGCAGGAAGAATTCGCTGACGTGCATATCCTTGGCACATGGGTACACGGTCCGGGCATGTTCCACACAGCTGATCCGGTTGAAGAGCCGTCCGATCTTGAGGGTATGAAAATCCGTGGCGGTTCGCGTCTTGTGAACCAATTGCTTGAATTGACGGGTGCGACACCTGTGGGCATGCCTGTTCCTGCCATTGCCGAAGCCCTGTCAAAAGGTGTTATCGACGGCACAACAATTCCATGGGAAGTGACACCAGCGATCAAAGTGTCCGAGCTGATCAGCAATCACACTGAGTTTGAAGGCCCTGCCTTGTACAACCTGACGTTTGTTCTTGCGATGAACAACGATGCTTATAACGGCATGCCAACTCATTTGCAGGCCATCATGGATGCAAACTCGGGCATGGAGTTCTCTGTATTTGCAGGGGGAACACAATCTGACGCCGACGGCCCAGCACGCGAAGTCGCGGTCGAGCTTGGCAATAACATTGTCACCATTGACGCAGCAACAGCTGCTTCGGACTGGTTACCAGTAGTTCAGCCTATCTATGCTGACTGGATCGCTTACATGGCAGAGCAAGGTCGAGACGGTCAGGCAATGATCGACGAAGCACGTAGCCTGATGTCAGGTTCATGTTCAGGTGCCACATCCAACTTCTAGGTTAAAAACCTTTGGTCGTCCCATGCGTGGGGCGACCAATTCGGAACCTACTTAGGGACCGCAGGGGATCTCATGTACTCATATTTTCGCAAACTATCGCGTGCGATGGCCTATCTTGGCGGGCTGATGTTGACTGTTTTGATTGTGATGACTTGCATCTCTATCGTTGGCCGCAGCTTAAACGGTATTCTTCATTCAGACACGGTCGTGGCGATGGCCCCCGTTCTTTCACATTGGCTGCTTGATCTTGGAATTGGCCCCGTGAACGGAGACTTTGAACTCGTTGAGGCTGGTGTAGCTTTCGCGATTTTCGCATTCCTGCCGCTTTGCCAAATTACTGGTGGCCATGCCTCGGTTGATATTTTCACATCACGTTTGTCACCACGCGCTGACCGTATACTGCAAATGCTGATCGACGTGTTGTTTGCCTGCGTTCTTGTGTTGGTCGCGATGCAGCTATTTGGTGGCATGCTCAGTAAACTACGCTCTGGCCAGACGTCTTTCCAACTCGAGTTTCCAGTGTGGTGGGGTTACGCACTGTGCATGTTCGGGGCCACTATGGCAGCAATTGTCAGCGTCTATATTGCGGTCATGCGGGTCTTCGGGGTCATGCAAGGTGTGGATCAGTTACCTGAGATGGAAGGAGCAGATCATTGACTGATCTGCTTATCGGCGCGCTCTCATTCCCTGTATTACTTTGCCTAATCTTCCTACGCGTCCCCATTGGGCTGGCGATGTTCACAGTGGGCTTTGCGGGACTGTGTCTTGTAAATGGCAGCACGCTTGTCGCCGTTGCTCGGCTGAAATCTGAAACCTACACAACCTTTTCAAGTTATTCGCTGTCGATTATTCCCATGTTCCTGCTTATGGGACATTTCGCGACTTTAGGCGGCATGAGCCAAGCCTTGTTCAAAGCCGCCGAGAGTTGGCTGGGTCACCGCAAAGGCGGCGTTGCGATGGCCGCAGTCGGTGCTTGCGCAGGCTTCGGTGCGATCTGCGGATCGTCCCTAGCCACCGCTGCCACCATGAGCCGCGTAGCGCTGCCAGAAATGAAGCGCTATGGATATTCCGGCGGTTTTGCCTCTGCCACTTTGGCAGCAGGTGGCACACTTGGAATTCTAATTCCACCCTCAGTTGTGCTCGTGATTTACGCGATCTTGACCGAGCAGAATATCGCAAAGCTTTTCCTTGCTGCATTTGTCCCCGGGATCATCGCAGCGCTTGGCTATGTGATCGTCATTTCGATTTATGTGCGGCTATTCCCTGAAAGTGCAGGCACGCGTCGGCGGATGCCATTCATCGAACGCTTCAAAGCTGTATTTGATGTCTGGCCAGTCCTAGTTGTGTTTTCCCTCGTTGTGGGTGGCATCTATTTGGGATGGTTCACCCCGACCGAAGGCGCAGCCGTTGGTGCATTGGGGACAGGTGTCATCGCACTGATCGCCGGCGGCCTAACACGCGAAACATTGGGCGAAAGCTTCTATGTGACCGCCAAATCGACAGCGATGATATTTTTCATCGTTTTAGGTGCAGCATTCTACAATGGCTTCCTCGCGCTGACGCAGGTTCCACAAGAACTCGCCGCGTGGGTAGTTGAACAGGGCCTTAGTCCGTGGGTCGTCCTCGTCCTTATTTTGATATTCTACTTAGTTCTGGGTTGCCTGATGGACAGCCTATCAATGATCCTTCTGACGATCCCAATCTTCTGGCCAATTATGATGGGCCTCGACTTCAGCTTTGTCACAATGGCGGAGCTGCATAGCGCAAAACTTGACACCGCGTTAAGCGACGCAATGGTCGCTTGGGATGGGCTGCTTCGGGGCAGTATTCCAAGCCTATCTGAGGCAAAGTTTGCTAAGCTGTTTGACGAAAGCACGTTGCATATGGCGACGCTTGGACTTGGCACAGTTGCTGATGCGGGTGCTTTGACCCAAGATCAGATCGTCGCAATCATGAACAAAACAACGCCCGAGATAGTTCAAGAAACCAAGAATGTCATTGCAAGCGGCGGAGAGCTAAGCCGTGAATTACTACGTGAAGTTGGCATTCGCGGTGCAAACGAAGGCGCATTGAGCCGGATCAATATTGAACAGACTGCAATCTGGTTCGGCATCCTTGTTTTGATCGTGGTTGAAGTCGGCTTGATCACGCCACCTGTCGGAATGAATCTATTCATTATCAACGCGATGGATCGGTCAACCCCCATGATTGAGACGTACAAGGCCGTTATCTTCTTTGTGGTCTCTGATCTTTTCCGCGTGGTTCTGCTGGTCCTATTTCCGGCGATTACACTGTTCCTTATCCCATGGTATTGAACCTGATGGGGCTAGGCCGAGGTTATGAATTAGGAGCTAAATTCTATGAATATTAAAGGACAAGTTGCCGTCGTAACTGGTGGGGCCAGCGGCCTTGGCGAAGCGACTGCACGTTATTTCGCGCAGCAAGGCGCTAA
>JAWUXS010000060.1:0-23111 GCA_034111185.1 Paracoccaceae bacterium | reverse complement strand
TTCCCGACGGTTGTGTAGGCACCGCCGTTCACAAGGTCTGTTTTGTCTAAAACTGTGTCTACAACCTCTTCTCCAAATGCTGTTTCAGCCATTTTGAGAAGTTCAACAAATACGGTACCCTTCATGGATATTCCCTTCTGAGTTCAGGCGCGTTTACTGCCTTCATATAGAATTGTGGCCTAAATCAGAACAGCGTCCTGTTCTGTCTGACCGTGCTGTAATGGTACAACGGCCTCTCTAATATCTTGTTACTGAAATTAAACACCATGGTAATCAGTTGATCCTAATCGGACGTCACCATCAAGAGTTACGCGAGGCACTGGACACATATCAACGAAATCTAAAGTACCGAGGAGCAACGAGGTGATTGTTGCGATTGCACTATGGCGGTAGCCTCAACCTTAACAACGATCAAAAAAGGGGTTTTCGCTATGTCTATCGTCCATGTTCTTGCCGTCATTACCACCAAACCGGGGCAGCGTGCCGCCGTGCTAAAGATTTTCAACGCAAACGTTCCAGCTGTTTTGGCCGAAGACGGGTGCATCGCCTATGAGGCGACGATCGACACCGAGAATGCAGGGGCGATCCAAACTCCATATGGTCTTGATACTTTTGTCGTGATTGAAAAATGGTCTAGTCTCGACGCCTTGGGGGCCCATGCGGCGTCAGCGCATATGAAGGCGTACGGCGAGCGAACCAAAGACATGCTACATGACCGCGCAATACACATCATGTCGCCAACGTAAAACCAGTGGCGTTGATCACCGCAGCCGACGATCAATGACGGGGCGGAAATCCAATGGCATAGTTATGTTGAATAACCAGCGCCTAGCTGATGTAACGGGGCTATTCATTTAACGGCGAGGGTTGATTTTGGCGCACTGGGAAACTCAGGTCTGCACAGGTGGTCCACATTGCCGCCACGAGAACGGCTTTGCTGAATTCGACGGTAAGTTCTATCTTTTTGGTGGGCGCCGTATTCAGCCAGTTGATATCTTTGACCCAAAGACAAAGACGTGGACCCATGCATCGCCGCCGCCGATGGAAATCCATCATTTCCAACCTGTTCGAGTAGGGGACGAATTGTGGATGCTAGGCACGATGACTGGTGTCTTCCCGCGCGAAACCCCACTCAACTGCGTTTATGTCTACTCACCACGCAACGACACTTGGACAGAAGGCCCACCAATTCCTAACGGTCGCCGCCGCGGCGCATCTGGTTGCGTGATGCACACAGACGGTTGGATATACATCATCGGCGGCATCGTGGACGGGCACCATTCTGGAACCCAGTGTTGGTTCGACCGCCTGAACCCTAGGACCGGTGAATGGCAGGTATTGCCTGATGCACCAAATGCGCGTGACCATGCCCCAGCTGCGATTGTGAACGACAAGCTGTATTTCTTTGGTGGCCGTGACACAGGCAGCCACAATGGCACAGACTATGATGCGTTCTTTTATGCGACGATTGCAGACGTTGATGTCTATGACTTTCAAACTGGCGAATGGTCAATTCACAAAGAACCACTTCCGATCCAAACGGCAGCGGGTGGCGTCGGCGTCATTGGGCCAAAGATCTACTACGTTGGAGGAGAAGCGGGGCGTGCTGAGGCATTTTCAGAGCTTCAAATCTTTGACGTGGACGCAGGCTTATGGACGATGGGGCCGCAAATGAACCGCGCGAGACATGGGACGAATTGCTGTGTCTACGATCACAAACTTTGGATCGCGGCCGGTAGTGGCGCACGTGGTGGAGAGCCTGAGCTTGATACAATCGAATGTCTTGATCTGGGGGCCTAGGGCAAAACAGCCCTATTTATATGTTGCACGCCGGTCACCAAAATCACGGACCCGTTTGCGCCATGTCTTGTAGCTGCCCGGCTTTAGCGTATCGCGCATCAACGTTTTGACGTGCTTTTCGCTCAGGCCGTATTCCCGCTGAATATCGGTAAAACTGACATGGTCCGACAACGCCATCTGTACGATTTCGCTGACGTGTTCGGCGGGAAGGTCTGCTGCTTTGGTCATAACGGGGATGTATGGCGACTGTAGCCAAAGGCAAGCAGTTTAGGCGCGATAAAGCTGGACCTTGGCGATTGCGATCTTAGCCGTGAACACTTTGCCAATTGCTAGAATACCGATGCGGCGTAGCTTTGCCTTGTTGAAAATCGCATCTGTCTTGTGGGCGGCGACCGCATCAAACGGCACCCAGATGGTTTGCCATTGCCCGTGTGTTGCGAAATCCGTGCGAAACGATTGCCACGGACGGGTCAGATCATCGGTGCGCAGGCGCAGGTCGTAACGCTCGTTATTGCCCCAAACCTCCAACGCGACGCCATCCCAATCGCTTGCATCAAAGCCTGCGCCATCGGCGCGCAAATCAAACGCCATCTGGATAAATCCGCCATTGTTATCAAGCGATACATCACCCCGCAGGACAGCTGCTGTGCGGCCTTCAAACACCTCGTGGGACATGGTGCCACTGGATACGCCACCCATAACGGTGTCGGCGACGTATTCCCAATCGGGCTGAAGCTGTAATTCGGCCATGTGATTAGGCATCAGCCCGCAGCAAGCCGCCAATGCTTGTCTTTGCGACATTCCTGACGACAACCAAAGCCACTAACCAACCCGATGCGACGGCCGTAGCAATGCCAAACCAAACGCCCCAAACATCAAAGTCGAGGACGCCAATGAACACCCAGATAAAGAACGCTACGCCAAATCCTTGGCGGTAAACACTGATCCACAGGGTCCAAACCGGACGCTGTAGTGCCTGCAAAAGCGAGTTGATTGAGAAAAGCATCATGTAGATCGGGAACAAGATAGCGTCGACGCGCAGGTAGCTTGCGCCAATTTCGATCACGGCAGGATCGTTGGTAAACAGGCTCATTGCCCATTCCCCACCAAACCAAAGACAAGGGGCGGCGATGAGCGACATAACAAAGCCAGTCTTCCAACAAAAGGCGAGGGCGGCACGTACGCGGTCGTAATTTTCAGCGCCAAAGTTCTGGCCCGCGATCGGTAGCAAAGCACCAGTCATTCCTAGCACTGGTAGCAACAAAATCTGTTCAATCCGTAGGCCGACGCCGTAGGCGGCAATGGCACTTTCGCCAAAACCTTTGAGCGCGAACTGCACAACAAAGCCTGAGAAAAACATCACCATCATTGCTGTGCTTGCTGGCACCAGTTGTTTGATGATTGCGCGGTAGCTGCTTAAGATCGGCGCGAACTCTGCACGGACAACACCGCGCAGCGCAGGCAGGCTAAAGACGCGGTACATGATGAATGCCATGACGCCTGTTTGGCTGATGATCGGGGCGACAGCGATACCGTTAAATCCCAGACCAGCTGTGTACATCATAAATGGGTTCAGGCCGATATTTGCGACAAACGCGACCATCATCGCCCGCTGCATCGAAACTGAATCGCCATGGGCTTGCAGGATGCCGTTTCCTGCGAAAGCCATAAAAAATCCAGGCAGAGCGAAGATCAGAAAGTTGAAATATCCCTGCGCGGCGTCACGGTAACCACCCGGTTCAGAGACAAGCGCGATCAGGTATGGGCCAATGATTGATCCGATGATCATCAATGACACCGTCGTAATGATGCCAAAGCCAATGCCCTGTGCTGCGATCTTGCGGGTCTCTTCGTCGTGTTTGCGACCCTTTGCGTTGCTTACCAGCGCACTAAGAGCCGAGCTGAGGCCAAAGGCCACGGCCATCAGGATAAAGAAAGCTTGGAAACCAATCGCGAGGCCCGCTTGGGCCTCGGTCGATAGTTGGCCTGCGTAGTAAACATCAACCACGTTATAAAGCGTTGTGAATAACATCCCTAACGCAGCAGGGATCGCGAGATTCTTAAAGTGCAGGGACATGGGCCCTGTCGTCAGGTCATCTTTTGCCAATTGTTAGGCCTCGCTTGCGTTCATTCGACGTTCTAACCAGCGCACACCAGCAGAGACAATTAGGATCAAGACGAGGTATTCAAGCACCAAGATGGTGTAGATTTCCAAGGGGCGGTATTCTGAAACAACAAGTTCATTTGCTTTGCGCGTCAGTTCTTGCATTCCAATGACAGAAACAAGCGACGACATTTTCAGCATATATACCAATTGGTTGCCCAATGCAGGTAAAATGCGACGGATCGCCTGCGGCAGGATGATATAGCGCATCGTGTCGCGGTAATTCAGGGAAACCGACTGCGCCGCCTCATACTGGCCTTTGCCAATTGATTGGATGCCCGCGCGGAAAATTTCGGCTTGGAACGCACTGTCTGACAAAGCCAATGCAAGCACTCCAGCCCAGAAAACGTTTAGCGTCAGACCCGAAAGCTGGGGCAGGCCATAATAAACCCACAGTAGCAAAACAAGGATCGGTACCGAGCGGACAACCTCAACATATGTGCGGTTGATCGCACGCCAACCGCGCTTGTCCGACAAGCCCGGCAAGGCGATTAACAGACCGACGAACACAGAAATGATGATCGCTGTGACCGACATCAGGATGGTGTTGTAGGCACCGCTTGCCATAAAGCGCAGATTGTTTGCGCCGTTCGTGGTTGTGGGGTCCACAACGTACCAACCCCAATTCCCAGAACAGGCAGACAGCAAAATAAGAAGCGGGGCAAGGATGATAATGCGTTTCATATCAGCGGCCTAGTGGTTGATTATTTGCTGCAGGAACGTTGCGAAACGCGTTGATTTGGGTGCGGTGAACACATCCTCGGGGGCGCCGATCTCAACGATCTCGCCCTTATCCATGAACACCATTTTGTTGGCGACGCGACGTGCAAAGCCCATCTCGTGGGTGACCACGATCATTGTCATCCCGCTTGCGGCAAGTTCGGTCATGACCTCAAGCACTTCAGCGATCATTTCTGGATCGAGGGCTGACGTAGGCTCATCAAACAACAGGATACGTGGTTCCATACATAGGCTGCGCGCAATCGCGACGCGCTGTTGCTGGCCACCAGACAGTTGACGTGGGAACTTGTCTGCTTGGTCGGGGATTTGCACCCGCTCAAGATATTTCATTGCGCGTGCTTTGGCGTCAGCGTCCGACAGGCCAAGAACACGGCGGGGTCCAAGTGTCAGATTGTCCAAAACAGTCAGATGCGGGAACAAATTGAATTGCTGAAACACCATTCCGACGTTGCCACGGATTTTCTCTAGGCTCTCGGGGCTATCTGTTAGCGTCACACAGTCAACGACGATGTCGCCTGCCTCATGCGCTTCAAGCCGGTTGATGCAGCGGATCAATGTTGATTTGCCTGATCCAGAAGGCCCGCAAATCACCACACGTTCGCCAAGGGCTACATCGAGAGAAACATCGTTCAACGCTTGGAAGTCCCCAAAAAATTTGGAAACGTTACGCATTTTGATCAGCGGAGAAGCGTCGGTCATGCTGTGGGATGCCTTTTGGGGAATTACAAAAAAGTGTACTATTTGCCGCGGAGAAACGGAATGCACGCCTTTGCATTGCCAAGTCCATCAGTCAAACTAGTCTCTAACAAACACAAAGCAAAGGTAGACCCATGAAATTCTTCAAGATTGCCGCGATCACAGCCGTTATGGCAGTCAGCGCCGTCCAAGCCACCGCACAGTCAGCTCTCAATGACATCCTCAGCGAGGGGGTTCTTAAGGTTGGCACAACAGGCGACTGGAACCCAATGTCGATGCGTGACATCGCAACCAACACATACGAAGGCTACGATATCGATGTGATGACAGCGCTTGCTACTGACCTTGGCGTTGAAGTTGAGTTCGTTCCAACCGACTGGAAAACTCTTGTGGCTGGCGTCACATCTGGCCAATACCACATCACCGGTTCTGCATCAGTTTCACCAGCCCGTGCAAAGGCCGCTGGTTATTCAATGAGCTACTTTTCATTGGCGACTGTTCCTTTGACGCTTAAGATAAACGCTGAGCGTTTTACAAGCTGGGACGATCTGAACAACGCTGACGTTTCTGTTGCGGCCACATTGGGTACAACCCAAGAAACGCAAGTGAAGCAGTATTTCCCAGATGCAACGCACCGCATCGTCGAAGCACCTGCACGCGACTTCCAAGAGGTTCTTTCAGGCCGTGCGGACGCGAACATCACATCAAACGTTGAGGCCAACAAGCTGGTCGCACAGTACGACCAATTGATGATTATTCCTGTCGCTGAAGGTCGTTCACCAACGCCAATCGCGATGTTGATGCCACAAGCCGATCAGGTTTGGATCAACTACGTGAACACGTGGATCACACTGAAGCAAGAACAGGGCTTCTTTGATGAACTGGGCGTGAAATGGCAGCTTCTGGCTGAATAATTCACACAAACATTGGGGCCAGCTACAGATGTAGCTGGCCCTTTTTCTATTTGAAAAGGCGATGCTTATGCTGACGATCTATTCGGTTCCTGTTGCGACCTATTGCGCGAAGCTTAGGGTTATGATGCGTCACAAGGCCATCGAGTGGAGCGAGATGCCACCGCCAGGTGGTTACGGCTCAGACGAATACCGTGCGATTGTCCCGTCAGGAAATTTGCCAGCGATGATCCACGACGGTTTCCAACTTGGGGATTCTGAGGCGATTGCCGAATATCTGAACGAAGCATTCCCCGAGACGCCAATGCTACCCGGTGCGCTGCAATTAAGTGCAAAGGCCCGCGAAAAGGGACGTTTCCACGACACGCGGCTTGAGCCAGCAGTGCGTGCTTTCTATCCGCAGGTCGCCCATAAGACACGCGACGCTGCAATTGTTGCTGATATGGGGGCCGCTATGTCGCGCCATCTTTCAGCGCTCGAATTGCTTCTTTCACACTCGCCGCTTGATGATGAAAACCTGTGGCTTTGTGATTGCGGCTTTGCTGTTACGTTCGCATGGATACGCGCGTTTGAAGCATCATGCGGCCTGCAGGTGAACTGGCCTGATGCGGTCTTGGCCTATGACAAGCGATTGCATGGCTTTGCTGCGGTCACAGATGAACTGGCAGCTTATGCGCCCGCGATGGACGCATACCTGCAAAAGGCAAAGCCAAACACTTAAGGGTGGTTGCTTATCGCGCGAGTGATCGCGCGATATCTTCGGACAACGACAATAATGCAGCGGATTGGGCCAAGGCTACTGCCTGTAGGTCCTCGCCTGTCATAGCTTCGGTTATGTCAAAACTGCTGGCGCGATTTGGAAAATCGATCCCATCACCCCCGACGAAATACTGACCACGCAGACGGAATGTACCATCAGCCCGTGCCAGCATTTCAGCAACACGGATATCGACAGCCACATCAGGCAGGCCCGCAAACGGCCAAGGGTCGGGACCTGCTGTCGCATTTAGAATGTCATTTAGGTGCCGTGTAATGAGCAGCGTCACGGCGCGGTCAGGTTGGTCGGCCCATAGCACCTCGGCATCGGATGTGATGAAGCCGTCGATGTTCTCGAACGACAGCTCTTCGCCCGCGGCATAAGATGGCAAGGATACCGTACGTACCATGATCGTGCTGACCAATGATCGCAACTCGAGCGAGGAATTCAGAGGCGACATATCCAAGCGGCTAGCCGGAGAAGAGCAGGCCACCAAAATGGCGGTACAGGTCATCAGCAAAGGTGTTTTGAACATTTTATCGCCCCGTCAGCAGTGAACTTGGATTTCGTTGAATTGTCCGCGCAAGTGATGTGACAGCATCGGCGGCACTTTGGATGTCTCGTAAAGTCGAAAGCGTTTCGGCGTTAAAGCGTGACCGCTCGCCATAGCTATCAAGGATCGCGGCTGTTTGTGCCGCAAGCTGGTTCGCGCGTTGGGTCAAGGCAGGCAAAGTCGCTGCTGCACGTTCAATAGCGCGTGCAGCCTCATTCGCTGAATTCAATGCCTCGTTTGCGTTGTTGATTGCACCGCCATCACGAATTTCCCCGATGACTGCACGCATCTCATCCAATGCCGCCGAAAGGGATGCAGGCAGGGCGGCAGTGTCTTCGTTTGCAACCAACGTTTCTATCGCATCCAAAGTCTGCGTCGTTTGAACGACCAGTGCTTCGATCTCAACGCCGTTGGCCTTTGTGGTCAATGCTTCTAACTCGGCCATAATAGTCGGCAGTCCGATCAGTGCTGTGTCGATGTTCGTCAAAAGTGTTGATGCTTGGCGCGACAAAGCAGGGAGGTCGAGCACTGCCGTCTCAACGGCCTTGGCCGCGTCGCTGGCCGACGCCAAAGCAGTGTTCAGGTTATCGGCTGATCCACCGGTGCGGAAATCAGAAACAAGGCCGCGTACTTCGTTAAGCGCATCGTTAACTGTCGATGGCAGCGCGACTGTCGCGTCATCGCCAATAAGCGCATCAATCGAAGCAAGCGTCGCCGTTGTCTGATTGACGAGGCCGTCAATATCCAATGCGTTGGTCTTGGCCGCTAAGGTTTCAATCTGCGCAAGGATCTCGGGCAGGTTGCCAGTCGCGGCATCAAGGTTTTCAATCGTCCGTTCTGCCGCTGCAATGGCGCTGGTGATCTGGCCAACAACGTCTGCTTCGAACGCTTGCTCGGTGATGACGTTGACGTTTGATATGGCGCCGTCAATTTGGGCAATGATCGCATCGATATCCGCAGGCACGCCTTGGATCGCCTCAGATGCAACCAAGGTACGCACATCAGACAAAATCGCCAGCAGTTCATCTGGGGCGCTTTGCAGGCCCTCGCTACGTGCGATGATTTCAATACTGTCCATCAAATCGATAGCACCAGACATCAGGTCCTCAATCGGAAGGCTCTCAATCCGTGCCAGCATGTTTTCAGCGGTGGCAGCGACATCAGAAATTTCTGACGCGGTTGTCGGTATGATTGGAACGGTATCCGATGTTGTATCAATCGTGCGTAGTTCTGCGTTCTCAACTTCGTACAATTCAACGATCAGGTTTCCGGTCAGCAACCCGCCCGAGATCAGGCGCGCGCGCAGACCTTGCGTTACCAATTCAGATAAAAGCGCTAGCGCATCATCCGCAGTCGCATCATTGCCCATGCCAAGGCGCGCGGGTTCAATCAAAACCGACGTGCGCAGTTGCACTGTTTGTGCGCCGTCTTCTACCAGAACTGTGGCAGCGAGGTCTTTCACTTCGCCGATTTGCAGGCCACGGAAATAGACTTCAGATCCTTCACTTAGGCCACTGACATTCTCGGAAAAGAACATGCCCAGCTCAAGCAACTCGCGGTCAGGATTGACGAAAAGACTATTCCGTGCGCTTTCTTCATTATCGTAAATATCAAAGACATCTTTGCCACCGCTGATAGGCAAACCACCCGAAACAACCGTGTCAAAGGCTATCCCACCTTCGATCAAAGACGCGATACTATCTACGTCCAGCGAAAGCCCCGCAGCACCAACAGAAACCGAGAAACCCGACGTGTCCCAGAACCTTGTTGCCGTTGTGATGCGCGCATCATGGGGGGCTTCGATGAACGCGGTCGCACGTACCTCGCGGCCATCATACGAAAGCTGCGGCGCCTCTAAGTAGCCCACTTTAATCCCCTTATGGAGAATTGGCGCGCCTTTCGACAAAGACGATCCATCTGTCGCACGTAGAACAATCTGAATGCCTTCTTGATCCGCGAGCGTGAGCGAAGGGCTTTCTAGTCCTGTGAATTGATATTGCGCGACATCTGCGGTCGTGTCCCAATTACCTTCGATGTAAACACCACCCAAAACAGTATCTAGGCCAGTAATACCGCGCACACTGACGTCAGGGCGCACAACCCAGAATTCAGCGTCGTCATCAAGATATGGCCAGATTTCTTTGTCGATCCGCGCGGTGACAATCACCTCACCAAGACCTTCTGCGAATTCAACGTTCTCAACTTCACCAACAGTGACATCGCGGTATTTGATGACCGTTTCTGTTGTGATGCCACTGGCATTCTCGAACGAGATTTCGATGCTTGTGCCGCGGTCCTGATAATTCTGCCAAGCCACGCCCAATGACACTGCTAAAGCTAGGATTGGTACAATCCAAACAAGGGACAAACGCCCTAGAATGCTAGGCTTTGCTGCCCGAATATCGAGATCGGCTGGGGTCTGGTTGTCAGTCATGATTGCGTCCTGTCGGCGTCCCAAATCAGACGCGCATCGAAACTTTGTGCTGAAAGCATTGTGAAAATTACAGATAACGCAAAACTTACAGCTGCTATACCAGGGTTAATACTCGCAACGCTATCGAGTTGCACGAGCGCAGAGAGGATTGCAACGACAAACACGTCGATCATCGACCAGCGGCCGATAAACTCAACCACGTCATAAAGCTTGTGCCGCTGGTGCATGTTTAGCACTGATCGCCGCTGAACCGAGATTGCGAGATATGCAATCGCCATGAACTTGCTCAATGGTATGATGATTGATGCAACAAATACGATGATCGCGATCCCATAAGATCCGTGATGTAGCAGCTCGACGACGCCACCAATAATCGTGCTTTCAGAATGCTCAATCAGTGTATTGGTTTTAAGCATCGCATAGGTGTTCGCGGGAATGAATGCGATGATCCCTGCCGCCAAAAGGGCCCAGACTTTTTGCAAGCTATCGGGCCCACGGCTATAGAGATTGCCACCGCAACGGGTGCATTGCTGCATGTCGCCCTCGTGGACTTGGCCGCAGTTCTGGCAGGCAACAAGCCCAGCCTCGCGTGCGGTCATCAGCCCTGTGGTGTGTCCAGTGCTTCCCAAATCGAATACCTACAAATCAGTTGGTCTTTTAAAACGGTGATAACGACAAGGCCCGCAAAGGCCCAAAATGCTGGGCCAAATGAAATGGTCGCAAGGCCCGCAACTTTGACAAGTGCGACGCTGACACCAACGATGAAAATTTCGGCCATGGACCACGGGCGCAGCCATTCAGCTAAACGGAATGCTGCTTTTGCTTTTTTGTGTGGCTTTTGCCCGCGAACAAGTGGGCCGATCGCATAAATTATCGCGGAAAGCCGCATCAGTGGAATGACAATAATAAAACCCGCCACAGCGACAGCCAGCGGTAGGGCTAACGTGTCCGAAAATGCCATGACTGCCCCGACAACAGACGTGCTATTGCCGCGTCCGCCGACTTCGAGGTCAAGAAAAGGAAAGCTAATCGCTGCCATCATCAGTATAAATGCCGTAAGCGCGAGGCTAAGAACCTGCGCCATCGCAGCGGGCCTTGATGTGACAAGAATAAAGCCGCATCGCTTGCAATGTGCGCGCGCGCAATCAGGCAGCATCGCAGATACGTGCAGCGTGTCGCACTGAGGGCATGCGACCAAGTCTTTCAATGGGGGTAAATCTGCGGGCAGCTTTATGATCCTTGTAGTAGAGTCGTTACGTTAACATAATGTTAGGCGACGCTACAGACCAGCGGTCATTCCTCTTTGGGGGGCTCAACGCCAAAAGTCATTTGCGCGGGCAGGGCGTGTTTAATCACACGGCGCGCGTTTGGGATGTCATTGCTTTCTGCGCGTCGTGTTGCTGCTGCGCGGGACAAGTTGTGGCTTAGCCAGCGCTGTATCAGTCGCGCACGCAGCTCTTGCATGGGAACGTTCATGCAGATCGTCAGATCCCAAAGTGCAGCAAGATCGGTCCACGGGCTTTCATCCAGCAGCAGATAATTGCCTTCGAACAAGATGACAGGGCATTCCGCGGGTACCTCAATCGCGCCTGCAATCGAAATGTCGCGTACGCGATCAAACGTAGGGGCGAATGCTTCGGCTCCGGTCTTTAGGCGCCTGACAAGGTATATGAAACCAGCGGCGTCAAAGGTCTCGGGTGCGCCTTTTCTATTGGTTAGGCCGCGCTCTGTAAGGATCGTATTATCAAGATGGAACCCGTCCATTGGCACAACGAGCGCGGGGCATTTTTGCAGATTTAGCCTGCGCGCGATTTCGGCTGCAAACGTTGATTTACCACTTCCCGGAGCCCCGGAAATGGCGACAAGGCAACGAGGCTGCGATTTGCGCATCTCGTGAATACGCTCGGCGACAGCAGTCACGTCTTCGGTGATATTTATCAAAACTATTCTCGGTGCTCAGGGGTTTAGCGGCATGCATAACGACTAGGGTACGTAAGATAAATCTCGAAAATGATGGTGGGCTGGTTTAAGCAGACAAAATGCAAGAGCGCGTGGCAAGTGCCCGATGGTGAAAATGATTCCGTTCATATTCAATAATTTAGCGCCTCAGCACGTTTAGGCGGATTGTCACTGTAGCCGTGCTTTGTGAACGCAAGTTGGCAGCTGTGGCCTTGTGCAGTACTTGTAAAAGACCAGACCCAAACGAAATGGCTGTTTAGAATGAAGATGCTAATGAACTTATTCCGACTGCTTTACCGCGTTTGGACAGTTGCAGGCGAAAAGCATTTGGGGCTGATCGCTGCCGGAGTTGGGTTTTTTGGCATGTTTGCGATTTTCCCAGCGATCGCGGCCGTTATCGCAATCTTTGGTCTTGTGGCTGATCCGGCGGTTGTTTCTGAACAGCTTGTGTTGTTGCAGGATGTCATCCCGACCGGCGCCTATGGATTGTTTGAACAGCAGATCAACGGCCTTCTGCAGGCGCGGTCGGAAACACTGGGCCTCGCCACAGCGATTTCGATCCTTTTGGCAGTATGGGCATCCCGTGCGGGCGTCGCGGCATTGATGGGTGGCCTGAACGCGATTGAGGGGATGCCGAACCGCAATGGCGCAAAACAGATACTGGTCGCGATGCTGCTCACGATTTGTCTTATGATGCTCGCGATCACCGCGATGATCGCGTTGGTCATTCTTCCGCTTGTGTTGGCTTATGTGCCGCTTGCGTCAAAAACAGCTTGGTTACTTGATGGGGGGCGTTGGGTGTTAGCCCTTGGTGCGTTGTTCTGCGGTCTAAGTTTGCTTTATCGGTTTGGTCCCAATATGCGACCGTACCGCAGGCCATGGACGACCGTTGGGGCCGTGATTGTTATCGTGCTTTGGATCGCCGCTTCGGTCGGTCTTTCGTACTATTTATCTAACTTTGCGAGCTATAACGAAGTGTATGGATCACTTGGTGCAGTCATCGGTTTATTGCTCTGGCTCTACATCAGCGCCTACCTGATCTTGCTCGGAGCGGTACTAAATGCACAAATTTACGGTTCCAGCCACCTGTCGACACCAGCATCATCGCCTTAAAAAACCGCAGAATGCTTTGAATATGGTGGAATTGCGGCGCAAAAAGGGGGAAAACTGTGACATTTTTCCTCTAGGAATTACGAATCATCCCAGATAGTATTCCGTTAATCGAAATAAGCACGAGCCGTTAATGAGCCGTGCAATATGAGGCGGAGTAGTATTATGTCGACGATTGGTTTCGTTGTCCGCGATGACGCGGGCACCCTACAGCGTGGGTCATTAGAAGGTTCTGACGGTTCAAATTCTGTGCTCGTTGCGTCGGGTCAAGATCTTTCACTTAACTTACAGCGCGGGAATGTTCTTTCGTATGTAAGGCAGGGTCAGTCACTTCAGGTGACGCTTGTTGATGGGCAGGTTTTGGTCATCGACGGCTTCTTTGCTGCAGACGGATCAGCAAACGCAGACTTGTTTATCTCAGCTGATGGCGAACTTGCCAAAGTTGATCTTGTCGCGGGCGAGGGTAGCTTGCTCTACGCTCAGTACGTTGATTCAGATAATTTCGGTAAGTGGAGCCCGGACGACGATCTCTACTTCATTCGAGGCTCTGATGTTCAGATTGCTGGTGTGGTCGCTGATGACGGCGCCGAAGTTGGCATGCTCGCAGTTCCTCTTCTTGGGGCGATTGGCGGTTTAGGCCTCCCAGCCGCAGCAGCGGCTGCTCTTGGTGGCGGGCTCCTTCTCGCCGGATCATCTGGTGATGACGATGATGGCGACAGCGACGTCGATTCATCTGGTGGCGACGGCGTCATTGACGATGAAGATGATGATGTTGCTGGTGATAGCGATGCTGCTGTTCCTGAGGTCGCATTCGGTGCGGGCGTTGAGGGTACAGATCACATTGTAAACGCAGCAGATCATGCTGATGGCGTTGAGATTTCTGGTACAGGTACCGCTGGTGCGACAGGTACAGTCACAATTGGCGATGTCGTAAAGGACATCTCAATCGGAGAAGACGGAACTTGGACCGCAACCTTCTCAACCGCAGAAATCGCGACAGGTGAGTATACGCAAGAAGTTGTCGTAACCGTCTCTAACGACGGTGGCAGTGCAAGTGCGACTGACAATCTTATTGTTGATACAGTTGCCGAAGTAACAATCAACACAAGTATTGTTGGATCAGACGGAACGCTTAACTTTGACGAAGAGTCCGGTGGATTTGTCGTAACTGGCACAACGCAAGAAGGTTCTTCTGTTGTTGTAACGTTCGGCGGTGTTGATTATGCGGCGACAGTTTCTGGTGGAAACTGGTCCCTCAATGTTGATGCAGGTGTCATTGCGCAGGGCGAATATAGCCTTGATATGTCAGCGGTAGCGACCGATTCATTCGGCAATACTGCGACTACATCAGGATCAGTTATCGTTGATACAGTGACTGACGTGACTGTTGACACAGCAAGCATCACAAGTGACGCAACTGGTGACAATGTCATCAACAGTGTTGAGCGTGATGGCGGTCTGACGCTGGATGGCACAGCCGAGGCTGGCGCGACGGTCGATGTCACGTTCAACGGCGTCACCATGACGACGACTGCGAATTCAAGCGGCGAATGGTCAGCAAGCTGGTCTGCAAGCGATATCCCAACAGGTGAGCTTACAAAGTCTGTTTCGGTCACATCGACTGATGCTGCAGGCAACGTTGCGACCACGTCTGGTACAGTCGAAATCGATACTTTTGTTAATCTTCACGATTTTAACGGCAACAAGGTCGAAGGCGACAATGTTGTTAACAACACCGAAGCTGCGGATGGTGTGACGCTTGGTGGTTCAGTTGAAAGTGGTTCAACGGTCTCGGTCACATACTCTGACGGTTCTGGCGGAACAGTTACCAAAGATGCGATAGTGTCGCTTAGCGGTACTTGGACAGAAACATTCGACGGAGCCGAGATCCCAGCGGGTGAGTATGAAGCGACTGTGGCCGTTACAGCCACTGACGCGGCAGGGAATACATCGCAGATCTCGGACACGTTTGATGTTGATACGGTTGCACCTGATGCGCCGCAGATCATCAACGTCACCGATCAAATTGGTGCAGGGGTTGTATCCTTCGCCATGGCCGATGCTGAGGGTTCAATGACAATACACGAGGTCGAACTCGATGGTGTTGCTGGAGCGTCTAAGTCGTTTACAAAATTTGATATTACGGCCGGTGAAGATCACATTGCATTCGATTCTGGTGACGGCGTTCAAGACGGATCGCATCTGATCGTTACGGATGAGGACGATGCTGGCAACACAAACTCAACTCTGTTTGTTCTCGATGATCAGGCGTCAAATGACTTTGATGTTGCTGATGTGAATACTGCAGGCTTCAATGTCGGCGAGATCGAGCTGACATTGGCCGAGGACACAGACCTGACTTTGTCTACGCAAGATATCATCGACATGTCTGACAACGATAGCCAGTTGGTTATCCACGGCAGCAGCGACGATAGTGTCGTCTTGGACGGAACAGCAACAGCTGCCGGAACCGAGACAATTGATGGCAAAGTGTACAATGTGCACACGCTTGATAGCGACGACACAACGTTGATCATCGCCGCAGATATCCCTTTCTCGACAGTTTAAGTCGCGACACAGAACGACACGGGCCGGCAACGACCGGCCCGTGACCCTAACCCGCATCAAAAAGCGGGGGGACAATAACAAAATGGCGGGGCAGGCAGCGTGTATGGGCGAGGCAGTTTTAACAGTTTAGTAGCGGTTTCCGCATTGGCATTGATGGCGGCCTGTTCAGGCGGCTTTGGTGATGTCACGCGCGGTGCTACATCTATCTCAGGCACAGACGACGGGGCTGCAACTCCGGCGCTTGATAGCCAGCAGATTACAGGCGAACAATCACAGATTATTGAGGGTCTTTTGAACCGTCGGTCTGTTCTTGAAGACGGCGCATTTGCGAATGTCGCCAAGGCAGTTTTGGCAGCCAACAGCCGTGCTGCCGAAGCAGAGCTTCGCGCAGCGACTTTGCGCGCCGAAGCACGTGCGAACAATTGGCTACCAACTTTGGGTCCATCGCTTTCACTGTCTTCACTTGGTGATGTCGTGACATCGTTAGTGATTGAACAGGTCCTGTTTGATAACGGACGCAAAAAGGCCGAGCGTGATTATGCAGCAGCAGACGTCGAAGTGGCAGCAGTTGCCCTTGCCGTCGATACAAACGACCGCGTACTTGCCGCACTTGAGCTATATATAGATTCTGAACAGGCCAAAGCCCGCGCCCGCGTGAACAACGCCGCGATGGAGCGTATGAGCCATTTCGAATACGTCATGACCGAACGGGTCCGTGGTGGTGTTAGTGGCCGTGTTGACCTGCAGATCGTGCAGCAAAAGATGAACCAGATGCGTTCAGACATGTCGTCTGACCAAGAAGCTGCGGCCTCGGCACTGTCCGAATTGGGCGCGATGTCAGCGAATTCGCTTGATGGTATCTCGGGCCTCTCTTCGGTGAATGGCGGCAACCCGAATGCGCAGCCTTTAACCGTTATGAAGGCCGAGGCCGAGAGCGAACGCGCCGTCGCAGAAGCAATCGTTGCCCGTGCTGGTTTCTTGCCAGGGCTAACGGCTGCTGGATCAGTCGGGTCAGTCGGGTCGGCTGGTGGTTTGAACGTAACAACAGACAATGGTTTTGGATTTGGCACAGGTGCATCGTTGCGTGCGTTGGAAGAACAACAAGCCGCCGCCGCCGCCCGTGTCGGGCAGGTTCAAGAAGATGCAAACCGGTCGCTTCGCGCGCTCGAAGGTAAACTGAGTTCTTTGCAACGCCAAGAGAGCCAAGCACAATCGCTCGCCTCTCAGGCTGCTGAAAACTATGAGATTTTTGCGGAACAGCAACGATCTGGCCACCGCGCAGTGCCCGAAGTTGTTGGTATCTTTGAGACAAAAGTACGGACCGAGCGTGAGGCTGTCAGCCTGCGTTATGAGATTGCCCGCGTGAAGCTGCGGATCGCTGCACAAATGGGTACATTGGTAAACGGAGAACAGATATGAGCGGACCAGTTCTGGCCTTCGATATGAGCATGATGCGTGGCGCAAAGCTAAGCCGCATCAAACCGGTAAAAGTACCTGCCGAACTTGCGAATGATCCATCCATCGATCCAATCATGGCTGCTGAAAACGCAAAGCCACTTTTGACGATTGCAAAGACCGACGCTGCTGAGCAGGGTGCCGAGACCGTTGATACTGTCGAAACATCTGTAAACCTCGAAGATGCGCCAACTTTGGCCTCGCGCTTTTCTGAAAAGGCGATTGCACGCGCAGAGCTTGCATCAGCCTATGCCAGCATCTTGGGTGTTGATCTTCAACGAACTGATTTGATTGAACGACTGACCGCTGACACTGGCGAAGACTTCAGCAGTGACGCGATTGCGCAGGCGCTGTCTAAGATTGGCCTTGTCGCGAAAGTCACAACTGTCACACCGCCACAGGCGTCAAACTGGCCTGCATTGGCCGAAATGACATCTGGCCAGATGGTTCTTGTGCTTGAGCAGCAGGGCAGCATCCTGACGGTTTACGACACAACCCGTCCAAACAACCAAACCGACGTCGAGATGCAAGAATTCTTGGGCGTCTACGCGGGCAAGATCATTCGCGCTGACGTCGAAGTCGCCGAATTGAACCGTCGCCACGCAACTGACGGCAAGCAAAAGCATTGGTTCTGGAGCGAGATCGTAAAGTTTCGCAAGATCATGCTCGAAGTGGCATTGGGATCTTTCGTGGCCAACCTTTTGGCCGTGGCTGTCGCCTTGTTTAGCTTGCAGGTCTATGACCGCGTCATTCCGCACCAATCAATCGCAACACTTTGGGTGCTTGCTGCTGGTGCTGGCCTTGCGATGTTGCTTGAGGCGTTCTTGCGCATTGCACGCGCCCGTCTGATGGACAGCGCTGGTCGCAAGATCGAGTTGCGCATTCAAAACCTACTGATGGATCGCATTTTGGGCATGCAGGCTGGTCTTCCGGGGCAAACGCCTTCTGGTACCTTTGCTGCAGTCCGTGAATTCTCTGCGATCCGTGAATTCTTTACAGCTTCTACGATCGGCACTTTGACAGACCTCCCCTTCATCGTGCTGTTCTTGGCGCTTGTTGCGTCAATCGGCGGCAATGTCGTCTGGGTTCTCTTTGCAGGGGGTATCCTGATGGTTTTGCCGTCATTCTTTATGCAAAAGAAGATGATGGAACTGACGATGGCCACACAAGGCGCGTCAACAAAATCCAGCCGTCTTCTCCACGAGGCGATCTATGATGCCGACACGATCAAAGCCCAACGTGGCGAAGAGCGTTTCCGCCGCATCTGGGGCGAGCTTTCAGCGCTGTCATCAATCGCTACATCCGAGCAGCGCAAACTTTCCACGACCCTGACTTTCTGGAGCCAAGGCGTCCAGCAGGCGACATACGTGTCAGCCGTTGTTGTTGGAACGTTCATGGTTTTCCAAGGTCAGTTCACCGTCGGTACAATCATCGCTGTTGGTATTTTGACTTCTCGCACATTGGGTCCTTTGACACAGCTTGCTGCAACACTTGCGCGTTGGGCCAATGTAAAAGCCGCACTTGAGGCATTGGACGGCGTCGCCGAAGCACCGCAAGATACCGAAGAAGACCGCACATACCTGCGCCGCGAGACCCTTAAAGGCGGGTTTGAACTGCGCGAAGTGTCCTATTCATACGACGAAGAGGGTGGCCGCACGATTGATATCCCAGCTTTGAACATCCAAGCAGGCCAAAAGATCGCCGTGCTTGGTACAAACGGGTCTGGTAAGTCTACGCTGCTTAAGGTTCTTTCAGGTCTGCACCGTCCGACATCGGGCCGTGTTCTGATCGACGGTGTCGATATGGGTCAGATCATGGCGCGCGACCTGCGTCGTGGCATCGGATACCTTTCACAAGAGGTGCGTCTATTTGCTGGCACATTGCGCGAGAACCTGAACCTGACACTGCTTGAGCGTGACGACGAGCGGCTGCTTGCATCACTTGATTTTGCGGGCCTTGGTAACTTTGTGCGTAACCACCCACGTGGTCTTGATCTTGAACTGCGCGACGGCGGCGAGGGTCTGTCGATTGGCCAGCGTCAGTCAATCGGTTGGGCGCGCCTATGGTTGCAAGACCCAAAGATCTGTCTGCTGGACGAGCCGACAGCAGCTTTGGATCAAACACTTGAAACACAACTTGTCGAAAGACTGGACACTTGGTTGGAAGGGCGGACTGCCATTATCGCCACCCACCGCGTGCCTATCCTGCAACTCACTGATCGCACGATGATCCTGCAAAATGGACGTCTGACAGTGGATGGCCCGCGCGACGAAGTCCTCGCGCATCTGAAGAAAAAGAAAGCAAGCTAATGGCAACTGTTGATGCAGAGTTCTCTGGTGAAATGCGTGGATCTTCGATGGTCATATGGTTGGTCGCAGCAACCGTTCTGATATTTATTCTTTGGGCCAAGTTCGCGTGGGTGGACGAGATTGTCCGCGCTCAGGGCGAGGTCGTCTCGGCTTCACGTCCGCAGATCATTCAAAACCTTGAGGGCGGTATTCTGGCCGAGCTTTTGGTGTCTGAGGGTGATGTGGTCCAACAGGGCGATGTGATCGCGCGTCTGCGTGGCACTGGTTTTGAAACCAACGTTGCTGATCTTTCTGACCAAATCCTTGCAGCTGATATTCGCCGCATGCGCCTTGAGGCTGAAATCGTCGGCGCCTTTGATTTCGAAGTACCCGCTGCGATTATGGCCCGCAGCCCGCATATCGTTGCATCTGAACGTGCGCTTTTGGCGGCGCGTCAATCTGACTATGCAACCAAAGTATCTGGCGCCGAATCCGTTATGATTGAGACCGAGCGCGAGCTTGCGCTGATGGAAGACATGCTAGCGCGTGAAATCGTTGCGTTGATCGAAGCAACTGCCGCCCGCAAACGTCACGCTGATGCGCAGATCAAATTTAATGAAATCATCTCGGGTGCTGAGCTTGAGCGCGCTGCTTCATACTCGGAAACCTTGCAGGGGTTGGCGACGTTGAACCAGAACCTACGTGCCGCGAACGATCAGTTGTCCCGCACTGTGATCACGTCGCCAATGCGCGGTATCGTGAACAACATCTCAATCTCAACAATTGGCGGCGTTGTCCGTCCGGGCGAAGAGATCGCACAGATAACACCACTGGGTGACGAGCTGTTCGTCGAAGCACAGGTGAAACCACAAGACATCGCAAACGTGATCCCCGGTCAAACGGCGACGATCAAGTTCACAGCATATGATTATACGATCTACGGCTCACTTGATGCCGAGGTTCAATTCATCTCGGCTGACACGTTCAAAGACGAACGTCGTGCGGATGATGATGCCCACTATAAAGTGACGTTGCGGGTCAACACCGATGATCTTGGTGAGCGCCAGCAGCAGATCGCGATCCGCCCAGGTTTGCAGGCCACGGTTGAGCTTTATACAGGCGAAAAGACAGTGCTTAGCTATCTGACCAAGCCGCTGTACCGCTCTCGCGAAGCCTTGCACGAGCCTTAGGGTCTTGATTTAAACTTGGCCGCCAAAAATCTCGATGGTCTGCCCGTTCACGCTACGGGCAGCATCGGCACACAGCCAAAGTGCTGCACCTGCAATTTCATTCGCATCCAATAATTTCTTGTGCCGATTGGCTTTTGCAAAGATGTCTTTGGCGTCGTTTTGGGCGATGTCGTTGCGTTGCATGATGCCCGGCAATTGCCGCTCTACAATTGGCGTATCAACATAGCCGGGGCAGATCGCGTTAAACGTGATTGCGCTGCCCATGTATTCTTCGGACAGGCCACGCACCAATCCGATCATGCCGTGTTTGCTGACTGTATAGGGCACCGCGCGCTTTAGCCCTTTCACGCCCGCGATTGAACTGATGGCAATCATCCGTGCGGGGTGCCCATCGGGCAGGGTGGCCATTGCCGCCTGAAACGTCACAAACGCGCCGTCCAGATTGATCGCCATAGTTTGCCGCCAAGCAGCAAGGCTTGTCTTTGCAAACGCGCCACCTTCGGCAATGCCTGCATTGGCGACGCATATATCAATTGGTCCGCGTGCGGCTGCGGCACCTGCAATTCCATCCCTGACAGATGCTTCCTCAGCCACGTCCATTTGCAAAGGATGCAGGCGCGGGTTGCCAACTGCGACTTCTTCTAGCACCGCTAAACGCCGCCCCGTAATCGTGACCTCGGCCCCAGCATCTGCAAGGGCGCGGGCAATGGCGAGGCCGATACCCGTGCCGCCGCCAGTCACAAGCGCGTGTTTTCCCGAATGATCCATGTGTTTTCTCCTCTTGGGGGGATGCTATTGCACCACAGGCGGGTGACAAGCCCGATCTTGGGTCGCATAATCGACAAATGAAATGGATTGATCTTCCGCCTATCTGGCTCGCCGCTCACGGTGTCATTGTTTACTTGGTTCGGGGATTTGCAGAACCGCTGTTTGTTGGGCAACAAATCGTTGGTCTGGGGATCATCGCCATTGGCGTTGCTTTGATGATCCTTGCCGTTGCAGTGATGACGAAACACAAGACCACCGTGATCCCGCACCAACAACCCGACGCTCTTGTCACGTCTGGTGTGTTTCGGATTAGCAGGAACCCTATCTATTTGGGAGATGCGCTTGTTCTTGCTGGTGCTATCATATGGTTAAGCGCGCCTATTGTCGCGTTGATCCTAATCCCAATCTTTATGGCAATTATCACCATTCGTTTCATCAAACCCGAAGAAATGCGACTGCATACGGGTTTTGGTCCGGCCTTTGCGGCATATGCGAAACAGACGCGACGCTGGGTCTAAAGCGACGCGCATATTATGATTTGCGACGCCAATCCCTTGCGTAATATTGTTGCGCGGGATACGTGATTTTCAGCATTAACCACAACTGGGGGGTTCCACATGAAAATTGGATCACCAAACGAAATTTTTCCTGGCGAAGATCGCGTCGCAATGACGCCAGCGTCTGCGAAAGATCTGCAAAAATTGGGCTATGATTGCGTGATTGAAACTGGGGCAGGGACCTCGGCTGGATTTTCCGACGCGATGTACAAAGACGCAGGTGTCACGGTTGTGAAAACGGCCGCCGCCCTTTGGAAAGACGCAGATATCGTCGCCAAAGTGCGCCCGCCCGAAGATACCGAAGTTAAGCGCCTGCGCGAAGGTCAGACACTGATCTCGTTCTTCTATCCAGGTCAGAATGCGAAACTGATGGCCGCCGCCAACAAGAAAGGCGCCAGCGTCATCGCAATGGACATGGTGCCGCGCATTTCGCGTGCCCAGAAGATGGACGCGCTGTCGTCTATGGCGAATATCGCGGGCTACCGCGCGGTCATTGAGGCCAGCAATAACTTTGGCCGTTTCTTTACGGGCCAAATTACAGCCGCTGGCAAAGTACCACCCGCCAAGGTTTTGGTTGTTGGCGCTGGTGTCGCAGGCCTTGCTGCAATTGGAACCGCAACATCGCTTGGCGCGATTACCTATGCATTCGACGTGCGCCCAGAAGTGGCCGAGCAAGTTGAATCAATGGGCGCAGAATTTGTGTTCCTTGATTTTGAAGAAGAGCAGCAAGACGGTGCAGCGACAGGCGGCTATGCCGCCGTTTCATCGCCCGAGTTTGCTGCAGCCCAGCTTGCCAAGTTCCGCGAGATTGCACCTGACATTGATATCGTCATTACAACGGCCCTGATCCCGGGTCGTGACGCACCAGAGCTTTGGACCAAAGACATGGTCGACAGCATGAAGCCCGGATCGGTCATTATCGACCTCGCGGCTGAGCGTGGTGGCAACTGCAAGCTGACAGTCATGGACGAAAAGATCGTGACTGATAACGGTGTCACAATCATCGGCTACACAGACTTTCCGTCACGGATGGCCGCACAAGCGTCGACGCTTTATGCGACCAACATTCGTCACATGATAACTGATCTGACGCCTGAAAAAGACGGCACGCCAAACCACAACATGGAAGACGACGTGATCCGCGGTGCAACTGCGACGCA
>JAWUXS010000059.1:0-88011 GCA_034111185.1 Paracoccaceae bacterium | reverse complement strand
GTGTCGAGGAATTCGGACGCATCGTAGACAAGATTTTGTACAAGTGCGCCGTACCAAGGGAAGGTCGCCATGTCGGCGATGGAGTAGTCGTCGCCGCCGAGGTATTTGCTTTCGCCCAAGCGGCGGTCGAGCACGTCGAGTTGGCGCTTGGCCTCCATTGCGAAGCGGTTGATCGGGTATTCGAATTTCTCGGGGGCGTAGGCGTAGAAATGGCCAAAGCCGCCGCCAAGGTAGGGGGCAGAGCCTTGCAGCCAGAACAGCCAGTTCATCGTCTCGGTGCGGGCCTTGAGGTCGGTTGGCAGGAAGGCTCCGAACTTATCTGCGAGATAGAGCAGGATCGCGCCACTCTCAAATACGCGCGCGCCAGTGTCGTGGTCCATAAGGGCGGGGATTTTTGAATTCGGGTTGATATCAACAAAGCCAGAGCCGAACTGATTACCCTCTTGGATGTTAATCAGCCATGCGTCGTATTCCGCGCCTGAGTGGCCAGCAGCCAGCAGCTCTTCGAGCATGATCGTGACTTTGACGCCGTTTGGTGTGGCAAGCGAGTAGAGTTGCAGCGGGTGCTTGCCAACTTGGAGTGCGTGGTCATGTGTGGCCCCCGCGATCGGGCGGTTGATACTGGCGAACTTGCCGCCGCTTTCGGCGTCCCATGTCCAGACTTTCGCGGGTGTGTATGTATCGGTCATGTTTTGCCTCGTTGGGTGAATATCAGAACTTGAAGATAAGGGCGGTGGCGGTGGTTTCAATCGGGCGGGCTGTGCAAAGTTGCACAGGGTAGGCGGTTGTGATGCGCAATTGCGGTGGGTTTCGTGGGGTCACTGCAATGCTTAGACTTGCTTTCCGGTGCCTTGCAAAACGCCATTGGCAAGGGCGTAGCGGGTAAGGCCAGCGGTTGAGCTGATGTCGAGTTTGCGGCGGATGTTGTTGCGGTGCGTCTCGACCGTGCGGACCGAGATATTCAGGCCAGCGGCAACGTCTTTGTTGGATTTACCCATCGCGAGTTCAAGTAAGATTGTCTGTTCACGTGATGTCAGCGGTTCGCGACCGTCCGAAGTTTTTGGCCGCAATGAGCCTTTGGCACCTGTGCACAGGTATTCGCCGCCATCCATCACGGCGGTGATTGCGGTGTGAATCTCCTCGGTCGGTACGTCCTTGAGGATGTAGCCCTTTGCGCCGTGCGACAATGCGGTTGAGATGTATTCAGGGCTGTCGTGCATTGACAGGATCAAGATGCGTGTTTCGGGGCGAACCTCTAGGATCATTTCCGTGGCGATAAGGCCAGAAAGGCCGGGCATGTTAAGATCAAGCAGCATCACGTCAGGAGCAAGATCCGCGACTTGGTCAACGGCGGCTTGGCCAGTGGTCAGGATGCCAACGACGGTGATATCGTCATAGCTTTCGAGGATGGATTGGATCCCTTCGGCGACCATTGGGTGGTCATCGACAATAACAACACGGATCATGAATTGGCTTCCTTTGAAATGTTTTGTGGGCGGAGCATATGGCTAAGCGGCACTTGGGCTGCGACGGTCGTGCCTTTTTTGGTGGATGTGACACGCAGAGTTCCATCGAGTTGTTCGACCCGTTCTTGCATATTGCGCAAGCCAAGGCCTGCACCTGTGGGGCGGTCGGGCAGGCCGCTGCCATTATCAATGACCTGCAGCAGGGCGCCTTTGCGGTTGCCTTGCATCGTGACCGAGACTGCAGTCGCGTTTGCATGGCGTTCAATGTTTGTCAGCGCTTCTTGGGCAATGCGGTACAGCGCGATGCGCGCTTCTTGGTCGAGGCGATTGCGAAACACGACGGTTTCAAAGTGTACGTCGAGACCCGTGCGCTGTTGGAATGCGTCGGTGAGGGCCTGAAGAGCAGGGCCAAGGCCAAGATCGTCGAGGACACCGGGACGTAGGTCGCGAGAGATGCGACGTACCTCTTGGATAGCGCCGCCAAGACCGTCGATGCCCTTGTCCAAGCTTTCGGTTGAGCGGTCGTCGCCTAGTGTTAGACGCCTGCGGCTAAGCTCGAGGGTGTAGCGGACACCAACCAGCATTTGACTGATCCCGTCGTGCAATTCGCGGGCGACGCGGCCGCGCTCTTCTTCTTGGGTGTCGATGATGCGTTGTGTGAGGGCCTTAAGCTTAGTGTCAGCTAGGCGGCGTTCACGCAGGTTCAGGACCAGACCGGACAAGAACACGCCAAGAACCGCAATGCTGGCAATGATAACGATATAGACCGAGGTTTGGTTGATGCGATCTTCTACCTCGGCGCGGGCCGTGGCGACGGTGCTAAGTACATCGTCGATAAAGATGCCTGTGCCTATGACCCAACGCCAATCCTGTAGGCCGTTCACGTAGACGATCATGCGGGCGGTTTCGCCTGTGGTTGGTTTTGGCCAGTCAAAGCTGTGAAAGCCGCCGCCTGTGCGGGCAATGCGGATCAACTCGTCTGTGATTTCGATCCCGTTTTGATCCTTAAGACCGGACCAGTCTTTGCCGATTAGATAGGTTTGACGTGGGGCCACAAGGTTCACACCGTCATAGTCGAAAACAAAGAAGTAACCGTCTTGGCCGTAAAGCATTGATGATAGTTCTTGCGAGACTGTCAGCTTTGCGTCTTCGTCGTCAGGTGCTGCACGGCCATATGTGTTCACAAAACCTGTGCGGGCGATGGACAGATAGTTGCGCAATTCTTCGCGTTTTGTCTGGATCAGTTGGGCCTCAAGTGCTGCGATCTCGCGTTCGGCCAATTGGCGCGATTGGCCGGTCACTAGAATTGCGATCAACGTGACCGCGATCACAAGCGGGAGCGTGGCCAGAAGGAAGACCTTCTGAGCGTATGGGATTTCAAAGATACCCCGCAAACGGGACAAGCGCGCCTTCATGGTAGAATCGTTAGCGGGGAATCACCCTCGAATGAAAGGCGATTCGAGAATCAAAACGGCGTTTGCTGTACCGTTAGCGCCAACAGTTTGGGCAGATTGGTCAGAAAAGATGACAAAATCAGCAAAACTAAGCAGAACTACGTATTCCGCCTTGGACGGTCTTTGGCTAGCATCACCAAACGTAATGATCCGCCCGAACCTTGTTTTACCACGAGGGGAAGGTGACGAATTTGGGAGGAAACCACATGGATCGTCGTTCATTTCTTAAGAATTCCGCACTTGGCGGAACAGCTGCAGCAGCAGCTACGCTTGCGGCACCTGCATATGCACAGGGCAACCGCACGCTGACACTCGTCACAACTTGGGGCCGCGGCCTTGCTGGTGTGCACGATGCGGCTCAGCGCGCTGCTGACTCGATCACAGCGATGTCTGGTGGAAGCCTGACAATCGACCTGAAAGCTGCGGGCGAGCTCGTCGGTGCGTTCGAAGTATTTGACGCTGTGACTTCTGGTCAGGCTGATATGTACCACGGCGCTGACTACTACTTCGTTAACCAGCACCCGGGTTATGCGTTCTTCACGTCTGTACCATTTGGTATGACGCCGCAGGAAATCTCAAACTGGTACTACAATGGCGAAGGCCAGTCGTTCCACGATGAGCTGGGCTCAATCTTTGGTCTGAAATCATTCTTGGCCGGTAACACGGGTCCACAGGCTGGTGGCTGGTTCTCTAAAGAGATCGCTGGTCCAGAAGACTTCCAAGGTCTGAAGTTCCGCATGCCAGGTCTTGGTGGCCAAGCTCTCGGTAAAATGGGCGCTTCAATCCAGAACCTTCCAGGTGCTGAAGTTTATCAGGCGCTTGCGTCTGGTGCTATCGACGGCACTGAGTGGATCGGTCCATGGGCTGACGAAAAAGCTGGTTTCCAGGAAATCACAAAGTTCTACTACACAGCTGGTATGCACGAGCCGGGCGCTGCCCTGTCACTCGCGACAAACCTCGACGTGTATGAGAGCCTTTCTCCTGCGCACCAGAAGATCATCGAAACTGCTGCGGGCGAAGCGCACCAGTGGAACCTTGCTCAGTTCATGAACAACAACGGTGCGGCGCTTCAGCGTTTGCAGGCCGGTGGTGTTAAAGTTCTGGAATTCCCTGACACTGTTTGGGATGCAATGGGCGCTGCTGCGACTGAAACTATGGACCAGTATGCTGGCGATGACCTGTATGACCGCCTGCGCGCATCATACAACACAAGCATGGCAGCTTCTTCAGGCTGGATTCAGCGTTCTGAAGGCGCATACCGTGCACAGCGTGACCGCGTCATGGGCTAATCCTTAGTTGGATTAGACGATATTGTCCGGTCCGCCTTGAAATAGGGCGGGCCGGATATTCAGGGAGAGATTTCGCGCGGAGCGGGCCAACATTGGACCCCGCGCAACATTGGGGGCATCATGGAAGACGATATTGTCTGCACAGGTTTTTTCCGTGCATCAGCTGAGGACACCGTAAGCTGTCTAGATAAGTTTGAGATGGGCGGTCCTGTCCAGTATTTTTTCGGCAATCTGCTTGAGGCCCCGTACAATCTGGGATCAGCACTTTTGCATACAGATCAGTGGCTTGCGTGGGTTCCTTATACCAACTCTGCCATGGCTGACACGGCTGTTAAGGAATCGCTGATGCGGTTCATTTACTACGGTGCGTCGGCTGAACTGTTCTTTGTTCTATTCACAATCTTCCTTGCCGTGACAATCGCAGGACTGGTGTTCAACCGGTTCATGTGGGGCTGTGTCCGGTTCCTTGAGGGGATCGCCAACAAAGTTGGCCGCTTCTTTGCTTGGGCCGGTCTTTTGATGGTTCTACAGCAGATTTTGATCATCTTTATGCAGCGTGTCTTTGCTGTGTCCGAGATTTCAATTGGTTTTGGCATGGCCATCACACATGACGTTAGCTGGTGGTCAGAAGAGTTGAAGTTCTACAACGCCATGATCGTTTGTTTATGTGCGTCCTACACGTTTGTGCAGGGCAGCCATGTGCGGGTCGATTTGGTCTATTCCGCTGTCAGTTTCCGCACAAAGCGGTTCATCGACATGTGCGGCAGCATGATCTTTATGGTGCCAGCAGCGCTGCTGACATGGCTTTACGGTTGGTTCTTCTTGTGGCGCCACCTTGTTGTGCCGAATGCATCGGCGTCAGACAGCCTCGAGCGGTTGCTTGGCAAAGCCCGTGCATTGCGCTGGAATATTGAAACGATTGGCTTTTCGCCAAACGGGTTCAACGCCTACTTCATGTTCAAGATTTTGCTGGTGACCTTCACATTGTTGATCATCTTGCAGGCCATCGCGTTCTTCTATCGCTCGTATCTCGAGTTGAAAGAGGGCGAGGCCAGCGAAGGCAAGTATCTCGACAAAGATAATCTGGGTGACGCGCAAGCGGAACTCGTCGCAGAAATCCACTAATTCAAAGGCGAAACACCCATGCTTTTCGGACTTGATGGCGTAGAAATTGGCCTGATCATTGTTTTCCTGACGCTCTTTGCGGGCATCTTGTCAGGCTTTCCTGTTGCGTTTGCCATTGGTGGCGCGGCTGTAATCTCATTCACGATTATCGCGGCCTTGGATGGCAGTGGTTATCTGATCCACAACGGGGTTGATACCAACTCTGTGGAATATGCAGCGTTGATCGCAGAAGGGGTAAGGCCCGACGCGATATCGGTATTCCGAAACCCTGATTTGCCGCGGTACGCCACCGCGTTGTTCCCCAACGGATGGGAGCAGGCACTGGACCGGAACATCGGTTTCCTTGTGAACCGGATGAACGAGCGGGTTCTGGCGGGTCAGTCAATCGAAACACTTCTGGCGGTTCTGATGTTCGTCATGATGGGTATCGTGCTTGAGCGGTCACGCATTGCAGACGAACTACTGACAACGATGGCCAAAGTGTTTGGCCCGCTGCCCGGTGGTTTGGCTGTGTCGATCGTGATCGTGGGTGCGTTCCTTGCAGCGTCTACGGGTATTGTTGGTGCGACCGTTGTGACCATGGGCTTGCTAGCGCTGCCGACGATGTTGAAAAACGGCTATTCGCCCGAGCTTTCAACAGGTGTGATTGCGGCCTCTGGTACATTGGGTCAGATCATTCCGCCGTCTATTGTTATCGTGCTTTTGGGAACACTTGCAGGTGACTTGTATTCAGCGGCCCAAGAAGATCGCGCGCAGCTTGCGGGTTGTTCGGACGCTTTGACGTTCTTGGGCGAGCCTGCAGTTGTATCAGTGGGTACATTGTTCCAAGCGGCGTTGTTGCCGGGTATTTTGTTGGCATTCCTTTATGCCGCTTATGCATTCGGCTTTGCGTTGCTGAACCCATCAAAGGCCCCGCCAGTTCAAATGGGCGAAGCATCGACTAACGAAGTCATCACACGTAATGACGCGCTGTTCTGGTTCCTTGCAGCACCTGTTGGTTTGATCGTGCTTTATGTGGCTTTGGGTCAGTTTGGCATCGTCGGCGATCAGTCGGTGATCGTGGATAGCTACACAGACTCGGGTCAAACAGCATCGCTGCGCACTAACGTCACAGAAATGTGCGCGGCCTCAATGCAAGAGCTACACGGCCAAGAGGCATGGGCCGCGGCATTGGCCGAGCAGTCAGCAATTGATAACGCCGGTGGTGTTGTTGAAGCCCGCGAGCTGAGCGTCGACGAGCGCAATGCAGCGATTGCAGAAAAGATCTCGATTGCAGCACCACTTGGTTCAGGTCTTGGAATCATGGCGTTGCTTGCTGCATTGGCCTTGGCGATTGGTCGCGGTGTTGCACCGTCTGCTAACCCGATGCCATTGATTGCTGGTGCCGCTGGTATCTTGGCGTTGCTGTTCGTTGATGCGGCTCTTGTCAGCCCGGTTACAACGCCGGGCAATACATTCCTGCTGATCGTGTTGCCTTTGATTGCGGCCTTGTACGGGTTGAAGCATGCATCCCAACGGATGTTCGCCAATGATATCTTGCGCGTGGTTTTCCCGCCGCTGGTTCTCATCATTGCGGTTCTAGGCTCGATCCTTGGTGGTATCACTAACCCGACGCCTGCTGCGGCACTGGGTGCTGGTGGTGCGATCTTGCTTGCGACATACCGTAAGCTGAACGACCAAGGGCGATCCGGTGCGATGGTTCTTTGGACCACTGCTGCGATTGGTATCATGCTGCTGGTTGGTACGAACTTTGACATGCGCATGGGCCAAGAGGTGGTTTTGCTTGAAAACCGCATTGCCTTCCTTGTGGCATTTGGATCGTTCTTGTTTGCGATGTTTGGCCTGCTGTGGTCGTGCTGGACTTTGTTCCTAGGCGGCGTGTTGTCACCAGTCGTACGCGAAACGGCCAAGGTCACATCGATGGTCTTTACCATCCTGATTGGTTCACAGCTTTTGAACCTCGTGCTGATCTCGTTTGGTGGCGAGCATTATATCCAGCAGTTCCTGCGGTCGTTCGACAACGAGTGGACAGTGTTCCTTATCGTGATGCTGGTGCTGTTTGTGCTGGGCTTTGTTCTCGACTTTCTTGAGATCATCTACATCGTGATCCCGATTGTGGGGCCTGTAATTTACGGCGGCACGTTCGATCCTAAGTGGGTGACGATCATGATTGCGGTGAACCTGCAGACATCGTTCCTGACGCCGCCATTCGGCTTTGCCCTGTTCTACTTACGCGGCGTTGCCCCGAAAGAGATCACGACAGGTCAAATCTACCGTGGTGTGATGCCGTTCATTGGAATTCAGGTGTTGGGTCTGTTGCTGCTAGCCTTGGTGCCAAGCGTTGTGACAATTATTCCGAACCTGCTGAACTGATAACAGCAACACAGCGAAAAACTTAAAACGCCGGGCCAATGGTCCGGCGTTTGCATTTGAAGCAGGTGCTGGTGGGCGTTAGCTAGTTGGTCTGCCGTCGGGCAGGCTGATCCGTGCGACTTGTTCCGCAATTGGATCAGTGGTGAGCGGCATCGTCTCGTTGTTAAACGCGCTTGGATCTTTAAGAGGTGTCCAAGTCCGGTTGTGGTAAATTTCCACGCCTTCAAACTTAGCTTTGTAATCCATCTTCGGGCTGCCAGGGACCCAGTAGCCAAGGTAGACGTAAGGCAGGCCAAGTTCTTGGGCGATCCGGATGTGATCAAGAATGATGTAGGTCCCAAGGGACTGTTTCACCAAGTCAGGATTGAAGAACGAATAGACCATGCTAAGCCCATCATCGAGAATGTCAGTCAGACACACAGCGGCAAGGGGGCTTTCGGATGCAGCGTCTGTGTATTCAATCAGACGTGTGCGGATTGGTGTTTCTTCGACCATCGCGGCGAATTCGAACATATCCATATCGGCCATGCCACCCGTCGCGTGACGACTATCAAGATAGCGGCGGAACATGTCATATTGTTCCTCAGATGCCCAAGGTGATGTTGCGCGCCGCGTAAGATGATCGTTGCGTTTGCTGACGCGCTTTTGGCTTTTGCTGGGTGTAAAATCAGCGACGCGGATGCGGGCGGACATACAGGCGGAACATTCGGCGCAAGACGGGCGGTAAAGCACGTTTTGCGAGCGGCGGAACCCCTGCTTGGATAGAGCGTCATTTAGCTTGGATGCTGTGTCGCCGTGCAATGCAGTGAACAGCTTACGCTCCATCTTGCCCTCAAGATAGGGGCAAGGCTGGGGCGCGGTCACGTAGAACTGTGGTGCAATAGGAAGTGTATGGCGCATCTGGTCCAAGCTTGGTTGTTGTACCAATTGTTATCAACCCCAGAGCGACGCGCCAACCCCTACAAAAAAAGTTGGTTTATGATCTGCTTGTTAGGCAGGGCGATTGATTGCTGTGGTTCCAAGCAGATGATCGGTTAGGCCTTGGCCGCGCGCGGTTAGCAACATCATCGCAATGGAAACCAATTGTAGCGGTGCCACGACAATCGAAATGCTAAATCCTAGCGTGTGCATCAACGCGGTTTCAGAGCTAAGTTTCATGCCGTCCTTGTCGCGGATCTGGATCGCCATCATGCGCATGCCCCATGTGGACGAGCCGCTTGTCAGGGTGAACCACCGGTAAAAAAAGCCTGTGACCAACATCATCAACGGAAAGATGAAAATTCCGAGGAACAGAGTGAACGGTAAAATCAGCGCAGAAACGATTGCAATCATGACCGTATCAATCAGCCAAGCAGCGGCGCGTTTGATGGCTACGCCTTGGTAGAATGCGGGGCTGGTTGTGGGGTCAGGAAGGCCAAGGGACGCGGCGGTCATGGGAAATACCTTTCAGGTAAGCGTTAAGTGTTGGTCGAGTGGCCCTCTGCGGGGACAGAGGGCCAACAGCCTAAAGGGGGGAACGGGACGTTAGGCTGCTTTTTGGGTGCCGAGGTCGGCGTCTTCAGGATCGTTGTGCGTGATTTGTGCACGGTCATCCATGAACTGGTCGAATTCAGCTTTGCCTTTTGCTTCGCGTAAATGCTCGAGGAACGTCTCGAAATTCTGCTGCTCGGTCTCAAGTCGGTTGAGCATGTCAGTGCGGTAGGCGTCAAAGCTGGCGTTGCCACTTTGGCGGCGCTTTGCCTCTGGTGCGAGTGCGGTGACCATTTCCATGACCTTGGCATGATCGACGCGCTTGGCCATGCTGGGGGCAAAGCCGCCGCGCCATGCAAGGATGCCCGCAATCACAACACCGGCAGGCCAAAACACGTTCAGCGCGACGATTGTGACTGGGATCGCAAATGCCGCGAACAACAGCGTGGACAGAACTTGGACAGAGACCGGCATCTGGTGCGCGGGGTCGATCTGTTGGTTTGGTGTGTTGTTTTTCAATTTTTCTCTCCCTCGGTAGATGCAGGTTCTTGGGGTGCCCAAGAACCTGCCAGTTGGATTTAGGCGGCTTTTTCGTCGTCGTCAGACGTTTTACCAGCGCGGTCTTCCATGAATTGGTCAAATTCGGCTTTGTCTTTCGCTTCGCGCAGACGCTCAAGGAACGATTCAAAGTTTGTTTGCTCTTCTTCAAGACGACGCAGCGTGTCTGATTTGTAGCTATCAAAGGCTGTATTGCCCGAAGATTTTAAGGCGTGGCGTGCATAGCGGCCATTGTGGCTGGCCGAGCGACAAGATTTGTTGAACATTTTTTTACTCCAGATCATGTAAAAGAGAAGGGCGAGACCGACAGGCCATACGAAGATGAAACCAAGGACCATAGCCGCGATCCAAGCGCCTTTGCCGCGCTCATCAAGCCAAGCTTCGCTACGTGCGAAAAAACCAGGTTGGTTGGCTACATAGTGCATCTCTGACGGGGTTTGGGCGGACGCGGTGTTCATTGAGGTCTCCTTGTTTGTTTCAGTGTCTATGTGAATGCCTTTCACATTACCGATATTGGGGAGAACCCACGAACCTTCAAGGCTTAATGTAAATGTTTTTTACATTAACTTTTATTATGCATTAAAATCAGCAACTTGTGCATTCGATAATTTCAGCAATGCATTTGGCGCGATGCCAAAAACGTGGCGTGGCGTGCCCGCAGGGGCGTAAACGACGGCATAATTGGACAGTTTTGGGTCCCAAAACGCAGGGGATTCCGTCAAATGCGCGATTGGGGCGACGCCGCCGATTGCGAAACCGGTCGTGGCGCGGATCAGGGCGGCGTCGGCTTTGCCCAACGGCTCGCCCGCGATTGCGCTGGCCTTGGCTGCGTCAACTTGGTTGCCGCCAGCTGTGATGAACAAGATGACACGCCCGCTGGTTTCACCGCGAAAGATGATCGATTTTGCGATTTGATCGACGGCGCAATCTGCGCTTTTGGCGGCCTCGGCTGCGGTGTGGGCGGCACCGATTTCAATTGGTGTGATGTCTAGGCCCGCATCAATCAGGGCTTGGGTGATACGTTTCAAACTTTTGCTCATGACCGCGTCCCTTGCTGCTGATTGGGATAAGTGAACATGGCACGGGGCAGGGTACAAGCTGTCGCTTGCTCATCCTCGCGTGCTTGCCTAGCTTTGGGATATGGCAGCGAAACATTCCACATTGATGCAAGATATCATGAACCGAGAGGGCGACGTATGGCGCGCGCTTGTGTCTGGTGATGCGCAAAGTGATGCAGCAGCGTTGGCTGATGACTTTCTGGGGATTTATGCTGACGGGTTTGCGGGTAAGGCGGATCATGTCGGGCAACTGGCCAATGGACCGACTGTTGTTCGTTTTGAAATCATCGACCCACAATTTCGCAGCCTTGGGGCAGATCATTGTGTGTTGTCGTATCGGGCGGATTTTCAGCGTGTTGAACAAAAGGAAGTAGAGACGATGTATGTCACATCAATTTGGGAGCAGCGCGGCGATGCTTGGGTAAATGTTCTGAGCCAAGACACGCAGGCAGAGCGCACATGAGCATTATATCACGCCAAACACGCTGTCCTGATCCTTATGACATAGACAAAGGTCAGGACGCTGTTGCGGTCCTTGTTGGGCTTGATCCGGCTTATTTGCCGCTGATCAAAGGCACGGCTGGGTGCAGTCCCTTTTTGGCGGGGCTGATGACGCGCGAGGCGGGATGGCTGTTACCTGCGTTAGATGATCCCGAGGCTGCAATGGATAAGTTGCGCGGCGATTTATGGGGGAATACGGCGGCTGACCTGCCGCAGGTTCTGCGCGCGGCAAAACGGCGCGCGGCGTTACTTATTGCCTTGGCCGATCTCGCGGGGGCTTGGCCGTTAGAGACTGTGACCGAGCAGCTGACTGATTTTGCGAATACATGTGTTGATGTCACGATCCGCACGCTTGTTGCGGCCGAAGTCGCACGCGGAAAGATCCCCGGCATGACTGAAGACGACGCGCAGACTGCATGTGGCATGGTGGCGCTTGCTATGGGCAAGCAAGGCGCGGGCGAACTGAACTATTCGTCGGACATCGACCTGATTGTGCTGTTCGATGAGACACGGTTTGAACCTGATGACTACCACGAGGCCCGCAGCGCGTTCATTCGGGTCACGCGCAAGATGACCGCGATTATGTCGGACGTCACATCAGGGGGGTATGTGTTTCGCACCGATCTGCGACTGCGCCCAGATGCGTCAGTCACGCCAGTTTGCTTGTCGATGGAAGCTGCCGAGCGATATTACGAGAGCGTCGGCCGCACGTGGGAACGGGCCGCCTATATCAAGGCAAACCCAGCGGCAGGCGATATTGCTGCGGGGCAAAAATTCTTAGAGACGTTGCGGCCATTCATTTGGCGCAAGCACCTTGATTTCGCAGCGATCCAAGATGCGCATGATATGCGTTTGCGGATCAGGGACCATAAGGGGCTACACGGTCCGCTGACCCTTGAGGGGCATAATATGAAGCTGGGGCGCGGCGGTATCCGCGAGATTGAGTTCTTTACACAGACACGCCAACTGATCGCGGGCGGGCGTGATCCATCGTTGCGGTCGCGTGGTACAAAAGACGGCCTTCAAAGTCTTGCTGCTGCGGATTGGGTGCCGCAAGAAACAGCCGATCTGCTTTATGGCCATTACAGTGCGCACCGCGAGGTCGAGCACCGTTTGCAGATGATCAACGACGCACAGACCCATGATTTACCCAACACAGACGATGGATTTGCAAGATTAGCGGCGTTCATGGGCAAAGACGTGCAGGCGATGCGATCCGAGCTGACCGCACGGTTAGAAGAGGTGCACAGCCTGACAGAAGGGTTCTTTGCGCCTGATACCGCCACACCTGCGCCAAAGCAGGACTGGGCAAGCGAGACAACAGCCCGATGGCCAACGTATCCCGCATTACGGTCTGAACGCGCGAACGAGATTTTTAAACGCCTACGACCCGAGATTTTGGCGAAGCTGGGTGAAGCGGCCAAACCAGACGAAGCACTGCGCGAGTTTGACCTGTTCCTGAGCGGCTTGCCTGCTGGCGTGCAGTTGTTTTCATTGTTTGAGGCTAACCCGCAACTAACACAGTTGATCGTCGATATTGCGGCGACAGCACCCGCGCTGGCGCAATATTTGTCGCGCAATGCTGGGGTTTTTGATGCGGTGATCGGGGGCACGTTCTTTGACCCTTGGCCTGACCAAGCTGCCTTGTTGGGGCATCTGAACAAAGCGCTGCGGGCGAGCGACGATTATGAAACCCAGCTGATCACTGCGCGGCGATGGGCCAAAGAGTGGCGGTTCCGCATTGGGGTGCACCATCTGCGCGGCTTGATTGATGCAACAACCAGCGGCGCGCAATATGCGCAATTAGCCGAGGCTGTCGTCGCGGGCCTTTGGCCGATTGTTGTGGATGAGTTCACGCGCAAGCACGGCCCACCACCGGGGCGTGGTGCTGTGGTTCTTGGCATGGGGTCGCTTGGGGCGGGGCAGTTGAATGCGGGTTCTGATCTGGATCTGATTATTATCTATGATGCTGGTGGCGTGGATGCATCGGATGGCGCGCGTCCGCTTGGCACGCGACCATATTATGCGCGTCTTACCCAAGCGTTGGTGACAGCGCTAAGCGCGCCAATGTCCGAAGGTCGGTTATATGAAGTCGACATGCGGTTGCGGCCGTCTGGGCGGGCTGGTCCCGTTGCAACATCGCTGCAAGCGTTCAGTGATTACCAAATGAACGAGGCATGGACGTGGGAGCATCTGGCGCTGACACGGGCGCGGGCCATCGTGGGGTCGCAAACCGTGGCTGACGATGTGGCAACGCTGCGGGCGCAGTTGATCAACGACAAAGGGCAGGGTGCTACTGTTCTATCGGATGTCGCCGAAATGCGCATGCGGATCGCCGAGGCAAAACCACCACAGGGCGATTGGGATGCCAAGATTGGCGCTGGTCGCCTGCAAGATTGCGAACTGTTTGCCCAGACCGCAGCATTAAAAGCAGGCAGCACAGCTCAAGGCCGTGATGCACAATTGGCTGCAGGTGTCGCGGCTGGATGGTTGAGTGCCGCTGAAGCAGCGGACATTACCGCATCCGCCTGTCTTTTCTGGCAGTTGCAAGCAGCAGCCCGTTTGCTCACCGGAGGGGTCCTTGCGCCCGAGGCGTTAGGTGAGGGTGGGCTCAGGATGATCTTGCGCGAAACGAGTAGTGACAGTCCCGAAGCGCTGTTGCAGAAGATACAAATGACCGCGGAAAATGCGCAGCGCGTGATCACGGCAAAGTTGGAAGAGACATAACTGATGGCAACCAGAGACCCGCTCGACCCTAAGGGGCTGATCTATGAAAGCTACCGGATTGACGGGATCACGGCAGGCGAGTGCCGCTCGATTTTTCTTGATTGGGCGTTAAGCGTGCCAAGCGATGTGGAAACCACCGATCAGGTCAAAGCACTGTTGGTACAATACGCCGACCAACCCGCAGATCATCCAATGACACAGACCCTGACGGCAGCACTGGCCACGACCGGCCCCGCCCGCAGACGGGGCGGGCGCGCGGCGCGGGTTACTTAAGTCGTTAGCGTGGAAGGGCTGCGGCCTCGGCTGCGATAGCCGTGATACCAGCCCAGTCGCCTTTGGCAGCAAGGTCTTTGGGTGCAACCCATGATCCGCCAACGCAAAGCGTGTTGGACAACGACAGATAATCAGGTGCATTCTTCAGGCTCACACCACCGGTTGGGCAGAACTTTACCTGTGGCAGTGGTGCGCCGATAGCTTTCAACGCTGGTGCGCCGCCATTTGCCTCGGCTGGGAAAAACTTTTGAACCCAATAACCGCGTTCAAGCAGGCGCATCGCCTCGGATGAGGTCGCGATACCTGGCAGAAGTGGCAGGTCGTTTGCTTCGCATGCATCAAGCAGACGATCAGTGGCACCAGGTGCGACGCCGAACAAGGCACCCGCAGCTTTGGCGTCTTCGACGTCTTTGGTTGTCAGCAATGTGCCAGCACCAACAACGCCGCCTTCGACTTTGGCCATTTCGCGGATCACATCAAGGGCTGCTGGGGTGCGCAACGTCACCTCAAGTGCTGGCAATCCGCCAGCCACGAGGGCCTTGGCGAGGTTTTCAGCAAGGCTAGCGTCGTCAACCACGAGGACAGGAACAACAGGGGCAAGGCCACAGATGCGGGCAGCTTCGATAGAGGCGTCTTGGGGGGTCATATTATATGTCCTTTGGTCGGGTAAGAATGATGGCACAACACCTTTGGCGGGGTATCACAGATCTGATGCTAACGCATGTTCTGTCAAACCGCCGCAAAAGGCATAAAAGTTAAACGATGACGCAAGCACCGTCAGCGGCAAGGCCCACGTTTTTGCGGAAGACGTCGAACAGTTCGCGGCCGACGCCGTTACCGTTGCCAGTCAGGTTGGCAATTGCCACATCGCGGGTATCAAAATCAACGCCGATCACCTCAAGTGTGCCATTCGTTGCATCAAGACGCATCATATCGCCATCTTGTATTTTCGCGATGTTGCCGCCGTCGGCGGCCTCTGGGCAGACGTGGATTGCTGAAGGCACTTTGCCAGACGCACCGGACATGCGGCCATCAGTCACCAAAGCAACCTTGAGACCGCGATCCTGCATAACCGCAAGGATTGGCGTGAGAGAGTGCAATTCAGGCATGCCGTTTGATTTTGGACCTTGGAAGCGCAGAACAACGATTGTGTCTGTTGTCAGCTCGCCTGCTTTGAAGGCGGCTTTTACGGCGTCTTGGGTGTGGAACACGCGGGCTGGTGCCTCGACGATGTGCCGCTCAACTGCGACGGCGGATGTTTTCATCACGCCGCGACCGATGTTGCCGGCAAGCTGGGACAGACCACCATGGTTGTTGAAGGGATCAGTCACCGGGCGCAGGATCTTTTCGTTCAGTGACACAGCCGTGCCCGGAACAAATTTGACGCGTCCGTCTTCGAGCTTTGGTTCGTGTGTATAGTGTTCAAGCCCGTCACCTGCGATTGTGACAGTATCGTCGTGCAAAAGACCTGAGTTCAGTAATTCGCCGATCATAAAGCCCAGACCGCCAGCGGCGTGGAAGTGGTTCACGTCAGCAAGACCGTTTGGATAGACCTTGGCCATCAGTGGCACCACCTCAGAGATATCAGCGAAGTCTTGCAAATCGAGGATCACACCAGAGGCACGGGCCATTGCTGGCAAGTGCAGTACAAGGTTGGTTGAACCGCCCGTCGCCATCAGGCCGACAAGACCGTTTACATATGTACGTTCGTCCAAGATCGCGCTTGCAGGGCGGAAATCATCGCCAAGAGCTGTGATCGACAGCGCCTTTTCAGCGCCAGCCGTGGTCAATGCATCGCGCAGTGGCGTGTTCGGGTTCACAAATGATGCACCCGGAAGGTGGAGACCCATGAATTCCATCAGCATCTGATTGGTGTTAGCCGTGCCGTAGAATGTGCATGTGCCTGGGCCATGGTAGCTGGCCATCTCGGCTTTCATCAATTCTTCGCGGCCAACTTCGCCTGTTGCAAATTGTTGGCGCACTTTTGCTTTTTCATCATTCGGTAGACCGCTTAGCATCGGACCCGCAGGCAGGAATACTGACGGGATGTAGCCGAAAGTGGCCGCAGCGATGATCAAACCGGGGACGATTTTGTCGCAGACACCAAGGTGAATGGCCGCGTCAAAGACGTTGTGCGATAGGCCAACTGCAGCGGCCATTGCGATGACATCACGTGAAAATAGCGACAGCTCCATGCCTGTTTGGCCTTGGGTCACGCCGTCACACATTGCGGGCACGCCGCCTGCAACTTGGGCAGTGCCGCCAGCGGCGCGTGCTGCGTCGCGGATCAATTGTGGATATTTTTCAAAAGGTTGGTGCGCAGAAAGCATGTCGTTGTAGGCCGAGATGATCCCGATATTTGGTGCGCGAGCTGTAGTCAGCGCGTCTTTATCCTGTCCCATTGCCGCAAATGCGTGGGCTTGGTTGCCGCAGGTCATATGGGCGCGTCGCGGTCCCTCAGACGCGGCCGCGGCCATGTTTGCAAGGTAGGCGCTACGTGGCCCTTCGCTGCGGGCGCGGATGCGGTCTGTGACTTCGGCGATCTTTGGGTGAAGGGTCATGAATGTCTCGCTTTGCAATTTTGATGTGTCCTAGCATGACTTGTTAGCGCTAACAACCGTGATGTGTATTGTACGTTAGGACTTTGCATATCGCGCATTAGGCGGTAGGGGGCTGGCATGACAGATAATATCACAGCTACCGTTCGTTTGACCCCTAAAGGCGATGCTCGCGCAATTCGCCACGGGTTCCCTTGGGTTTTCGCCAATGAGCTTGTTACCGACCGCCGCACACGCGGGTTGTCAGCAGGCACTATTGCACAGCTAGAGGACTCTGAACGACGTCCTATGGGCGTTGTTGCGGTGAACCCTGATTCAAAAATCATTTGCCGGATGCTGGATCGTGATCCAGAGGCCGTGATTGACCAAGCTTGGTTCGCAAAGCGCATTTCGAAAGCGCTGGATATGCGTGCACGGCTTTATGCCGATCCGTTCTACCGTCTGATCCATGCCGAGGCTGATGGCCTTCCGGGTGTTGTGATTGACCGCTTTGGTGATCTGGCTGTTGTTCAGCCAAACGCTGCTTGGGCTGATACGCTGATTGGACCGCTTGTCGCTGCATTGAAAGACGTCACCGGTGTCAGCACTGTTGTGATGAACGGCACAGGCCGGGCCCGCACGCTAGAAGGTCTGACCGAAAAGACCGAAGTTATGGCAGGCACCGCGCCTGATGGCCCGATTGAGGTGCGCATGAATGGCGCTACTTATATGGCCGACGTTATTGGTGGACAAAAGACTGGCATCTTCTTTGACCAACGTCCTAACCACGCATTTGCGGCAGGTCTTGCTAAAGACATGCGCATTTTGGATGTGTTTTCGCATGTTGGTGGTTTCGGCCTTGCTGCACTCGCGAATGGTGCACGCGAAGTTCTGGCTGTTGACGGCTCTGCGCCAGCATTGGCCTTGGCCGAGGGCGGCGCCGCTGCAATGGGTGTGAGCGATAAGTTCACAACCCGCAAAGGCGATGCCTTTGCTGTATTGGCAGAATTGGCCGAAGCGGGCGAAGTGTTCGACATGGTGATCTGTGATCCGCCAGCCTTTGCGCCAACCAAAAAGACAATGGACGCAGGTCTGCGCGCTTATGAGCGTGTGGCACGTCTTGCGACACCTTTGATTGCTGAAGGCGGATATCTGGGCGTGCATTCTTGTTCACATGCTGCTGATCTGATGAAGTTCCGCAATGCGTCTGCACGTGGAATTGGCCGCGCTGGTCGCCGGAGCCAAGTGATCTACACCGGATTTGCCGGACCAGATCACCCGTTGATGCCACATTTGGCTGAAAGCGGATATTTGAAGTCGGTATTCTTCCGCCTGTGAGAGTTCTGATCGACGCCTGCGTTCTTTATCCAACCGTGATGCGCGAAGTCGCATTGGGGGCGGCGAAAGCAGGTTTATTCCAAGCAAGGTGGTCTGCGCGCATTCTTGAGGAATGGACGCGGGCTACACTGAAACTGGGGCCCGAGGCGCATATTATGGCGCAGGGCGAGGCGGCGAGCCTATCTGCCAAGTTCCCAGATGCGATTGTGCCTGTGCGCCAAGGGCTGCAAGAACGGTTATGGTTGCCTGATCCCAACGATATTCATGTACTTGCCAGTGCGATCTCAGGTTCGGCTGATGTGATCCTGACGATGAATGCCAAAGACTTTCCGCGCGATATTTTAGCCGAAGAGGGCGTGTCCCGCGCTGATCCAGATGGGTTCTTGCTGGGGTTGGCCGAGGCGAACCCAGAGATTATGGGTGAGATCGTGGACGGCATCGTCGCCGAGGCGCGGCGCCTGTCTGGCGAAGACTGGAACACACGTAGCCTGATGAAGAAAGCGCGATTGCCGCGATTGGGCAAGCGTTTGGCGTTTAACCAAGGAACGCTTTAGATCATTTGCGCCACTTGGCAGTGTTGCTTTCAATCGCCTTGATACGCTCGGTCGTTTTTGGGTGGCTTAGTAGCCAAGCAGGCGATGCTGCACCGCGGGCGCCGGACAATTTATCAAGCTTTTGAAACAAAGATACCTGCGGACCCGTGCCAATGCCTGCTTTGACCAGCAGCGCGGATGCATAGGCATCTGCTTCATACTCGTCCGAGCGGGACAAGCGTGCGGCGAGCAGGGTCATCAGGCCGTTTGCCACGATCATACCAACACCGGGCAAAAAACGGTTCAGGATCATCGCAATTGCGGTCCGCATGGCGTTCTGGCTGGAAAAGTCGATCATCCGGCGGCGGGAATGGCCCAAAGCGACGTGGCCCAGTTCGTGGGCGATGACACTGGCAAGCTCTTCGGCTGTAACGATGCCTTGCTTGTAGCGATCAAGGAAACCACGGGTGATAAAGATGCGCCCGTCTGGGGCGGCAAGACCGTTGATCGGTTCAACCTCATAGACGTTTACTTTGATCTTGGGCAGGTCCAGCGCGCTGGCCATTTGCCGTGTCAAATCAAGAAGAACAGGATCGGTCAGCGGCGTGGATTGCGCATCAAGTTGGCGCGAGGTGCGCCAGACCGAAAAGCGGTACATCGCAAGCGCGTAAAGAATACCAAGAATGATTGGGGTGAACCGGAACATATCCTAAATATGGACCTTAGAATGCGGGGCGCAAGGTGTCATCGCGAAAGCCTTTCGCGGGCCATGTCTAGTTGTTTGTAATGGGCAGGGACCGTGAGCAGGCGTTCAAGGAATGCGCGGTCTTTAAAGCCGTCGACATAATGCTGCATCTCATCAGCGACGCTGATGCGGGTGCCATCAAAGGGGGTGATGTGCATCTGTTGTCCGGCAGCTACTGTGCCTTGGGTTAGAACGCGGGCATATGCGCCTGCTTTGCGGGCGCGCAAAAAGTCTGCCATCGCAGTCTTTTGGCCGATATGCGCCTGAAACGTTGCACATGGAATGCGGGTTGATGTGATCTGAAGCACCGTGTCGCTGATCGTAACGATGTCGCCGATACACAGGTCTGCTCTGGCAAGGTTGGACACCAAAAGGTTTTCACCAAAAAATCCAGGATCAAGCGGTTTGCCGTATGCTTTGGACCAGAATGCTCGGTCGTCTGTGCCGAATATATAAACCGCCTGATCAACGCCGCCATGGTGGTTCAGGTCGCAAATATGATCGCCCGCAAGGCCGAGGGCATGGACAGCGACAGCACCAGCGACAGGTGTCTTGAAATGACCCGTTAAGCCGGATTTCGCAGTGGTGGGCTGCGGGGTTCCAGTGCAGATGGCAAGAATTTCCATCATCGGCCCAATACTTTCATACCTTGTTCGATGCCAGATAGGGTCATTGGGACCATACGTTCGGCGCCAAAAATCTGCTGCACCATCTGGATCGATTGCGTGTAAGGCCAGTAGCGTTCAGGGAGCGGATTGATCCACAGATGTGACGCCCATTGATCGCGGGCACGGTTTAACCAAACTTCGCCTGCTTCGGGATTGTAGTGTTCGTTTGCACCACCCGCAAAAGCGATCTCATAGGGTGACATGCTCGCGTCGCCGACGAAAATACATTTATAATCAGGGCCATAGGTGCGTATGATTTCAAGCGTATCAAGCTGGGCATCCCAGCGACGACGGTTGTCCTTCCACACACCTTCGTAAAGGCAATTGTGGAAATAGAAGTGTTCGAGGTGCTTGAATTCGGTCTTTGCGGCGCTGAACAGTTCTTCGACAATCTTGATGTGCGGGTCCATTGAGCCGCCGATATCAAGGAATAACAGGACTTTGACCGCATTGCGCCGCTCTGGGCGGGTCTGCACATCAAGGTATCCGTTTTCAGCGGTGGCTTTGATCGTGCCATTCAAGTCGAGTTCGTCCATCGCGCCATCACGCGCCCAGCGGCGTAGACGCTTAAGTGCGACCTTGATATTGCGGGTGCCCAGTTCAACTGTGTCGTCTAAGTTTTTGAATTCACGTTTGTCCCAAACTTTGACAGCCTTTTGGTGGCGGCTTTCGTTTTGGCCGATGCGCACGCCTTCGGGGTTATAACCGTATGCGCCAAACGGGGATGTGCCAGCGGTGCCAACCCATTTTGATCCGCCTTGGTGGCGGCCTTTTTGCTCCTCAAGCCGTTTTTTCAGCGTCTCCATCAGCTTGTCAAAACCACCTAGGGCTTCGATCTCGGCCTTCTCTTCGGCGCTCAGGTGCTTTTCCGCTAACTTTTCGAGCCATTCTTTCGGGATATCAACGGCGTCGAGCACGGCTTGGTCTGGGATCGCCTCAAGCCCTTCAAAGGTTGCAGCAAAGGCGCGGTCGAATTTGTCGATGTGGCGCTCGTCTTTGACCATGATCGTGCGGCCCAAGAAATAGAACGCTTCGATGTCATAGGTCGCAAGGCCGGCTTTCATCCCCTCAAGAAACGCCAAAAACTCGCGCAGAGAGACCGGCACACCAGCTTTGCGTAGGTTGTCGAAGAAGGGGAGAAACATCGTTTTAGATGTTGCCGCGTTCGATGAATATCAGGATCAGCATCCCGATCACACCAAGGATAATTCCGTTCACGGCGGCCCATTGGATGATATCAAGCCGTTTGCCGCCTTTGCGTACAGCCATCAGGCCGCCAAAGATTGCGCCGATTAGCAGGCCAGCAAGTGGATAGATCATTGGTATATCCCTAGAGGAAAGGGCGCAGCGCCGCTATCTCGTCTAGGCGGGCTTGCACATTGGCATCAGAGCCAAATCCGTACCGCGCCCACCCAAGACTGTCCAGTCGGATCGCGTCAGCCATTGCTGTGTCACCTTGCATATCGAGGGCCTCGGCCTTGAACATCATCAATGTGGCAAGGAGTGCAGCGTTTTGGTAGCGCGCGGCAACATCAATTGATGCGTCAGTGAGCCGCAGCACTGCCTCTGAATCGCCCGCGGCCAAAGCAAAGGCTGCTTGCTGCATTGCGATGTGTGCTGTGTGGATGCGTGTTTCTGGGGCCGTGCTGTAGGCGCGTGCTGCCTCGTTAAAGGCGGCGAGGGCGACTGCAGAGTTGTTGCCAACCTGCAGACGGCCATATGCGTATTGGGCAAAACCTTCGCGGGCGCCGGTCCAACCAAAGGCGCGGCCCATGTTGATCGCGCGTTCAGCGGCTTGTCGGCGGTATGTCGGAGTTGACCCGTTTGCGAGTGCAGCTTCCATGGCTTCGACCCAGTCACGTGATGTGTTTGGTGCGGGCGCATCCGAGCGTTGCTGTCCGCGTGGGTTCATCGAAGCCAATAGGTTGGGCAGGCGGGCCGCAACATCGGTGCGGGTCATACCGTTACGCAGTTGACGTGAATAGTACATCCGCAAGATCAGCATATCAAAGCCAGTCAGCACGGTATGGATGTTGTCGTCGTTAAAGACAGAGTCGGGCAGGCGGTAAAGGTCATTCAAAGGACCAAGTGCTTGGGCCAACTCTTCGTGTAGGCAGTCACGGATTTCCTGCGGGGCCACATCAGATGGGACAAAAATCGTGGCACGGTCGCGTGTTGTCAGTGTTGTCCAATCAAGCTGAGGTGTCCGGCGGGCAAGTGTAAAGTCAGCCCAGCTTGAGATACGTGGCACGACGAAACAGGCGGCACTTGGTACCGCTTGTTGTAGTTTTGCGCGTGGAATTGCCTCGACTGTGATCTGGGCACTGGCTGTGTTGCTCATTGAGATGTCGATATGCGCCTCGGACCGCAGACGGCCCAGCAGGATATTCAGGTCGGTCACAAGCGAAGGTGACACGTCTCCGGTTGCGCGCACGCGGATCGGGCCTTCAAAACGGGTGAGGAACGGGATCGTGCGGCCACTCTCCATCTGGAAAGAGAGATCAAGGAAGTCCTGCGCAATCTGACGGTTCGGGCGCGACGGGGCATAGGCAGATGTATCGGTAAACATCCGCATCTGAATTGCGTTTTCCTGTAGTCCGGCGGCGCGGGTGGCGATGCTGTCATCGTTTTGAACGAACGGCGTACAAGACGCGAGGAATGAGATCATGAAGGCTGCGAGTGGTTTCATGACGTCACCCGCTGATATTTTATAAAGTTGGGCAGCGCTGCGGTGCGATCGTAAAGCTTTCGGGCGGTCACGTTGTCGTCTTGGGTCAACCAATAGACAGACGGCGCGCCAGCCTGATCGGCGGCATCATAAACCGCTTCGATCAAAGCCCGACCAACACCTGTGCCGCGTGTTTCGGCAGTTGCGTAGAGATCTTGCAGATAACAAACGTCTTCGACTTTCCAGCCGTGGCGGTGGAACAAATAGTGGGTAAGGCCAACGAGATTTCCGTCGACTTCTGCGACCAAGCAATTGAAATCGCGTGGGTCAGAACCCAGCATACGCGCAAAGGTCGTATCATAGACATCATCCGCAACGGATGTGCCGTAGAAATCCAAATAGGCGGCCCACAATACACGCCATTCAGCCATATCAGCCGAATGAAGCGGACGTACGATGACCGGCATTTTTGCCTTGGTCAAAATCTGCTCTCCTTTATTTCGTCAGTCAAACCTGCCAGTCGACTGCGGCTCCTCTTGGACATGAACGCGGCAAATGCGCGGCCATGATTGATGGGAGCTCTTTGATTTAGGGCGAAGCGATTTTTTGTTTCACGGGTTTAATGCACAACTCAGGGTATTGGCGGTGATACGTTGCACAGAAGACTCAATCCCCTTGTGGAGCGGCGAATCGCGGGCACTACATCTGGTTTTAACTGCAAAGCTGCAGAGTTAGCCGCGAGTGACTGCAAGGTTGCAGGTGGGGTGCATTGGGGGTTTCGGCGGCGCAAGTCAGGAATGGCGTTGCGTTTGTGAGTGGGATTGAGGCGGGCAAATGAGGCCGCAGCCCTGTATTGCGGACGCTGTGTTCTGCGACGCAGCGAATGGCGAGTTTGAGCCCAGAGCCGACGTGACGAAATCCCGCTGCGTGCGCTCGCAGCGAGTAAATTTGCTGCGCTGCCGCGAAATGTTCGCTGCAGCGCAGAGGCAAATGCAGCCATTCAGGCGGTTTGAAGAAATGCCAAAACCATGAACTCACAAACTGCGGACTTTTCTTCCGAGCCTGCGCTCGAGGGGCTTTGATAATGACCGTTTGGAACGTGTCCGAGCCACACAAATTTCACCGCGTCTTGCGTCGCGTTATTTTGATTGGGTTCAGCGTATTCTGAAGTTGGTTCTGATCGTGTTTGCGACCTGACGGTCTTGCTTTGCAGCTACGACGGCACAACGCAAACGTCGAGAAAGACTGGCATCAGCCGAATCGTTGAGTCGAAGGTTCCGCGGCGCGTCTACCGCGTGGGTGCCAGTCCGCCCACAGGTCTCTGGTGGGACCGAGTCTTAGAGGCGGTTCATTTCAAACAGCTCTGCTGAAATCACCATCTTTTTCGTCGCGTCCTGAAATGCCTGCACGTGTGGTGCCATCATGTGATCTTGCCATTGGTCGCGCGTTGCCCATGTCTCGTAGAACATGAACCGTGACAGGTTCTGATTGTCCTGATGCAGGTCGTATTGCAGGCATCCGGCCTCTGGCAAAGTTTCAGCAATTAGCGCTTTGAACAGGGGCTTGATGGCTTCAACGATAGACGGGTCGACCATTATGACGGCCACAATTGTTAGATCGGTCATTTTTCCTCCGCTCGTGCGGCCCAGATAAGACCCCGCCGCACAATTTCTGTCACTTGGGGCACCTTCAGATCGTCTAATGTGTGCCCGATCGAGCAGTAGAATACGCGGCCTTTGTCCCAGCGCCGCGTCCACACGACGGGGATCGTCGCGCCCTCGATCCACCAAAGATGTTCGCCAGAAAAGGTCGTGGTGGCAAGCACGTCATTGCTGGGATCAACCAGCATGTAATACTGTTCAGACAGGAGGCGGAAACTGTCGATCCCATCTACAATGGGATGATCAGGCGCAGTGATCGTCACGTCATAATCAATAAAATCATCCGACGGCACGGGGTTGTCCGGCCAGCCGGGTGGATGGGCCACGAATTGCCCGCCGATCAAAAAATGATAGGTTGGGCGGTCGCGGAACGCATCGCCCATGTGACCGTGCCAACCGCCGATGCCGCAGCCCGCCGCGATCAGTTTCAGCAACCCGTCTTCTTCGGGCTTGGTCATGTTGCCGAATTCGATCTGGTGACCCGAACGTGCGGAAGACCAGATCGGCACGATCAGGTCAACGTCTGAAAGACTGTCGGGGTCAGCCAAGGGCGTGAGAGTGTCGAACACGTCGACTGTGAACCCTTCAGCGCGCAGTAAGTCAGCACACCAATCGGCAAAAGATGTCGGGTCGTGGCCTTCCCAGCCGCCGGCAAACAACGCTGCTTTTTTCATAGCTTGGCCTCTCTCATGAAGTTCAGGATTGCGGCCATATCGCGTTCGCCAAATCCGTCTTCGACGGCTTGTGACAGCATCGACAATGTCGCATGCCCTTGGGGTGTCGCCACGCCGTGGGCGCGGGCAAGATCAACGGCCAGCCCCATATCTTTTTGGGCAAGTGCTACGGTAAATGTCACCGCATGTGCTGCCTCATCCAGATACAGCGGGCGGCGGTATTTCAACATCGGGGCGCAGGCGGCAGAGGCTTCTATGACATCAAAGGCGCTTTCGGGCGCGATGCCTGTAGCTTCGGCCAGCGTCATGGCCTCGGCCAAGGATTGATTGATCCCGTGTAGCATCGCGTTAACCGCCAGTTTCATCACCGCGCCTGCACCGGATTGATCCAGCGTGATGACGTGGCGACCCAGAGCATTTAGTACTGCCATGACGGGCGCGGCGACGTCTTGGGTGCAGCCAGTCATGATCAGCAGTTGCGCGTCGGCGGCGGCCTGCGTGGCACCAGACACAGGCGCATCGATCACGGTGACCCCTTCAGGGGCAGAGGCCACAAGGTCAGCAATATGGCTGGGGCTCATCGTGCCCATCTCGATGAAATGGGTTGCGCGTGTGCCAAAGAACAATCCGTTCGTGCCAAGATGAACCGCCTGCGATGCGGCATCATTGGCGAGCATCGTCACCACCATATCGCAATCTTGAGCGAGGTCGCGCGGGGTTTTGGCAATGGCGCACCCAAGCTCATCCGTGAGGGTCTGAGCGACCTGTTCGGTGCGGTTCCAGACGGCCAGATCAAACCCTGCAGCCACGAGGTTGCGGGCCATGTGTTGGCCCATCCGCCCCAACCCTGCAAAGCCGACGCGCATTATGCGACCTTGTCTGGCTTGATGCCGGAAATCGCCTGTACTAAATTGTCTTCAGTCACCTGCGTAGCGGTGAATTCGCGCATGATTTTGCCGTGGAACATGGCGATTACGCGGTCGGAAACACGCAGGACTTCGGGCATTTCAGAGCTGATGACGATGATCGCATAGCCCTGCGCCGCAAGATCCCGGATCAGATTGTGGATTTCGGATTTTGATCCCACATCAATGCCGCGCGTCGGTTCATCCACAATCAAGACCTTCGGCGCCATAGACAGCCATTTGCCGATGACGATCTTTTGTTGGTTGCCGCCTGACAGATTGCCCGCCTGCTGCTTCCAGCTTGGCGTCTTGATCTCAAGCTTTTCATGATAGGTGTCGAAAATCGCAACTTCCTTGCTGCCGGACACGAACGGCCCGTTCGTCAGATCACCCACCTGCGGCAATGTCATGTTGTCGCGACAGTTCATCCCAAGAACGAGGCCTTGTTCTTTACGATCCTCCGGCACCAGCGAAATACCGTGACCAATCGCATCGATGGGCGAGGCGATCTTAACCACCTGTCCCGCAATTTCGATTTGCCCCGCGGTCGGGGTGCGTAGGCCAAACAATGTTTCGGCAATCTCTGTGCGCCCTGCGCCGACAAGCCCGTAAAACCCAACGACTTCGCCGCTGCGGACCTGAAAACTGACGTCCTGAAACAGCGATCCGCAGGACAAGCCATCAACTTTAAGCGCCACATCACCCAAGGTGGCAGGAACAATCGCGTGGGTCAGATCAAGGCTGCGCCCGATCATCAGTTGCGTGACCTCATCTTCATTAGTGTCCTTGGTCACGAGCGATCCGCGATAGGACCCATCGCGCAGCACACTGATCCGGTCCGAGATCGTGAAAATCTCGTCCATCCGGTGGGAAATGTAAACGACGCCAACCCCATGATCGCGTAGGTCGTTGATGATATCAAACAACACGACTTTCTCAGCGTCCGTCAGGGATGCGGTGGGTTCGTCAAAGATCACCGCCTTTGCCTCAACCGTCAGCGCACGCGCAATTTCGACCATCTGTTTGTTGGCAATCGACAGGCTACCGACGCGGGTTTGTGGTGTGAAATTGCAGTTCAACCGTTTCAGGATGTCACCCGATTTTGCATAAAGCGTCGCCCAATCCACGCGCCCGAAACTTTTGCGCGGCAATTCACCCAGATAGATATTTTCGGCCACCGACAGTTCATCGGCAAGGCTGAGTTCTTGGTGAATAAACACCACGCCTTTGGATTTCGCATCCAGCGGTGACGCCATATTCGCTGGTTGTTCTTCGATAAAGATACGCCCTTCGTTGGGCTGATAGATTCCACCAAGAACCTTCATCAACGTGGATTTTCCAGCGCCGTTCTCGCCCAGTAAGGCGTGAACCTCGCCCGGCAATACCTCAAACGAAACGCCGTCCAACGCTCGCACACCGGGGAAGGTTTTGACAATTTTTTCAAGCCGCAGCGCTGGGGTGCTCATACTTTCAACTCCTCTTTGCCTTTGCGGTTTAGCTGTTGATCAAGGAACAATACGGCGATCAGGATCAACCCGATCACAAGGTTCACCATGGCCGTATCCGCCCCGATATGGCCCAAACCCTTGCGCAATAATTGGATCGCGATGACACCGCCGAAGGTTGAAATCACCGACCCGCTGCCGCCGACCAGTTTGGTCCCGCCCAGCACGACAGCTGTGATCACCCAGAGTTCATAGAGTGTTCCGTCATTGGGATTTACCGACCCGCTGGACGAATAGAACACAACCGATGAGAGCGCCGCCAAGAACCCGATCAACACGAAATTCCACACCATATGCGGCCCGACGCGGATGCCTGCATTTACTGCAGCCTCTCGGTTATCACCCACCGCATAGGCGTTGCGCCCATGCACAGTGCGGGTCATTAGCAGCCAGATAAGAATGGTGCAGACGACGAAAATGATTGTCGGGGTCTGGATACCAAGGATATCCGCCTCGGCCATATCAACCAGCGTCCAGTTCAGGTGCGATGTGGGGTTTTCGCCGTTATACATGAACACCAGCCCGCGAAATCCGAGCATCGAACCAAGCGTCACGATGAAGGCATCCACCCCCGTTTTCCACACGATCAAACCGTTTATCAGACCTAGCACCATGCCGGTAACCAGCGCCAGGGTCCAAGCGACCGGGATCACCCAATCGCCGAGTCCGGCGAAGATTGGCCATGTCATGGAATCGAGCATGACAATCGCACAAAGCGCGAATGTAGCACCCACGGACAGGTCGATATTTCCATTGATCATCACGATGGTCATGCCAAGGGCAATGATCCCGATGGGTGCAGATTGTTTAAACAACAACAGCATGTTGTCGACGTCCATGAATGCCTTATCGGAGAGCGACAGGAATTCCCCAGCAATAGAAAAGAAGATCAATTCGAGGACGATGAAGCCCCAGATCGCGCCCTTGCCTATGAAACCTTTGAGTGTGTCTTTGTTCATGTTCAAACCCTCACGCAATCGGGGACCACAGGCGGCCCCGCTTTGCTGCAACGTCCAGCCAGACGGCGAGGATAATGATCACCCAAGTCACCACGTATTGGACGTAAAATTGCAGGCCCACCAACAGTAAGCCATTTTGAATGAAGCCCAAGATCAACACGCCAATGACCGTTTTGAAAATCGTACCTGAGCCGCCCAACAGGGAAGCACCGCCCAAGATGACAGCGGCCAGAACGTCCAGTTCAAGCCCCTGACCAACTGTGTTTTGGCTGCCCATCGACCGGCTTGCTTGAAGTAGGCCCGCCATGGCGACGCAGAACGATGAGATTACATATGAAAGGAACACAACCCGCGCCCGCGGGATGCCAGAAAACGTCGCCGCAACGCCATTTCCGCCGACCGCATAGACCCTGCGCCCGAACGCGGTGCGTGCCAATAGAACTGCCAAGATCGCGGCGAGCACACCAAATATGATGACTGGGACCGGAATTCCAAGGACATGGCCTTGCCCGAAAACGGCAAACCATGTGCCTTCTTTATCGGCGATATCCATGTTCTTGCCGCCCGAATAGGTGAGCGTCAGCCCGTGGATCGCCGACAACATCCCAAGCGTCACGATCAGCGAGTTAAGTTTGAGGTATCCGACAAGGAACCCGATCAGCGCCCCCAGCGCCATGGTCATGCCAAACATCACAGGGATCGCAAAGGCGGGGCCAATTTTGTCGTGCAAGTCCAGCACCACGATCGTGGAAAAGGACATCATCGACCCAACGGACAAGTCCAAATTGCCGCTGATCACCACGAACGTCACACCCAAAGCGATGACGCCCAGAATGGCGGAAGATCGAACGACGCCCATCACATTATCAAGGCTGATGAACCGATCGTTTGCCAGCGTGAACCCAATCATGAACACCGCGAAGGCGATCAAGATCCCGTTGCGCGCGAGAAGGTTGGCGATCGCTTTACCGCGCGCGCCTTCAGTGGTCGCTACTTCAGACAAGCGTCATTCCCCCATCAATCATTACGATCTGTCCCGTCATATAGTCGCTGTCGCGTGACGCCAAAAACGTAGTTGTGCCAACGATATCATCTGGCTGCGCGACACGCCCCTTCAAGATTTCGTTGGAAAATTCTTCCATTGCTTGACCCGGACGTTGCGACGCGCCGATTTCCATCAGGTCACGATCCACGTCTTCCCACATCTCGGTTTGCACCACGCCTGGCGCAAAGCCCGTGACGGTGATCTGGTGCTTAGCCAGATCGCGGGCGGCGGATTGGGTCAACGACACGACAGCAAATTTCGATGCGCAATAGGGCGCGACGTTGCCATAACCCTGCCGACTGGCAATTGAGGCTGTGTTGATGATCTTGCCACCGGTGCCTTGCGCAATCATTTGCTGCGCGGCTTCCTGACAGCCGATTAACACGCCAAGGCCGTTGATATCCATTATGAAATTCCAGTTTTCCTCAGTCACGTCGAGGAAGTTCATCGGCTTGTTCACACCGGCATTGTTGAACTTCACGTCCAATTTGCCAAATGCACCAACCGTTTTGGCTATCATCGCGCGGACCTGCTCGCGGTTGGTCACATCGACCATGCATCCGATTACTTTGCCACCGTTTTGCGCGGCTAAATCAGTATTGGCGGCGACGACTGCATCTATTTTGTCTGAATTGATATCGGCAAAACACACGTCAGCCCCATTGGCCAATAAGTCTTCTCCGATGGCGCGCCCAATTCCTTGTGCCGCACCTGTGACGATACAAGATCGTCCACTCAACCGCCCCATGACGTCCCCCTTCTTAAGCAGCAAACGGGCGGACCAAATGGCCCGCCCGCCAGTTCAGGAGGTCTTTAGAACACTGGCTTTGTGAACTCGGATTGGTTGTCCTGCGTGATTTTTGGCGTGTCGAAGTAGTTCAGGAATGGAACGTCTTCGCCGTTGATCACATCAATGGCCGTCAGCAGTGCAGCTTCTGCGTCATCAACTGGAGACTGGTAGATAGATCCCCAATATTCGCCGCGCTCCATGGCTTCATAGCCAACCGCAAAGTTTGTCGCACCTACAAAGATGATGCCGTCACGGCCAGCTGCGATAGCAGCGTTCATCGCGCCAACACCCATGTTGTCGTCACCTGAATACACACCGTCGATGTCGTCATACTTCACAAGGAAGGCTTCCATAACGGTCTGGGACTTTTCACGGTTCCAGTCACCTGGCTGCGTTTCTACGATGGTGACGTTCGGGCAAACTTCTGGCAGGCGGTCATCAAAACCGGCCTGACGTTCGATCGCCGTTGTGTAGCCCGGCTGACCGGAGATTTGCACAACCTGTGCTTCGTTTTCGATACCCATTTCGATGAACTTGTCACACATGATTTCAGCAGAGCGCGAGCCCTGCGTGACGTTGTCAGGACCAGAGAAGGACGCAACAAATTCAAAGCCAGCTTCAGCGATGTTCGAGTTGGTGACAATTACAGGGATGCCCGCGTTAAACGCTTCGCGCACGGCTGGGATCACGGCTTCGCCATTGGTTGGCCAGATGATGATCGCGTCGACTTCTTGCTGGATCAAATCCTGCACTTGGGCGATCTGACGGGCTACATCGCCGCCAGCGTCAAGCACAACTGCTTCGACGTTCTCGTTTGCCTCGGCAGCGGCAATGAACGAGTTTTCGTACGTTGTCTGGTAGCTGTCCACGCCGACGTTGTTCTGCGTGATGCCGATTTTCATAACGTGGCCGTCGGCCAGAACAGCACTGCCAATTGTCAATGCTGCGACAGCAGTTGTGCTCGCAATCTTGGTCTTCAATTTGATATTCATTTTGGTTTCCTCCCATTGAACTCAGATGAATTTGACAGATTGCCTGCCACTTACCTTAGCGACTCGCGGCCTTCCATCACACTCCCAAACGATCATCGGCAAACGATATTTTTGTGGCTTGGCTAAATTATTCATTATGGACTTTTTGGTATCCAAAATGAACATTTGGATCATACTCGACCCTGCACACTTTAGGCACTTTGAAACTGGAGACAGCGATGAACGATTCTGACCCTCGCAAAATGAACACTTCAAATAGTGATAGGCGGCAAACTGTGCTGATGCAGGACATCCAGAAAGACGGCGACAGGCGGAAGGCTGTGGGATCCCCCAACACGTCGGCTGTTGGCGATCTGGATGTGCTGAATTTTTTACAGGCTTTTGTAAGTGAGGTCGAGTCAGCGACATCAACCTCCTCGCCTAATCCCTACCTGAATATGACGGTGTTTTTGATCCGCAGTCACGCAGATGGCCGCGTTGTCACCACGTCAGCACTGATCGCCGCATCGGAAGTTCCCTACGCAACAGGGCGGCGCAAGTTGGAAGAGATGATCGCGTCAGGTCAGATCGAACAGCGCCCGCGCACCAAATCGGGCAAAACATTTTCCCTGCACCCTAGCGCTGACCTGTTGGATCAATGGAACCGCTTTGCGGACCGCGTTGTCCGTTTGGCGGGCCAACATCTGGGTGAGGCGAAAGGTGAGGATTACTACTTCGGCGGTTCTTACATGACCGCTCAATCGATCAAACCGCTTCAGGTTCTGACTGAACCACTCGTCTTGTCGGGCGGCCTACGCATTCTGGTCCACGGCGATCCGACCTTCATGGTTATGGAGAACCTCAAACGTCAGTTCGAACAGGTCATCGGCGTCAAAATCAATCAGCGCGCATTTTCGATCGACCGCCTGCACGAAGAAGTCCTGCGAAATGCGGCCAGAAAATTCAGCCGTTATGACATCATCGCCGTTGATTTGCCATGGATCGGCGAGTTCGCCGAGAATGATATTCTGCTGCCGCTTGATGATGTCCTCGACACGGACCGCCTTGATCCCAGCGATTTTCATACCGCCGGGTGGAGCGCGGCCCATTGGGGCGGCCGCCCTTACGGTGTCCCCAGCCAGACCACGCCAGAGCTGCTCTTTTACCGCAAGGATTGGTTTGCCGAGGCTGGATTGTTGCCGCCCTCCACAACGGATGAAGTTTTGGCTGCTGCCCGTGCCCTGCATGACCCACGGCGCGGCCGTTACGGCGTGACGTGGAACGCAGCGCGCGGCACTGCCTTGGGCCATGAATTTATGATGGCCTGTGCCGCCTGCGGTCAGCCTGTTATTAATCTTGAATCCAATGCAGGTGGTTTTGATGCAGATGTTGCGGATCGACGCGATCTGGTGCCAACAATCGATACACCTGCCGCCTTAGAGGCAGCTGAATACCTCAAAGCGCTGCTGGAGTTTTCGCCCCCCGATATCCTGTCGATGTCATGGTACGAACGGGTGCGCCCCTACGCAGCGGGCAAAGTCGCGATGGCTTATGGGTATACGTTGCTGGCACCGTATTTTGAGCTGGACGAAAGCTCGCCAGCGCATGGCCAGACCGGCTATCTGCCCCATCCAGCCGGTAAGTCAGGTGCACAGATCGCGCCCGTAGGCGGCTATGTCCTCGGCATTCCAGCCAACCTGCCCGAAGACCGTCGCGCCGCAGCAGCCGAAGCTTTGATCGCGTTCACCTCACCAGAGGCGCAAAAATTGTATGTTCAAAGCGGCAGCCGCACCAGCCCACGCTATTCGGTTGGCGCGGACCCAGAGGTTCGCCGCCTGTCCACAGTTTTCGAGGCCGTCGATGCCATGTCTTGGCGTGATGAACTTCAATATTGGCCGCGCCCGCCAATCCCGCAAATCTCCGAGGTCATCTCCATCTGCGGGCAAGAAATGCACGACATGCTTCGCGGGATCATTTCCCCGCAAGGCGCCCTGCAAAAGGCGCAACAGCGCGCCGAACACATACTCAAACCCGGATCCTAAGGGAGGACACCATGGACACTACTCGCCTCAAAGGTAAGAACATTCTGATCACAGGTGCTGCACGCGGCATGGGGGAAGCCAATGCAATCAGCTATGCGTCGCAAGGCGCAAACGTTTGCATCGGTGATCTGGATCTGGACGAGGCGCAAAAAGTTTCCAACCGCATCAATGCGGACGGAAATGGCGAAGCGATTGCCGTAAAGATGGACGTCACCAAACGCGAAGACAACGCCGCCGCCGTTGCCGCAACCGTGGATGCGTTCGGGTCGATCAACGTTGGTGTGTTCAATGCTGGACTGAACAAACCTCGTTTCTTCATGGATATCGATGAAGACAACTGGGACATGATCATGAACGTTAACACCAAGGCGATGTGGCTTGGCATGCAAGAGACCGCGCGCCAGATGATCGCCCAAGGTCCGATGGAAGATCACCCTTATAAATTGATAAACGTCGGGTCCATAGCGTCGCGCAAACCACTGGTCGATGTGACGGTATATTGCACATCGAAATACGGCTGTCTGGCGCTGACACATTGCGGAGCAGTCGGCCTTGCCGAACACAACATCACTGTCAACGGTTACGCGCCCGGCGTGGTCGTCACCCCGCTTTGGGAACAGCTCGACAAAGACCTCGTCGACATCGGGTTCAAGGAAAAAGAAGGCCAAGCCTATGAGGACATCGTGCGCGACGCTTTGCAGATCAAGCGCGTGTCCTACCCGAAAGATATTGTCGGCACGGCGTCCTTCTTGGCCTCGGACGACAGCGACTACATGACGGGTCAAATGATCCATATCGATGGCGGCTGGTGCATCCAGTAACGGTCCACGTTTCTCAAACTGTAATTCAGAACGGGGCCGCGCGCCCCAAAGGAGACTTCAATGTCAGAACGTCCGGGCAATGCCTTAATGCCGAACTTGCTCACCCCAATGGATCTTGAACCCAATTGGGAATGGCGCGACAAGCTGCCAGCTCATGGCCATATGTCCGTTGATTTTGAGAACAGGGTGAACCATGACCGACTGCGGCGGTATCGTTTGGCACGGACTCGTCAGTCCCTACAAAATTCGAACGCGGGCACGCTGCTTTTGTTTGATGTGAACAACATCCGCTACGTTTCTGCGACCAAGATCGGGGAATGGGAACGCGACAAGATGTGCCGCTTCTGTCTTTTGACTGGCGATGACAGCCCCTACGTCTGGGATTTCGGGTCCGCTGCAGAGCACCACAAACGGCATTCCGATTGGCTGGAACCCAGCCACTGCCTTGCAGGCGTCGTTGGCATGCGCGGAACCATCCCGCCGGAATTTGGGTTGATGCAGAAATATGCCAAGCAGATTGCAGGTTTGATCCGCGATGCTGGCATGGGCGATATGCCTGTTGGCGTGGATTATGCGGAAACCGCGATGTTTCATGCACTGCAACAAGAAGGCCTCAATGTGGTCGATGGCCAGCAGATCATGTTGGCCGCGCGCGAAATCAAAAACACCGATGAAATCCAGCTTTTGACCCAAGCGGCTGCTATGGTCGATGGCGTCTACCACATGATTTACGAGGAGCTGAAACCGGGTATCCGCGAAAACGACATCGTCGCCCTGTCTAACAAGATGCTCTATGAAATGGGGTCAGACGACGTCGAGGCGATCAACGCTATTTCCGGTGAACGCTGCAACCCGCACCCGCACAACTTCACTGATCGTTTGATCCGCCCTGGCGATCAGGCCTTCTTTGATATCCTGCAAAGCTATCAGGGCTATCGCACCTGCTATTACCGCACGTTTAACGTTGGCCGCGCGACACCCTCACAAACCGACGCTTATACCAAGGCACGCGAGTGGATAGATGCGTCCATTGCAATGATCAAACCGGGGGTGTCCACCGATAAGGTGGCCGAGGTTTGGCCAACAGCCCAAGAACTTGGCTTTGCAAACGAAGATCAAGCCTTTGGCCTTCAATTCGGTCACGGCCTCGGTCTTGCGTTGCACGAACGGCCAATCATCAGCCGCGCGGTGTCAATGGATCACCCTATGGAGATCCAGACTGGTATGGTCTTTGCGCTGGAAACATATTGCCCAGCGACGGACGGATATTCAGCCGCACGGATCGAGGAAGAAGTCGTGGTGACAGAGACCGGCTGCGAAGTCATCAGCCTGTTCCCGGCCGAAGAACTGCCCATCGCAAACCGCTACTAATCTCCCTGACCTGCCCGTTTCAGTCCGTACTGGGACGGGCACTTTTTACGGATAGCCCCATGAGTGAAACCAAAACCAATACCGAAGACTATTTGCGCATGTACCGCCAAATGGTGCGTATCCGTGCATTTGAGGATCAAGCGAACCAGCTTTATCTTTCAGCTAAAATGCCGGGCCTGACCCATATGTATTCCGGCGAGGAAGCCGTCGCCGTGGGCATTTGCGAGGCGCTGAAAGTGACCGACAAAATCACCTCAACCCACCGCGGCCACGGGCATTGCGTCGCCAAAGGGGCCGATTTCAAGCTAATGTTCTGTGAGCTTTTGGGCAAAGAAGAAGGCTACTGTCGTGGCAAGGGCGGGTCGATGCACATCGCGGATCAGTCCAATGGCAATCTTGGCGCCAATGCCATCGTCGGCGGATCCATGGGGATCGCGACGGGGTCGGCCTTGTCTGCGAAACGGCTGGGCAAAGACGATGTGACGGTGTGCTTCTTTGGCGACGGCGCAACCGCGCAGGGGCTGTTGTACGAGGTCATGAATATGGCCGCACTTTGGTCGCTGCCTGTCATTTATGCCTGTGAAAACAACGGGTATTCTGAATATACACGGACGGATGAAATCGCAGCGGGGTCCATCACGGGCCGCGCCGAAGCCTTCGGGATTGAGGCGTTTCAGGTCGACGGCCAAGATGTTTTGGCGGTCAATCAACTCACCCAAGACCTTGTCGCGCGGTGTCGCAAAGGTGAAGGCCCGTTCTTCATCGAACTCGAAACCTACCGCTACCACGGCCACCACGTGGGTGACATCAACCGTGAATACTATCGCCCTAAAGACGAGGAAAAGGCGTGGCACGCGGATCGCGACCCGATCACCAATTTCGGCAAGTGGCTGACCAAAGAAGGTGTCGTTGATCAAGCCGAGCTTGATGCGATCAAAGCCGAAATCAAGGCCGATGCAGAGGCTGCCGTCGCCTATGCACTCGACGCCAAATACCCCGATGAAATCGAAGTCGACATGCACGTCTTCGCGGAGACACCCTAATGCGCCAGATAACCCTATCCACCGCCGTCAATGAGGCCATCGCCGAAGAAATGCGTCGCGATGAGACGATTTTCCTGATCGGCGAAGACGTGGCCGAGGCGGGAACGCCATTCAAGATCTTGTCAGGCCTTGTCGAAGAATTCGGCACTGATCGCGTGATCGACACTCCGATCGCCGAACCCGGCTTTATGGGTATCGCCGTCGGGGCTGCGATGACCGGATCGCGTCCCATTGTCGATCTGATGTTTGGCGACTTCATCTTTCTGATCATGGATCAGCTGTGCAATCAGGCGGCCAAGACGCACTACATGTCAGGCGGAAAACTCAACGTGCCGCTGGTCTTGCGTACCAACATGGGTGCGACCCGCCGTTCTGCCGCCCAGCATAGTCAGTCCTTGCATGCCATTGTGGCCCATATTCCGGGGTTGAAGGTCGCCATGCCAAGCTCGGCGCTTGAAGCGAAAGGCCTGCTCAAGACTGCGATCCGCGACAACAACCCTGTCGTGATCTTCGAAGACAAGCTGATGTATCAGGACAAAGCCGAGGTGCCAGAAGGTGAGTTCCTGATCCCCTTTGGTGTCGCGAATGTGAAACGCGAAGGGTCCGACATCACCCTCGTCGGCACGTCGTCTATGGTGCAGGTTGCTGAAAAGGCTGCCGAAATCTTGGCAACAGAAGGCATCAGCGCCGAGGTCATCGACCCGCGCACAATCGTGCCGCTGGATATGGACACGATCAATGAAAGTGTGCGTAAAACCAGTCGTTGCATTGTGATTGACGAGGGCCACCAAAGCTTTGGCGTCACATCAGAAATCGCGTCACGGATCATGGAACAATCGTTCTACCACCTTGATGGCCCCGTCATCCGCATGGGTGCGATGGACGTGCCGATCCCGTTCTCGCCCGCTTTGGAGGACATCACCGTGCCGACCCCTGAAGGCGTCGCCGCAAACGCGCGTAAATTGATGGCGGGAGAGATGTTTCATGGCTGATGTCATCATGCCCGCACTCGGGATGGCCCAAGACACGGGCAAACTGGTTCAATGGCTGAAACAACCCGGTGATCCGGTGGCCGTGGGCGATCAGTTGTTCGAGGTCGAGACCGACAAATCCGTGATGGAGGTCGAGGCGCAAGAGGCAGGATTTCTGACCCAAGTCAGCGCGTCAGACGGCGATGAGGTCCCTGTCGGGCAGGTCATCGCGGTGATCAGCGCCACGGCGGACAATGCCGTGGCGACTGTCGCTGAATCAGCGCCAACACCTGTGCCCGAACCTGACCCGACGCCAGTGCCAACCGCTGCCCCCGCGCCAGTGGCGGCCGTCTCTGTCACAACTAATGGCCGCATCCTCGCCTCACCCAAAACGCGCAGACTGGCTGCTGAAGAAGGTCTCGATCTTGGTCAACTCGCTGCCACCGGAACAGCGATGCCCTATCATGTGTCTGACCTTGAAACGTTGCGGACACTGCCCGCAGTCGCCTCCGCGCAGACCACAATCGTGGTCGCCACCAAACAGATCACCGCCCGTTGCCCGCGCCAAGGATCGCGTGACTTCATCGCGTGGATGGAAACTGACGGCGCAATCACCGTGACCCCGACGTCCATGTTCGCCAGTTTCGCCGCAGGCGCCTTTCGCTCCGCTACAGAAACGCCAACAATCGTGGTGCAAATATCGGGCCCGGACGACGATGACGTCTTCCTTCGCAATCCCGATTTCACCCGCTTGTCCGTGGCCGCACAAGAGACCGAAGACGCCGCGACGTTCATCTTGCATGACCTGTCAGGCAGTTTCCTGACGTCCCTGCGTCTGGGCGACACCACCTTGCCCACCTTGAGTATCGGCAAGGACGGCGACGCTTATACCCTCACCTTTGAATTCAGCAGCGAGCATTTGGCAGATGATCAGGCCATCGCCTTTATCTCCGGTCTTGCGCGGCGCTTGGCCGATCCGCTGCACCACCTCGTTTAGGAACACTGACATGGAACATACCGATCTTTACATCAACGGGGCATGGGTCACAAAGACCGAGCGTTTTGACGTCATCAACCCGGCCACCGAACAGGTCCTCGCCTCGGTGGCCTCAGCCGATATCGCCGATGCGGATGCCGCATTGGATGCCGCTGAGGCGGCGATGACGCTTTGGGCCGCCCAAACCCCGCGTCATCGCTCTGAAGTTCTGCGCAAGGCTTGGGAGTTGATGACTGCCCGCTTGCCGGAGTTCGCCAATCTGATCACGCTGGAGAACGGCAAAGCCCGCGCCGACGCCATCGGAGAGGCCACTTATGCCGCTGAATTCTTTCGTTGGTTTTCTGAGGAAGCCGTGCGCGCGGACGGCATGATCACTCATGCGCCAGCATCGGGCGCGCGCATCATCGTACAGCATAAACCCGCAGGGATTGCCGTGCTTGTTACGCCGTGGAACTACCCCGCAGCGATGGGCACGCGCAAAATTGCACCTGCTTTGGCTGCCGGATGTGCGGTCATCATCAAGCCTGCATCTGAAACCCCCCTGACAATGCTGGCGCTGATGCCGCTTCTGGAAGAAGCAGGCGTGCCCAAGGGGCTCGTCAATGTCCTCCCGTCACGCAAAACTGGCGCGCTGGTCGATCACATGCTGCACGATCCCCGCGTACGCGTGGTCAGTTTTACGGGCTCCACTGGAGTCGGACGGAAACTTTTGCGTTCTGCCGCCGATCAGGTGCTAAAGCCCGCGATGGAATTGGGTGGGAACGCCCCGTTGATCGTTTTTGAAGACGCCGACTTGGACGTCGCGGTTGAGGGCGCGATGCTCGCCAAAATGCGCAATTTGGGCGAGGCCTGCACCGCCGCCAACCGCTTTTACGTCCACGAGGATGTCGCCGAGGCCTTCACCGCCAAATTCACCGTCGCCATGGGCGCTCTGAAAATAGGTGACGGCACCGACCCGTCCGTGGACGTCGGCCCGCTGGTCAATGCCGACACCCGCGATCAGGTTGCCGCCTTCGTAGATGATGCTGTGGCAAAGGGCGCTACCGTTGAATTGGGCGGCACCGCACCGAAAGGCGTCGGATTTTACTATCCGCCCACGGTCCTGACAAACGTACCAAAAAACGCCAATTGCGTCGCCGATGAAATCTTCGGCCCAGTCGCCGCGATCCAGACCTTCACCGACCAAGACGACGTAATCGCCCGCGCAAATGACACGGAATACGGACTGGTGGCCTACGTTTTCTCTGAAAACATGAAACGCGCGCTACAGGTCTGCGAAGCGCTCGATTACGGCATGGTCGGACTGAACCGCGGCCTTGTGTCAGATCCCGCAGCACCGTTTGGCGGCACCAAACAATCCGGCTTGGGGCGAGAAGGTGGGCACGAAGGCATGTTGGAGTTTATGGAGACACAATACATATCGGCAAGCTGGTAAAACAGAAGGTCAGTCGTCCTGCGCGGTAGTGAGAGCGTCCCAAAGCAAGTGATCTCTGGAACCAAAGTGTGACGTATGGTCGGCTTAACCGCCGTCCAGCCGTGTTGCTTTGAATGACCGGTTTGGTGAATCTGATGCGTGAAAGAAAGCGCCCGCAGCATTTGCTAACCGAAGTTCGGGCTTTCTGTACTTGCATTAGCTGCAATAGCAAACGGCAGCTTTGTCCGCATAGCTGACCCAACATACGTCCTGCTAGACAGCTGCAAACTGTTTGGCCACCTAAAACGTCGGGCAGCCAAATAACTCTGCTTTTACCGTCCTCCTCTGGCCATAAACGCTAGCCGTTCAAATAGATGCACGTCTTGTTCGTTCTTGAGCAATGCACCGTGCAGTTTCGGTAGGGCATTGGCGCCGTCGCGTTTGAGGTCTTCGGGGGAGAGGTCTTCGGCTAGCAGCAGTTTGAGCCAATCGAGAACTTCGGAGGTGGATGGTTTTTTCTTGAGACCCTGCGTCTCGCGGATTTCGTAGAATTGGGTGAGGGCGGTTGTGAGCAGCGCCTCTTTTATGCCGGGGTGGTGGACGGCGACGATTTTGCGCATCGTCTCGATGTCTGGGAACTTGATGTAGTGGAAAAAGCAGCGGCGCAGAAACGCGTCAGGCAATTCTTTTTCGTTGTTGGATGTAATGATCACGACTGGGCGGTTCACGGCGCGGATCGTCTCTCCTGTCTCGTAGACGTGGAATTCCATCTTATCGAGCTCTTGGAGCAGGTCGTTCGGGAATTCGATGTCGGCTTTGTCGATCTCGTCGATCAGCAGGACAACTTTGCCCTCTGCGCCAAAGGCCTGCCAAAGCTTGCCTTTGCGGATGTAGTTGGCGACGTCGTTGACCTTTTCGTCGCCCAATTGGCTGTCGCGCAGACGGCTTACAGCGTCATATTCATACAAACCTTGCTGCGCCTTGGTTGTGGACTTCACGTGCCACTCAATCATGGGCAGGTCAAGTGCTGTGCTGATTTGGCGGGCCAGCTCTGTCTTGCCGGTTCCGGGTTCTCCTTTGACGAGCAGTGGGCGTTCTAACGTGACGGCGGCATTAACTGCCATCGTTAAATCTTCGGTGGCGATGTAGTTCTCGGTTCCGGCAAATTGCATGTGTTCTTAGACCTTTGTTTGAATGTGCACACTAGCAGCAATCACAGCTGCTTCAACTCCTGCACGATGCGGTGAATAGGGGGTGACACAGGCAAATCAAAAGCGTAGATGAGCGTTGATAATTGGAGGCCGCATTAAAGGCTGACCAGCCAAGCCTAGTTTTGGGCCAGGACAAAGGTAACAATATGAAGAACGAAGTTTTTCTTCCTGATGACTATGCTCCAGTTGCGGACGAGCCATTTATGAACGAGCGCCAGACGGAGTATTTCCGTCGCAAGTTGAATACTTGGAAAGCGGACCTGATGGTTGATACCCGCGATACTGTCGCTGGTATGAAAGATCAGACCCGTAATATTCCTGATGTTGCTGACCGTGCATCTGAAGAAACCGATCGCGCACTTGAGTTGCGCACACGGGATCGTCAGCGCAAACTGGTCAGCAAGATTGATGCCGCCCTGCGCCGCATTGATGAAGGCGAATACGGCTACTGTGAGATCACAGGCGAGGCTATTTCGCTGAAGCGTCTTGATGCGCGCCCAATCGCAACCATGAGCCTTGAAGCACAAGAGCGCCATGAGCGCCGCGAGAAAGTTCATCGCGACGATTGATATGATATCGAACAACACATCGATCATCGTCGTTGGTGGCGGGATCGGCGGACTTACATGCGCGCTCGCCTTTGCACAAAAAGGCGCGCGCGTTTGTGTTTTGGAGCAAGCGCCAGCGTTTACCGAGGTAGGCGCGGGTATCCAGATCACCCCAAATGCGGGGCGGGTGCTGGATGCACTGGGGCTGGATCTTGCCGCTATTGGCATCGCGTCAGGTGCGGTTGTTCCGGTTGACGGGCTAACGGGGCAAGCCGTGACGCGGTTTGACCTCACGCGGCAGACGCCACGTTATCGCTTTGTACATCGTGCTAAGCTGATTGATATGCTTGTAACGGCCTGCATTGCGCGTGGGATTGTGCTGCAAAACGATTGCCGTGTTGTATCTGCTAGTCCCGCAGGCGTTGTGGATTACGTGGAACGTGGTGAGCCGTCGCAAAAGAATGCTGATCTGGTCGTCTTCGCTGATGGTGTGAAATCTATCGGCCGTGGGTTGGTTGCTGGCACGTCCGAGCCGTTCTTTACAGGACAGGTTGCGTGGCGTGCGACAGTTTCGGGCGACATGCCGCCCGAGGCGCAAATCGCCATGGGTCCGGGCAAGCATATCGTTGTTTATCCGCTTGGGCAGGATCAGCTAAATATCGTGGCGGTGCAGGAGCGCGAGGATTGGGCCGCAGAAGGCTGGTCACATGCTGATGATCCAAAGAACTTGCAAGATGCATTTTCTGATTTTTCCAACGATTTCCGAGATCTATTGGCTAAAGTTGAGGCGCCGAACCTTTGGGGCTTGTTTCGTCACGAGGTTGCGACCCGCTGGTCACGTGGTGCAATGGTTCTGCTGGGCGATGCCGCCCATCCGACGCTGCCGTTTCTGGCGCAGGGCGCTAACCTCGCGATTGAGGACGCCTATGTTCTGGCCAAGTCCTATGCTGAGCAGCTGAACCAGCAGGGTGCTTGCAAACGCTATCAGCAGTTGCGCCACGACCGCGTCGTCCGTGCGATTGCTGCTGCGAACGCAAACGCCAAGAATTACCACTTGTCTGGGATCAAGCGGCGTGTCGCGCTTACGGGGCTCAAGGTAATGGGCGCGGTTGCACCAAACGCGTTTATCAACCGTTTGTCATGGCTTTATAATCATGACGTAACGCGCTGATTAGGCGTCTAAATCCACCCAAACAGGCACATGATCTGACGGCTTTTCCTTGCCGCGCACGGCGCTTTCGATCCAGCAATCATTTAGCAGATCAGCACATTGCGGGGTCAGCAAGAAATGGTCGATGCGAATGCCGTCGTCTTTGTTCCATGCACCTGCTTGGTAATCCCAGAATGAATAATGCCCGTCGGCGAATTGGCGCGACCGGAATGCTTCGGTAAATCCTAGGTTCATCAGGCGGCGGTATGCTTCGCGCGATGGCAGGCGGTGGGCTGCATCTTCAGTCCATGCATCTGGTCGTTTTGCGTCTTCGCGTTGCGGGATGATGTTGTAGTCGCCAGCCATAAAAGCGGGGGCTTCTTCAGCCAGCAATAACTCGGCCCGCGCGTGCAACCGTTCCATCCAAGCCATTTTATATGCGTATTTTCCGCCAGCAAGGGGGGAGCCGTCTTCGTTCAGCTCAACCGGATTGCCGTTTGGCAGGTAGAGATTGCAGATGCGGATGGCTTTTTCGCCGACAACTGTCGCCTCGATCCAGCGGGCTTGTTCGTCGGTGTCATCACCGGGCAAGCCGCGTGTCACGTCCTCAAGCGGGAGCTTTGATAGGATTGCGACGCCGTTAAAGCCCTTTTGCCCGTGGGTTTCGACATTATATCCCATGTCTTCGAATATTTCGCGGGGGAAGCCTTCGTCGACTGTCTTAATCTCTTGCAAGATCGCGACGTCGGGGGTGCTTTCGACCAACCATTCGGTCAGGGCGTTCACGCGGGCTTTGATACCGTTGATGTTGAATGTCGCAATTTTCATGACTGTCCCTTTGGTGTGGCTGTGCGCCCGTCGGTGTTGTCAAAGGTTTTCGCACCCTTTGCAGTCCGCTGCAAAGGGAGAATGGCCCGCTAGGTCGCCAGTCAATTTAGTTTACATAGAAAATGATGTGCCGCAGCCGCATGACGCAGTGGCATTGGGGTTGTTGATCACAAAACGCGCGCCGATCAGTTCTTCGGAAAAGTCGATGACGGCCTCTGTCAGGAACGGCAGCGAGATGGAATCGATCACGACGTTTTCGCCTGATCCTTCAAGCACCAGATCATCATCCTTTGCCTCGTCGAGGTCGATTTCATACTGAAAACCCGAACATCCGCCGCCTTCGACGGCTACGCGCAGGGCTTTGCCTTGGGCGGCTGCGCCAATCTCGGCCAAGCGTTCAAACGCACGGGCGGTGACTTTGGGGGGAAGCGTGAGCATAATCAGACCTATCGGTTTGCTGTTACAGTGAATATAGGGGTGACAGGCAAAGACAACAAGACGGGTGCGGCATGCATCCGCAAATGAGGGGCAGGGACATGGCAGCCCGATTTGCAACGGATCCCGCGAATGTGCGGGGCCGTTTATATAAAGAAGAAGAGAGCATCTTTCGCTCTCCGTTCCAGCGCGACCGCGATCGGATTATCCACGCGAGCGCTTTTCGCAGGCTAAAGCATAAAACGCAGGTGTTTATTGAACACGAAGGCGATTATTTCCGCACGCGGCTAACGCACTCAATCGAAGTGGCGCAGGTTGGTCGGACCGTTGCAGCCGCCCTTGATCTGAATGTTGAACTGACCGAGGCTGTCGCATTGGCCCATGATCTGGGCCACACGCCGTTTGGACATACGGGCGAAGAGGCGCTTGATGCGCTGATGTCGCCTTATGGTGGGTTCGATCACAATGCGCAGGCGTTGAAGATCGTGACCGATCTTGAGCGCCACTATGCAGAGTGGGATGGTCTGAACCTGACGTGGGAGACCCTTGAGGGGATCGCAAAACATAACGGTCCGGTGACGGGCGACATCCCGTTTGCGTTGACTGACTATGATGCGCGCCATGATCTTGAGCTGCACACGCATGCGAGCGCCGAGGCACAGGTCGCGGCTTTGGCTGATGACATCGCCTACAACAACCACGATTTGCATGACGGATTGCGGGCCGAGCTGTTTAGCACCGATGACCTAGCCGAGTTGCCGATCCTCAGGGATTGCTTTGCCGAAGTTGATCGCAAGTACCCAGGATTGAACTATTACCGCCGCCGTCACGAAGCGTTGCGCCGGTTCTTTGGTATTTTGGTTGAGGACGTGATCGTTGTTAGCCGTCGGAACTTGGCCGAGCTTGATCCACATACGGTGCATGACGTGCGCCATGCGGGTAAGATGATGGTGCAATTCACTCCGTCGCTTTGGGCGGATCTAAAAGTCATCCGCAGATTCTTGTTTGAACGGATGTACCGCGCGCCCGCTGTGGTCGAGATGCGCGTGATCGTCACATCGATGATCAACGATCTATTCCCGTTCTTTATGGAAAACACCGACGAGCTGCCCAAGCAATGGCGCAAGGATGTTGAACTGGCTGCCGACCAAACAGCATTGGCGCGAATTGTTGCAGATTACATCGCAGGCATGACTGACAGATTTGCAATTCAAGAACATGGCCGCTTGATTGGCGGTACACCACCTCTTCCACAACTAAAGTAACGCGGAGCGATTAGATGGCGATTGAACATACAGATGCAATGACACCGGTCATGGCTTTTGCATTGGTTGGCGCTTTGGGCGTCGGGTCTCAGTGGCTTGCTTGGCGGTTGCGGATGCCGGCCATCGTGCTGATGCTTGTTGCTGGTGTGTTGATTGGGCCAGTTTTTGGCGTGTTCGATCCGGCCCGCGATATTGGTCCGCTGATGGGGCCGATTATTTCAATCGCGGTGGCGATTATTCTGTTCGAAGGTGGCCTGACGCTGAACCTTCATTCGTTGCAGGATGCGCAAAAGGGCGTGCGGCGGCTTGTTTTTGTTGGTGCTCCGCTGGGATGGCTGACGTCGGCGTTGGCGCTGCGGTACGGTGCTGGGCTAAGCTGGGAAAGCTCGGCTGTATTTGGCGGTATCATGATCGTGACGGGCCCTACGGTGATTGCACCGCTGCTGCGCACAGCGCGGTTGTCGCGCAGACCTGCGGCGCTGCTGCAATGGGAAGCGATTGTGAACGACCCCATTGGTGCGCTTGCTGCGGTTCTGGCATTTTCTGTTGTGTTGGTTTTGAACACAAGCACGAGCGTTTCCACGGCGGTGACTGATCTGGCAATTGGTATCGTGGTCGCCACTGCATTGGGTGCTGCTGCTGGTTTCGGACTGGCGCGAAGTTTTAAGCGGGGCTGGGTGCCTGAATACATGAAGGTGCCAGTGCTTTTTGCACTGTTGCTGGGTGTGTTTGCAGTGTCGGACACGGTGCTGCACGAAAGCGGTTTACTGGCTGTGACCATCATGGGCATCGTGATCGCGAATGCGAATTTACCAAGCTACGAAGAGCTGCGCCGCTTTAAAGAGCATGCGACGGTTCTATTGGTATCAGGTGTGTTTATCCTGCTTGCCGCTGGGTTGGATTTTGGCGCGTTGGCCAAACTGGATTGGCGTGCGGTTTGGTTCATCGCTTTGGTTATTCTGGTGGCGCGGCCATCTACAGTGCTGATTTCCTTGATGGGCACGGGCATTCCTTGGCGCGAAAAGGTTCTGATTGCGTTCACGGGCCCGCGCGGTGTTGTGCTGGTTGCTGTGGCGGGCCTGTTTGGGGAACGTCTGCTGTCGCTTGGCATAGAGGATGCTGCATTGATCGGACCGTTGGCCTTTGCGTTGGTTGCGGTCACGGTTGTGCTGCACGGGTTTACGTTGGCGCCGTTTGCGCGGCTGCTTGGACTTGCTGGTGCGGAAACGCCTGGTGTTGTGGTCATTGGCGGATCGAAGTGGACCACGGCATTTGCTGAGGCATTAAAAGCCGAGGGTATTCCCGTACTGATGACTGATCCAAACTTTGGCAATCTGCGCGGTGCGCGGACGTCTGGGATTGATACATTCTCGGGCGATATATTGTCTGAGGCGGCAGAGCATCGGCTTGAGCTGGTTAGCTTTGGCACGATTGTCGCGGCGACAGACAACGATGCGTATAACACGCTTGTGGCCACCGACTTGGCGCCCGAGTTTGGGCGGGACAATGTGTTCCAGATTATGCGGGTGAAATCAGAGAGTGCGCGCCACCAGTTGCCACGCACATTGGGCGGGCGGCGCTTTGGCCCTGATCTGCCGCATCACCAGCTTGAGACGATGTTCCGTCAAGGTTGGACATTCCGCACAACTGGGCTGACGGCTGAGTTTGGCCCGCAGGATTGGCGCGCCGAACATCCTGAGAGCCACCTTGTGGCGCAGGTCACGCCAGCTGGTGCAATTCAGCTGATCCGGAATGTAGAAGAGGTGGGTAAAGCACCCGAGACGCGAATAATCGCGTTGCGACCACCCGAGGCGAAAATTTAACCCGCAATTGACGCGGCTCGGGCGAATGATACACGACCCCAAACCCCATTTCCTATTTGGACCGGACCTATGAACCTCTTTGCCGATATCCGCGCTGTTGTCCTTACCTGCCTTGATGGCTTGGTGACTGACGGTGTGCTGCCCGCTGATCTGTCTTATGACAATGTATCTGTTGAGCCGCCACGCGACGCGTCGCACGGCGATATGGCAACAAACGCGGCGATGGTTTTGGCGAAACCTGCCAAATCAAACCCGCGGGTGATTGCTGATGCGCTGGCAGCTAAGCTGCTAGAGGATCCGCGGATCACCGAGGCCGAAGTTGCAGGTCCTGGTTTCCTGAACATGCGGCTTGGTGCTGCTGTTTGGCAGGGCGTTGTAAAAGCTGCTGTGACAGACAAGACTTATGGTCAATCTGATCTGGGGCAGGGTCAAAAGATGCTGGTTGAATATGTTTCAGCCAACCCGACGGGCCCTTTGCACGTGGGTCACACACGGGGTGCCGTGTTTGGGGATGCTTTGGCGTCATTGCTTGATTACGCGGGCTACGATGTCACGCGGGAATACTACATTAACGATGGTGGCGCGCAGGTCGATGTCCTCGCACGGTCAGTGTACCTGCGGTACCAAGAGGCGCATGGCCTTGAAGTCGCGTTCCCAGAGGGGACATATCCGGGCGATTACCTTGTGGCCGTTGGCGAAGCGCTGAAGGCGAAGGTTGGTTCTGAGTATTTGGAACAAAGCGAGGATGTCTGGCTGCAAGACGTGCGGGAATTCTCAACTGAGGCGATGATGGATTTGATCCGTGCCGACCTCGCGTCTTTGGGTGTGAAGATGGACAGCTTTTACAGTGAGAAATCATTGTACGGGACAGGCTTGATTGAAAAAGCGATTGCTGAGTTGGATGAGAAGGGCCTGATCTATCGGGGCGTTCTTGAGCCACCTAAAGGCAAGATGCCTGAAGATTGGGAGCCGCGCGAGCAGATGCTGTTCAAGTCGACTGAGCATGGTGACGATGTGGATCGGCCTGTGCAGAAGTCTGACGGATCATGGACGTATTTTGCGCCAGATATTGCGTACCACTATGACAAAGTGAAACGCGGCTATGACCAGTTGATCGACGTTTTTGGTGCGGATCATGGCGGCTACGTAAAGCGGATGAAGGCGGCTGTGTCTGCGTTGTCTGACACGAAGGTGCCTTTGGACGTGAAGCTGACGCAGCTTGTGAAGCTTTATAAGAATGGTGAGCCGTTCAAAATGTCCAAACGGGCAGGGACATTTGTGACCTTGCGGGATGTTGTCGATCAGGTGGGTTCAGACGTAACCCGGTTCCATATGCTGACACGTAAGAACGACGCGCCTTTGGATTTCGACTTTGCCAAGGTGACCGAACAGTCCAAGGATAATCCTGTATTTTATGTGCAATACGCGCATGCACGGGTGAATTCTGTCCTACGTAAAGCAGGCGAAGCGGGCATCGCGGTTGACGACGCAACACTGGCAGCGGCTGATCTGACGAAGCTTTCACATGACGCAGAGCTGACTGTTGCGAGGAAACTTGCCGAGTGGCCGCGTTTGGTGGAAATTGCGACCAAAGGCCATGAGCCACATAAGATTGCGTTCTATCTATATGATCTTGCTTCGGATTTTCATGGATTGTGGAACCGTGGTAACGACGATGAGAGCCTGCGTTTCTTGCAAACGGGTGACATTGCCACAACACAAAGCAAAATCGCACTGATCCGTGCCGTTTCCGTTGTGATTTCGCACGGTCTTGGTATTTTGGGCGTTAAGCCAGTCGAAGAGATGCGATAACGCACGCGACGCTGGCTGAACGAGCAATTCAGCGATCTGTCCCCGACCAATGAGGGATGGACGAGAGGCAAAGCGATGGCAGTTTACGAAGAATATGTAACCCCGAATCCGGCTCCTGCACGTGCGGGAACTTTTGTGAATGTGGCTGGCGCTGCAGTATCGCTTGCGTTGATCGCGGGGGTTGGCGTTTGGGGCTACAAGTTAGTTGTGCGCGATGTTTCAGGCATTCCCGTTGTCCGTGCGATGGAAGGGGCCATGCGTGTGGCCCCCGAAGCACCCGGCGGCGATGTTGCGTTGCATGCCGGCCTTTCTGTAAATCAGGTGGCGGCACAAGGCGAAGCCGCTGATCCGGGTGATGTTTTGTTGCTGGCACCGGCAACAGCGCAGCTTTCTGAAGAAGATCTTATTGCGCAGCCATTGGCAGAAGCGGGTGAAGTAGTCGCCGTTGACCGCCTTGCTGGAGATCGTTTGGGCGCGGATCGGTTGGCCGGTGCGAGTTTAGAACACCCAGTAGCGCTTGAGGTTCAGCCAGAAACGCCATCCGGCCCTATGACCACTGATGACATTCTTGCGTTTGCTGACCAGATTGCATCGGGATCGACGCCTTTGACCGAATTGGCTGCGGGCGAAACGATTGCGCCAAAGGTTACGCTGAACGGTACCGAAATGGTTGCAGCATTTGTTCCAGAGATTTCCCCTTCGGTTCCTGGTGTTGCAGTTTCCCTGCGCCCAACCGTGCGTCCTGCTGGTTTGATTCAAGCTGTTGCAGCCGCGGCAGCGTTGCCTGAGACCGTCGTTGAAGCTGTGGTTGAGGCAAGTGCGCCTGCTGTTTCGGAAAGCGCTGCATTGCTAACGGCGTCGGTGCCTGCTGGTACGACACTGGTGCAATTGGGTGCATTCCCGACGGCTGTGCAGGCCGCGACCGAGTGGTCACGTCTATCCGGCCGGTTCGATCAATATCTTTCAACCAAGAACCAAGTCATCCAAGAGGCGACAAGCGGTGGGCAGACGTTCTACCGCCTGCGTGCATCTGGTTTTGACGATACCGGCGATGCGCGCCGTTTCTGCGCCGCTTTGGTTGCTGGAAATGCAGACTGCATCCCCGTCGTGGCCCGCTAAATGGCCCACGGGGCGGTCATATTTGGCTGTGAAGGTCTTGTCGTAACAGATTGGGAAAGAACGTTTTTCCGTGATTTAGACCCTTTGGGCTTTATCCTGTTTGCGCGTAATGTCGTTGACCCTGCGCAGCTGCGAAAACTGACAGCTGATCTGCGCGAAACTGTGGGGTGGCAGGCGCCGATTTTGATCGACCAAGAAGGTGGGCGCGTCCAAAGATTGCGTGCGCCACATTGGCGTGAATATCTGCCCGCACTTGAGCAGATGGAACTGGCCCACGATCCGTTGCGGGCGCATTACATCCGAAATCGGTTGATTGCACATGAACTGCATAATGTTGGCATCGACGTGAATTGTGCGCCATTGGCCGATTTGGTTGAACGCACGACGCATCCAGTTTTGAAGAACCGTTTGTATGGTAGCGATCTTGAGACTGTCGTGGCAGCAGCAGATTGCTGTGCAAATGCATTTCTTGCGGGTGGGGTTCTACCTGTGCTGAAACATATCCCTGGTTATGGACGTGCGGCCGTTGATAGCCACAAAGCGCTGCCGCGCGTGAACGCGACGCGGGCGGAATTGAACGCCCGCGACTTTGCGCCGTTCCAGCGGTTGAACCATTTGGCGATGGGCATGACCGCCCATATCGTGTTCGAGGACATTGACCCTGATGCACCGGCTACGACATCGGCCAAAATGATGAATGTTATCCGTGAAGATATCGGTTTCCACGGTTTAATCATGTCGGATGATCTATCGATGGAGGCGTTGTCTGGTACCCCGTTTGAACGGGCAGCGGCGACAATTGCTGCGGGTTGCGACATTGTTTTGCATTGTAACGGAGAACCCGATCAGATGCGGGCCGTGGCCGAGGCATCGGGTGAAATGAGTACTCAGGCGCGCATTCGCGCAGATGTGGCGTTAGATCAGCGCAAAACACCTGATGACATTGACATTCGATCCTTTGATGCGGAACTTGCAGCTCTTCTAGGTTAAGGGTTGATGGCAGAATTCGATTTTCAAGAAGACACGGTTTCGGTCAGTGATCGCGTTGCTGCCGAAGCACTGATTGTTGATGTAGGTGCCTATGAAGGTCCGCTTGACCTGTTGCTGACGCTGTCGCGTACGCAGAAGGTCGATTTGCGCCAAATCTCAATCCTTGCATTGGCAGAGCAGTATTTGGCTTTCGTTGAGAAAGCGAAAGAGCTGCGTCTCGAATTGGCTGCTGATTATCTTGTTATGGCAGCGTGGCTCGCGTTTCTGAAATCACGGCTTCTATTGCCGCCGGACCCTACCGAAGAGGGACCATCGGGCGAAGAGCTTGCGGCGCACCTCGCGTTCCAGCTTGAGAGATTATCGGCCATGCGTGAAAGTGCTGCAAAGCTGATGGCACGTGATCAGCTATCGCGAGACTTTTTCGCGCGAGGCATCACCGAAGACGTGGCGCGTGTGCGCACCGTTACTTACACTGCGACGTTGCTTGATTTGATGCAGGGATATGCCCGTATTCGTACCAAGGACGAGTTCAGACCGTTTGTGTTGGACCGTGTGGCCGTCATGACGATGGAACAAGCGTTAGAGCGGATGCGCAATCTGATTGGTTTTGCAGGCGAATGGACAGATATTTCCAGCTATATGCCTGACGGTTGGCACGCTGATCCTGTGCGCGCACGATCGAGCACCGCTGCGACTTTTGCGGCGTCGCTTGAGTTGGCCAAAGAAGGTAAGATTGAAATCAGGCAAGCCGATGCCTTTGAACCTATCCAAATTCGTAAGAAAGATCCGATCTGATGGCAGCACCTGAAAACGACAGCCTGTTTGAAGCGCCACCTATGGCCGAGCAAGAACGCATGGTCGAAGCGATTATGTTTGCCACCGCAGAGCCCGTAACCGTCAAAGAACTGACGGGCCGGATGCCGCATGGATCCGATCCGGCCGAGGCATTGGTCTATGTGCGTAAGCGGTACGAGGGACGGGGTGTAAATGTTGTCAAGATCGACGACGCTTGGGCGTTTCGCACAGCACCCGATCTTGGGTTCTTGATGCAAAAAGAAACGGTCGAGACGCGCAAGCTGTCCCGCGCCGCGATTGAGACTTTGGCGATTGTTGCCTACCACCAGCCAGTCACACGCGCCGAGATCGAAGAGATCCGTGGCGTTAGCGTAAGCCGTGGTACGGTCGACCAATTGATCGAGATGGAATGGATACGGTTTGGCCGCAGGCGGATGACACCGGGCCGCCCAGTGACGTTTGTTGTGACAGAAGGGTTTCTTGACCATTTCGGATTAGAGAGTGCGCGTGACCTTCCGGGGCTTGCGGAACTACGATCTGCCGGATTGCTTGAGAACCGGCCACCGCCGGGTACTGTGCAAATGGGCGAAGTTGAAGAGCGCGACGAAGACGAAGATCAAGTCGATATGTTTGAAGATGAATAGGACCTAAAATGAACCAGATAATCCGAATGGCAATGAACATGTTAATCAACAAGGCTTCGAATGCGGCAGTAAATCGCGCCGCGAGTGGTGGAAAACGCCCAGAGGAGATGACCCAAGCGGAGCGTGAAGCTGCGAAAAAGAACCGCAACACAGCGAACTCGGCACGTCGCGGGCTGAATATCATGCGCAGATTTGGGCGTTTCTAAAAGCCCCAGTATTAGGTTTAACGATGACCCAGAAATATGCAGGCGGATGTATGTGCGGCGCAGTCACTTATGTGGCGAATGGCGCGCCTATTGTTGTTGCGCAATGCCACTGTGAAGAGTGCCGCCGTCTAAGCGGCACAGGGCATTCTGTCGGTGCGATGTTTTCGACAGAGATGGTCAGCATTGCTGGGAATTTGAACGAATACAGGTACTTGTCTGGTGCAGATTCGCATGTCACCAAAGGTTTTTGCGCGACCTGTGGCGGCCCAATTTCGGGCACCAACACGCGCTTGCCCAATCATATAACGCTGCCGCTTGGGTCAATGGATGATGCGCGCGACTTGGCCATTCAGGTCGTTATTTTTGAGCGTGACAAACCCCATTGGGATCAGCTTTTGCCGGAGGTTTCTCGATTTTCAACGCAACCCGATTGGACGCCTGAAACCTAGCTTTTAAAGTGTTTCGACAACTTCAGCCCTTGGCCTTGGTAGTTCGATGCAATCTCGCGGCCATATAGCGCGTCGGGCATTGCGGCCATGTGTTCATAGACAAGGCGGCCAACGGTTTGGCCGTGCTCAAGGACGAATGGTGCATCGTGGCAGCGTACTTCGAGAACACCGCGCGAGCCTGAGCCGCCAGCCTCGGCGTAGCCAAACCCTGGGTCGAAGAAGCCAGCGTAATGGACGCGGAATTCACCAACCATTGCCAAGTAAGGCGCCATTTCAGCGGCTGCCATTGGCGGGATTGCGATGGCTTCGCGGCTGACCAGAATATAGAACGCGCCGGGGTCGAGGATGATCCAGCCTGTGGTCGTGTGGACTTCCTCCCAATATTCGGACGGGTCGTAATGGGCGAGCTTGGACAGGTCGATGACGCCCGTGTGGGGTTTGGCGCGGTAGCCGACCAATGTGCCCTCAGCGGGCTTAAGATCGACCGAAAAACCAAGGCCATCGTCGATCACTGGATCGCCAGACACGATGGGTGTGTCCGCATGCAACGCGTGTAAATCATCGTCTGACATCAACGTCTTACCGTTGCGAAAGATGATCTGGTTCAGCATCTGGCCGGGTTGCGCGATGACGGAAAACGACTGCGGGCAAATCTCAACATACAAGGGGCCGGTGTAGCCCGCGGGGACGCTGTCAAAGGCGACGCCGTGGTCTGTGATGACGCGTGTTAGCAGATCAAGGCGGCCAATTGATGACTTGGCCGAGGCCGCAGCTGTCATGCCGGCGGGCAGGGCGAGCGCCTCCATCAAGGGCACGACGTAGACGCAGCCTTTTTCAAGGACAGCACCACCCGTTAGATCGACTTCGTGCATTTGGAACTGGGTTAGGCGGTCTGTCACTGTGCGATCTTTGCCAGCAAGGAACGACGCGCGGACGCGGTATGCTTTGTCGCCTAGGCGCAGGTCCAGCGATGCGGGTTGGACCTGCCCTTCGGAAAAGGCGGTGCTCGCGGTGAGGTGGCCGGCGGCCATCATCGCGGTAATTTGGTGATCGGCTAAAACGCCTGCAGAATGTTCTTGTGTCATCAGTTTCCCTTAACCGTCACCGTCTTGGTAAAACGCCCGCCACGCAAGAGCGGACGGGCGGTTTTATTGGTCGGGCTAGCAGGACTCGAACCTGCGACCTTCCGTCCCCCAGACGGACGCGCTACCAGGCTGCGCTATAGCCCGACTGGCGCTGTGTTTACTGCATCCATGCGCAGGGGCAAGTAAGAAAACAGTGGCGCGAATCGCTTAGATTCGACGTAGCTGATCACGCGCTGCTTCGAGACGGGTCACAAGTGGTGCGATCTGAGACGATTTGCTTTGAACCACCTCAGGGTCGGCCTTTTGCAGGCTTGCAAAGAAACGTGCGGGCATGTCTTTCGGTTCAGCGATTGGCGGGAACAAAGGCGCGGGCTTTGCCACAGGTGGCATTGCGATGCGCTCTGGTTCCGCTTCTGGCGCTATCTCTGGTTCCGCTTCTGGCGCTATCTCAGGTGCCGCGAGCGGTTCGGTTGGTGTCTCAACTTCGATGTCTGGCGCATGATCCGTCGATGCAGCGATTGGCTCTTCAGTTGGCTTGGCTGCTTCTTCAAGGATCTCTCGCGGCGAAGCGTCAGAATTCTCCATTCCAGGTCGAATGATCTGAACCTTAGGTGGTTCGGGCGCCGGAGCGGGTGGAATCGTGGCTGGGGGTGCTGAAAATAGCGAGACTGATTCTGGTTCGTTTTCAGCTACTGCATCAGCAGCAGGTGCTGCGGCATCTTCTGCAGCTTCAGTTTCAACGATCTCAAGCGTAGGAGCCGGAGCCTCTTCAGGCTCGGGCGTCAATTTCGTTGTGATATCAATGATTTCAGCGGCATTAGCAGACGCGGGATCATCTGATAGGCGTGCATGCCCAAGTGCTACGACAGACTTTACACCTTTTTCACGCAGCAGTTTTTGCGCACCTTTGATGGTCATACCTTGTTCGTGAAGCAGGTCCTTGATGCCAGCCAAAAGGGCCATGTCATCAGGTCTGTAATAGCGACGACCACCAGCCCGCTTAACGGGTTTGATCTGGGAAAATTTACTTTCCCAGAACCGCAGGACATGTGTTGGCGTGTCCAAAGCGTCGGATACTTCGCTAATCGTTCTGAATGCGTCCTGCGCCTTGGCCATAACTAGCGCTTATTGCCAGCTGCAACACGGTCTTTCATCAGGTGTGAAGGGCGGAATGTCAGGACACGGCGTGGGTGGATAGGAACCTCTTCGCCAGTCTTTGGGTTGCGGCCAACGCGGGCAGCTTTTTCGCGCACCGAAAAAGTGCCGAATGATGAAATCTTTACGGACTCGCCAGAGACGAGCGCGTCGGACACGTGTGACAATACGCTCTCGACAAGATCTGCACTATCATTACGAGAGAGACCAACCTGAGCGTGTACCGCGTCAGCTAGATCCATACGAGTTAAAGTCTTATCGGACATCATTTTCCCCCTAGGTTTAAGGAACCATAGGCGAACGTCATTTTCAGAGTCAATATCAAGCACTTGTCGCTTGCTATTCTTGTGGGCGATAGCGCTACCAGCGCAGCACCACAGCACCCCAAGCCAGACCACCACCGATTGCTTCGGTTACAATCAAGTCGCCTTGCTTAATTTGGCCATTTGCAACGCCAACGGATAGGGCAAGTGGGATCGAGGCCGCTGATGTGTTGCCGTGATCTTGGACTGTGACGACGACGCGCTCCATCTCAACGCCAAGTTTTTTGGCGGTGGATTGAATGATACGAATATTTGCCTGATGTGGGACAACCCATTGCACGTCGTCAGCACCAAGCCCGATTTTATCAAGGGCCGTGTGCGCCGTCGCCGCGAGCTTCTCAACGGCGTGGCGGAAGACTTCTTTGCCTTCCATCCGTAGCATACCGGTTGTTTGGGTGGACGTACCGCCGTCGACATAAAGCAGATCTTTGTAGCGGCCATCAGAATTCAGGTCGGTTGAAAGGATACCGCGGTCCGCAGTTGTTCCATCACCTTCTTCGGCTTGGAGAATTAAAGCGCCGGCACCGTCGCCAAAAAGAACGCAAGTGCCGCGATCTGTCCAGTCCATGATGCGGCTGAAAGTTTCAGCGCCGATGACCAACACAGTGTTGGCTTGGCCAGATGCGATCAGCGCATTTGCATTGCTAAGGGCGAAAACGAATCCTGCACAAACTGCTTGAACATCAAAGGCATAGCCGGTGGTGTTGCCAATTTTGTTCTGCACCATTGTGGCGGCAGACGGGAATGTCAGGTCAGCTGTTGAGGTAGCTACAATAATCGCATCAATATCGTTGGCGGACATGTTTGCCATCGCAAGGGCTGCTTTGGCAGCCTCTGTCGCGAGGTCAGAAGTTGTTTGACCTTCTGCTGCAAAATGACGGCGTTGGATCCCAGAGCGGGCTTTGATCCACTCATCGCTTGTCTCAAGCGTTTTCTCGAATTCGCTGTTAGGGACCACACGTTCGGGAAGGTAATGACCAACCCCTTTGACAACTGCACGACGCGTCATATTTGCCTACCAGTTTACGGAGACGGCTTACTCTGCCGTACCTTCAGTTGGGGTATCTTGGGCAAGTGCCGCAGCGGATGCAACCCGCGCCGCAAGCTTATCTGAGAAACCCGATTGAGCGAGTTGATAGCCAAGGTTCAAAGCCGCAGCAACGCCGGTTGCGTCTGCAGATCCATGACTTTTTATCACAGTTTGGTTAAGGCCAAGAAAGACGCCACCGTTTACACGGCGCGGATCAATCCGCTTACGCAACCGCTTAAGCGATCCCATGGCCAAAAGGGCACCCAACATAGAGAGGGGATTCGCACGCAATGCGTTGCCCAAAAATTCTGAAACCAGCGTGGCCGTGCCTTCGCCGGTCTTAAGCGCGACATTGCCAGTAAAGCCGTCTGTTACGATGACATCAACGCGTTTTGATGGCAGATCGCCGCCTTCAACGAATCCTACGAATTCGAAATCGCCTTTTTCGGTAGCGTTGCCTATAAGCTCGTGGGCGACCTTAAGTTCGGCGCGGCCTTTGTGCTCTTCAACCCCAACGTTCAAAAGACCAACGCGCGGTCGTTTGATTCCAAGGCCGTTGCGGGCGTATGAGGCCCCCATAAGTGCATATGTCAAAAGGTCGTCTTGGTCGGCGCGGATATCAGCACCAGCATCAAGCATCACGTTAAAGCCTACAGGGTTCCGAGACGGCCAAAGGCAAGCAATAGCAGGGCGGTTCACACCGTCAGCTTTGCGCAGGCGCAACATCGACATGGCCATCAGACCGCCAGTGTTACCGCAACTGATAACAACTGACGCTTTACCATCGCGGACCGCTTCGATTGCAGACCACATTGATGTCGCTTTGCCGTGACGCAATACATGGCTTGGTTTGTCAGTCATTTTCACGACTTCAGCCGCATCATGGATCGTTACGCGGTCTGAAATGCCCTTTTTCGCCAATAAAGGCGCAAGGACATCTTTGGGGCCGTGCAAGATTGCGGATGCGTTTGAATCGGTCTTGAGAAACAAAGCAAGGCCCGCAACAACAGTTGCAGGCCCTTTATCGCCACCCATGGCGTCAACTGAAAGCACAGTATTCTTGTCCGTTGCCGTCGGAGCGAGGTCCGTTGGGGCTTGGGTCATAATGCTATGCCTGAGCCGCAGCTTACGCTGCGTCTTCGTCCAGATCGACTTCTTCAGCCTGTGCGATCACTTCACGTGTCGCATAGTGGCCGCAAGATGGGCAAATGTGGTGCGGGCGCTTTAGCTCACCGCAGTTGTCACACTCGTTAGGGTTTGCTGCAACAAGCGAGTCATGCGACCGGCGGTTATTGCGGCGGGATTTGGAAACTTTATTCTGCTGTACAGCCATGTCGCGAGCCTTAGATAATAGGGCGCAATGGCCCAGATGTATGTGTCTTTCGGGGGTCCTACGCCATTCAAGCAGCCCTGTCGAGACGGTATGTGAAAGAGCGAGGGACATACTGCGATTCTTTTGTCGTGCAAGTATGTTTGGGTAACAATTGTTACGAAATTGGCCCGTTTTCCTTAACAATGATGCGTGGTTTCGAAGGGTTCGCCATCCTTGACCATCGAATCTGTTGGCTATTCATCGTCTTTTGTCAGTTGATCGCGCAGCGCGCCTAGTCTTGCGAACGGTTTTGCGTCCTCATTTGTCATAGGCGCGGCGCCCGGCGCGGTATAGATTGCTTCGCCAAGGTTGGCGCCTGGCACACGCGGAAAAGTGGGTAGGGCTAGGGACAGCGCTTCGGTCAGTATATCAAGTAAATCGATCTCAGCGGGAAGAGTTTCGATTGTGTCGTCCTCTGGCATTTCCAACTCGTTCCCCATCTCGGGTTCGTAATCGGCAACATAATGCCGAGTTACGTCTTCGTCGATGCGGGTCGTCACGGGTTCCAAGGTAATCGCGCATTCCTGCACAATCGTGGCACCCAGTTTTGCCTGAAAAGTCCAGTCAGAGCTGCCCTGAGGCGTCATTGTCCCAATCAAACGGGCTTTTTTGACGCCAAGAATAGCCAAAGCTTTGGCCAAAGCCTTGCGTCCTGCAGGATCAGGGGTCACCTCAAAAGAAGTTGGTGTTCGGCTATTAAGGTCGGAAAGCCGTAGAAGTGTTGTCGCGCGGTTTGCCAAAAGCGTATCCATTCTTGAACAAGGGGCACCAGATGTTGTATCGGGGATAAAAGGCATCAATAGCCGAAGCAAGGGGTCAGGTATGAGCAGTTTCAAGAGCAAGACGTGGCAGCACGTCCGGCACGGACTCATTATTAGCGCAGTCATCGCAGCAACAGCCTGTACTCCTATCATTCGTAATCATGGCTACGTCCCAAGCGAAGCCGAGCTTTCGGTCTTACAGATTGGGGTTGATACGCGCGAAACTGTTGTCGCTTCCGTGGGTCCGCCAACGTCGGGCGGCGTACTTGAAGGGAGTGCCCTCTATTACGTCTCAAGCCAATTCCGTCATCTTGGTGCATTCGCCCCAGAAGAGATTGACCGCCAAGTGCTTGCGATCAGCTTTGCTGCGAACGGTACGGTTTCGAATATCGAACGTTTTGCCCTGCAAGATGGCCAAGTTGTTGCCTTGTCGCGCCGCGTAACTGACGACGGCATTCGCGATACAACGTTTATCAGCCAGCTTTTGGGCAGCCTTGGCCGTGTTGATGCCGGTACATTCCTAGGCGAAAGCTAGAATTTACCGAATTAGAGCAGGGCCAATCCCACAGCAGGTGGAACTGGCCCCGATCTTTTAGTCGTTTTCAGGTTCAAACGTCAGGGCAACGCCGTTGATGCAATACCGCAGGCCAGTTGGCTGTGGTCCATCTGGAAACACGTGACCCAGATGTGCCTCGCATTGATTGCAATGCACTTCGGTTCGCTTCATGAAAAAGCTGCGATCTGTTGTTTCGCCGACCATCTCGGAATCAATTGGAGCATAAAACGAAGGCCAACCTGTACCACTTTCGAACTTTGTTGATTGCTCAAACAATGGTGCACCACAGCAAACGCACATGAATGTTCCATCGTCTTTGGGGAAGTTATCATAGGTGCCGGCACGTTCGGTGCCATGCTTGCGCGTGACTTTGTAAGCTTGGTCTGAAAGTTGCTCGCGCCATTCTGCGTCTGTTTTTACGATCGTATTCATCTTATTTCGTTCCCTTTGCAGTCTCACAGGTTAATCTAGGGCGTCGGACCGGTTCCGCCAAGATGAGGCATTGATGACAATTGCGTTTCCCAAAGGCCGTTATAGTGCACGGCTGGCCCAAGGCCAGACCGATGTGCTGGCTTGTCAGCGGTTACGATACCTGTGCTTTTTTGGTGGCGAGGGCGTTGATGTGGATGCGTTTGACATAACCTGCGATCACATGATGATCCACGACCAAGAGACAGCACAGCTGGTCTGTACGTTCCGGCTATTACACCTTGATAGCGGTGCTGAAATCAACAAGAGCTACGCTGCGCAATATTATGATTTAGCAGGATTAAGTTCTGAAGCCTTAGGACTGATTGAGATCGGAAGGTTCTGCTGTGATCCTGAAATCCTAAGCCCGGATGTTTTGCGTATTGCATGGGCGGCGTTGACCAAGATCGTCGATGAATCCGGCGCCAAAATGCTGTTTGGCTGTTCCAGTTTTGCGGGTGTAGATCCTGCCCCGTACAGTGCTGCACTTGGGACATTGGGGGCTCGGCATTTGGGGGCAGGAAATATTCTGCCATCAAAAAAATCATCAGAGATTATTGAACTGGCTGATTTTCCGTGCGCACCAAGGGACGCGATGCGCCAGATGCCGCCGCTTTTAAAGACGTATCTGAGCATGGGCGGCTGGGTCGGTGACCACGTTGTTGTGGACCGTACGATGAATACTTTACACGTATTTACAGGCCTATTCATCAAAGACGTGCCAGAACACAGGGCCAAGGCGCTACGGGCATTGGTACAAACGCTTTAGAATTGCGGGATATTGCCCCGCACTCACTTGCGTTGGCGGGCTGTTCGCACTAGCTGACCGATATGGCACGCACACCTCTTTTACAGATCTCTGACATCGCCCTGACTTATGGCGGTGATCCCATTTTTGAAGACCTCTCGTTGGTGATCCATCCGGGTGACAGGGTGGCCTTGGTTGGTCGCAATGGCTCGGGTAAATCTACCTTGATGAAGGTCATAGCTGGGTTGGTTGAAACCGATTCTGGCACACGTGTCGCATCTCCCGGTGTGACCGTTGGTTATATGGAGCAGGACCCCACGATGGAGGGGTTTGCGACATTGGGTGATTACGCGACAAGCGGTCTTGATCCTGAGGACGCCTATAAGGTTGAAATGGTCGCGGGTGGTCTGAAATTTGACCCCGCAGGCGATGTGAATACCGCATCCGGCGGAGAGCGCCGCCGCGCAGCTTTGGCCAAACTGATGGCCGAGGCGCCCGAGCTGATGCTGCTAGACGAGCCGACGAACCACCTTGATATCGAAGCGATTGCTTGGCTCGAAGATGAGCTAAAGCAGACGCGTGCTGGTTTCTTACTGATCTCGCATGACCGTGCATTTTTGCGCGAACTTACACGCGCAACCCTTTGGATTGACAGAGGAATGGTGCGTCGCGCTGAACAGGGCTTTAATGGCTTTGAAGAGTGGCGCGATGAAATGTGGGAAGTTGAAGACCAGCAACGCCACAAGCTAAACCGCAAGATCAAAGCCGAGGCCCGTTGGGCTGTTGAAGGTATTTCTGCCCGCCGTAAGCGTAACCAAGGCCGCGTTCGCGCGTTGCAGGATCTGCGTGCGGAACGCGCGTCGCAGATTAAGCGCCAAGGTACAGCCGCAATGGCATTTGATGGCGGTCAATCATCCGGTAAAAAGGTCATCGAGGCGTTTGGCCTGACCAAGTCATACGACGGCAAGTCGATTGTACATAACCTTGATCTGACGATCCAACGCGGCGATCGCATCGCGTTTGTTGGCCCGAACGGTGTTGGTAAGACGACATTGATCAAGATGCTGCTTGGGCAGGTTGAACCTGACGAGGGAAGCATCAAGCTGGGCACAAACCTTGATATCGCTGTGTTTGACCAAAGCCGTGCACAGCTAGATCCGAATATGACCCTTTGGGATAATCTCACCAGCGATCCGTCCATGGGCGTCAGCGGTAAGGCCGATCAGGTCATGGTTCGCGGCATGCCTAAGCATGTTGTGGGCTACCTTAAGGAATTTTTGTTCGACGAAGCACAGGCCCGCGCCAAGGTGAAATCACTTTCGGGTGGTGAAAAGGCGCGTCTCTTGTTGGCGAAACTGATGGCCCGCGAAAGCAACGTGCTGGTCTTGGACGAACCGACAAACGATCTGGACATTGAAACGCTTGATTTGTTGCAAGACATCTTGGGCGAATATCCGGGTACGGTTATCCTTGTCAGTCACGATCGTGACTTTCTCGACCGGACAGCGACGACAACGATTGCCATGGAAGGCGACGGCCAAGCCGTTGTTTATGCGGGCGGTTGGACCGACTACCGTAGCCAGCGCACAGCCGTTAAGGCTGAGATTGCGAAAGCAGCACCAAAGCCTGCCGCCGCAAAGCCGCAAGCCGCGACCAAAGAAAGCGCAACAAAGTTGTCGTTTACCGAAAAGCACCGGCTTGAAGCATTGCCAGGTGTGATCGACACGCTGACGGCTGAGATTGGTAAGCTTGAGGTATTGTTGTCTGATCCGGCGCTGTTCACCGATCATCCTGCAAAGTTCCAAAAGGCGACTGATGCGCTGGTTGAGCGGCAAAATAGTCTTTCTGATGCAGAAGAAGAATGGCTGCTTTTGGAAGAAAAGTCAGCCTAAGCCCAATGGGCTAAAGCCAAAATGGTTTAGAAGAATGCAGGGCGGTGCAACAGCGCCGCCCTGTTTGTTTGGATTAACCGTCGAAATCAACTTCTTCCATGATCCGCAGTGCAGCGGCACGGTGGCCTGCGATCTCGGTCAGGTCAGTCGTGTCTGCAGTCATTTCGCCCCAGCTTGTGACGAGGTCTGAAAGTGCTGCGCTTTCGAGCACTGGGTACTCAAAGTTCAACTCTGCATAAATAGCCTGCGCCGCAGGAGAGACGAGGTATTCCATCAACTGAACTGCCTCATCACGGTTTGGCGCGGCTTTGGTCATTGCGACACCAGAAACGTTCACGTGGCTGCCGCCGTTTGCGAACTCAGGGAATACGATTCGTACTGAATCGGCCCATGGGATCTGCTCTTCGTTCGCAAGCATTTTGCCCATGTAATACGTGTTACCAAGCGAGATATCACATTCACCAGCCCAGATTGCTTTGACCTGTGCGCGGTCGTTGCCCTCTGGCTTGCGGGCGAGGTTGGAATGAACACCTTCGGCCCAAGCCGCGGCACCTTCTTCGCCAACATGTGCGATCACAGCTGACATCAACGCGAGGTTATAGTTGTGAAGGCCTGAGCGAGTGCAAATGCGGCCAGCCCATTTAGGATCAGCAAGATCCTCGTATGTTGTGACTTCGCCTTCGGCAACGCGGTCACGTGACGCATAGATAATGCGGGCGCGTGTCGTCAGGCCAAACCAAAGGTTGTCTGAATCGCGCAACGCAGGTGGGATTGATGCCGTCAGCACGTCGCTTTCGACGGCTTGGATCACATCAGCATCAACGATTTGCTGCAGGTTCGCGATATCGACTGTCATAACCAGATCGGCGGGTGAGCGGCGGCCTTCGGCCTTAAGGCGCTCAACCAGTCCGTCGTCAACAAAAGCGAGGTTCACGGCAATGCCAGTTTCAGCAGTGAATGCGTCCATGACCGGCTGGATCAACTCTGGCTGGCGGGTGGTGTAGATGTTCACGTCGGCAAAGGCAGGTGCCGCGATTGCGATGGTTGTAGAGGCAAGGAATAGGGTGCGCAGGTTCATTGATATGCTCCGTCTGTGCAGGTTTCGATGTGATCTATAAACCTGACTGTTTTAGTAAGGTCAATACCTGAATGTTTTAGTCAGGCAAATTTCACCAGCCCATCATTTGGTCTTTTCGTCCACCTTTACGGCATCCCAAAGGGCGTCCATTTCCGCCAAATCGCTGTCAGACGGGCGCTTTCCGATTGCCGCTAGCTTGTCTTCGACACCTTCAAATCGCCTTTGGAACTTGGCGTTTGCGGCACGCAGTGTTTCCTCGGGGTCGAGGTTCAGATGGCGGGCAAGGTTGGCGACAACAAACATCAGATCGCCGAACTCTTCGGCAATCTCGGCTTCGCCTAATGTTTCGCGGGCTTCGACCAGTTCGCCTGCTTCTTCGACGATTTTTTCTACAACATGGCTGACATCGGGCCAATCAAAGCCGACACGCGCCGCGCGATTCTGTAGTTTCACGGCGCGGGTTAGGGCAGGTAGGCCAGTCGCCACGCCATCAAGTGTGCGTGTCTGCGCACCGCGCTCGGCTGCTTTGATCTTTTCCCAATCGGCGGTTTGCTGTTCCGCAGATTTTTCGCGGGATTCGTCACCAAAGACATGTGGGTGGCGATGCACCATTTTGTCTGAAATGTTTTTGACCACGCTATCAAAGGTGAAATGCCCTGCCTCTGCACCCATTTGGGTGTGATAGACGGATTGCAGCAGCAGATCGCCCAGTTCGCCCTCAAGGTCGTTCATATCACCGCGCTGGATCGCGTCTGCGACCTCGTACGCTTCTTCGATTGTGTAGGGGGCGATTGATTTGAAATCCTGCTCAATATCCCACGGGCAACCGGTTTCAGGGTCGCGCAGGCGGCGCATGATTTCCAACAAGCGCGGCATCCCGCCCTTGGGATCGTTGATCAACTTGTCTGAGGTCTTATCGGCCATTGCACAGCACCCTGTCTTGCGTTTGAGTGCAGGCTATTGCCCAAAACACCGGAGTGCCACCCATGCCCGTCATCAATCGCATTGCAGACTATTCGGATGACATGACCGCATGGCGTAGGCATCTGCACGAAAACCCTGAACTTGTGTTTGCGTGCCATAAGACTGCGGCATTTGTAGTGGAGCGTCTGCGTGAATTTGGGATCACAGACATTCACGAAGGTATCGCCACATCAGGTGTCGTTGCGATCATCGAAGGGCAGGGTAAGGGCCCAACAATCGCGCTGCGTGCTGATATGGATGCGCTACCGATGGACGAGGTCACAGGTCTTGAATACGCCAGTAAAACTAAAGGCGCTATGCATGCCTGCGGCCATGACGGGCATACAGTTATGTTGCTAGGCGCCGCGCGGTACTTGGCCGAGACACGTAACTTTGCGGGGCGCGTCGCGCTTGTTTTCCAACCAGCCGAAGAAAGCTGTGGCGGTGCAGGTGTAATGGTTGACGAAGGTGTGCTTGATCGGTTCGGCATCGACGAGATTTATGCGCTGCACAACGCGCCGGGTACGCCCGTTGGGCAGTTCTACACGAAACCCGGCCCGATTATGGCCGCAGTGGATGAATTTAAGATACAAGTGAACGGGAAGGGCGGCCATGGCGCAATGCCACACGAGACAGCTGATCCTTTGATTGCTGCGGTGGGTATCGTGCAGGCGATCCAAACGATCGTCAGCCGTAATCATTATGCGATGGATGAATTGGTCGTGTCGGTGACGCAAATCCATGCGGGCTCTGCGGATAATGTCATTCCTGATGGGGCATGGATTAACGGGACGGTGCGCACATTTGATCCCAAAGTGCAGGCAATGGTGATGACGCGTTTGGACGAAATCGTGACAGGCCAAGCTGCAAGTTTTGGGGTCGAGGCAGTCCTTGATTACGAGATTGGGTATCCAGCGACGATCAATGATCCTGAAAAGACAGCATTTGCTGCCGATGTCGCACGCGAGATTGCAGGTGATGCAGGTGTAAACGCCGCCGCCGGACCCGAGATGGGCGCAGAGGACTTTGCATTCTTCCTTGAGAAGAGGCCGGGGGCATATCTGTTTGTCGGTAACGGCGACACGGCAGGTTTGCATAATCCTGCGTATGATTTTGATGATGCAGGCGCTGCGGTAGGTGCGTCATTCTTTGCACGTTTGGTCGAGCGTGCGTCGCCTGTGGCGTAACCTGATCCAATGGAGCGCTGCGCGCATTCCATTTTGATGTTTTAGGCTGCGCCTTTTCGCGCCATGCTTGACCCGCGAACAAGCGCGGTGTCAGTTGGGATTAAGATTTGGGAGAATTAAGATGAGCTTGGAAGACGCGAAAAGTCAGATAGATCTGGCCTTTACTCGCGAAGATCGCCGCGGACTTGCGTTTGAGAACGCTTTTGGCGGCGCGACATCATTTATGCGTCGTCGCTACACCAAAGACCTTACGGGGGTTGAGCTGGCTGTGACTGGTGTGCCGTTTGATCAGGCGGTCACGCACCGTTCTGGTGCGCGGTTCGGACCGCGCGCAATTCGCGAGGCATCAACGCTGCAGCCGTTTGATCCGCCTTATGGGTGGGACGGTTTTGATCCACTGGGCGATCATGCCATCGTGGACTATGGCGATTTGGCGTTTGACTATGCCCATACGCCCAGCTTTCCAGGGCTTTTGCAGACCCATATTGCGGGCATCATCAACCAAGGGCCGGGCACGATCACGATGGGGGGTGATCACTTTATCACTCTGCCGATCTTGCGTGCCTACGCTGAGAAATACGGCCCAATGTCCGTGATCCAGTTTGATGCGCATTCTGACCTTTGGGCAGATGACGATATGGACCGGATCGACCACGGCACCTTTATGTATAAGGCGGTGAAACTTGGGTTGGTGGATGTCACGCGGTCAGTGCAGATTGGTATTCGGACCGAATGCGATGATTATTGCGGCATGCCTTATATTGATGCGCGGACCTGCCATGAAAAGGGCTCAGCCTATGTGGTTGAGCGTGTCAATGAGATCGTGGGCGACCACCCGACCTATGTGACCTTTGATATTGATGCACTTGATCCAGCCTTTGCGCCTGGAACAGGGACACCCGTTTGGGGTGGTCTGACCACATGGCAGGCAGCAGCAATGCTGCGTGACTTGGCTGGTATCAATATGGTGGGCGGTGATGTTGTCGAAGTGGCACCAGCCTATGACACCACGGGCGTTACGGCAATCGCCGGCGCCCATGTTGCGATGGAACTTTGCTGTTTAGCGCTTTGGAATAAAAGGAAAAAATGATGCCAGCGATGCCGATATCTGGGAACGATCTTGCGCGGTTTTCTGGGCCACAGACATTTATGCGTTTGCCTGAAGCCAGCTCTGCAGAAGCGATTGATGTGGGGTTCATTGGCATCCCTATGGATATCGGGACCAGCTGGCGGTCGGGTACACGATTTGGCCCCAAACAATTGCGCCAAGAAAGCGCTATGATCCGGCCCTATAATATCCAGACTGGGGCGGCACCATTTGACGCGCTTGAGTGTGCGGATCTTGGCGATGTTGCGGTGAATACGTTTAATTTGTCCGAGACCATTCGCCTGATAACAAAGACTTATGATGCGCACCTTCAGCATGACGTGATCCCGATGGGACTGGGTGGTGATCACACGATGACGCTGCCGATCCTGCGCAGCATCGCGAAAAAGCACGGGCCTGTCGCTCTTGTGCATGTTGACGCACACGCAGACGTCAACGACGAGATGTTTGGCGAGAAAGAAACCCACGGCACGGTGTTTCGCCGTGCCTATGAGGAAGGACTGATTACCGCTGACAAGGTGTTCCAGATCGGTCTGCGCGGCACGGGATATACCGCTGATGACTTTTCCGAGGCTGCGGATTGGGGGTTTAATCAATGGCTTGCGCCCGAACTTTGGCACAAGAGCTTGTCGCCGCTTGCCGCTGAAATTAAAGAAAAAATTGGCGATCAAAAGACATATATTACTTATGATATCGACAGCCTTGATCCAAGCTTTGCGCCTGGCACGGGAACCCCAGAGATTGGCGGATTGACGACGATGCAGGCGATGGAATTGATCCGAGGTTTGCGCGGTTTGAATATTGTTGGCTGCGATTTGGTTGAAGTATCACCGCCCTATGATCCAAGCGGCAATACTGCGCTGGTTGGTGCGAATATCATGTTCGAGATGTTGTCGATCCTGCCTGGCGTCCCATATCGGTAATGACAGCCCAAAGGGGTTGAAGGCGTAGCCGAGATTGGAGCGATAGCAGTGGTTTTGAAAATATTGATGGCAGCGGTGATGCTTGCCGTCGCCTTTGGACTTTATGTGCGGTTTGCACCTAGTGAGCCGGCCGTTTGGGCACGGCCAGATATGTCAGATATGCCCGATATGGATGTAGGGGACTATTCGGAGATGAGTTCCTTTACCGCCATTAGGTTGGTTGCGGGACCTGAAGTTTTGGATGAACTGACACGCATTGCGGAAGCGACCTTTGGAACGAGTATTTTAAACAAAGCGAGCGACGATAATTGGTTGACGTTTGTGACACGGTCAAAGCTTTGGGGGTTTCCTGACTATACCTCTGTGCGTGTTATTGAGAAAAACGATGCGTTTTTACTGCAAATTCATGGACGTTTGCGGTTTGGAAAAGCGGACATTGGTGTGAACAAGGCGCGGATAAGGGGCTGGTTGGGTCAGCTTGGCCTCTTGACGCCTGAGACCTGATAAGCCACGAGGTTTCCCATGATAGCACCTGAGAAAATCGACCAAATCATCAATCGTTTCCAATTCCTTGAGGCAAAGATGTCTGAGGGTGATGTTGGGAGCGAGATGGTCACGTTGGCACGCGAATATGCAGATTTGCGGCCCGTTGTTGAAACAGTTAGCGCGTATCGCGATCTTTTGGTTGAGATTGATGACGCTGAGGCGATGCTGCGCGATCCTGAGATGAAGGCCATGGCGGAAGAAGAACTGCCAAGTCTTCGTGCCGCACTTGAGGCATCTGAGGAAGGTGTGCAACTGGCGCTTTTGCCAAAGGATGCGGCTGACGGACGGCCCGCGCTTCTTGAGATTAGGCCTGGAACTGGTGGAGACGAAGCGGGATTGTTCGCGGCGGATTTGCTGAGGATGTATCAGCGTTATTCAGATGCACAGGGTTGGAAGTTTGAAATTCTAGAAGAATCGCTGTCGGAACTGGGCGGTATCAAAGAGGTTGTCGCGCGGATCGTGGGCGAGGGTGTCTTTGCCAAAATGAAATATGAGAGCGGTGTGCACCGTGTGCAACGTGTGCCCGAGACCGAAAGCGGCGGGCGTATTCATACGTCAGCGGCAACGGTGGCGGTACTTCCTGAGGCTGAAGACGTTGATATTCAGATTAATGCGTCTGACCTGCGGATTGATACCATGCGCGCGTCAGGCTCGGGTGGACAGCACGTGAACACGACAGACTCGGCTGTGCGGATTGTGCATATCCCGACGGGTATGATGGTTGTGTCTGCCGAGAAATCCCAACATCGCAACCGAGAGATAGCGATGCAGGTTTTAAAAACGCGTCTGTTTGATCTTGAGCGGCAGAAGATTGACGATGAACGTTCGGCTGATCGCAAAAGCCAAGTTGGAACAGGGGATCGGTCTGAGCGGATCAGGACTTATAATTTCCCACAGGGGCGGATGACGGACCACCGGATTAATTTGACGCTGTATTCTTTGGCGCAGGTCATGGGTGGTGATCTCGACGAGATTATCTCGGCGCTGACATCGGATGCGCAGGCGACATTGCTGGCTGAAATGGGCGCATGACCGCGCAGGCGCATGTGACGGCAGCTGTTCAAGTATTGAGGGCTGCTGGTATTGATGATGCCATGCGGGATGCGCGGCGTATCTTGGCGCATGTTCTACAGATTGATGCTTCGCGGGTGACGCTGGCTCTGCAGGACACAATGACAGTCGGCCAAGTTACCGCTTTTGATGAATTGATTGCCCGTCGTGCGCAAAGAGAGCCTGTTTCGCATCTTACGGGACAGCGCCAATTCTTTGGGCGCACATTTGATGTCGGGCCAGATGTTCTTGATCCTCGACCCGAGACTGAGGAGCTGATTGTTGCAGCGTTAGCGGTTCCATTTGGGCGGATTCTGGACCTTGGAACTGGATCGGGCTGTATTTTGACTACGTTATTGGCTGAGCGCGGGTCGGATACCTTTGGTATTGGCACCGATCTATCAGCAGCGGCACTTGCAATTGCGAGCGGGAATGCTGGTATCACTGGTACGGCAGGTCGGGCGCAGTTCTATCAGGGGGATTGGTTTGGGGCTGTGCCCTTGGGGCAGCCAAGCTTTGATCTGATCGTTAGCAATCCGCCTTATATTGCGGCTGACGAGATGTCTGGTCTCGCGCCGGAGGTTCGCGATTTTGAACCGCGCATGGCGTTAACGGACGAGGCGGATGGTTTGATAGCTTACCGTCAAATATCTGCTGGTGCGGCTGTGCATCTGCGGGAAGGCGGGTGGTTGATGGTTGAGATTGGCCCGACCCAAGGTGCTGACGTCATGCAAATGTTTATGTTCAATGGCTACGAATCTGTGCGTGCGATGCCCGACATGGATGGGCGAGATCGGGTTGTTGTGGGGCAAAAACCATACAATTTGATCTAATACAAAGGCAATAACCCGCCTTTAAGGCGATTGGGACTTGCCCTGTGGGTCAACACGTGCTTTCTGAAGACAACGGATGCGAAGCAAAAATATTTGCTCCACCGGGTATCGCCAAAAACGTTTGGGTCTCTGTTTTACCGCATCTAATGCGCTTGACCCCCTAAAAGCCAAAGGCTTGACGAAAGTTCATTCATGAGATCATCGAAGTCACGGTCGCGGGGCAATAAGAACCGCAACAATCGCCCTACAGGCGGCAGCATCATTAATCGGGTATTCGACAGTAGCGGACCTGATGGTAAAGTGCGCGGTACGCCGCAGCAGATCATTGAGAAATACAATCAGCTGCATCGCGATTCGCAATTGTCGAATGACCGCGTGAACGCCGAGAATTTTGCACAGCATGCAGAGCACTATTTGCGATTGCTTGCAGAAGCGACACGCGAAGTTGACAAGGCGCGCATTGAGCAAGAAGACAAAAACCGCGAACGCCAAGCAGAGCGTGACCGTGAGCGTAATGATCGTCTGAAAGCCCAAGAAGAAGCTGCTGCCGCGAACGCCCCAGATGAGGCGGCGCCAATCGTACATGACCCTGCGAGCCAAGAGCAGCCTTCTGTTGAGCCTGTTCAAGCTGAGCCAGAACAAGACAGTGGTTTGGTCGAAACGCCAGAGACGCAGCCCGAGCCGAAGCCGCGCAAGCCACGTCCACGGCGTCCAAGAAAGCCAGCGAGCGATGCGGCAGGTGAAGCACCAGCTGCTCCTGCGGCACCAGAAGCACCTGAAGCTGCCGAATAGGCTAAGTCAGGAAAATTAGAAAATTGGGCCCGCGCATCATGCCGCGGGCCTTTTTCTTTTCACTTACCGTCAAAGCTGCGTGCAAGCGCGCAGAATGCCTCAAGGCTGACTTGCTCAGCCCGCTCTGTTGGTTTGATACCCGCGGCATTCAAATGATCCTCAACATCGGGCCCAAGTGATTTTAGGGCCGATCGCAGCATTTTACGGCGTTGGTTAAACCCTGCTGCGACAACTTTATTCAGCGTTGCTGGATTTGCCTCAAACCGTGGTTTTGGCAGGGCTGTTAAGTGAACCACGGCCGAGCTGACTTTGGGGGGTGGTGAAAACGCTTCGGGCGGCAAGTCCAGCACGATCGTAGGTTCAGCACGCCATTGGGCGAGCAAGGCAAGACGTCCGTACGCTTTGGTGCCGGGCTGTGCCACGATCCGCTGGGCGACTTCGCGTTGGAACATCAAGGTTAGGCTATCCCAAAAGGGGGGCCATTCAGGTGGCGTCAGCCAGCGCACCAAAAGCTCCGTGCCAACATTGTAAGGCAGGTTTGCTGCCACTTTGATCGGGGGTGTCAGGTGGGCTAAAGGATTGATCGATAGGGCGTCGCCGTTAATCACCTCTAATTGGCCCGGGTAGGCGGCTGAAATCTCGGCTAATGCCCCCATACAACGGGGATCCATTTCGATGGCGAGCACTTTGCGTGCACCTTCGGCCAAAAGACCGCGGGTAAGGCCACCAGGACCGGGTCCGATTTCAAGAACGTCAGAACTTGATAGATCGCCCGCTAATCGCGCGATCTTGGCTGTGAGATTCAGATCCAGCAAGAAGTTTTGCCCAAGCGACTTTTTCGCAGCGATGCCATGGGTTTCGATCACGGAACGTAGTGGGGGTAAGTTGTCTATCATCGGTCCAATTTCATTTGGCTACTTAGTCCAATACATTAAAGTCAGCCGCGGGCCTGTGCCATGGTTGCTGCCATACGAATGGCTGCAATCATCGATGTCGCATCCGCAATGCCTTTGCCCGCGATATCAAAAGCGGTTCCATGGTCGGGGGATGTGCGGATGAATGGCAAGCCCAGCGTCACATTCACGCCGCCCGAAAAATCGAGCGTCTTAATCGGGATTAAGGCTTGGTCGTGGTACATGCAGACGGCCACGTCGTACTGGGCACGTGCGCCCGCGTGGAAAAGCGTATCAGCTGAATGCGGTCCGGTGATCTGCATCCCCTCACTGCGCAAAGCATCAAGCACAGGGGTGATCATCTCAATCTCTTCGCCACCCATTTTACCGTCTTCGCCTGCGTGGGGGTTCAAACCTGCGACAGCTATTCGAGGCGCGGCAATCCCAAAGTCACGACGCAAAGCCGCGTGCGTAATCAGCAGCGTATCCGTCAAAAGGCTAGCCGTGAGTTGTCTTGGAACCTCTGCTACAGGGATGTGGATCGTGGTTGGGACAACCCGCAACGCATCACAAGCGAGCATCATCACAACGCGATCAACGCCAGCCAATGCGGCTAGATATTCTGTATGACCCGGATAGGCGAAGTCAGCGCCGTCGATTAATGCGGCCTTGTGGATTGGGGCTGTGCAAATGCCTGCGCATTCGCCCGTACTTACGCGGGTGACGCCCTCGGCGATTGCATCTATCACGCCTTGCGCATGGGATGGGTCAGGGGCGCCAGCTGTGACGTCACTGCCAAAGTTCTGAGCTAGAACGGGTAAGGTTTCAGCCGATACCGCTGCAGCTTCGGCACCGCTTGTGACGGATTTCCAATTTGTCCCAGCGGGCAAGTGACGCGGATCACCGATCCACATCACTGGAATTTCGCTTTTCAACGTCTCCCAAGCGTTAACCGCGATCTCAGGTCCTATGCCTGCCGGTTCGCCGCAACTGATGGCAATCGGCAGTCCGGTTATCATTGGATCACGATGTTAGCCGAAGCGCGCAGGTTTTCAAGCAAGGCATCGGCGAAACCAGCAAGGCGCTGACTGCGCAACTGGTTTTCGACCACAGCACGATCAACTTCTGCGCCAGCAATAGCAATGCGGTTACACAGCATGAGAAAGACAATCGTCTCACCGTTTGAGCGCGTGAGGTTGTAAGATACTTCGCCAGAATCAAGGCGTGCCAATTCTAGGGCAACGTCTTGCGGGATTTCCGAAGGCGCGAGGCTGTCACGCTCAAGAACCTCGGCAGGCTGGCCTTGGGCGATACCGTATAGATCATCACAGGTATCAACACGCAGGGCCAATTCAGCAGCGGCTGCTTGTCCAGCTGCGCCACCCGATATGTAGTAGGCTGCATATTCGATGCTAGCAGGTGCCTGTCGCGGTTGGGCCACTTCACGAACGCCGCGCAATTGGAACAAGGCGACACCATTGGTGATTGGGATCGGTGGTGTGACTTCGCCAGTTCCAAGACCTAGCAACAAGCTACGCAGTTGTGGTGGGTAATTTGTGAGGGGAAGCCATCCGAGACGACCGCCATTGTTGCGTGATGGCAGTGCTGAAACGCGGCGCGCCTGTGCCTCAAAGGCCGAGGTCGTACGGATCTGTGAAATACTTTGCGCGGTCGCCAATGCCTGTGCCGCACGCGGCGGAGGGGCGGGAATGATGATCTCGGACAAAAGCACTTCGATGCCACTGCCATTTCCTGTTGTGGCGCCGATTGCTCGGTTGATGTCGGCCTCGGTCACGGCCGTTTGGCTGCCAAAACGGCTGCGAATGTAATCGCGCCAAGCGGTGCCAATCTCAACAAAGTCGCGCAATGTTGAAAACTCAACCCTGTTTTGGCCAAGTATTTGCGTGAACTGCTCGACCGAGAAATTCGCACGGGCTGCAAATTCTTCGAGTGCTGTTTGCAATGCTTCGTCAGATAAAGTGAGGCCAGCGCGGTTCAATTCGTTCCGCTTGAGGCGATCCTCGATTAACTGGCTGCGCGCTAATGCGCGGTCTGCACCAGGTGTGCGGAACACTGTTAGTAGCTGGAGCCGTTGGTCGACTTCAAAATTGGTAATGACGCGGTCATTGACCGAAGCCGCCGTGCCAAAACTATTTTGAGCGATGGCAGATTGCCCAAAAGACAATGCCAAAGCAAATGTTGCTAGACGAAAGAAAGAGGAAAGTACGCGCATGCGGGCCTCGTGAAGTTTATTGCGTGCAACGGGCAGCCGGTCCAACCGATGATCGCCCGGTTGAGAAACCGTTCAGCGAAAAGCTTAGTCCATAGTCCGTCGATGGGTTAACAGTAGTCGAAGACGTAAAGCGGCGCGAGACCGAAAGATTCACAGTGGCGCATTCATTCTGCCATTCTATGCCTAGTCCGGCGCGATCTGGCTGCCTTGCCGCTAAATCATAACGGCCATCAAAGCTTATTTTCCACGCATCAGTGACTTGAACAGAGGTATCAACCTGCCATTCTGATACGGCCTCGGCGCGATTTTCGGCAGAATCCGCTGCTTGCCAAATGTAAGATGCAGCAATAGCGACGTCATCACGTTGCCAATTCACGCGCGCGGAACCTAGGGTCATGTCAAAGGATTCATCATAAAGTGTTCTACCTTCGATGTAGAAACCTGATGGCATATTGATTTGTCCTGCAATAACCCAGTCGGACGTGATGCCAGTAAGGCCGGAACTGGTTGTGAAACTGTCATCTTCGGTTTCCCGAATAACGCGCCCAAAGCTAAGCACTGAAACAATGCCGTTTGCCCGTGTGCGTGTCCAATTAAACCCCGCGGCAGCCCTTAGGCCTAGCTCTGTGCGGTCGTCACCTGCAAAACGGGAAATAGCATAAAGGTTGCTTTGATCCAACTCAGTCCGCGTGCTGTCCTCGTTTGGTGGCGTTCCGCCAATTTGTTTGGACCAAGCCAATGCTAAAATCGGCTCAAGAATGTCAGTTCCACCCAGCCTTGTCTGTCGTGACAGCGGCCAGCGCAGCGTGATTGCTGCATGTGGGACAGTTTGATTGATTGAGATCTCTTCTGTTGGGTCGTCGTTCACAAAAAACCTGTTGCTCTTAATTCCGGAACTTAACGAGGCGAGAACGCCAGACTGCATCACCCAATCTTTTTGCCAACTTAGGCGCGCGCCAAAGCGTGCGAAATCTCGGGCATCGTCAGGGTTTTGGGTGTTTGTGCGGATGCCTGCATCTGCACTCACCTCATAATCAACGACACTCCCATCGATTAAGGGCGTCCGAGAGCCATAAGATATGCGTGCAACGACGGGTGGAAGTGCGTTATCAGCTTCGTCATCACGCAAGGATTCAAAATAGGTTACTTGGGCCTGCAGCAGATCCTCCTCAAGTACGCGGATAATTGCGATCTGACTCTCGAGCCTGTCGCGATCGTCGTAGCCATAGTCAAGCAAGTAGGCAGGATCGCTGACAGCCTGAAAATTGAAACTAAGTTGGTAATCGCGTCCAAGATCAAAATCACCATTCAGGAACAGGTAGCTACGCGGATCGTCGAAAAGGACGTCTTCACTATAAGCGCCGTTCACCAAGATATCGCCCGAGGCGAATGCAAGACGATAGCGGGCTTCGAGTGTTGATGTTTCTGACGAAAGATAGGGCGTCAAAGTCAGGTCTTGGTGATCACCAAGGCGAATGAAATAGGGGATCTTAATCCCCGTGCCCAATTGATCGTTGTTTCGAATGCTTGGCATCAAAAAGCCAGTCGCGCGTGGAAGCGTCGGATCGGGCAGGCGCATATATGGCAGCCAAAACACAGGAACGCCGCGAACTAGTAAAGTTGCGTCGTCGAAGTAGAGTTGCTGCTCATCTTGGTCGTGGACAACGCGGGCGGCGCGGATTTCCCACAAAGGCGATTGCGTCCCGCAAACTTGGCATGATGTGACAGCCACTTGTGAGAGTTGGGAAAACTTTCCATCAACACGGTCAATGCGATTGGCAGCCAGTTGTAACCGTTGGTCCAGCACAAGCCGCGCACCGCGTAGCAGCCCATTCTCGAGCTGCGGATCAAGAGACGCACGATCAGCAATCAGCAAGGCGCCGTCAGTGGTCGTAATAAACAGCGGGCCATCTATCGTCAGTCGGTCCGAAGTCCGGTCATATGTGATCCGGCGTGCTGACAAGCGTGTTCCGTCATATAGGGCCTCGATATTGCCCGTCGCGACCAAGCGTCCGTCTGCCGTAACCTCAACGCTATTCGCAACAAGAGTTGCGACACCTTGGGCCGAAGCCGCGAACGGAAATAAGAGTATGAATAGGAGCAACCGCATCAGCCATCCTCCTGATGGAGCAAAAATCCCATGGCTATACCTATTGCTGCGATGGGCGGTGCCCAGGCGGCCAAGGCGGCTGGCAGTTGCCCATTTTCACCCAAGATCTGCGCAAAGTTGCGTAAGAAATAGATCGTGAAAGATAGCAAAATGGCAAACAAAACCATAAGGCCTGTGCGCCCACCGCGTTGATGGCGCAATGTAAAGCTTGCTCCGATCATCACCATAGATACGAGGAAAAGCGGCATTGCCAATTCCATCTGGAACCAGACTTCGTGACGCTGGGCGGAAAATCCTGACAGACGGAGGCGCTCAATAAATCCAGGCAGGTCCCAAATTGGTATAGAAGAGGGGGTGCCAAAACTGTCCCTGATTTGATCCGCGGTCAGCGTGGAAGGGATCAGCAAAGTGTCGTGGGTCGTTGCCGCCTGTTCAGGGGTAATGTCTGTGTCCAACGACCACGATTTGGCATCCTGTGCGATCCATGCGTCTTGTGTCAGCGCGGCCTGTGATGCGGCTATTCGCTGTGCTGGGCCGCCGTCGCGCGTGAATGTGATGAATGTCACATCGGTCAAAACTGTGCCGTCTAAGTTTGCACTACGTGCGTGTATCACGGTTTGGCTATCTGTATCGCCTTGGCGCAACCAAAGACCTGATGACCCGAGCGTTAAAACACTGCTTTCCCCGCGCAACGCATCGCTGCGAATTTCGTACTGCCTTTGTGTTGCGGCCACGATAGGGTTCAAAATCGCTATACCAAGTACACCAATGATAAAGGCGACAACAACAGGCGAGACGAGAGCGAGCAAGGCTGACCTTCCAGCGGCGCGTGTCACGACCATCTCGGACGAGCGGGCCAGCGATAAAAACAAAGAAATTGCCGATAAGATCACAATAAGTGGCATGATCGTATAAATGGCCTGCGGCGTATTGAGCAAAGTCAGGATCGCGATTTCGGCAAAAGTCGCCTCGGTTCCTGAAAACTTGCGCATGTGTTCAACCAGATCGACGAAGGCAAGGATCATTAAGAATACGCCGAACACCCCAAGGAAGGTCATTGCGAAACGGCGTGCGAAATATCGGTGCAAGATCACAACTGTACCTCGCGCGGGCGTCGTTTGAACAAATAGGGACGAGCTGACGCAAAAAGTAAGAACCAGCAAATAGCAAAGCCGGTTATGATTGGCAGATACGTCGCAGGCCAAAGCGAAACCGAGGAACGAGCCAAGTTGAGACCAACGGTTTCCATCGCCTTGATGGCAACGATCAAGACGATTGCGATGACAATTTGGCGCCACACACCGAAACGACTAAACCCACCAACAAGAAGTGCCGAAAATCCAAGCAAGGCACCAACCGCTGCCATAAGCGATTGGCTAAAACGGTTATGACCTTCCGCAATAAGCTGCGCTGCAGTTCGGTTTGTTTCAGTCGATAATGCCTGTGTTGGTTGAAGCAGCTCAAGTGTAGAAAGCTCGCCTGACCAGCGGCGTCCATCGCGATTGGACGTGCTTAGAATGCCTTCGATGTTGTAGGTGAAATCATCAAATGATGTTGTGAAAAGCCGTTTCGACTCAGTGTCTAGAGTTTGCGCCAGCCCATCAATCATAACCAATTGCGCCTTATCCGCAGTGCGCAGCAAATAGGCGGCAGTCGCAGTATATGTAACGTGTGTCGCGGGGTCCCGTTGATCTGACAGGAACAAATCCCTCAACTCTCCCGATGGGGTGATTGTGCGTACGTAAAACGTAAGGCCGGGAATCGGCTCAAGAAACTGGCCTTCGGTCAATAAGCGCGATGTCATGTTTTGTGTAATCTCAACCTGTCGTTCGCTTAGACGTAACGATGATGCGGGCACAAGGTAGTGCATCAAAGCGGACATCATCAAAAATGCGATGAGGCCAAAGTAGATCACGGGTCGCGCCAACCGGTAGGGGGAATAACCCGTGGCCTGCACCGCGACCAGTTCGGACTCTTGGCTCATCCGGTTGGTCACGTAAACAGCTGCGGCGAATGCGGCCAAAGGCAACGCGATGCGCACAACACTTGGCAGTGAGAGGGCTGTAAATTCAAAAAAGACGCTAGCCGATTGACCGTCCGCGATAAGCTGGTCAAACAGCCGAACTGCGCGGTTAATCCAGTATACCAATACCAAAACGAGGCTAAAAAAGCCAAACAGAACCATCAGTTGCGACAGCAAATAGCGGTCAAACCGTGCCACCCGTCAAATACCCCCCAAAACGCTGTTATTAGTATTGCGTCAATGTACCGCAACTACATGAGGGATGAAACTGCGTTCTGGTCAATCTTGGACGGCCAAGCTACCAATTGCTTATCGCCGCAAACCCCGAGGATATGATGACCACACCTAGCCAAATCACCTTTCATAACGTTGCTTTAGATCAAATCGCCGCCCATGCGGGAAAGGTCGCAGTTTTTGTCACCGAAGATGGTAAGATGGATGGCAACGCCCGTAAGGTGAACACGCTAACCCGAAAAGCGCTTTTGCGACTGGTTGAGGGTGAGGGATTCGCAAAGGCAAGTGCGGGTTCCGTGACGGCAATGGCCTTTCCCGCAGGGATGGAGGCCGAGGCCGTATTGGTCGTGAAATTGCCGCGACGCCCAACAAGTGTTGATGCTCGCAAAGCAGGTGCCAGTTTGGCCAAAACGCTTGGGACTGCGGACCTTTGGGTGCTTGCGGGTTCCATAGCACGGACTGACGAAATTGGTTTAGGCATAGCATTGCGCAACTATACATTCGACGATCACATGACGGCTGAAAGTACCGTAAAAGGTGCGGTGCATATGGTTGTGAATGATGCAGAGGCCGCCAAAGCGGCGTTTGATCCTATGGCCGCAATTGCCGAAGGCGTGTTCTTTACGCGTGACCTGACGAATGAACCTGCAAACGTTCTGACGACAACTTCGTTTGCCGATCGTTTGGCCGAGATGGAGAAGATCGGCCTAAAGGTTGAAGTTCTCGAAGAGGACAAGCTCGAAGAGTTGGGCATGGGTTCGCTTTTGTGCGTGGGTCAAGGTTCAGACAGCCCGACCAAGGTTGTGGTCATGCAGTGGAATGGTGGCGGCGGCGAAGCCCCATTTGCTCTGGTCGGAAAAGGCGTTGTCTTTGACACAGGTGGTATCAGCCTTAAGCCTGGTGCGGGCATGTGGGACATGACCATGGACATGGGTGGTGCGGGTGTTGTTGCAGGTGTGATGAAGACCCTCGCGCTGCGTGGCGCTAAGGCGAATGTTGTCGGGCTGGTTGGTTTGGTCGAGAACATGCCGTCGGGCAACGCCGTACGTCCGGGTGATGTTGTGACATCAATGAAAGGTGACACGATTGAGGTGCAGAATACCGATGCCGAGGGCCGTTTGGTTCTGGCTGACGTGCTTTGGTACGCACAGGAACGGTTTAAGCCGACAGGCATGATCGACCTTGCAACGCTGACTGGTGCAATCATCGTTGGTTTGGGGCACGAGAACGCAGGCGTGTTTTCCAACGACGATGACCTGTGCAATGCATTCTTGAAATCTGCAGGGATCGAAGGCGAAGGTGCGTGGCGGATGCCACTTGGCAAGGCCTATGACGCGCTTTTGAAGTCGCGGGTCGCAGACATGAAGAACATCGGTGGCCGTTCGGCAGGGTCTATCACCGCTGCGCAATTCCTACAGCGGTTTGTAAAAGACGATATGCCTTGGTGCCACCTCGACATTGCTGGAGTTGCATCAGTCGCCCATGAAACCAGCCTCGCGCCGAAAGGGGCAACTGGGTGGGGCGTTATGGCATTGAACCGTCTCATCTCAGAGCGTTACGAGAACTAATGGGCGCCGCGTATTTCTATCACCTGACGGAAACGCCAATGGATCGGACTTTGCCAATGCTACTTGGTAAAGCAACCGAGGCTGGCTGGCGTATTATTGTGCGCGGCAATGATCCTGCCTTGCTTGAGCGGATGGACCAACTGCTTTGGCAGGATGGGTTCATGCCGCATGGGTTGGCTGGTGGGCCGCATGATGCGGATCAGCCAATACTATTTGGGGCAGGCGTGTCTGCAACCGGCTTTGATTGTGTGATGAGCATCGCTGGCGCAGAGGTTACTGCAGACGAGATTAACGCGGCTGAGCGGACATGTATTCTATTTGATGGATATGACGAAGCGGCTTTGAATTTTGCGCGTGGTCAGTGGAAAACCCTGACTGACGCGGGATGTACTGCGCAATACTGGGCCCAAGAAGATGGGCGCTGGTTGAAAAAGGCAGAAAAATAGCCGTTTCAGTGGCTTAGAATTCAAAGCTAGCGTCGAAGTCTTCTGGAATTTGGCTTGTACCGGTACAGGCAACAAGGCCTGTTAGGACTAGGATCAGTGCAGCAGCTTTAAACATGATATCTCCGCTTAGGTTATCTTGTGAGGATTAGTACATCGCTTTCAATCGCGAGGCGGCTGTATAGGCCAAGGTAGGACATCCCCAAAAGAGACCCGTCCATTTGGCCGCCATTGACGGTTGCGCGCACGCCAAGATCCGTAATCTCGCCAAGTGTGACAGTATCAAGCGAAACTGATGCGGTTCGCACCGTGCCGTTCGCTGTATTTGCTGTGCCAAGGTAGACAAGCGCATCAGGTTCAATACCTATGCGGCGGGCATCATCTTGGCTTAGAACCACTTGGGTTGCCCCTGTATCTACAACAAAGTCCACGGGTGCCCCGTTGATCTTAAGCGTGAGGTAATAATGACCGTCACGGCTGCGCGGAACCTCGACGGTTGAGGCGTTCACCATGATCTGACGGTTTGTTACGTCGCGACTGATGTCGCCCCAAAGACCGACTGCTGCAATGACACCGACGAAAATCAAACCCCAGATTGTTGCCTGTTGGGCAACGCGGCCAAGGTTGTTCTTATTCGCCGCAATATACGAGCCAACAAGCGCTGCCCCTAAGAGGCTGAGGTATCCAACATTTGCAATCTGATCTGCATCCATTTGAAAGATATAGGGACTAAACCCCGATCCCAAAAGACTGTTGGATGCCATCTAGGACAAATTGCACCGATAGGGCCGCCAAAAGCATGCCTAGAACACGGGTCAGAATGTTGATCCCCGTCTTGCCCAATGCGCGTTCAATGCTGGCACCAGAAAGGAACGCGAGGAAAACGCACAGAAGAACCGAAAGCATCACCGCCGCGACAAACGCGTAATCCGCAGGGCCGCTGGCAGGGCCAGACAGAAGGATGATCGTTGTGATCGCACCGGGGCCAACAATCAAAGGCATCGCAAGCGGAAAGACGGACGGGTCGTCTTGGTGCTCAGCGGCGCCTTCGTCGGCGCTGTTTTGTTTGCGGGTCTGGCGACGTTGAAACAACATTTCGAGCGCTGTGATGAACAACAAGATACCACCAGCAATGCGGAATGCAGGCATTGAGATGCCAACAAAGCCCAATACGGCCTCGCCTAAGAACAAGAATGCCAGCATCAATGCTGCTGCAATCAAGCAAGAGCGTATGGCGATCGAGCGCCGTTCAGCACTGCTGCTTCCTTGGGTCAGCGCGATAAACATCGGCACCAAGCCGGGAGGGTCGACAATCACAAAGAGTGTTGTGAATGCAGCGATAAATGCAGCGAGATCGTTCATGCAGTTGCCTCTATTTTGGGGGATCAAAGCATGGATTACGCTTTGACGCCTCCGGCGGCGGTTCTTCTGAACTCAAGAAGTTTAGAGCCTGAGGGTCAAGCCTTTTGTGCTTTTTCCAGAACTTCGAGGGCCTGCAACCAGATCTCTTCTGAACGCTTAAGGGCCGTCATGACTTCGGCGTACTTTTTGTTCCACGTTTCAAGTTCACCTTTGCGGGCGTCTTCATACAAAGCTGGATCAGCAAGCTTTTTGGCAAGCTTGTCGCGCATGTCGTTGATTTTGGTCACACGCTCTTCTGATTTACGCACGTCAGCTTTCATCGCGAGGATCGCATCGCGGGATGGCTTTTGCTTTTTCGGTGCTGCGGGCTTGTCTTTCGCCTTAGGCTTTTCTGGTGTGATCAGCATCTGGCGGTATGTTGGCAGGTCTTCGTCGTATGATTCGACCTTACCATTTTTGACCAGCCAGAGGCGGTCAGCAACCATGCTCAGCAGGTGCATGTCGTGGCTCACAAGAATAACAGCACCGTTGTAGGCAGTAAGTGCCTCAACCAAGGCTTCGCGAGATTCGATATCTAGGTGGTTTGTAGGCTCATCGAGGATGAGCAGATGTGGGGCAGGGAGCGTCGCTAGCAAAAGTGACAGACGCGCCTTTTGACCACCAGAAAGACGGCCAACGGCTGTATCGGCTTGGTCAGCACCAAGGCCAAAGCCTGCAAGGCGGGCACGCAGCTTCGCTTGGCCTTCATGCGCGCGTTCGCGGATCAGATGTTCAAGCGGTGTTTCATCGATATAAAGTTCGTCCACTTGGTGTTGGGCGAAAAAGCCGATGCGCAGCTTGTTGCTGGTGGTCATGTTGCCACGTGCAACTTCGAGACGACCAGACAGCATCTTGGAAAGCGTAGATTTGCCTTCACCGTTGCGGCCCAAAAGGGCAATGCGGTCGTCTTGGTCGATGCGCAGGTTCAGGTCGTGAAGAATGATCTGGTTGCCGTAGCCAACAGCCGCATTCTCGGTCGCGATAATCGGTGGCGAGAGTTCTTCTGGGTTCGGAAATGTGAATACCGTGCGCGCCGCATCTTCTGGTGCGCGAATCGTTTCCATCTTCTCTAACATCTTAACGCGGGACTGGGCCTGCTTTGCCTTCGATGCTTTCGCTTTAAAGCGATCAACAAACGCCTGCAAATGCTCGCGCTTTGCGTCCTGCTTTTTAGCGGCAGAGGCCAGCAAGGAACGCTTTTGCACACGTTGCTGGGCAAACATGTCGTACGTGCCTGTATAGTAAACAAGGCCCTTGTCTTCGAGGTGCAGAATGCCGCCAACCGAGCGGTTCAGCAATTCGCGGTCGTGGGACACGATCAATACAGTATGTGGATACTTGACCAAGTAAGCTTCGAGCCAAAGCGCACCTTCGAGGTCGAGATAGTTTGTCGGCTCGTCGAGCAGCAACAAGTCAGGTTCAGAGAATAGAACGGCGGCCAAAGCCACACGCATACGCCACCCACCCGAGAAATCAGCGCAAGCCATGCGTTGTTCTGCGTCAGTAAAACCCAGACCCTTGAGGATCGATGAGGCGCGGCCTTCGGCAGACCATGCATCGATATCTGCCAAACGGGTTTGGATATCGGAGATCCGTGTGGGGTCGGTCGCAGTCTCGGCTTCGGCCAAAAGGGCTTCGCGCTCAACGTCGGCCCGCAGTACGGTATCGATTAGTGATACTTCGTTGCCGGGAACTTCTTGGCTCACACCACCGATTTTCCAGCCGCGTGGCATATCGATGTTACCAGTGTCGAGCGCGAGCTCGCCTCGGATCATCTTGAAAAGGGTGGTTTTACCCGTACCATTTCGACCCACGAGGCCAACCTTGTGGCCAGTAGGAATGGTTGCAGAAGTATGCTCGAGTAAAGAGCGACCTTCGATGGAGTAGCTGAGATCATTGATGCGTAACATGCGCAGCCTTTGCCTGATCTGGCAGGCGGGGTCAATTGGCCTTTATAGTCGTTCGTTAAAGCCTTTGCCCGCAATGATCCTATTGCGGGCTTTGAGGATCCGCCGCGCACGGGTTTCTGATTGTTTTGCGCCTTCGATATTTAAGACATGACCACGCTGCCTGCCCGGCGTTAGCGCGTGGAATGCAGCGGCAAGTTCTGGGTCATTGTCCATCGCGGCAATCAGCTCATCTGGGTAAGTAAGTTCGTTTTTTGCTTTGAAATCAACCCGTTTGCCTGATTCTTCAATTGCGACCGCTTGGTCAAGGAACGCGCGGATCGCTGAATCTTCTTCCTTGATTTGCTCCAGTGAGCTGACTTGCAATGTACGGCTTGCTTGGGAATTCTCGCCGTGTTGGTGCAATCGCCCGTCAGGATCATCAAATAATGTTCCTTTGAAAAAGCCAAAACCGCAGTAATCTGCAAAGCCGTGAAATATCGCCACGTTTTTAGCGTTTAGGCAATAACATAGGGCATGCCACTTTACTGTTTCCTCAAGCCCAGCATCTAGCGCGATTTGGCGCAGCGCGCGGCGTTCACGTTGCCAGCGTTCTTTTGCCAGAAGTGACTGAACTGTTGTGATTTTCTTAGGCATCTGGCGTCATTCCACATTTTGACCTGACACATCAAGGTTAGCGCCGTTTCACGATCCTGTCGATCAAAGGCTTTCCAAGTCACGGGACCCATGCTAGGGGACCGCCAACAGATAACCCTCCAAAGAAAGAGCTTATACAATGGCTATTCAACGCACATTCTCAATCATCAAGCCTGACGCAACAAAGCGTAACTTGACTGGTCCAATCGCAGCTAAGTTCGAAGCAGCTGGCCTGCGCATCGTTGCGTCCAAGCGCATCCAGATGACACTCGCACAAGCGCAGCAGTTCTACGGTGTACACTCAGAACGTCCGTTCTTTGGTGAGCTGTGTGAATTCATGATCTCTGAGCCAATTGTTGTTCAGGTTCTCGAAGGCGAAGACGCAATTGCGAAAAACCGCGAAGTTATGGGTGCTACAAACCCAGCAGACGCGGCTGAAGGCACAATCCGTAAAGAGTTCGCTTTGTCTATCGGCGAAAACTCTGTTCACGGTTCAGACGCACCAGAGACAGCTGCAGAAGAAATCGCATTCTTCTTCTCAGGTCTTGAACTTGTTGGCTAAATCGATCTGAGCGTTCCGCTCGTGTCGTGAAAATAAATAAGGCCGCCGCGCAGATCATGCGTGGCGGCTTTTTTTCTGAGGGGTCGCATTTTACGAGGCTACCCTAATAAGGCTTTATCGTTTTTAAGATGTCGTGAAATAAGTCGCTTTTGCATATCGCCCGCTGGGATATATTTCGCTGATTGAGGTGCGTAGTCCAGATCTGCGACCTCGGGAAAGATCGTCAGAATTTCGGTACGCGCTTCGGGAGTGAGTGCATCAAGCGCTGCGGGGCCTGTAAACAGACTCTCGGTTGGCGCACCTTCCGCATAGATAACCTCATGCTGGCGAAAAAGCAGGTGAAAGTACTCAACGCTTTCTTGCTCTTCGTCGATGTAGATGCCTGGCAACGCAGTCAATTTTATCGCCGCGATCAAAACCTCAGTTTGCCCAAACATCCGCTCAGCCACCTTGGAACGGACCAGCATTCGGTGCTGACGAGAAACCAACAGATCTTGAACTGGCAAGCCATCACCCAATGAACCAGCGGTGATACGTATAGGGCGCAGCTTAGGGTTAGCGGCCAGCTCTGCTGCGTTATAGTTACGGCGTCCCGTCCACAGAACGGTTTGTTTGCCGTTCTGTTCGGTTAGAACCTGATCACCAACGCAGATGTCTTGGATGTGGCGAAAGCCTACGCCGACAGAAATCCGACTGCCACGTGTAAAGCATGGGATCAGCCCACTTTCAAAAGCAACAACACCTACAATTTCAGAAGTGTGGGTGACTTCGTTGTCCGATGATTTTTCTTCGTCTACGTGATACGAAACTTCTGTGTCGGAGACGCTGTTTATGGATACTGTGGCGGTGTCGACTCCGTCGACTGTCTGCGTTTCGACAAGAACGATGCCATCGTCAAATTCAGCACCTAATGAGGTCGTTTCGATGGCATGGGTTACTGTGTCTCCGGTAACGCTTGCAGTTCCGCTTGTTGTGGCCGAACCATCGGCCTCGGTTGCTGATCCGGCTTGGATCGCAATCCATCCAATTGTCTCGGTTCCGTGTGCGCCGTTGTCGACTGCACCTTGGCTTTCTTCTTCTTGTAGCGTGATGTCAAAGCCAGAGCTGGTGATATTGCTCGGATCACTATCAACCGTGATCGTATCATTATTTGACATGACCGAAGTCAGGACAACAGGCGCATCAGTAAAGTTTGCAGAAAACGTTTCACTGTCCCCATGATTGCGCATTGCACTTGAAACATCGGTCGTACCCGCCTCGACGATGCGACCATCAGCAAGAGTGTGGACACCTTGCTCAAAAGCGAGCCAATTTACCGTTTCAACAGTGTCGTGAATGTCATCTTGATATTCCCATTCTTCCAGAATGAACGAGAACGAAGTGGTATCGCCGTTTGCATCATAGGTCTGGTCAACCAAACGGATGATAATACCGGTACCTGAGTTTGCGGTCGCTGAGAACGCAAACACTGGATCTGTCAGTGCTTCTATAAATGTGACTGTGATTTGCTCGCCAGCACTTGTCGTGCTTGCACTAAGACTGCCTGCTTCGCCAATAGCCATAAATCTTCAAGCAGGCGTTGGTCTGCCAGTCCCTCGTTAACAAAAGATGAGAATTCTAATGTTGAATTCTCATCGAACACGAACCCCCAGACAAACAACTCGAGCGATCAATGGTTGATTAGAAGGGTGTGATGGCCAAAGTAAGGCACTTTTGTTCCGAAATTTGTGCGTTGAAAACATATTTGAACTTTTTTAGAAGCAATTTTGCAGTGCCTATGGTTTGTTCGCTATCACACCTATTTTGTTCATAAATTCCTCAAGTTCAGACCTGCCAGTGTCGAACTTTTGCGCCTTGATCGCATCAAACGATTTGCGCAGCGCTTTCTTTTCGTCGCCTTTGCAGTCGTTCCACGGGCGGCCCTGTAGTGCCATGTGCAAGACGTAGTATCCGATGAAATGTGGTTTGCTGCAGTTCTCTAGTAGTTTGGCATAAGCGGCGTCCGCACCCAGTTCATACAGTTGTTCAGCGCTTGTGATGCCTACCTTCAGAAACGCTTTTTCAAACGCGGGGCCGATGTTTCGTATGGTGGTAAGGGCTGTCATGGGCACAATTTACCGGACCAAAGCAAAAAGGCCAGCACACGAAAAAGGCCAGCGCACAAAAAAGGCCAGTGGGGCGGCACATCGTTCAGAGGGAGGGTCTGAAGTGTGCGACGCGCCAACTGGCCATGGAATGCTTCGCCTTCGGGAGGGAAACGCGAAGCGATCGTTCCGATGGGGGCTTAAATGCTCGCGTAGTCTTTAAACACCGGCGTTTGCGGCGCAACTGGAGTCGGCGCGGGCGTAGGTGTGGGCTTTGCGGGCTTGGGAGGATGCTGCGATGCCATTGGTCTGTCCTGTATCTGCCTAAGTGACGGTATCCGCCTCGCCTTCGTTGATGAGGCTTAACCGGACGTTAACAGGCAATTTCGGCCCCGAGGGGACCGAAATGTGGCGTAAATGTGGCAGGGATTACTTGCCGCGACGCGGAGTAGCGGCGCCACCGCGTGGTTTGCCTTTAGCAGGCGCACCTTTGCGTACTGATGGCTTGCCACCGGGTGGTACAAAACGCTTAGACGTATCGTTCGGGCTTGCCTTAGGCTTGGCAGGGCCGGCATCAGATTTGCCTTTATACGCAGGCTTTCCGACGTCAGACTTGCCTTTGTACGCAGGCTTACCACCGTCAGATTTGCCCTTATACGCGGGCTTATCACCGTATGGCGCTTTGCCGCGTGGCTTATCGTCTGTCTTGGCTTTGTAAGGTGCTTTTTTACCGATAGGGGCAACAGCTTCGCCGTGATCCTTGCGGACTGGCTTGCCGAAATCAGTCTTTTTGTGACGTGATTTACGTGGCGCGTTATCG
>JAWUXS010000058.1:0-8819 GCA_034111185.1 Paracoccaceae bacterium | reverse complement strand
AAAAGAAAAAGGCCGCCCAAGGCGACCAACTCTTACCCAACAAAAGGGCTATATGGTGGACTGGGGAGGATTCGAACCCCCGACCCCTTGATTCGTAGTCAAGTACTCTATCCAACTGAGCTACCAATCCACCGTGAGGGCGATTTAGCCCCACGGGGCGGGCGATGCAAGGGCCAAAACGAAAGAAGTTTTATTGAGCGGCTGTCATCTGCGTTTCAGCCCCGTCTTCCAACGGAATTTCAGCCAATGTCAGGTCGCCTTTTGGCAACCTGATACAGAATGTTGTTCCCGTCTCATCCGTACGTTCGAGAGCCAGTCGCCCACCATGTCCACGCACAAGGTCCGCAGCGATCACAAGGCCAAGGCCTGAGCCCCCTTTGCGCACGCCACCTTGGAATGGCTGGAACAAGTACTCACGCGCTTTAGGCGGCAAGCCAGGGCCCGTGTCAGTGATCGCGATGATCCACGCCTGATCGTCCTCGGCAGCGGTAATATTAATCTCACCAGGCTGATGGGTGACCATGATCGCTTGGCGGGCATTTCTGACAAGATTAAACAGCACGCGGAAGATCTGTTCGCCATCAGCGCGGATCATCATTGAAGCCGGAATGTCCTCAGAGAACGAAAGATCATAGTCCGCAGCCGCAAGGCGCTCACTATCAATAACCTCGTTTACGATACTCGCGAGGCCGACGCGCGCCAATGTCGGCTGCGGCTCGTCCACGCGTCCAAAGGCCAGCGTCGTTTCACAAAGGTTAACGGCACGCGCGATTGAGCCAACCAGCTTGGGTGCCATGCGCTTCACCAGCGGATCGTCCGAGCTTTCGATGCGGTCCGTGAATAGCTGGGCAGACGTCAGGATATTGCGCAAGTCATGGCTGACCTTTGCGACAGCGCCACCCAACTGGGCCAAACGCTCTTTCTGCTTTAGGGCGCCTGTCATTTGGGTTTGCATTAATTGCAGGGCTTCTTCGGCATCACGCAACTCGGTCACGCCTGCTGATGGTTCGATGATGCGCCGCGCATCTTCTGGGGATGCGGCATAGGCCTGCATCGCGCTGACAACGCCCTTGATCGGGCGGACCAGCAGCAATCGCACGGCCAAGAACAGCAATCCGGCAGTAATGATTGAAATCACAGCAGAAAGAATCAAAACGTTGCGACCATAATCAAGCATCGCGGCGCGTAGCGGCATCTGCTCCATCGTCACCTCGATCAAAAGACCGCCACCGCGTACAGGATTACCCAACACGCGGATAATCCGACCTTCGGTATCTAGCAGCGTCTTCATCGCGTTCATAATCAGCGTCATCGCAGGCGGATCGCGCATGTCGTAAGTTGCATGGATCGGTCGCGGGATCGGTGATGATAGCGCGAGCTGACGTACTTGGTCGCGCCGCAACACCACGTTGAACACTTCGGCATTGCGCAAAAGTTCCGCCTCAAGCGCGGGCGAAAGCATATCGTCTGCTTCGAGCGCCAACGAGGCTATCTGCGCACGCTCAAGCCTAGCAAGCAGATAATCTTCGCGAAAGCGTGCAACGGAGGGCACAAAGATCATCACTTCCGCCAACATCACAAAGATGACGGTCAGGATCAGAAATCGTCCTGATAGTGAATTGATCATATGATCGTCGCCCCCCGTTATGTTCTGTTATGGAATCCAGCGCTGAACAAAGCCAACAACCCGTTTCACCATCGCACTTTCAAATAATCTTGGGCTAAAGTACGCGCCCGCGGCCCGTTTGTTAACCTCACTAATTGTCGGATAGGGCAAAACAGTATTTGCGATTGCAGACATCTTCATATTGTTGGCGATGGCCATGGCCCACATGCCGATCAACTCACCAGCAAGATGGCCCACAATAGACGCACCAACGGGTCGGCCCTTTACAACCATGACCTTGATCAGGCCTTTTGTCTTACGCTCAGCAATCAGACGGTCGTTGTGGTGGAATTCGAACCGCACAACCTCAAGCTTGTCGCCGTGCTTTTCCTTTGCTTGCGCCTCGGTCAGACCCACCTGTGACAACTCAGGGTCGGTATAAGTCGCCCAAGGGATATGGCTCGTCTTTTGCTTGGACGGCAGGCCGAACAACATAGAACGGATCAAGATCCCTGCGTGATAGCCCGCAACATGTGTGAATTGCAGGCCACCAGCAACGTCGCCTGCCGCGTAAACCTTTTTGTTTGTGATCGAACGCAGATTATCACCCACCTTTAGGCCGCGACGGTCATACTCAATACCGCCTGCCTCTAGATCAAGCTTGTCGATATTCACTTTGCGGCCAACTGCCATCAACAAATGCGACCCCGTGAAATCACCTTTGGGCGTGTGGATTGTAATTTGATCCCCTGCCCCGCTGATGCTTTCTGCCTGTGCACCCTCAACGATTTCAACGCCTTCAGCACGCAGGTTTTCAAGAACAATCGCAGCAAGCTCAGGATCGTCGTTGCCCATCGCCTTGGCACCTTCGATCACAGTGACCTTTGAACCAAGCCGCGCGTGCGCTTGCGCCATTTCAATGCCGATGGGCCCACCGCCGATAACAATCAGATGCTCTGGCTGGTCGCGCAGTTCAAAGATGTCTTCGTTCGTGTAGTATTTAACTGTATCCAAGCCTTTGATCGGCGGCACAAACGGCCCCGAACCTGTAGCGACAACAAAGCGACGTGCTTCGATGATCGTGTCACCCGCTTGGACCTCAGTTTTTGAAATAAAGCGACCGAACTCTTGGATGACCTGCACGCCAAGCCCCTCAAAGCGTTCAACGCTATCAACGGGTGCGATCGTGGCAATGACGTCAGCAACGTGGTCTTTCGCAGCAGCATAATCCACCTTGGGATCGCTGGCAGCAACGCCCAACGCATCGCCGTGTGACATCATGTAGGCCTGCTTTGCCGACGCAATCAGCGCCTTTGATGGGACACAGCCGTAGTTCAGGCAATCGCCGCCCATTTTGTGACCTTCGAGCAGGACAACCTTCGCGCCCATCTGGGATGCACCAGCCGCAATCGAAAGGCCACCAGAGCCACCACCAATGATACAAATATCTGCTTTAATACGGTTCATAACTTACAGACCTTTCTTGCCGCGAACGGCCTTAATGATGATGGGCAAAGTGGCCAAGGCACAAAGACCAAGGATCGGGGCAAGAATCGCAGGCTCAAGGATGATTCCCAGATTTGGGGTCTCTCCGCTGGCAAACACTTCGCCAAGGCCCGCGCCAACTGACGTAAAGACAACAGCACCCGGAATAATGCCAAAGAATGTTGAGATGACGAAACGGTGCAGCGGCACCTCGAGGAACGATGGGATCAAGTTCGCGAGGACAAAGGGAATCGCAGGCACAAGACGGATCAAGAACAACATCGACCACTGATTTTCATCTATGCCGTCTTTGATGGTTTTTGTTATCCCTTCAGATCCCTCTAACCGTGCACCTAGCTTGGCACCCAAACCCCAGCGGGCCGCAAGGAAGATACCAGTCGCCCCGATTGTGGCGCCTGTGACGTTGAACAGAAAGCCAGGGAACGTCGCGAACAAGAAGCCACCAGTCAGCGTTGCAATCGTGGCGCCCGGCAGTGAAAACGCGACAATCACAACATATGCTGAGATAAACGCCAACACAGTGAGCATGTAGTTATCGTCACGAAAGGCAATCAATGTCTCGCGATTCGCAGCAAGCGTATCAAACGTGAGATACTCACGTAGATAGATAAATCCCAACACAGCAACAACGCCAATCACCGCAAGCGGCAGGAAACGAAGATACGAATTAGAAGGTTTAGGAATATTGTCGGCGTCGGTCATGATGCTCTTCTTTCTGTCTTTTGGGCGAATAAGTTGAACACTAGATGGACTGGACATCGTTTCGAACATACCCACATCACGGGCCATTGATCGAAATCACGGAGTTATTTCAGTTTTCGTTGAATTAGCGATCACGACTGAAACATTTGACATGACGCATTTCAGGTAAATGTTGCAGCGAAAGCGGGTTCGGTGCGTTGACAGGGTGCCGTACCCCCTCTAAAGGACAGATCTGAATTGTAGCTGGGCTTCGAATCTTCCATAGGTTTGGCCCCATGACCGGAGGACACGCAATGAAGCGTACGTTCCAACCATCAAATCGCGTTCGTAAGAACCGTCACGGATTTCGCGCACGGATGGCCACAAAGGCCGGTCGTCGCATTATCAACAACCGTCGGGCCAAAGGCCGGACTAAGTTGAGCGCGTAAGCGTTCAATCGGTTTATTCGAATTGAAACCGCCGGTGGCACCCGTGGATGACAACCTTGTCACACTCGGTCAACAGCCTCCGGCGGTTTCCGTTTGTCTACCGCTTACTGTTCTGACCAAACGCGCTGATTTCATCCGCGCCAGCAACAGTCGTAGGCAAGGCACCCCCGGCATTCATTTGCAGGCCCGCAAGCGGAACCCCGACGACGGGGCAATTGGTATACGTGTTGGATATACCTGCTCTAAAAAGGTCGGCAATGCGGTTGCACGTAATCGTGCAAAGCGTCGGTTGCGCGAAATTGCACGCATCGTCCTTGGCGAACTTGGGCGCGACGGCTGGGACTATGTCTTGGTCGGACGCAAAGACACCACAGCACAAATCCTATTCACCCAACTCGAAGCAGATATGCGCCGCGCCTTAGCAAAGGTGCACGCATGAGCCCACTGGCTTTCGTTCTATCATTGCCAGTGCGCGCTTACCGCAAGGTCTGGTCCCCTTGGGTTGGCCACGGATGCCGCTACCAACCGACATGCTCTGCCTATGCTCTCGAAGCGTTGGAAAAGCACGGCGGGATAAAAGGCGGGTATCTCACGGCACATCGCGTCTGTCGTTGCCACCCATGGGGCGGACACGGCATCGACAATGTGCCTGACTAGATTGCTATCTAGTCCAGCTTCTCAAACGAAATAATGACGTCACCGATATCGAGGCCAAACCGCTTAACATAAGCGCGGTTCAATAAGCGATCGTCGGCCAGCAACCACATCCAATCGTCGAATGTCACACGCAACGTCTCGGACGTGCCATCGGCCGCGGGAATTGGCAGGTCAATCTCGTATTGCCAATTAAAGCGGTTATCCTGCTCAATGCCCACTGCTGTACCGATCACACCGGGGGCTGTGCCCACCCACGTATCGTCGCCAGTTTTCTTAAGGCTCCACACTCTTTGCTCGACCGCTCCGTCTTCGTAATCAAAGTCTTCGACCAGTGTCAGTGTTTCACCATCCCAATCACCTTTGATCGTGACAACGAAACTGCGCCGCACGGTGCCTAGGATATCTTGGAACTGCCCGTAGGCGACCAGCTCGCCGTCAAAGACCTCTTCGAGGTTCAGCTTGCGGTTTTCATCCAGCGATGCGTCATCGAACGACGGCTTTGCTGTACAGGCGGCCAATAGACCAATGGCGAAGAGCATGACGAGGCGCATGATGGTGTTCCTTTTGTTGATTAAGAACTTAATCCGCAACACGAGGCAGGCAAGTCAAAGAATCTGCTCGCGCCCAATGCAGCAAATTTTAAACGCTGCGATTAACGCGACGGTTAGAACCGGCAAGGTATGGTTACTTCGAATCGGCGCGCATATTTATCACCCGGTCACGAGGCATGCATTGGACAATGAATATAAGTCATTTTGGAATTATGTCAGTGAGGCAATATTTGGGCCGCCGCCTGCGCGACTTTCACGTGACCAAATCATAGATGCCCTGAACGCAACCATCAGAAGATCTAAAAACGGACAGTATATTGCATCTGTTGTGTTTTTTGAAATCGACCGTTTTCATCATCTTGAACAAACTCGAGATAGCGCAGCGATAGCTCATATTATAAGAGCTATCGAAGAGCGCTTAATAACTGGCCCCTGCTCGCGTGACATGCTTCGCAGGTTAGGTGGTGGCCGTTTCGCGGTTTTTCCGTCCCCGAACCGAACCTTGACGCTTCGAACACTCGAAAAGCTTGCAAAAGAGATTCAAGTAGATGCAGCTCGGGTCATTGGGCACCCAACGCAGGGCACCAAGATAACAGTGTCGGTCGGCTATGCCATTCAGACCGAAATGGATGTTGTCGATGGCGAGACCCTCTTCGAGGCCGCAAATACAGCGTTCATCGCAGCCGTGAGGGAAGGGCAAGGCGCTACGTGCGCGTTCTCTCACACCATGAGCAAGAAGGTGCAGCGGCACCGAGAGCTTGCTCATGACGCAAAAGACGCACTTTTGTCAGGCTGCATTCATGCGCATTTCCAGCCCCAAGTTGACATCGTTAGCCAATCAATTGTCGGTCTTGAAGCATTGGCGCGTTGGAAGCATTCAAAGATGGGTATTCTCTCACCGGCTGAGTTTTTGCCCATCTTGGAAGAGGTCGGAATGATGCAAGACTTGGGGTTCGTGATTTTGCGACATGCTCTTTCAGCCTTAAGAAATTGGGACAAATCTGAGTTGCATGTGCCAACTGTTTCAATAAATGTTTCCACCGAAGAGCTGCTGAACCCTCATCTTGTCGAGATCGTCAGTATGAAGCTCGATGCGTTCGAGCTTCATCCTAGCCGTCTCGTGATCGAAATTCTTGAAACGGTCGTTGCCGGAGCAAAAGAAGATTTGGTCATGCAGAACATAAATGCACTGCGCGCACTGGGATGTGCAATCGATCTTGATGATTTTGGCACGGGGCATGCGTCGATTACATCAATTCGTCAGTTCGGCGTGGATCGGATCAAAATCGACCGCTCATTCGTTACCGGTATCGGCGAAGACGCCGATCAACAGCAAATGGTTCTGGCTATTATGACAATGTCCAAACAACTGAAAATAGGTGCTTTGGCGGAAGGGGTCGAAACTGAAAGCGAACTCGCATTCATGTTGGAAAGCGGGTGTAATATCATTCAAGGGTACGCCATTGCACGCCCAATGCCACAAAGCGAAGTGTCAAACTGGATGCGAACATACAAATCCGGCACGGCGGTCACGCCCACTACGCAGCAATTGAACTAACAGAACTACGGGCTTGCCTCAGGTCACCCTCACAGAAAACAAGTGGTTTTGAACGAAAACCGCTTGACCTTTGGCCCGCTGAGGGGTTGAACCACCCTCACCTTTTTATGTGTTGCAGGTGGCTATCAATGGACGACCAAAACAAGAATTTGATCATGGCTACCGTGCTTAGCTTTTTAGTGATCATGGTGTGGTTTTGGCTTTTCCCGCCAGAAGAACCAACCTTGGCAGAGCTGCCACCAGCATCAGCATCAGCAACCGTTGATGGCACAACGCCATCCGTTTCCGCAGAAGCCACAGGCTCTACGACGCCAGACGTTCCAAATGACGAAGTTGTCGAAGCACCACGCGTTGCGATCGAAACTCCTGAGCTTTCAGGTACATTGTCGCTGCAGGGTGGTCGTATTGATGACCTCGCACTGACCCACTATCGCGAAACTCTCGATGAAGGTGCCGAAACAGTTCACCTGCTTAAGCCTGTTGGCGAAGCTGGCGCATATTTCGCATTGTTCGGCTGGGCTGGCATTGACGGCATCGACGCCGTTCCAGGCCCCGACACAATCTGGGACATCGAGAGCGGTGAGACGTTGACGCCAACAACACCTGTCACCTTGGTTTGGGACAATGGCGCAGGCCAGATTTTCCGCACCGAAGTTTCGGTTGATGACCACTTTATGTTTAGCTTTGCCCAAAGCGTTGAGAATACTTCAGCCGAGAGCATTGGCTTGCGCCCTTACGGCCTGTTGCGCCGCCACGGCGAACCAACCGACCTCAAGAACTTCTTCATCTTGCACGAAGGTCTCGTGCGGATGACTGACGGTGAGCTGGAAGAAGTCGATTACGACAAAATCGTAGACTACCCGATCGACCCAGCAGAGCGCACTCGCGCTGACCGCCTCGAAGCGAACGAGAGTGGCTGGATCGGCTACACAGACCACTACTGGATGACAACGCTGATCCCTGAGCAGGGGAAACCGTTCCGCTCTACCTCAAAGTACTTCGAGAGCCGCAACCTGTACCAAGCCGAAACCGTCATGCCGACCGAGACAGTGGCAGCGGGTGCAAGCACCACAGTTACAACGCGTTTCTACGCCGGTGCAAAAGAATGGGAAGCGATCCGCAACTACGAAGACAACGAAGGCGTCGGTGGTTTCCTTGATAGCATCGACTGGGGTTGGTTCTTTTTCCTGACCAAGCCGATCTTCTGGCTGCTCCACACGCTCAACACATATATCGGCAACATGGGTTGGTCGATCATCGCACTGACCTTTATCCTCAAGGCTTTGGTCCTGCCGCTCGCTTATAAATCCCACGTCTCAATGGCGCGGATGAAAGAGCTGCAGCCAGAAATGGAAGCTCTGAAAGAGCGGACGGGCGATGATAAGCAAGCCATGCAGCAAGGTGTGATGAAGCTTTATAAGGATAACAAGGTAAACCCTGCGTCTGGCTGTTTGCCGATCCTTTTGCAGATCCCGATCTTCTTCTCTCTCTACAAGGTTATCTTTGTCACAATCGAATTACGCCACGCGCCGTGGTTCGGCTGGATCAATGATCTGTCAGCCCCTGACCCGTCATCATTGTTCAACCTCTTTGGCCTGCTGCCATGGGATGCGCCCGACCCGACCTCGATCCTCGCTTTGTTGTTCATCGGAGTGATGCCAATCGTGCTGGGTGTATCCATGTGGCTTCAGCAAAAGCTGAACCTTGCGCCAACAGATCCAACACAGCGGATGATCTTTGCGTATATGCCATGGGTCTTCATGTTTATGCTCGGCTCATTCGCCAGCGGTCTCGTGCTTTACTGGATCACG
>JAWUXS010000057.1:0-11245 GCA_034111185.1 Paracoccaceae bacterium | reverse complement strand
TTGGGTTGTGGTTCGGCCGTCATCGCGGGCGCAGACATTGGTCTGACAGGTATCAGCTTTGCGTTCGGTCTAGCACTGATCGGCATGGCATACGGTATTGGCGCGGTTTCAGGTTGTCATATTAACCCAGCCGTATCTTTGGGTGCAGTTGCTGCGGGTCGCATGACGTTGTCCGAAGCTAGCAAATACATTATCGCACAGATCGCAGGCGCGATTGCCGCTGCAGCAGTGCTTTTGTTGGTCGCATCTGGCAAAGCCGATTATTCGGTTGCTGAAAATGGCCTTGGTCAAAATGGCTGGGGTGCTGGTTATCTTGGCGAGTACAACATGGTTTCAGCGTTTGTATTCGAAGTTGTTGCAACGTTCTTGTTCATGGTTGTGATCCTTGGCGCGACTGGCAAAGGCGCACCGGCTGGCATGGCTGGCCTTGCGATCGGTCTAGCGCTTGTTGTGATCCACTTGGTTGGTATCAACATTACTGGTGTTTCCGTGAACCCAGCGCGTTCAGTTGGTCCTGCACTGTTTGTTGGTGGCACGGCGATTGCACAACTTTGGTTGTTCATCGTTGCACCAATCATCGGTGCTGTTGCTGCGGGTCTGCTGTTCAAAAGCGGCACGCTGGACGCTGACAACGCATAAGAATCACGTTGAGAGTTAACTGAAAACGCCCGCCAATTGGCGGGCATTTTTTGTATCTAGATCCATTCGCCTGCGCTGGACGTATAGCCAAGTAGAACCATCCAACGACCACTTGTCGCCAACAATAAACTGTCCTTGAGGAAGAATCGGCGTTTATTATGAGTCTTCTTCCCTCAGCAAACGTACGGTATATTGTTCGAATATCTCTTCTTTTTCAAAGTAATAGCCAGATCCATGTGTTATGTTAATTTTACATAAATTTTTAGGAGACGATTCTTTGAAACATTTTGTAGGGCTTCTTGGCCTTTTGACGCTGAGTGCATGCGTCACGCCACAAATTACGACGCCGCCTATTCCAGTCGTGCCGAATGACGCTAATGGCGCTGTTGGAATCGATGTCTATGCGGGGGCTCGTGCTGCTGGAAACCCAGTGCCGCGCTTTCGGGGTCAGGACATTATTGAAGTCCGCTCAATTGTCGTTGGCACTACCGGCGAAATTGCTGGCGCAAGCTGCACCGTGGATTCAGGTCTATACAAAGCGGCGTTCAACTCGCCTGCGAATGTTATTGTTCCTGACTATGGATCTAGCTCTCCTGCATTGTTCTTCCGCTGCGTCGGCCCCAATGGCGTCAGCGGCTCCAAGACTGTAACTGCATTCAATGCAACACAAGAGGGGCGCAGTAGTAGTGCTACTGCAGAAGCTGGAATTCTCGGCGCGATCATTGTTGGTGCTGTCTCCGCAGCAAATGTAAATCCAGAGTCGGACTCTTTCGATTACCCGTCTGTTTCTATCAATATGCAGTAGCTTTCTCGCTCAAAAAACTAGCAGCGAATTTGGCTGCATGAACTGCGATCTACATTGAAAACGCCCGCCAATTGGCGGGCGTTTTTTTCTGCGGGCCTCGCCCTACAAGGGCGAGATCACCTGATCCTATCAACATAACGCCGACGTAAACCTAAGCCGTTTAGGCGGTGACCCCAATCAAAAGGTTACGGTTTGTCGTGACCAACTTTGCCATTGTCATCGACAAAGATCGGGTCAGTGAACCTGTTACCAAGATCGATAGTTGCAGGCTTTTTATCTGCAGGATTTTCGTGGCTGATTGTGCCATCTTCACCAATGTAGATTGGATTAATGAAACGGTCGCCAAGATCGATAGCAATAGGCTGATCGCTCGCTGGATTCTGATGACTAATCGTGCCGTCTTCACCACGGTAGATTGGGTGGTGAGGCTGGTCGAAAGCTTCGGTAGTTCCAGACTGATTATCTGCCGGGTTATCATGGCTAATCGTACCGTCTTCACCACGGTAGATTGGGTGGTGGGGCTCGTCGAAAGCTTAGGTAGTTACAGACTGATTATCTGCCGGGTTATCGTGGCTAATCGTACCGTCTTCGCCACGGTAGATTGGGTGGTGAGGCTCGTCGAAAGCTTCGGTAGTTCCGGACTGATTATCTGCCGGGTTATCGTGGCTGATCGTACCGTCTTCACCGACGAAGATCGGGCTAATGAACTGGTTGCCGAGATCAATGGGTGTGGATTCCGCCGAGACCTGTTCGCTGATCGGATGCGAGACGAATGTGCTCGTGCCATCTTCATTAAAGTAGACTGAACTGTTGCCAGTTGTTGCACCTGACACCGAGTTAGATTCGTTGGACAAAACCCTTTCGAACTCTTTTTGGAAGTCCGACAGGGCAGAGTTTAGACTTTCTGAGAAGTCTTCTTTTGCCACTTCGAAAGCGCTGGTTGATGTGATCGGGCTATTCATATGCTCACTCCTAAAAAGCAATTAAACTTTTGAGCGGCAAAATAACCAAAACACTATTACGACGCTACACTACGCCACCAATTGAGGGCAGTTGGAACATTTTGTAAATAAATTTGACTCTTTGTGGAATGAGTGGAGTTAATGCGCGGCGAGGCTGGGCATTGCTTCCAATCCCCACCGCAATTGTGGCGCTGTCGGCAACATTTGGTTGCTCGTGTTTGCAAGCGCGGGCGCGGATGTTGAGGGGTGAAAGGCCATCACTCATCCTCTCCCCAACCCCTCTCCCCTTCACAATCGCACTCTTTACGTGTAAGGCCCGACGATCTTGATCCGACCGGCGCCAAGACCCAGTGCCATCCCTAATCTAGGGGCAAGATATCGGGGTCAGTGGGAATACGCCCACTACGCAAAAGGCCAAACAGGCCAACTAGGAAAAACATAGATGTTTAACGAAGTGAAAAAATCGATTCAGTGGGGCCAAGAAACCCTCACTCTCGAAACCGGCAAAGTTGCGCGTCAAGCGGATGGCTCAGTCATCGCTACGATGGGTGAAACTTCTGTCATGGCGAACGTCACATTCGCCCGCAAACAAAAGCCTGGTCAGGATTTCTTTCCGCTGACCGTGCATTACCAAGAAAAGTATTATGCCGCGGGTAAAGTCCCTGGTGGTTTCTTCAAGCGCGAAGCACGTCCTACCGAAAAAGAGACGCTGACATCACGCCTGATCGACCGTCCAATTCGCCCATTGTTCGTCCCTGGCTTCAAAAACGAAGTTCTGGTGATGTGTACTGTTCTGTCACACGATCTGGTCAACGATCCAGATATGCTGGCGATGATTGCTGCCTCAGCTGCGCTGACCATTTCTGGCGCGCCGTTCCGTGGCCCGATTGCTGCGTGTCGCGTTGGTTTTGAAGATGGTGATTACATCCTGAACCCTGAGATGGACGACATGCACAACCTGCGTCTGAACCCAGAGCAGCGTTTGGACCTTGTTGTTGCAGGCACAAAAGACGCCGTGATGATGGTTGAGTCAGAAGCATACGAGCTGACCGAAGCTGAGATGCTTGGTGCGGTTAAGTTTGCACACGACAGCATCCAGCCTGTCATCGACCTGATCGTTGATCTGGCCGAAGATTGCGCGAAAGAGCCGTTTGACTTCCAACCTGTTGATTACTCAGAGCTGTCTGCTGCTGTGAAATCTGCTGGCGAAGACAAAATGCGTGCTGCATATGCGATCACTGACAAGCAAGAGCGCACAGGCGCTGTTTCTGCTGCAAAGCAAGACATCATCGACGCACTGACCGAAGATCAGCAAGCTGACGGAAACCTTGGTTCTGCCCTTAAGGGTCTGGAATCTGCGGTTCTGCGTGGCGACGTTGTGAAGAACGGCAAGCGTATCGATGGCCGCGCATTGGACACGATCCGTCCAATCGTATCCGAGACAGGTATCCTGCCACGGACACACGGTTCTGCATTGTTCACACGCGGCGAGACTCAGGGCCTTGTGGTCACAACACTGGGAACCGGCGACGACGAGCAGATGATCGACGCGCTGTCTGGCATGTATAAGTCAAACTTCATGCTGCACTATAACTTCCCACCATACTCAGTTGGTGAAGTTGGTCGTGTATCTGGCCCAGGTCGTCGTGAAATCGGCCACGGTAAGCTGGCATGGCGTGCGCTTCAGGCGGTTCTGCCTGCTGCAACTGATTTCCCTTACACTATCCGCGTTGTTTCAGAGATTACTGAATCCAACGGTTCGTCTTCTATGGCGTCCGTATGTGGTGGTTCATTGTCAATGATGGACGCTGGTGTCCCACTGAAAGCACCAGTTGCTGGTGTGGCTATGGGTCTGATCATGGAAGACGATGGCGAGTACGCTATTTTGTCTGATATCCTTGGTGACGAAGACCACCTTGGCGACATGGACTTTAAGGTTGCGGGTACTGCTGCCGGTATCACGTCATTGCAAATGGACATCAAGATCGCGGGCATCACGCCAGAGATCATGGAAAAGGCACTTGAGCAGGCGAAAGCCGGTCGTTTGCACATTCTTGATGAAATGAGCAAAGCTCTGACAGGCGCGAAAGATCTGGGCGTTCACGCACCTAAGATCGAGACGATGCAGATCCCAACGGACAAAATCCGCGAAGTGATCGGTTCTGGCGGTAAAGTTATCCGCGAGATCGTCGAAGTGTCCGGTGCGAAGGTCGACATCAATGATGACGGCGTGATCAAGCTGGCGTCTAACGACGCAGAGGCCATCAAGAAGGCCTACGACATGATCTATTCAATCGTGGCTGAGCCGGAAGAAGGCGTTGTCTACAAAGGTACAGTTGTGAAACTGGTCGACTTTGGCGCGTTCGTGAACTTCTTTGGTAAGCGCGATGGCTTGGTCCACGTATCCCAGATCGAAAACAAGCGCCTGAACCACCCTTCAGACGTTTTGAAAGAAGGTCAGGAAGTTTGGGTCAAACTGCTGGGCTTTGATGATCGCGGCAAAGTACGTCTGGCCATGAAGATGGTTGATCAGGCGACTGGCAAAGAGATCGCAGAAGAAGCTAAATCTGAGTAATCAGTTTCTATTTGAATTCGAAAAGGCCCCAGTGGAAACGCTGGGGCCTTTTTTGTTTCTGCGGAAATTGCTTCGCAGCAATTAGCACTTAAACGTTTCGCACTGATGGTATCGCCTTGCGTGTTATTTGCGCATCTAACTCAGCGTGAGAGTTATGTAGCGCGAACAATTGCTTTGAGATGCACGAAATCTGAGTAAGAAAGAACGAAATTACAGCCTCATCGACAATAAGCGAAAGTGAATATACGCAATGACCCATTCATTCATTAAGTCAGCCACACTTGTAACAGCAGTTCTTGGCGGCTCTGCTGTATCAGCACAAGACGTTGGCCAAGTGACCGTAGGAGCCGGTGTATCAACCTTCGGCGCTAACCTTGAGGCTGCTTACCAGATTGATCCATCATTTCGTGTACGCGGTGTGCTGGCCGGCCTGCCAGGTTTGGACATTCTTACCGATACCTTCGAAGAAGATGGAACAACATATACTTATGACGCAACTGTAGGCGCTGTTGCGCTTTTGGCTGATTACTATCCAGTAAATTCAGGCTGGCGTGTTTCAGGCGGTGTGATGTTCAACCAGACAAGCTTTGACGCCAATGGTGTACTTTCCGCTGGCAACCAGTTCACATTGGATGATGGTACTGTATTTGATACTGGCTCTGTCGATATTTCGGCACAGTTTGTGCAAGAAATATCGCCTATGATTACGACTGGTTACGACTACCGCTTTTCGAACAACTGGATCCTTAGTGGCGAAGTTGGCGCGATCTATACTGGTGGCCTGACGTTTGAAGCAACCAGTGACAATGCATTGTTGCAGGCTGAAATCGATTCAGACTCGGACATCGAGCAGGCACGTGATGACTTGGCTGAGTTCAAGTTCTACCCGTACCTCGCGATTACTGTCGGCTACAGCTTCTAAAGCTATTAAATTACGATGCAGCTCTGATCAGGTATCAGAGCTGCATGACTTCTGCGCAGCGCAATAAGATTTGACGCGCGCAAAAACGACCCCCCCAAAAGCCTTCTTATCTAAGACTAAGCGGCTGTGCTTTGTCGCTTGGATTCTTCGCGTGACAGGCTGACTGACGTGCGCAGCCCTTTGCTGACAAACAGCATCATGCCTTGAACGGCACGTTCGCTTGGGTCGATGCCAGCGCAACTAAGAACGTTACGGCCATCGCGTGAGCGGGCCCAGCGCGCAATACGTTCCGCACCATCACCAAATTTCCGGTTATCTATGATTGCATCATCGATTGCAGCTAAGACGATCGCAGAAAACAAGTTGGTTGCGCGAACGCCTTGTTCTTGATTAAATTTGGTTTGGTCCATTTGAATATTCATTTCATTTCCGCCATTATTGGAATGTTGGTTTTTTCTTGAGCCACGCAAACCAAGTGCCAAAATCAAGTCATTGAAATACCCGAGCAGGGCTGAGCACACGAACGGTGCTGCACAATGTCTGTCGATGGCGACCCTTAAAGGTTCGCGCATGTGCCGGCTTCTCATTTGTTGGAAGACCGTACAGTTCCACTCGTGCTTAAGGTGAATACCGATAAAAAAAGGCACGTTTAAGGCAGCAGAACAATTAGTCACAAATGAAGTGCAATTTAGACTGCGTGCTGAAGAGCATCAAAAGTTTGAAACAACCTGTCCTCGTCCAGTCGCACATCTGACATAAGCGAAGAATTCGGCGCCACAGCACCAAGTTCTGTGTACTTTGATACCAGCGATGCATGCCGATTAAGCAGTGCAGTTGCGCGTGATTGACGCGCTTTGAGCAAGATGTCGTTGCCGTTCATTTTCGTATCCTCGACTTCAACCACCCAAGTTCACTATAAATTTTGCGAAGTATTATTCGAGCGCGACAACGGGTACGTATTCAGCGAATTTGAGAAAGCGAACTATCCGATCGAGTATTCGGGATATCAGCACGTTCCGGTCGTTGGGTGATCCCGTATGGGTGACTGCGAAATTCCGAGCAACAAACCGCCGACTTTGGGGCAAAAGACCCGTTGCGCAATGGCACCAGTGCATCACGATCACTCTTTTTTGATCGGCAACTTGACGCCGGACCGCATAGTTGTTGAAACATAACGATCAAAATTAGGGGGGCCTGCCATGCTCACACGTCGTCATTTTATAGCCACGGGCGCTGCAATTACAGCATTCGCCGCACATCCTGCTTTTGCGCAGGAAGCCGTAGAACCTGCGCCTGTCGCAGTTCCAACTAATCCGCTAGCGCCCACGCTAGTCACGCTTGCTGGTGCAATTCCAGCAAACGAGATCCACATGGATCCAAACACTTTCCGTCTGTATTTCAGCCTCGGTGGAAATCAGGCAATGCGCTACGCCGTTGGTGTTGGCCGCGTCGGTCTTTATGAGCCGGGCAGCTTCTATGTTGGTGCCAAGAAAGAATGGCCAAGCTGGACACCGACGCCTGATATGATCGAGCGTGAGCCGGAGCACTATAAGCAATTCGAAGACGGCATGCCCGGTGGTCCAAACAATCCACTTGGCGCGCGTGCATTGTATCTGTTTGTACCAGGCAAAGGTGACACATATCTGCGTATCCATGGAACAAACGCGCCACGTACAATTGGTACAGCCGTTTCAAATGGCTGCGCACGTTTGACCAACGAGTATATCGTTGATCTGTACGACCGCGTGCCACTGCGGTCCAAAGTATTCCTGTACACAAGAGACGTCTAAAACATGCGGCCAAGTTTGCCGCGCCGCGTTTAAAATACACAGAGTTGGCAAATCCATCGCCAGCTCTGTTTGCGTTTTCAGGGCCCTCTGCTACGCGTTATGTAACGGCCGATAGTTATGGCCATCTGTTGAGCAGGAAACGAAATGTTATCACGCCGTCAATTCGTGGCTTCGGCCACAGCGTCTATTTGCGCAGCACCTGTTTTGGCTGCACCCGAAATTGTCCGACTGCCTAGCAGATTCTTTCCGCAGCATGTTGACGTGAACCCAGAACTACCAGCGGGCCAAATACATGTCGTTAAGAAAGACTTTTATTTGTATTGGACCCTCGGCAATGGACAGGCACGACGGTACGGGATCGCGCTTGGCAATCAGGGGCGCAATTACACGGGCGTCCTCACTATTCGCCGCAAGGCGGAGTGGCCAAAGTGGACGCCAACCCAGAACATGATCAATCTTGAGCCTGAGCTATACGCCCCTTATCGCGGCGGTCTACCCGGTGGGCATCCGCAAAACCCAATGGGTGCACGGGCCTTGTATTTGTATGATGGAAACGTCGACACGTATTACCGCATTCACGGCACACCCCAGCCTTGGACAATTGGGCAACAGTATTCATCTGGCTGCGTTCGACTGATTAACGAGCATGTAGAAGAGTTGTATGCGCAAGTGCCTGTCGGCACGCACGTCTATATCTTTTAGGCAAAGTTCTCATCCGAAATGAAAAAGGCCCCAGAGCAATCTGGGGCCTTTTCGCGTTAATTGTGTAGTACTTAGTCTTTCAGCGACGTCTTGCGCAGGTAAGGTAGGACAGTTGTGAAATCGCCAAACTTTGCTTTGGCATCTGCATCATTCAAAGCTGTTGGAATGATAACGTCATCGCCAACGTTCCAATTTGCAGGTGTCGCAACACCGCGTGATGATGATGTTTGCAGACCGTCCAAGGCGCGCAGCACTTCGGCAAAGTTGCGGCCCACTGTCATTGGGTAGGTCATCGACAACTTTAGCTGCTTATCTGGGCCAATGATAAAGACTGAACGCACGGTGGCGCTGTCGGCTGGTGTACGGCCATCGGGCAAATAGGCCTCGGCAGGAAGCATATCGAATGCTTTGGACACTTCGAGGCCCGCATCAGCGATGATTGGGAAGCCAGCAGTGGCGCCGCCAACAGTTTCGATATCGGTCTTCCACTTTTTGTGGTCTTCAACACCGTCGACAGAGACGCCAATGACTTTGGTGCCGCGTGCGGCCCATTCGTCGGCCAATTGTGCAACCGCACCAAATTCTGTGGTGCAAACCGGCGTGAAGTCTTTGGGGTGAGAAAACAAGATAGCCCAGCTATCGCCGATCCAATCATGCAAGGCAAACGTGCCTTGATCAGTTTCAACGGTCAGGTTCGGAATCGTATCGTTAATGCGCAGACCCATGGGAGGTTCCTTTATGTTGAGATCAGGTGATCATAATCGAATATATAGGAACTGCCACAGCCGCTTGCACCCTGATTAAGCCAATGCCACGATGCCACAAATTGGCGCAGGAGGCCCACATGATCGAGAATCGCAATTTCTATATTAACGGCGCATGGACACCACCTGTGCAGGCACGCGATCACGACGTGATCAACCCAACAACAGAGGAGGCCTGCGCGGTCATCTCTCTTGGTGGGCAGGCAGATACGGATGCGGCTGTTGCCGCTGCAACTGCTGCATTTCCTAGCTGGGCTGCAACGCCACCTGCGGAACGCGCCGCATTGGTCAAAGGTATCGTCGATCAGTACGAAGCCCGCGCCGAAGAGATGGCCCAAGCCATCAGCCTTGAAATGGGCGCGCCCATCGATCTGGCCCGCAACAGCCAAGCACCATGCGTGCCGTGGCACACTGCTGGGTTCCTTGAGGCGTTTGAAACTGTAGAATGGGTCAAGCCGCTGGGCGATCACGCACCAAATGACCGGATTTCAATGGAACCAATTGGCGTTGTTGGCCTGATCACCCCGTGGAACTGGCCAATGAACCAAGTGACGCTGAAGGTGATCCCTGCCCTTTTGGCTGGCTGTACGATTGTATTAAAGCCGTCAGAAGAAGCGCCACTGTCGTCTATGTTGTTTGCAGAGTTCGTTCACGACGCAGGTTTCCCCGCAGGTGTTTTCAATCTTGTGAATGGTGACGGCGTTGGTGTTGGCACGCAGCTGTCGGCCCACGAAGATGTTGCTATGATTAGTTTCACAGGCTCAACACGTGCAGGCAAAGCAATTTCCAAGACCGCTGCCGAGACGTTAAAGCGTGTCACGCTTGAGCTGGGTGGAAAGGGCGCGAATGTGATTTTTGCTGATGCTGATCCAAAGGCGGTAAAGCGCGGCGTACTACATTGTATGCAAAACACGGGTCAGTCATGTAACGCACCAACGCGGATGATCGTTGAAAGCAGCTATTATGATGAAGCGGTTGAGATCGCACGCGATGTTGCTGACAAGATGGCCGTTGGTCCTGCATCCGAGGAAGGCCGCCACATCGGCCCTGTTGTGAACAAGACCCAGTGGGAAAAGATCCAAGGATTGATCGAGACGGGTGTTAAAGAAGGTGCTCGTTTGGTTGCAGGCGGTCCGGGTCTGCCAGAAGGCGTGAACCGCGGATATTTCGTGCGTCCTACAGTATTCGCGGATGTCACGCCGGGTATGACGATTGAACGCGAAGAAATTTTCGGCCCTGTTTTGTCAATTATCCCGTTTGAAGACGAAGCACAGGCCATAGCGATTGCGAATGATACGCCGTACGGCCTGACCAATTATGTTCAGACCCAAGATGGCGCAAAGCGGAATCGCATGGCGTTGGCCCTTAAATCAGGCATGGTTGAAATGAACGGCGAAGGTCGTGCGCAAGGGTCGCCATTTGGCGGCGTTAAGCAGTCAGGCCGTGCCCGCGAAGGCGGCGCATGGGGTATTGAAGAATTCCTTGAGGCCAAGGCGATCTCGGGTTGGGCCGCTGAATAAGCCTAGAACGGCGCTTTGGCTGTGATCCGCGTGCCCTGACCACCGTCAGGGTGCCGGAATTGCAGCGTCTCTGAATGAAGCATCAGGCGCGGATAATCCCGTGCAGGGCCCGTTGCATAGAACGGATCACCCAAAATCGGATGGCCAAGCGCCAACATATGCACCCGCAATTGATGCGAACGACCCGTTTTTGGCATAAGCCGGATGCGGGTCTCGTTCCCTTTAGATCTAAGAACACGCCAATCTGTTTGCGCCTGCTTGCCTGTTTCATGACAAATCATCTGTAGCGGACGATTAGGCCAATCAACGATCATCGGCAGATCAATAGTACCTGTTCTCTCGGCGACCTCTCCCCAAACGCGGGCAATATAGGTCTTTTTGGTCATCCGCTTTTCGAACTGAAGCCCATGATGCCGTTGCGCGTGGGGTGTCAGCGCGAAAATCAGGACGCCGGACGTATCGCGATCAAGACGGTGAACAAGCAGCGCCTGTGGGAAAGCCGCCTGTACCCGCGCGATTAGACAATCGGCAAGATGTTCGCCTTTGCCAGGCACTGACAGCAATCC
>JAWUXS010000056.1:0-46502 GCA_034111185.1 Paracoccaceae bacterium | reverse complement strand
GTAGCGTGGTCTTGCCGGCACCTGATGGTCCAGTCAAAAAATGGAAGGATCCCGGAGCAAGGTTTAGCGAAACTTGAGAGAATAACTCCGCACCACCGTAACTATAGGCAACTTTATCTAGTTCGATCAAAAAACGCTCCTTTAGGCACGCGCCGCACCTGTTACGTAGTCTTTTGCCCAAATCTGCAACAGGTTTCAATCATATCGCACATTATGCTTGTTCAAATCATTGGCGTTTGGCCGTAGGATTGGTAGAAGTTAAGATGCAAGTGCAGGGAATGTCTGCGTATTGATGGTTAAAAGGAAACGGTAATGCGCTTAATATGCCCCAATTGCGGAGCGCAATACGAAGTCGCCGGCGACGTTATCCCGGCCGCTGGTCGCGATGTACAGTGTTCAAACTGTGGGCATACTTGGCTAGAAACCCCTGGTTCATCGGTTGCGGCTGAAGAAGCCATTGATGTGGCCGAGACTGTTTCAGTCTCTAATACTGTCGAAACAGGCTCTGCCGCGGTCAAAGAAACCGCAAAAACTGGCTTTGGTGGCTCAATCGAAGACGCGTTTGCTGATCTCGACACCAACGAACAACCCGCAGACTTGCCTGATACCATCGATCATTTTGAAAGTGCCGAAGGCGAAGCCCCTCCAACGACTGCCCCGCAGCGCCGCGCTGTCGATCCGGCCGTGGCCTCGATCCTTCAAGAAGAAGCAGCACTCGAAGCCGCAGCAAGACAAGCCGACACAAGTGGCGCTTTGGACAGCCAAGCGGATCTTGGACTTGATACTGTTGCAGAACAGGCACGCCCCACACGCCCAGAGCCTACCGAACCGGTTGTCGAAACACGCGAAGCTGCGAACCAAGCTGCCGTTGCTGCGACAGTCACAGCTGCTGGTTCTCGTCGCGAACTGCTACCAGACATCGAAGAGATCAACTCAAGCCTGCGATCAAATGCTGAGCGCGGTGAAAGCCCGATTAGCGAACCAGAAGAGATCGTAGCAGAAAAGCGTCGTGGTTTTGGTTTCGGGTTTGTCATTACCCTACTCATCGTTGGGTTTCTTGCGGCACTCTACGTGCTTGCCCCAGAGCTTTCATTGGCGGTGCCAGACATCGCCGATCCTTTGGTGACTTACGTAGAATGGGTTGATGCAGGTCGGATTTGGGTCGACATCAAAGCAAATCAGCTGCTCGATATGATGCGGCCAGCTGTCGAAGCTGTGCCAGAGTCCTAAATCCAGAGTCTTAAATCCAGATTGCTTAAGTCAGAATCCTAAAACGGGTCTCTAGAACCGATCAAGCAATCTGCGCAGGTAATCCCGCTCAATCTGCGGGCGTTCCTGCTCGGAAGAGCGGCGACGTAGTTCGTTCAACAACTCTTCAGCACGGCGATACACGTCCTCGCCTTGCAGAAGGTTTTGATCCGTTCCGAACTGGCCATTGTTACCCAATTCGCGGCCTAATGGGTCAGTCCGGCCAGGTTCAACACGTCCAGTGGTCTCTCCCTGTTCGCTACCTTGCCCAGGTTCGATGTTTTCATTCTGTGCGAGCGCTTGTGACAGGCTGCGCATACCATTGCGCAACGCATCCATCGCCTCGGCCTGCTTGTCGATCGCTTCGGCCAAATCGCCTTCACGCAATGCTTGCTCTGCACCGTCCATGGCGCCCTCGGCCCGCTCAAGCGATTGGCGCGCTATTTCGCCAGCGTCGCCTTCAAGTCCGGGCAATCCATCTCTCTGACGTCCCAATTCGTCGCGCAACGCCTGTTGGCGCTCGGACAAAGATTGCTCATTTTGTCCGCCCTGACCGCCTTCGCCGCCTTGACCATCGTCGCGTTGCTGACCGCTTTCGCCCTCTTGGCCCGTGCCACCAGTGTCACCAGATTGACCATCTTGGCCATCTTGACCGTCGGTTTGGCCCTGCTGTCCTAACGACTGACCCGGATCTTGGCCTTCTTGGCCTTGATCACCTTGGTCCTGACCCTGCTGTTCTTGCCCTTGCTCGTTGTTGTTTGAACGGTCCTGCAATTCGCGGAACGCATCATCAGACAGGTCTTCTTGTTCGCGCAACGTCTCGGCTAAGTCTTCCATCGATTGCTGGCCAGGTGTTTGCGGGCCATCACCACCGCCTTCACCTTGGGTGATGCGCATATTCTCAAGAAGTTGGTTCAGCTGCTCCATTAACTCGGCGGCTTCGGCCATACGGCCTTCTTCCATTAGCTCTTGGATGCGGTCCATCAACGCTTGCAGCTCATCTTGGGTGAACTCCATGCTGTCTTGCGCACTATCAGGCTGATCGGTTCCGTCTTCGCTTGGGTCCGTCTCATCAGCAAGCAATTGCATGTAATCGTCGGTAGCCTCGCGCAGCTCTTGCATCAGCTCCGCGATCTCTTCGTCAGACGCGCCATTGCGCATCGCTTCGGCCAATCGCTCTTGCGCCCGCTCAAGCCGCTTGCGCGCATCGGCCAATGTGCCGTCCTCAAGCTGGATCGCAAGGTCCCACATCGCTTGCACGATCTCGTCTTGGCCGTCGCTAGTGATGCCAAATTTTGCAAACGCATCCAGCCTGCGAATAATCAGACGCATCCGCAGATAGGTGGTCTCGTTCGAAAACAAACCTTCCGGACGGTGCGACAACGCTTTCATGACCTGCACAATCCGCTTTGTATTGTCCTGCGCCCACATTAGATCGCGGCGCTGTTCGATAATCGCTTTTGCAAACGGTTGGAAAAACCGACGCCCAGGCAGGGTTAGCTGTTCAGGGGGGCTAGACGCCGTCTGCCCTGCTGCATCCACAACTTCCATCGTCAATGTAACGGGCAAGTTAGCAATCGGATGCTGCGACAGGTTATCAACCAAGAAATCTTCGAAATCAGTCCGGTCACCATTGAACGGCATCGGCAGGTCTAGAACCAATTCCTCAAAACCATCAGGGTCAACGGCAAGGCCATGCGCGCGATCAACGGCACCAAGATCCAATGCAATCGTCGCAGTCCCCGAAACGACGCCGTAGTCATCAAGCGCAAGGAACGGCTGTGCCATTTCACCCTCGGCATCAGCTTCGACTGGACCGGTTAATTCCACCAAAGGCGGCTGATCTATTGCAACCGAAATGTCCCAAGCCGCGCCATTCTCGCCCTCAATGGCGAGGTTGCCAGACTGGTTGATTGCAAATTTCTGCTGAGCGTCTGACTCCGCACCAATTTCGCCAACACGGCCCGACACAGTCTCGGCGACGGTCAAAGCACCCACATCGTCATACAATCGCAACGTTAGCATACTGCCCTGCGGGACACGCAGGCGACCTGCCGGAATATCATTTAGGTAAATCGACGGCTTGCCGGTATACGCAGGCGGCTCAACCCAGCCTTCCCAGACAGGGCCAGTCGCAAGAATTTGTTCGCCACCCGCAACGTCTTGCCCAGTATTTACACGCAGGAAAGATCCGAAAAACAAAGCAACAACAAAGAACAGCAATGCAATGAACCGCAATCCATATGGATCTCGGGACGATACGCGCAAATCAGGCTCGATATATTGCGCATCTTTTGTTCGTTCGGCCATCCGCGCCAAATGAACCTGCCATACACCCTCAGATGCCACATCGCCTGCGCCTACAGCTTGGCTGTCCGCAATGGCTGCAATCGGGCGTCCGGGCATCGCCGCATCGACACGCGCGACTGCCGCCGCGCGGGTTGGTATGCGAAATAGCCGTAGTCCGTAGATCAACGCCGCAGCTAAAGCCAATACAGATAAAACGATATAGACCCAGAAAACTTCGACCGAAAAACTCTCGTGCCAGCCCATCAGCAATGGAACAAGAAGCAGGAACGCGACCGTCCACAATGGCCAGAATGCCTGTACAACCTGCTCGGCGATCATTCCCAAACGGGTCGCACCAACAGGAAGCGCAAGATGGCGCATCTGATCGGGCGGCGTTGGGCGATGTTGGTTCAGAACAGGTCTCCGTAGGCTAAGCTAACTCTGCCACGCTCAGAGCCATTCGGGAATAGTATCGCGCGCGATCATCTCTTCATAGGTAGGGCGTCGGCGGATAACTGCAAATTGATCACCATGCACAAGCACCTCTGGGATCAACGGCCGAGAGTTGTATTCAGACGACATCACAGCACCATACGCCCCAGCAGAGCGGAAAGCGACAAGGTCATCGGGCTTAACAGCCGCCATCGCACGACCCTTTGTGAACGTGTCTCCACTTTCGCAAATCGGACCCACAATATCGTATTTTGCAGGCGCATCACCGGGATTTGCTTCGACCACAGGGACAATATCATGATGCGCGTCATACATTGCAGGGCGGATCAAATCGTTCATCGCCGCATCAATGATCATGAATTGGCGATCTTCGCCTTCTTTCACATAGATGACTTTTGACACCATCAGACCCGCGTTTCCTGAAATCAACCGCCCCGGTTCAATTTCAATCTCGCAACCAAGATGCCCAACAGTCCGCTGGATCAATGCACCATAATCAGACGGCAAAGGCGGCGCTTCGTTCGACCGCGCATACGGAATGCCTAGGCCACCACCAAGGTCGAGGCGTGAAATCTCGTGACCATCAGCCCGCAATTGTTCGGTCAGTTCGGCAACTTTCAGATACGCCTGCTCGAACGGCGCTAAATCTGTCAGCTGCGACCCGATATGCACATCAATCCCGATGACCTTGAGGCCCGTCATTGCGGCAGCTTCGGCATAGACCGCACGCGCCCGTGAAATCGGGATGCCAAATTTGTTCTCGGATTTACCCGTCGCAATCTTGGCGTGGGTTTTGGCATCAACGTCTGGATTCACACGCACTGTGATTGGCGCAACCATTCCCAGCCCAAGTGCGACCTTGTTCAGCTGCACCATCTCTGGCTCGCTCTCAACGTTGAACTGCCTGATGCCACCTTCTAGTGCCATTCGCATTTCATCCGCAGTTTTACCAACGCCTGAAAAAACAATCCGATCACCCGGAACGCCAGCGGCCTTGGCGCGCAGGTACTCACCTGCAGACACAACATCCATGCCAGCGCCCGCATCAGCAAGAACCTTGATCACAGCTTGGTTTGATAGCGATTTCATCGCAAAGCAGACCAAATGTTCTGCCCAATCGAGCGCTTCGTCAAACAGACCAAAGTGGCGTTGCAACGTTGCTGTCGAATAGACATAGAACGGCGTGCCCACCGCTGCGGCGATTTCCGCTACAGGTACGTCTTCGGCATACAATGCCCCGTCGCGATACAAAAAATGGTCCATCGTCTTAGCCCTTCAAAACTCACGCCCAGACATAGCAGATCGTCCCTGAACCCCAACCCTTGTTCTGCTCAAAAACGAAGCAGTCAATGCGCATTCAGCGGACCATTCAAACAAAGGCTGATTTTTATGCTTAGGGCTTGCTACGCAAAAACAGATAAAGCGGCAAACCGCAGCTAACGCCAATACAGAACGTCGCAGGGATCGCGACCAGCCCGATCAAACGCTTTTGTTGCACAACTTCGGTAACAATCCAAAGGGTCAGCGCAATCGCTGCAATCGTCAGATCCCAAACAAGCCCGCTTGATGCTGTGTTCACGTGCCACGCATCAACCATATTCATCAGGTCCCAACCTTCGACCTGAAACCACTGAACAAAATAATACATCGGGTGGATCGCACCCCAAACCGCAAGTGCCAAATAAATCAGTCGCATTTTATGCCCCTTTGTTTGAACCGAAAGTGACACGCGGTTGCCCAAAGACAAGCCCTAGCGTTGGACAGTTTGCCCAAGATCAAGGCTCAGCGCGCCATTCGTCACACCAACATTGGTATTTGTTGAAACGCCATTTGAGCCGATAGATACACCGCCGGATGCTGTTGGCCGGAACGGCGCGCCGTCCGCGCCACAACCAGCAAGCAAGACAGCAACCAGCCCTAAACCAATCGATTTCATCCCAAACGGTCCTTCCACAAAGCCACCTGCGCGCGCACATTTGCGGGCGATGTGCCACCAAAACTTGTGCGCGACGCGACCGAGTTTTTCACACCCAGAACATCAAACACATCTTGGGTGATAGCTTTATGGACCGATTGCATTTGGTCCAATGACAAATCCGGGAGGTCGCAATTTTCCGCCTCAGCCAAGGCCACAAGCGACCCCGTGACGTGATGCGCCTCGCGGAATGGCATGTTCAATGTCCGCACCAACCAGTCGGCCAAATCTGTCGCTGTTGAGAAACCAGTCGCCGCAGCTGCCTCGAGGTTTTCAACGTTCGCAGTCATATCCGTGACCATTCCCGTCATCGCAGCCAGCGCCAACATAAAGTTATCAGCGGCATCAAAGACTTGCTCTTTGTCTTCTTGCATGTCTTTGGAATAGGTCAGCGGCAGCCCCTTCATCACCATCATCAAGGCAACGTTGGCACCAAAAATCCGGCCAATCTTGGCACGTAGCAATTCCGCCGCATCAGGATTCCGCTTTTGCGGCATGATGCTAGAACCTGTCGACCATTTGTCCGACATCGTTACAAACCGGAACTGCGCCGACGACCAGATCACCAACTCTTCGGCCAAACGTGAAAGGTGCATCGCACAGATGCTCGCACTGCTCAGGAACTCCAATGCAAAGTCGCGATCCGCAACAGCATCCAGCGAATTGGCCATCGGCCCGTCAAAGCCTAATGCCTTTGCAGTCATTTCGCGATCAATCGGGAATGACGTGCCAGCAAGTGCCGCTGCACCCAACGGCGAAAAATTCATCCGCGCGCGCGCATCAGCAAACCGTGAACGGTCACGGCCAATCATTTCGACATAGGCCAGCATATGGTGGCCCCATGTTACAGGCTGCGCGACCTGAAGGTGCGTAAATCCGGGCATGACCCAGTCAGCGCCAGCTTCGGCCTGACCAACAAGTGCTTTCATCAGGCCACCCAAGGCAGCGTCAACAGCATCACACTGTTCACGAACCCAAAGGCGGAAATCGACTGCAACCTGATCATTGCGCGACCGTGCCGTGTGCAAACGCCCTGCTGGTTCGCCGATCAACGCAGTCAGACGCGCTTCGACATTCATGTGAATATCCTCAAGCGCCGTTGAAAATGGGAACTCCCCAGTTTCAATCTCTGACAACACCGTGAGGAGGCCTTCCTGAATCACTTTCGCATCGTTATCCGTAATAATGCCTGTGGCGGCCAACATGCCGGCATGGGCGCGGGACCCTGCGATGTCCTGGGCAGCCATTCGCTGATCAAATCCAATCGAGGCATTGATTGCCTCCATGATTGCGTCTGGTCCAGCGGCGAAACGCCCACCCCACATCGTGTTCGCGGTCTTTGTCATGAAAGGAAGCCCTACTATGCGTCTACTAAAGTCTGCCCTGCTTTATACGGCCCTCGGTCTGCTTGCAAACAGCGCGATTGCCGAAACATCAGCGCTAAGTGCATTGCGCGAGGGCGATATGCGCAAACTGAATTTCCACGCGGAACCAGTTGCCGTGTCTAGCATCCCTTTCACCGCCGAAGATGGCTCCGAGATGACACTCTCGGCTTATGAGGGGCAAATCACTGTCGTGAATTTTTGGGCCACTTGGTGCGCCCCTTGCCGCGCCGAGATGCCACAACTTGCTGATCTGCAAACCCAGATGGGTAGCGAAGATTTTCAGGTTGTAACAATTGCGACAGGCCGGAACCCACGCCCCGCGATGGAGGCGTTCTTTGACGAAATAGGCGTCGATAATCTGCCGCTTCATGCGGACCCTCGTCAGGGATTAGCGCGCGACATGGGTGTGCTTGGCTTGCCTGTTACTGTGATCCTTGATCGCGAAGGGCTGGAAATTGCACGCTTACAAGGCGACGCGCATTGGAACAGCGATAGCGCCATGGCGATCATCACTGCGTTGATCGCAGAATAGTTATTTACGAAAAGGGGCTGCTATTGCAGCCCTTTTTTATGCGTGGCCAGCAGTATCCGACAAAAGCAACGGATCAATGCCCAACACCTTAAGGGCGGCTGTCCACTTATGCTCGTTCGCGCGGCCAAACAGAATATCATCTTGCGAATCACAGGTAAGCCAACCGTTGCGGGCGATCTCCCCCTCAAGCTGTCCAGGCCCCCAGCCCGCATAGCCCAACGCCAGCATCGACGTCTTTGGCCCTTGACCGCGGGCAATATCCTCAAGGACATCCATCGTTCCTGTCATCGCGATATTTTCGGCGACATCAAGCGTTCCCGTTTCCGAACGATAATCAGTTGTGTGCAAAACAAATCCACGGGCATTTTCAACGGGGCCACCCACATGCACGCGCACATTTTGTGTCGCTTCATCAACTGGAATTTCAAGCTGTTTTAAAAGATCACGGAACTTAACTGTGTTGGCCGGCTTATTAACAATCAGCCCCATCGCACCTTCATCTGAGTGCGCACATAAATAAACGACACTGCGATCAAATCGTTCGTCGCCCATCTGGGGCATCGCAATCAAAAGCTTTCCGCACAGATTAGTATCTTCAATTTCCATGTCCCTAAAATGGTCTGCTCACGAGACAGGTGCAAGGGAGAACATGTGACAATTACTCCCCACAACGTGAGTTCCAATTCCAGACTAGGCGAATAATAAGGGGGCATGCGCAAATTTACGCCAATAGCTTTGATTCTTTCCATGCTCGGGACAATGTCGCCCGCGCAATCCCTTGATGGTGTGGCCCAATTAGACGTGCTGCCCGGATGGGAGACACGGAATGGCACCCACATGGCAGGGCTTCGTATTACATTGGCACCCGGCTGGAAAACCTATTGGCGTGCCGCTGGCGATGCAGGCATCCCCCCAATGTTTTCTTGGGCAGGATCAGAAAACATAAAAGCAGCGCAATTCCATTGGCCTGTCCCGGACGTTTTTCACCAACAAGGCATGCGATCAATTGGCTATTACGAAGGTGTTGTAATTCCCGTTGAGTTGACCCCGTCAATTCCAGGAAATGACATTCACATTGCTGGCGAAATTAGCATCGGAGTCTGCGAAGAGATTTGTATCCCAATGACCCTCACTTTTGATGCCCAACTACCAAAGGGCGGTACCCGCGATCCCGCGATTACTGCGTCACTAATTAATCAACCGTTATCCGCCAATGAGGCAGGTGTTCAAAACGTTTCTTGCCAAGTTGACCCCACCGAGAGTGGGCTTTTGGTAACCGCATCATTCACACTGCCTGTGCGCGGCACACCCGCAGTCGTGATCGAAGCGGGCGATCCATATGTTTGGGTATCCGAACCCAAAGTGACCCAATCTGGCAATCAGATTACTGCGACGTCGCGCATGGTACACCGCGACGGCGGGGGATTTGCTCTCGACCGCTCAGCGCTTCGGATTACTGTGATCGGTGGCAACCAAGCCGTGGACATTAAGGGATGCGCTGCGGGCTAATGACGGGCCTTTACACCCGACGCCACCGCCACGCATATCCCAGCACTGCTAAGACATAGATCAGCAGCAAAACGACCGCGAGGCATGCTGCGAACAATCCCATCGCAACACCAAATCCACCCGCCAGCATCGGGACCAAGGCAACCGCCGTAGGCAGCGCCGCACCAGTGATTATCACCGGACCAACCGTGACCGCAAACAGCGCCACAGCCAGCGCAGCACCCAACCAAGCGGGCCAAACGGCACCCAGCTTCCGACCACCCAATGCACGACGTGCCGCGCGCATCTGGCGTCCAAAGTCAGCTTGCATAGCCATCAATGATGGAACGACCAGCAAGACCAGAACCATCCCAAAGCCAAGACCGAACACAAGCGTCACAACAGTCGGCTTCAAGAATTCAGCTTGGTTTGAGCCTTCGTACAAAAGCGGCGTCAGCCCAAGCACGGTCGTAAGCGTCGTCAACAAAACAGGCCGCAAGCGATCCGCGGCCCCGTCGATGATCGCAGGCACAAGACCCCGCTCTTGGGCGTATTCATCAATCGTGGTGACCAACACGATACTATCGTTAATCACGATACCAACCATGCCAAGCAATCCAACAACGGTGAACATGCTCATCGGAATGCCCCACACGCTGTGGCCGTAGATCGTGCCAATCAATGCAAACGGAATAACCGACATCACCACCAACGGCCGTGACCAACTGCTGAAAATCCAAGCAAGCGTAAGGTAGATACCTGCCAGCACAAGGATCAAACCGTTGCGCGCATCGGTCAAGAACTGGTTCTCTTGCTCGGCCAAACCAGACAGATCAGTGGTGACGCTGTAACGTTCGGAAATACGCAGCAGGATATCTTCGTCGATCATTTTTTGAATTTCTGTGGCACGCTCGGCATCTTCATCATCAAGATCACCAATGACCGAGATCAGCAAAATTCCATTCTCGCGGCGGACAGTCGAAAATCCGGTGCGGCTGTCGACAGTCACAACATCAGCAAGCGGCACATAAACACCCTCCGGCGTTCTGATTTGCGTCCGGTCAAGGAAATCCGCCGACAATTCACCCTTAGGTAATTCCACACGGATCGTCGCAGATCTCGGCCCGTCAGGATAAGTCGCCGCTTCGATCCCACCCAGCTTTTCGCGCAACGTCCGGCCAAGCTGATCAATGTTCAAACCCAACGATTGGCCTTGCGGTGTCAGTTCAAGAATGAGCTCTTCTTTGTCGTAAGCAAGCGTATCTTCGAGACCTGAGATTTCGCCAAATTGCGACAGTTCAGTCTTCAGTGCTTCAGCCGCCGCTTTCAGCGTTTCTGCATCAGCGCCATACATCTGAATATCAAGACTATCGCCACCGGGGCCACGCCCCCATGACCGGAAACTCACAGTTTCAGCCAGCGGGTGTTGGCGCACGGAATCCTGCAGATCCGCAACGAATGCATAGCTGGAATAGGGACGGCTATCCGCGTCAATCAACTCAATTGAAATTGCGCCTAGCTGATCCGCATCTTTTGTATCTGATCCAGCAATCGCACGACCCGCGTTGCCACCGATTTGGGCAAAGACGTATTGCAACGGGTTCGCCCCATGCTCCTCTTCGTACTTGACGCCCAAGGCCTCGGTCGCGCGCTGCATCTCGCGCATCATGGCCATGGTATCTTCGCGCGTCGCCCCCGGGAGCATCGCAAAGTTGCCGGTCACTTGGCCCTGTTCAGGCGCGGAAAAGAACCGCCATTGAACGTCACCTTTAATGAACAATGACACCTGACTGGCCAGCAGCAAAATCACACCAGCAATCACCGGATAGCGCGCCCAAATGACACCCGCCATAAACGGGCGGAACAAGACGCGGCGGAACCAATCGAAACCACGGTTCACGATCCGCGACGGCATGTCGTACCAATGCTCTTTCGCGGAATGGGCGATTGCATGAGACAAGTGGTTTGGCAGGATCAAGAAACACTCGACCAGCGATGCGGCCAAAACCACGATTACCGTGAACGGAATATCGGCAATCAGATCACCAAAGCGGCCCCCGATGATTACCAATCCAAAGAACGCGATGATGGTTGTGATCGTCGCAGAAAACACAGGGCTGAACATCCGCTTGGCCGCATTTTCAGCAGCTTCAACAGGGGACTCGCCCAAATCACGGACACGGTAGTCTGCGTGTTCGCCAACAACGATCGCGTCATCAACAACGATGCCCAACGTGATAATAAGCGCAAAAAGCGAGATCATGTTGATCGTCAAACCCGAAACATACATCAGCGCAATCGCCGCACACATTGCCACTGGAATTCCCGCTGCAACCCAAAACGCTGTCCGCGCGTTCAGGAATAGAAACAGCAATGTAACCACAAGGGCGAGACCAGTCAGACCGTTATCAAGTAAAATGTTCAAGCGACCAGAAATCACTTCGGCACGTGTACTCGTCAGGTCGATTTTCACACCATCTGGCAGAACAGACACCAACTGATCTGCTACGTCCTCAACAGTGGCTTGCATTGAAATCGCATCGCCTTGTGCTGACCGCTGCACCGAAATCTGGACCGCTGGGTTGTCGCCAACAAAATACGCGCGATCGCGGTCAGCCCCTTCAACCCGAACGGTCGCCACTTCGCCAATTGTCAGGCTTGAACCATCAGGGTTTGCCCGCAAAACGATTGCTTCGATATCTTCGGCTGTGCGCTTGGCCACACCTGTGCGCACACGTGCATTACTTGACACATCGCCAGCAGGATCGGCGTCCGCCTCTTCACGAATGCGCGCTGCAATCTCAGACAAGCCAATGTCGTGTTGGATCAGCGAAAGCGATGGAACTTCTACTATCGTGGACGGTGCCGCAACGCCCCTTACACTGACTTGCGTTACACCACGGGCAAACAGCCGCGTGACCATCTCGTCCGCGAACCGACCCAGCTGATCCACGCCAACCGGTCCTGAAATCACCACATCTGTTACGCGGTCAGACCAGCCGCCGCGCCTCACATTCGGGTCTTCTGCATCCGCCGGAAGGCTTTTCGTCGCGTCCACAGCCAACTGAACATCCTCAACCGCACGGTCGATCTCATACCCTGGTTGAAATTCTAGCCGGATGGTTGCATTCCCCTCACGCGACGTCGCCGATGAAGACGTGACGCCTTCGACACCCAGCAACGCAGGTTCAAGAACTTGGACAATCGCGGCATCAACATCTTCTGCGCCAGCGCCCGACCATGCGACCGAAACGGTCAGGTCATCGACAACAACATCAGGGAAAAACTGCGCACGCATATTTGGCATAGCGGCAAAACCGGCAACCAACATCAACACCAACAACAGGTTCGACGCTGTCTTGTGCCGCGTGAAATACGACAGCAGACCACCGGCCTGCATATTCAGTTTGTCACCGCCAGTTGCCATGCTTAGCTCCCCATCCGCGATTCAAGCCGATTGACCGTCTCTGATGACACTTCCTCTTGCTCAAGTTGACCAAGTAGCCGCGCCTTCACATTGTCTGGCATCCGACTATCGGTCACAAACGCGATCATCTTTGCACGACGTTCGTCATCCAGCACAACCATCTCAGGCGCGTCCGGTTCATCCATTGATTCTTCTGCTTGGCCCGGGCGGATCGGATTAATCTTGATCCCCGCCCCCAATAACGGCGAACGTTCTGCAACAATTGCGCGACCAGCAAGGCCACGTACGCGGATAATGACGTCATCACCCTGCCTGCGCAAAACTTCGGTCTGTGCGATCTCAAGCCTGTCTTCTTCGCCCACGACCAGAACAGTATTGTCCGGTGCAACGGCTGTCGCTGGCACCAATGCAACACGCTCTAATTCAGGCTCTGTTATGCGCACAGTGACAAAATCACCGGGTCTGAAACCGGGCGCGACTTGTAAATCCGCAAACAACAAACGCCCCGTTTGACCCGCACCAACAGCCGCGCTTTCGCGCGTGATCGTTCCAGTTGCAGCAAGGTTCACCCCAGAGATATCAAGCGCCACAGTAACCGACGCAGTCATCAACTTCCCCGCGTCATCCAATAGCCGCGCATATTGCGAGGTTGATACCCGAAACGAAACCTCAAGCTGGGTCGGATCAACAAGCTGGGCAAAGCGCTCATTCGGAGTAATCCGCCCGCCATTACTAATAGTGACATCTGACAGGACACCATCGAATGCAGCTACAACAGTTGTATCCGCAAGATCGCGATCAGCTTCGGTTACTGAAATACGGGCACGGGCCAAACGTGTGTCGGTTTGATCCAAACGTGTTTCGGCCTGCGCTAACGATTGCCTGCGCGACAGCACAGACGCCTGCGCGCCGGATACGGCCAGCTCTGCGGTTTCAACCGCTGCAGCCGTGCCAACACCACGGGTCTGTAGATCAATCGCACGGGTCATTGCGGTTTGGCGCAATGTGACCTGCCCTTCGGCTGCGGCCAACTCATCTTGGGCAAGGGCCAGCCCGCGCTGCGCATCGCGCAATTCAGCTTCGGCATCCTGTAAATCAGCACTGGCGCGATCAGCTGCGGCTTGTGCCTCGGAGGGATCAATCTCAAGCAGGATCTGCCCAGCAGTTACGGCACCGCCTTCGGTCAGCGCAGCATCAGCCATCAGGACCGTACCACCCACAGGGCTACGCAAATCCAAAGTTCGCTGGCTGCGCAATTCACCAAATGATGTCAGCGTCGGCGAAATAGTCTGTGGTATAACATCGACAACATTTGCAGCAATCACACGTTCACGCTGCGGGAAACTGCGGGGCTCTTGTGACATGCGGTCAGACACTGCACCGCGCACCATGTTACCGGCATACCCCAGCAAAGCGAGGGTCATCGCCATCAAGAAAATACCAACCAAACTACGCCGTAAAAACCGCATATCGCACTCCGCATTCCAAAATAGTCTTATGGTAAGTATAAGTCGCCAAGGCGAACTATCCAGTTATACGCACGAATAGGTTACTTCCGTCGCAGATGTTCGTCCAAGCGCGGAAAGATTTCGACGAAATTGCAAGGCTTGTGCCTATAGTCGAGCTGTTTGACCAAAATTTCATCCCAAGCATCTTTGCACGCACCCGGGCTGCCCGGCAAAGCAAACAGATAAGTCCCGTTCGCAACGCCACCCGTCGCGCGACTTTGAACCGCTGAGGTGCCAATTTTTTGCATGCTGACAATCGTGAAGACCGTACCAAAGGCATCGATCTCTTTTTCATAAACATCGCGGTGCGCTTCGACAGTGACATCGCGCCCCGTCAGGCCCGTACCACCCGTTGATATCACAACATCAATATCGTCTTCGGCACACCATGTGCGCAACTGATCCGCAATCTGGTCGCGCTCATCAGGCAGGATCATCCGCGCTGCCACAGTATGGCCAGCCTTTTCGATCCGCGCGACAAGGGTGTTGCCCGATTTGTCATCTTCTGCAGTCCGCGAATCCGAAACAGTCAGCACAGCAATCCGTACTGCGACAAAACCATGCGTGTCTTCGGTACCGGTCATGAAAGTTCCTTCAGCTTAGCTTTGAGAGATAACAGATCAGCCCATGCTTCGCGTTTCGCGGCTGGGTTTTTTAGCAACTGAACAGGGTGGAACATTGGTAGCGCGGGTTTGCCTGCAACCTCGATCCAGTTGCCACGACGACGGGCAAGCCCACCCTGCCCCGTTAACATTTGCAAAGGCGTATTACCCATCAAGATCACAACAGCAGGATCAGCCAGCGCGATGTGGCGTTCAAGAAACGGTTTCATCATCGCCGCATCTTTGGCCGATGGCGGTCCATCGTTTGGCGCTCGCCAAGGGATCGGGGCGGCGACATAGACCCCCATCGCTACATCCTCAGTCCCAAGCGATAAACCAATTGCAGCAAGCATCTTGCCCAACAGAACGCCTTCTTCGCCAACGAACGGCGTGCCGCTGCGATCTTCAGCGCGGTTCGGTGCTTCGCCAACAATCATCACACGGGCACTTGGCTGACCAACAGCAAAGACCGCATTTCGTGCCCCTTTGCGTAAATCACAATGCGCGAAATTACCGACTGCCGCCTGAAGTGCTGCCAGATCACCCGCTGCTTGGGCAAATTTGGCGGCCTCAACCGCGCCATCAACGATCTCTTGTTGCGGGATCGGTGGTGGGCCTGACGGCTTAGTTTCGGCAGGTTTTACGGCCTCTTTCGGCTTAGAAGCCTCAAGCGCATAACGGTCCACAGGGCTGTCTTGGATCGCGTCAGACGCACCCAATTCGATCTGCCATTCCAGCAAAGCCCGGTCAGCCCAATATGTATTCCCCGATTCCATACGCATTGCATACGCTAATCATACGCCGCTATCCACACACAGACGCATGTACAACTTGCCCCATTGATGCGGCCCCGTGTGAGACGTATAGAACATTGCAGCGTTTATGAGGTGATCAATGACATTCCGCGCCCGCCATCTTCTTGGCATAGAACACCTTGCCCCAGATGAGATCAAAGCATTGCTTGATCTCGCTGATCAATATGCCGATCGCCCAAACGATCCGAGCACCCGCGATGTCCTTGCTGGCATGACGCAAATCAACATGTTCTTTGAAAACTCGACCCGCACGCAGGCTAGTTTTGAATTGGCCGGCAAACGTCTTGGTGCCGATGTGATGAACATGGCGATGGAAGCGTCGTCATTGAAAAAGGGCGAGACGCTGATTGATACGGCGCTAACCTTGAATGCGATGCACCCTGATTTATTGGTTGTCCGTCATCCGCATTCAGGTGCTGTCGATTTATTGGCCCAAAAAGTAAACGGTGCCGTTTTGAATGCTGGCGACGGTCGTCACGAACATCCGACCCAAGCATTACTAGACGCATTGACCATTCGTCGTGCAAAAGGACGCCTGCACAGGCTTTCTATCGCTATTTGCGGCGACATCGCCCACAGCCGCGTTGCCCGTTCTAACATCATGCTTCTTGGCAAGATGGAGAACCGCATCCGTCTGATCGCCCCACCGACATTGATGCCGACAGGTATGGCCGAATTCGGCTGTGAAGTTTTCGACAGCATGGAAGAGGGTCTTAAGGACGTCGACGTCGTCATGATGCTTCGTCTGCAAAAAGAACGCATGGACGGCGGATTCATTCCGTCCGAACGCGAATATTTCCACCGTTATGGCCTCGATGCGGCCAAGCTGGCACATGCCAAACCTGATGCAATCGTCATGCATCCCGGCCCGATGAACCGCGGCGTTGAGATTGACGGCAACATCGCCGACGACATTAACCGCTCTGTGATCCAAACGCAGGTTGAGATGGGTGTCGCTGTGCGCATGGCTGCGATGGACCTACTTGCCCGCAATCTGCGGGCTTCGCGGGCCGAAAGCAAAGGGGTCATGGCGTGATCAACGTCCCTGCAAATGACCACGGTGCAATCTATGTGATTGAACTGAACCGCCCCGCCCCCGAAGGGCTGGAAGACAAAACCGACGCTGCAATCATGGCCGTGTTTGGCAACGTCGTTCTGAATACAGACTACATTGATGTCATCGCACCCGGAGTGCTGACAGACATGTCTTTGCCGGACTTGATCCGCAACGGATATGATATGCAGCTTAGCCCAACTGATGCGGTGGAAATCGACGGGCTTATTGGCTCGGTTGTTTTGGTAATGTCTGCGGCGTTCCCCCCTGAAGGGATGACACTTGATCTACCGGCAGACGTGCGTTTAGTCACTGTTCTGCGAGACACACCTGATGTGACATTGCCTGAAACATTGCGCTCTGACGCTGCCAAGGGATCGTTGCAAGGCAACGGTAAACCAAAGAAGTCGGACGCACGCATCGGCGGCATGATCGCTACATACGCGTTGCTGTTAATGTTCGCGCTGGTTGGTCTGATGGTCTGGATTGGCGGATGAAGCAGATGCCCGACCTTCGCGACGAAGAAACGATTGTTTGGGAAGGCCGCCCTGATACGGGTCTCTCATTCGGGGTCGGGACACTTGCTTCGGGGATATTTGCGGGTGCTTTGGTTCTGGCCTGCCTAGGGCTGGCGACTGTGATCGACCGCGCATACGCGGGTTCTTATTGGAGCATCCTTGCGCCGGGCATCGTCCTTGGTTTGATTATCGTTCTCGCCGCACCAATGTATCGCAGCTGGCAGCGCAAAGGCGTCTCGTATGTTCTGACAAACGAACGCGCATTGATTGTCGGCACGCAGACCCGCGCTTTTGAAATTGCCGCGATTGAGCGGATTTCACTTGATACGGGTACGCTTGGGTCAGTCTGGTTCGGGAAACGTGAAACCAAACGTACGAGCACTGGGTTTGAACGGATCGCCGACGCCCAAGACGTTCATACGGCGCTTATCAAATTGGCGGAGGGATACGCATGACCACTTCGGCTTGGGATGACATTCTTGATGACGATGAAACGATCGTTTGGCAGGGCCGCCCTGTTGGCGGATTGAATTTGAAAACCACACATCTTTTCCCGATCATCTTTGGTTTCTTCTTTGCAGGCTTTGCACTGTTCTGGATGATCGCGGCATCCCGTGCAGGTGGGTACTTTTGGATGTTTGGCCTGCTTCATTTCGGGGTTGGCCTTGCAATATCAGGTGGCATGCTGATCAATCCAATAATCGCGGCCAAACGGACGTGGTACACACTGACGAACAAGCGCGGCATGATAGCGCGCACAAGTATTCTGGGTCAAAAAAGCCTCAGTTCGTATCCGATAAACGCCGACACACAGATCGAATATGTGACGAAGACGTTTGAAAAGGGCTCAGTCTTTTTTGCAAATAAACAAGTACGCAATCGTAAACGTCATAATCGGACACGCAATGTTCCGGTTGGTTTCGAAAACATCACGGACGCCGCAAATGTGCAGCGTCTGATCCGCGACATCCAAAAGGCAGCCCAATGACCAAGACCCTTTTCACAAACGCGCGGCTGATTGATCCGGTTGCACTGACGGATGGCCCCGGTGCGATCCTTGTCGAAGACGGCATCATCACACAGGTCTTTGATACCCCGAACCCAGACATTACCGGCCCCACGATTGTGGACTGCGGCGGCAAATGCCTTGCCCCGGGTATTGTTGATATTGGCGTAAAAGTTTCCGAGCCGGGTGAGCGTCACAAAGAAAGCTTCCGCTCGGCGGGACGCGCGGCTGCCAAAGGTGGCGTGACCACGATTGTCACCCGCCCAGACACATTGCCCGCAATCGACACACCCGAGACGTTAGAATTCGTCGCCCGTCGCGCAGCACTTGATGCGCCTGTGCGCGTCGTTGCAATGGCAGCCCTGACCAAAGGTCGCGCAGGCCGCGAGATGACCGAGATCGGGTTCTTGCAAGACGCAGGCGCTGTGGCGTTCACGGATTGCGACCGTGTGATTACCAACACCAAGGTGTTTTCACGCGCACTAACATACGCCAAATCTTTGAACGCACTGGTCATTGCACATGTTCAGGAACCCGGGCTGTCCGATGGTGCCGCTGTGACATCAGGCAAGTTCGCATCGCTGCGTGGTCTTCCTGGTGTGTCGCCTATGGCGGAGCGGATGGCGCTGGATCGCGACATCGGTCTGATTGAGATGACTGGCGCACGCTACCATGCTGACCAAATCACGACAGCCCGTGCTTTGCCCGCGCTTGAGCGGGCCAAACGAAATGGCCTGCAGGTCACGGCTGGCGTCGGTGTTCATCACCTTACGTTGAACGAGTTAGATGTGGCTGACTATAGGACCTTCTTTAAGCTAAAACCGCCTTTGCGGTCCGAGGATGACAGGCTTGCTGTCGTTCAAGCGGTGGCAGACGGTTTGATTGATGTCATTTCGTCTATGCACACACCACAAGACGAAGAGAGCAAGCGCCTGCCATATGAAGAGGCAGCAAGCGGAGCAGTCGCACTTGAGACTTTGCTGCCTGCTGCATTGCGGATCTATCACAGTGGGCACATCGATATGCCCAAACTGTTCAGGGCGTTATCCCTGAACCCGTCGCGGATACTGGGCCTACCAACAGGGCGTCTTTTGCCCGGTGCGCCAGCTGATCTGATCTTGTTCGATCCTGACGCTCCGTTCCGTCTGGATCGCAGCACACTTTTGTCAAAATCAAAAAACACACCGTTTGACGGCGAACTTATGCAAGGCAAAGTCCTTGGCACATGGGTCGCTGGCGAACGCGTGGATACAGGGGAAGCCGTAAAATGATTATGTGGATCGTCATTGGATATCTCATCGGTTCAATTCCGTTCGGAGTTGTTATCGCAAAGGCGATGGGGCTCGGAAATTTGCGCGACATTGGCTCTGGAAATATTGGGGCCACAAATGTCTTGCGTACTGGCAGCAAGAAAGCTGCGGTTCTCACGTTGATATTTGACGCTGGAAAGGGCGCATTGGCGATCTACATCGCGCGGATGTACGTACCTGAATCGACCGTGCAACTTGTTGCGCTGGCAGCACTTGTTGGTCACTGCTTTCCAATCTGGCTACGGTTTAAGGGCGGCAAGGGTGTGGCGACGTTCCTAGGCATTGCCCTCGCGCTTTATTGGCCTGTTGGCCTGATTTGTTGCGCGACTTGGCTGATTGTGGGTGGTCTTTCACGATATTCATCACTTGCTGGGATGCTTTCTGCAGGGTTCGCACCTGTTTTTGCAACGTTCACCGGATACGCATCGGGCGCCTTGGTTCTTATTGTTATGTCGCTGCTGATCTACGCGCGCCACTGGGGGAACATTCAACGGCTGCGGGCTGGAACCGAAACAAAAATTGGTGCCAAGAAGACTTAGATCAGCGCCATCCCCAGCTTGCGTTTGACCCAAAAGACCGCGGCCGCAGTTAGACCCATCACTGGGCCAAGTCCAATATCGACGTCTGCGTAATACAAAATTAGAACCGTCAAGACGATCAGAACTGGCATGCGCGCCAATGGCGCGATGGTTTCGCCTAGCGTTCTGATTCTCAGCACCCAAAGTAGAATCGCCAAAGGCGGGCCAACAATCAATGTTCCAGCCCATGCACCCATGACAAATGCGCTCGCTCCTTGTGGATGCACGACGGTTCCACCCGCCAAAGGCAGACCGATCAAGAGCAAGAGTGCGAAGCGAGGGTTAAGAAATAAGGGCATTCGGCCTCCTGATTGCTGAATCCCACCCAATTGAGACAAAATTGTGGCAACCTGTCTCTGGTTAACCTGCCTTTCATCTTTGGCTGCGAAATAGAACGCGACAAAACACCGGCGGCGGGCTGCGTCGAACGCGCAGCATTTCGCCCCAAACCATCTAAATGGGTGGGGAAAATTTGGTCATGATAATGGCCGCAGGGTTTGCGCCGGTGTTTGTCCCCCCAAATCGTCAGCGATGACATCTAGGTAAGGGGGCACAAGATCTAGTTCAGTAGCTATATTCGCTATAGATCCGCTTTAGGTCGCCGTCCCAATCACCGTGATAGTGATCAAGCAGCTCATCCGCTGGCGTCTTACCGGTTTCAATCGTTTCATGAAGCGCGTTCAAGAAATGCGTTTCGTCTGGGATTGTACCGCCTGCACCTGGACGTGCACGGGCAGCAAGGCCCTGCCGCGAAATTTCGACCACTTCGCGGGCCAGTTCATGCATGTTGATGCCGTCAACCTTGGCCTGCAATCCATCGACTGATGCCGCGACGCGCAATGCTTCGCGTTGTTCAGCCGTCCAGTCTTTGCAAAGATCCCAAGCCGCATCCAATGCGTTTTGGTCATAGGTCAGACCAACCCAGAACGCCGGCAACGCACAAAGCCTGCGCCATGGCCCGCCATCAGCACCGCGCATTTCGATAAACTGCTTGATGCGTGCCTCGGGGAATACTGTTGTAAGATGGTCAGCCCAATCCGAAAGCAATGGCTTTTCACCCGGTAAAGCAGGCAATTCGCCTTTCAGGAAATCGCGGAACGACATGCCAAGCGCGTTGATGTATTTTCCATCGCGGTAAACAAAGTACATCGGCACATCGAGAACGTATTGCACCCACCGCTCAAACCCCATGCCCTCTTCGAAGGCCCAAGGCAGCATGCCTGTGCGGTCTTCGTCCAAGTCCCGCCAAATACGCGAACGCCACGTCTTGTGGCCATTTGGCTTACCTTCAAAGAACGGCGAGTTGGCGAAAAGAGCCGCAGCAACAGGCTGAAGCGCGAGAGATACACGCAGCTTTTTCACCATGTCGGCCTCGGATCCGAAGTCGAGGTTCACTTGTACAGTGCAGGTCCGCCGCATCATAGCGGTTCCCATCGTGCCGACCTTTTCCATGTAGTCGTTCATCAACTGATAGCGGCCTTTGGGCATCAGCGGCATTTCTGCATGTGACCATTCTGGCGCGGCACCAAGGCCGATAAATTTCACACCAATCTCATCCGAAACCGACTTCACCTCTTCGAGGTGTACATTCACTTCGTCACAGGTCTGGTGAACAGTCTCAAGCGGGGCACCTGAAAGCTCTAAAGCGCCACCAGGTTCGAGCGAAACATTCGCGCCGTCTTTGGTAAGGCCGATGATGTTGCCATCCTCAAGAACTGGGTCCCATGCAAAACGGTGCTGTAATCCCTCGAGAACGGCACGGATCGAACGCTCACCCTCATACGGCAGCGGCTTTAGCGTGTCTTGGCAATAGCCGAACTTTTCATGCTCGGTACCGATGCGCCAATCTTCTTTGGGCTTACACCCGTCGGCCAAAAGCTGTGCCAACTGATCGTGGTGTTCGATCGGACCACCGCCGGACTGTGGAATGGACATGTGGGAGGCCTCGCGATTTGGTCAAATGATATTGTTTACTGAGGTGAACCGATTTTCAGGTCATTGCAAGACCGGACGCGTCATTGACCAGATCACGACACGGCGATCAGGTGTGCGTGAAAGCACAGACAACATCTCTTCGGTCTTAATTCCGCGCAAACCCGAGAACGCATCGAACAGAACCTCGGCCCCTTTTGCGGTGATTGGGATGGCAATGGTTTGCAATTCCACACCTGTCAAAATCCAATGTGGATCAGGGTGACCCGTTGGGTCGAACTCAAGCTTGGTCAATTGATCAAGGTCCATTGTTCCACCGGTAAGCGGCCCGAAATAACCAATGCGCCGCTCAACAATCTGCACAACACCTGGGCCGTCAGAACTTTGACGGAACCGGCCGCGCTGGATACCAGTAAAGACCAAAACTGCGCCTAAACCAGCAAGGCCGTAGCCCATCCATTGAACGATACCAAAGCTTTTGCCAGCCCACCAAAGGCCCAGCGCAAGAATAACCAGTGCCGCGATCACATCGCGCCAACGCCAAATCGCAGCACGTGCCTCTGGTCGGAAAAAGTCAGACATGCTGAGGTTCCTCATAAAGTGTCAAAGCAAAAGAGCCATCACGCACGAACCCCAACGCTTGATAGGCTTTTTCGGCTGCGGGGTTTGCGGCAAATAGAACGGCTTGATTTACGCCATGCGCATGGGCTTCGCCAAGATGAAGCGCCAAAGCTGCCCGCGCGTACCCGTTTGAACGCAGGGCGGGCGGTGTATACACGCCGCCCACTTGGACGGTGTGAGGCGACATCGCGTTGAAACCCGTCATGGAAATTGGCACGCCGTCACGCAATAAGACGCGGTGACTATCTGCCTTGATGTAATGTTCAATATCGACCTCAGCTTGCAAAACAGCATCCTCACTTGGAATGGCCAGCGACTCGACTGAATATGCCGCCCGCCAAACAAGAAGTATGTCCCGCGAGACAGCAGTTAAAGGCTTGAGCTGAAAATCAGAGATATTGGGCAGTACAAGATCACCCAGTGAAAGCTTGTAGAACGGCTCAATCTCATCAAGTTGAGCGGGTTTTGTTAGCCCAATCTTTTCACGAATTGCCGCCACTTGCCCAGCAGCGCCAATAAACCCCTTGATCTTGAGGCCCCGCAGAACGTCCGCTGCCGCATCCCAGAATCCCGACGGACATTGTGGGAAAACAATTCCTTCGTTGCTGATTGTCAGGACGTCTGCAATTTCGCCTGCCGCATCGTTCACCCAAAACGAACACCCACGCGGATGATCGCTTTGCATGCCGTGGCGCTGCAAATACTCAAGCGGGAACATGGATGTCGCTGCGTGATGGTTCAGGAAGTTGGCGACTGCATCTTGCTCGTCCGTGCCAATCAGTCTCACTGCCAATCCCCGAGTGTGCTTTGCCAAAGCGTCAAGGCTGCGACGGCAGCTGTTTCAGCACGTAAAATGCGCGGGCCAAGACTGACTGGATGCGCAACGTTCATGCCCTGCAACCTTTCGCGTTCCTTGCCCGAGAAACCTCCTTCGGGACCGATCAGAATCGCCCAAGGATCGCCCTTTGCGCTGCCCCCTGCAAATGCAGACGGACGCCCAACAAGGCCTTCATCGGCGAACATAATCTGGCGCATGTCCCAGCCATCCAGAACGCCTGATAGCTTTGTGAGGTCATCAACTTCGGGCACATAAGTCGCACCGCATTGCTCAGCCGCTTCAACAACCTGCGCGCGGACTTTATCAATCCGCAGGCGGTCAGCCTTGTTTGTGAAATCTGTTTGGACAGGCACCAAACGCCGCGCGCCAAGCTCAACCGCCTTTTCAACAATGAATGATGTCCGTTCTTTTCGTACAGGTGCGAACATCAGCCAAAGATCCGGCGGCAGAATCATAGGCCGTGTTTGGGTTTCGCACATAAGCACGCCACCTTTTTTGCCTGCCTCAACGACAGACGCATCCCATTCCCCGTCCTTTGAATTAATCAAAGACAAGATTGTGCCCACGGGCAACCGCATCACCGCAAATAGATAAAGCGCCTGATCCCGCGACAACGGGACAGATTGCCCTTCCCCTAGTGGGTGATCTACATAAAGACGAACTTTTGAAGCCATAGGCAGATCATATGACCGGCAATGACCAGACGCCAGAGGGAGTCGTCGCAGATAGCGTCGGCAATTGGGTTGATACGTGGGCGCCAGAGGCGACGCGGCCATATTTGCGGCTTTCGCGCGCCGACAGGCCTATCGGGACTTGGTTGTTATACCTTCCATGTCTGTGGGGCGTGGCCCTTGCTGCGCTTTACACAAATACGATTGGCCACTTCGCATTATGGATTGCTGTCGGCTGCGGCATCGGTGCGTTTCTGATGCGCGGCGCTGGATGTACTTGGAACGACATCACAGACCGCGATATTGATGCGCAGGTCGCACGCACACGGTCGCGGCCGATCCCCTCTGGTCAGGCAACGGTCAAAAGTGCATCGATTTGGATGGCTGCGCAAATGCTGGTTTCGTTAGTGATTTTACTTACGTTACCGATAAACGCAATTTTGCTGGGCATCGCGGCATTGGTACCAGTCGCGATCTATCCCTTCGCAAAGCGCTTCACTTGGTGGCCACAGGTATTCCTTGGCCTTGCGTTCAACTGGGGCGCTTTGGTCGGGTGGACCGCACTGACAGGCAGCTTGGCCTTGCCTGCCGTGGTTTTATATATCGCGGGAATCGCATGGACCTTGTTCTACGACACGATATACGCCCACCAAGATACAGAAGACGATGCGCTAATCGGGGTAAAATCCACTGCACGTTTGTTTGGTGAAAACTCAAAAGCATGGCTGCGTGGCTTTATGTTCGCAACGATCTTGCTTTTGGCTGTCGCGGTCATCCTTGCTACGATAGACAGGTCACTACTGTCCCTTGTCATCGCCCTTGGTGGACCTTGGGCATTGGGTCTTCACCTTATGTGGCAACTGACAAGGTTTGATGCTGATACACCCGCCACTTTGCTTAGAATATTTAAGTCGAACCGCGAAGCAGGTCTTATCCCCCTGCCGTTTTTCGCCGTGGCCTATTTCGTTTGATTGAACACAGACAATTCTGCGCCTATGCAGGGGTTTACTACTCATAACTCAATGGACGTACATGCGCCTCTCAGCTCTTTTTATTCGTTTTGCTGCATTCGCTTTGGCGGGCATATTGTCCGTTGCTGGCGCACGCGCAACGGTTGCGGTCATTGAAGATAGATCAGTCATCGGCGTCCGAGAAACCCTTTTAGATCAAAGGAATGAATGGACTTCTGTTGTTTCTGACGGCTTGCAAGTCATCCTTGAAGGCGAAGCACCAACCGAAGCTGCACGCTTTCGCGCTATCTCGGCTGCGGGTCGTGTCGTCGATGCAAGCCGCGTGATCGACAATATGACCATTGTTGATTCGGGGGGAATCGCTGCCCCGGAATTTAAGATTGAGATCTTACGCAATGATAGCGGTGTCTCGTTGATTGGCCTTATTCCAGCAGATACCAACCGCGACGCGCTGGCCGATCAAATCACGGCCATTGCAAACGGGCAGAACGTCACTGACCTGCTCGAGTCTGCTGATTACCCAGTGCCTGACACTTGGTCCGCATCGATGAACTATGCTTTGCGGGCGCTGTCGCAGTTGCCGCGCTCAAAAATCTCGGTCTCTGCGACACGTGTTTCCGTCGACGCAATCTCGGATAGTGCTGCTGAAAAGCGCCAGTTTGAAGCAGCGCTTGGGCGCAACACGCCAGAGGACGTTCGGATTTCTCTCAATATCTCGGCACCACGCCCTGTTATCTCACCCTTCACAACGCGATTTACTTTGGACCAGACAGGCGCGCGCTTTGATGCCTGCGCTGTGGATAGCGGCGAAGCAAAGCGATTGATCTTGAGCGCGGCTGCAAACGTAGGATTTTCAGGGAACGCAAACTGCACCGATGCCCTCGGGGTTCCATCGCGGACTTGGGGCACTGCGGTATCAGCGACGATCACAGCGGTTGGCGAACTTGGTGGTGGAACAGTCACGATTTCGGACACCGACATTTCGTTGATCGCCCTCGAAGGGACATCAGAAGAGGTGTTTGACCGCGTCATTGGCGAGCTTGAGAACAATCTCCCTGATGCATTCGCACTTGCTTCGGACTTGCCAAAAGCACCTGACGCAACCAGCGCAGGACCGCCAACGTTTACAGCAACGCGCAGCCCCGAAGGCGCCGTTCAACTGCGCGGGCGCGTGTCCAGCGATCTGGTGAATATGACAGCCGAAAACTATGCTTTAGCAAAGTTTGGCCGCGCAAACCTTACGATGGGAACCCGTGTCGTAGAAGGATTGCCATCAGGTTGGGCTGTACGCGTTCTGGCCGGTATTGAAGCGTTGTCTGAAATGTCGAACGGCTCGGTTGTGGTTGAGCCGAACAAAGTCACCGTGCGCGGCAATACTGGCAATGAAACAGCGCAGGCTGATGTTTCGCGTCTGTTGATCGACAAGTTGGGCGATGCGGCCGAGTTCGACCTCGACATCACTTACGTAAAACAGCTTGATCCTGTGGCAGGGCTGCCTACACCGCAAGAATGCGTCGCCCAAATTACCGAGGTCACAGAGCGGCGCAAGATTACGTTTGACCCTAGCTCGGCCTCAATCACTGCGGAAACACAGGGTGTTGTTGATGACATTGCGGACATTCTAAAGCTTTGTGCGAACCTGCGCATCCAGATTGCGGGCTACACCGACAGCCAAGGCCGCGAAGAAATGAACCAGCAACTTAGCCAGCAACGCGCGCAATCGGTTCTTGATGCATTGCGTCTGCGCCGTGTACCAGTCAGCAGCTTTCGCGCTGTTGGATTTGGTGAAGCTGATCCAATTGCTGCTAACGACACAGCAGATGGTCGCGAAGCAAACCGACGGATTGAATTCAGTCTGATTGTGCCTGAGAGTAGCGAAGAAGAACCCACTGCATTGGAACAAGCCGAGCAAGAGGCTGCACCAAGCGAATAAGCCAATGCGGAAACGCGAGACCACGTGACTAGGACAGAACCTTGAATAGAACTGAATTTATTATCGCTACAGCAATCATCTTGTTCGTAGCATTTGTCCTTGGATGGTTTGCCAGTTGGTTGGTGAACCGCTTTACGCGTGTCACCAAAGCCGAGATCGGTGAGCTGGATAAGATGGCGCAGTCTTTGCACGAAGCCGAAGAAACCCGCGACCAAGCGATCACCTATTTGCAGCAACGCGAAGCTGAGATCACGAACCAGTTATCACAAACCGAGGCAGAGTTACGCGCTGCCATGGACGGCCTGCGCGAAGCACGCCGCGAGGCGGAAGAACTGCGGTCATATATTGAACGCCAGAACGGCGGTTAATCTTGCCGCAATTGCCTAATCGCGTGGGGCCGCGGCACGGCGTAGTCGGTCATTGATCGCCAGTCCAAGACCACGATCAGGAATAGGTGCTACTGCAATGCGTTGCGCGCCCATTGCATCAAGCTGGTGCAAACGCTGAAATAAATTTGCAGCCGCTTCGGTAAGATCGCCAGCTGCGGACAATGTCAGTTCTGCATTGTCAGGCCCGAACCCCAGATAAGTCTCGCCTGCTTCAGGCTCAACTACATTCAAGCGCATGGTCCCTATCGGTGCATAATGAGATGCCAACTGCCCGGGTGCGTTCAAGGCAGCGCCCTCTTTTGCGACAGGCAAAGGTTGCCCCAAACATGCTTCTAACGCTTCAAGAGGGATCCCACCTGCCCGCAACAATTGCGGGTTTGAACCACATTGAACGATCGTCGATTCCACGCCAAGACCACAAGCATCGCCATCAACAACACCATCGATCTTACCGTTCAAACCGCTAAGAACATGTGCCGCAGTGGTTGGGCTGATCCGCCCTGACAGATTTGCCGAGGGTGCCGCGACCGGTCCGCCAAATGCCTTAAGCAGCGCAACCCCAACTGGGTGGTCCGGTACGCGAACGGCAAGAGTTTTCAGCCCCGCCGTCACAAGTTTGGACACCGGAGCACTAGGTCGCAAAGGCAAGACCATCGTCAACGCACCTGGCCAAAAAGCAGCGGCCAATCGGTCAGCAATATCGTCAAAATAACACAGCTTTTGCGCGGCTTCAGCATCCGCGACATGAGCAATCAAAGGGTTAAAACTTGGCCGGCCTTTTGCGGCGTAAATCCCCGCAACCGCTGTGTCGTTAAACGCGTCAGCGCCAAGGCCGTACACAGTTTCAGTCGGGAACGCGACAAGGCCGCCACGGCGCAAGATGTCAGCTGCGGCCTGAATGCCCGCGATATTTGTTTCAAATCTTGCTGTATTTGGCATAATCATGACGTGGCGTTTCGGTTGATGGGCGCTGCGGGGCCGTTACCCTGTAACATGAATTTGCGATCCATACCCGTGGTATAGAACTTTGCCAAGTCACGGGCCATTTTGCCGGAGTATTCCTATGCCATATCGCGCACCAGTCCAAGATCTACGTTTCCTCATGGATCACGTTGTCGGCTTTCAGGCCGTAGCAGAGACATCCATGTTTGAAGAAGCAACAGGTGAAACTGTCGACGCGATCCTGACCGAAGCCGCAAAGATGGCCGAAACCGCGTTAGCCCCGTTGCAGCGCAGCGGCGATATGCACCCTGCTGTTTTAGAAAACGGTGTGGTGCGAACTTCGCCCGGTTTTGCAGAAGGCTACCAAGCGATTGCTGATGGCGGCTGGATCGGCATGTCAGCCAGCCCAGAAGTCGGCGGCATGGGATTGCCGATGACATTAACGACCGCAGTGAACGAGATGATGTCGAGCGCATGCTTGTCCCTGCAGCTGAACCCACTGATGACCCAAGGCCAGATCGAGGCGTTGGAGCACCATGCATCGGACGCAATCAAAGACGTGTATATCCCTAAGCTTATTTCTGGTGCTTGGTGTGGCACGATGAACCTTACTGAGCCGCAGGCCGGATCAGATGTCGGTGCCTTACGTTCAAAAGCAGAGCCAAATGGCGATGGATCATACGCGATTAGCGGCCAAAAAATTTACATCTCGTGGGGCGATAACGACTTTAGCGAAAATATTTGCCATCTCGTTCTGGCCCGCCTGCCAGACAGCGTTCCGGGCACAAAAGGTATCAGCCTCTTTATGGTACCCAAGTTCATTCCGGACGCCGATGGAAATCCGGGCAAACGTAACGACCTGCGTGTCGTATCGCTTGAGCATAAGCTGGGCCTACACGGTTCACCCACAGCAGTTATGGAATACGAGAAAGCCCAAGGCTGGCTAGTCGGACCAGAAAACGGCGGCATCGCGGCGATGTTCACAATGATGAACAACGCCCGCCTTGGCGTCGGGGTTCAGGGTATCGGTTCAGCGGAAGGCGCATATCAACATGCCTTGGCCTACGCGATGGACCGCAAGCAGGGCAAAGCAGGTGGCAGCGGGTCGATTATTGAACACGCTGACGTGCGCCGGATGCTGGCCTCAATGAAGGCGGATATTTTTGCCGCCCGCGCGATTGCTTTGATGAACGCAACTGCGATCGACATGGCAACAGCGACAGGCGACACCAGCTGGAAAACACGTGCAGCGTTCCTAACACCAATTTGCAAATCATTCGGCACGGATACCGGAATTTCTGTCGCCCAAACTGGCGTTCAGATACACGGTGGCATGGGCTTTATCGAAGAAACAGGTGCGGCCCAATACGCCCGCGATGTGCGCGTCACTGCCATCTACGAAGGCACGAATGGCATCCAAGCGATGGACCTCGTTGCACGCAAGATGATGGACGGCGGAGAGGCCGCAATGGCTTTGATCGAGGAAATCCAAGACGGAGCAGAGGCAGCCAAGGCTGATCATGCGGAACTGGCACAAGCCGTCTGGAACGCCGCAGAAAGCCTGCGCGAGACGACAGAATGGCTCGTGTCTCAGGATGACTTAACCGAAAGATTTGCAGGCGCAGTTCCATACCTGCGCGCCTTCGCGCGGGTCCTTGGCGGCCATGCGCATTTACGGGCAGCCATTGCCGGAGACGGCAAACGCAAACGCCTAGCAGCGTTATATATCAACCGGCTTTTGCCTGAGCACAGCAGCCTTTTGGCTGAAACCCGTCAAGGTGCTGCAGATTTGATGGCTATCAGCATTGATGATCTCGTGGCCTAAATACGGACTGCTAACCATTGCGTTCCCACATTCGCGCGCTTACCCCAACGGTCAATAAGGAACTTGTTCATGACTGCTGGCATTAGATACCCGTTTGAAACGCCCCCTGCCGAAGGCGAGGCGATTACCATCGCACCGGGTGTCTTGTGGATGCGATTGCCACTCCCGATGGCGCTGGATCACGTGAATATCTACGCCTTCGATGAGGGTGACAGCTGGACTATCATCGATACTGGTTTCGCCTCAAAACGGTCCCGCGCGATTTGGGAAAAATTGCTTGAGGGGCCGCTAGAGGGCAAGCCAGTCTCGCGATTGATTGTCACGCATCACCACCCTGATCACGTCGGGCTAGCCGCGTGGTTTGTTGAAATGGGCGCAGAGCTGTTGATGCCGCGCACAGCATGGTTGATGGCACGGATGCTGACCCTCGACGAGCAACCATCCTATCCTAATGAGACGATCGCATATTACAAACGCAACGGTATGGATCCGACCGAGCTTGCTAAGCGCAGCAAAGATCGCCCGTTCAACTTTGCAGATTGCGTGATGCCAATGCCCCTTGGGTTTACCCGTCTGCGTGATGGTGAAACGATCAAGATCGGTGGGCGGTCATGGGATATTCGCATGGGCGATGGCCACGCGCCCGAGCATGCAACTTTTTGGTCCCGCGACGACGACTTGATCATTGGTGGCGATCAGCTTTTGGCGTCAATCAGTTCAAACCTTGGGGTCTACCCGACCGAACCAGAGGCCGATCCGGTTGATGATTGGCTGAAATCTTGCGCCAAGTTCCAACCATTTGCCAACGATGATCACCTTGTTTTAGGCGGGCACAAACTGCCGTTCACGGGTCTCCCCTTGCGGCTTGAGCAGATGATCGACAACCATCACGGTGCTCTAACGCGTTTGCTGGCACATCTTACAACACCGCAAACCGCTGACAGTTGCTTTGTCCCAATCTTTAAGCGCGAAATCCGTGGTGACGCCTATGGATTGGCATTCGCCGAGGCTGTGGCCCATCTAAATCACCTGCACCAAATTGGGCAGGTGACACGGATAATGCACGCGGATGGTGGATGGCGTTGGCAGGCTGTTTAGGCTGCTATTGACCAACTTTGGTCGGCACCTGCATCCAAACGATACAGCGTATCTTCTGGGATCAATGTCCAACGATCTGCGGTCGTGCACAGCGGCTCTGACGCCATTGAGCGGCCACCACTATCCAACACGTCTGATACATAAAGCGTTGGGGCCGTTCCCCTAGAGGCATGCCGGAAACCATACAGCGCGTTTCCGTCGCAAAGGACACAAGTCAGCTTAACCGGTGCATCACCGGTACCAATGATCTGTAATGTTTTTTCAAACGCGGCTTGCGGATCTTCGTTGAGGCCATTCGCAAGCAGGGTCAAAAACACCATCTCGCTGTCGGTCGTACCGCGCCTAATCTCGTACAGATCATCCGGCAATGCGGCCTCAAGCCACCTTCTGATTTGCGGGAAATGCGGCACCTGACCGTTGTGGCAAAAACTCCAGTTTTCGCTTGAAAACGGATGACAGTTCGCGCGGCTTGTCTCGCCCATTGTCGATGCACGGATATGCGCAAGAAACAGATGCGATTTCACGATGCGGCAAAGACTGGTCAGGTTTCCGTCCGACCACGCAGGCAGCACGTCACGGTACGTGCCGGGCTTCGTGTCTTCAGCGTACCAAGTAATGCCAAAGCCGTCACCATTCACGGCAAGTTTGGCTTCGCTTGCGTGCTGGCTTTGTTCAATCAACGAATGCGAAGGCTTAACAACAATGTTCTCAAGCCGGATTGAGGGGCCGATATAGGCAGCAATTCGACACATTTAATGACGCTTTTCGATTTTGGCATGCAGCCGCTTAAGGATACGGCTGGCAGTCATTTCGCAAGCAAAAGGTAGGACCGCGTGCACCAAAGCAGCAACAGCTGCGACGCCAAGCCAAAATGCAAATCCAAGCGCGAAACCCATGTGACCAAAATAAGTTTCATCAACCGCTTCTGGATGATCCATGAACAATGCGGCGATTGGATTGCGATGAGGTTGAGGGGTGATGTTGGACATGGTTCTCTCCTGCTTGATGTTGAAATATGAATATCAAAACCCTTTCCTTTTCGTGTCCCAAATAGGTCTTCCAAAATACGAATTATTGGGACAATATCCCAACATGAAAACAACTATTGATAATATAGATCGGTCAATACTACGATTCCTCCAACAGGATGCCACTTTGTCTGTCGATGAGATAAGCGAGAAAGTCAGCCTTTCGCGCAACGCATGTTGGCGGCGAGTCAAACAGTTAGAGACTGCGGGGGTTATAACGGATCGCGTGGCATTGGTTGATCCCGCAGCAGTCGGATGCCCGCTGACCGCGATGGTTCTGATCCGCACGAATGCCCACGAAGCAGATTGGATTACCAAGTTCCAGAAAACATTGAATTCCATGCCAGAGGTGGTCGGTGCGTACCGAATGACTGGTGACCTCGACTATGTCTTGCGGGTGCGGATTGCGGACGTCCCAGCCTATGATGCATTTTATAAACGTCTCACATCACAAATTTCTGTTTCGGATATCTCGGCAAGTTTTGTTATGGAGGAGATCAAGGAAACAACGGCGGTGCCTTTATGACCAAAGACCATGACACAATGATCGTCACAGCGGCCGAAGCTGCTGAAAATGCTGTGCTGCCAATGATGAACGAAGTGCACACGAATCCTGACGCTGATTGCCCATCAAAATTGAGCCTTCCTGCCGCGATGAACGAACCCGCAGGAAAGAAAAGCGCAGCACAATGGGCGTATGAACGTATTATTCTTTATATCCAGAATTTCGAAAAACAGCTCGATAACGACCACGAGGTCGGGATGGGCTTTGCTGGTGGAGAAGCTGGCGTGCTAAAAATCGAAGGATTGGGGTTCTATGATCCTGATATTGTCACATATTACGGCACGAATGACGCAGGCATGAAGATGCAATTGATCCAACATGTCAGCCAACTTAACGTGATGTTGATGGCTAGCCCTAAACATATAGATCAGTCCGAGCCGAACCGGATCGGCTTTAAATTGGGCGAAGCGCTTGAGCGGGATTCGGCTGCGACATCCTGAGGGCGTGACACCACCTTCTGAATCGGCTAATCAGCCGCAAACATATAGCAAAAGGGCCGATATCATGGCTGACCACAAGCACGGCGAAATGGACACATCAGTTCACGAAGCAACATTCAACGGATTCATGACGATGGTCACACGCGGCGCAATCTTTTGCATCGCCTTGTTGGTATTCATCGCGCTCGTGAACGGCTAATGCCGATCAAGATGCATCGCCGGGCTTTTTTGGCCGGCGCGCCTCTCGCGCTCGCTGCATGTTCTGGCCAATCCGTTTGGGCGCCAGATGATGTTGTGAACAATGCCATCTACCGAAGTGAAGAGCCTACGTCTCTGACACTTTTTACAACGAAGAATTTGGGTTCTGAAAACGGGGCCCATACTTCGCTGTTGGTGAATGCAAGCCAGCGGGTCTTATTTGATCCTGCAGGCAGCTTTACCCACCCCGTAATTCCTGAACGAAATGATGTGCTCTTTGGCATGACTGACGATCTTAAGAATTACTACATCGATTTCCATTCGCGTAAGGGCTATTTCCTTGTCGCGCAAAAGGTATTCGTATCGCCTGAGCTGGCCGAAATGGCATTGCGTACGGTTATGCAATACGGCGCAGTTTCAAAAACCGGTTGCACCCGTGCGACGTCTAGCATTCTCCAACAACTTCCCGGCTTTGAAGGAATTGGTAAGACTTGGTTCCCGAACAAACTTGAGGACGATTTTGCAGAAATTCCGGGTGTCATGACGCAGGAATTTCATGAAGACCCTGCCATCATCGCAGCCCGTGCAGCTGCTACAGCTGGCCGCTGATCAACAACCCAGCAGCCAGAGTTAGCGCACCTGCACCAATCGCAATCAAGACATTCTTGCGCCACAGCCCAACAAGCAGTGTCACGCTTGCTGCGATGACGCGGACCAGATCAGGTTCGCCCCCAGTCGCCGCTGGCCAAAGCACTAATGGCGCCACCATCCCCGGCAACACTGCGACAGGCGTATAACGCAAAAGCCGCAGAACAAGCGTCGGCATCGGGCGGCTACCGATCAGTCCAAGGAACGAGAACCGGATCAAGAATGTACCGACCGCCATCAGTGCAATGATCATCCAGATTTCGGCGGTAGAATAATTCATGTCCGGCGCTCCATCCATGTTTCAACAACAACACCCATCACCATTGCACAACCAGCGGCGACAAGCAGACCGCTGCCAGACGGTAACCATGCGAACAGCAGGCTAACCGCGATTGAGGTCAGCGCCGCCGCGACATGCGCCAGCGTTCGCAGCATCGGGGCAACCATCCCGATAAAGGCAATCGGCAACGCAAAATCCAACGCATATTCTGGCGGAATTGACGCACCAACGACAAGGCCAACATACGTCATCCCGATCCACAAAGGTGCAACGGCTGTGGCGGTGCCAAAGTAGTAGGCCATACGTTCAGGCACGGTCATCTTTGCGATCTCAAACTTGGCGATGCTGACGATGTACGGCTGATCGAACAGAAAATACGCAGCCAAGGCACGCTGCCACAAAGGTGCAGCCCCCATATACGGCACCAAAGATGCCGAATACATCGCCATCCGTAAATTCACAGCCAAAGCCGCCAAGAGGATGAAAGTGATCGCTGCATTATCGACCATCATCTGCAGTGCCGCAAACTGGGCCGCCCCTACGATAACCAACACTGTAAAGCCCATGCCTTGCGCAACTGTCAGGCCAGCTTCGGTAGCGACCACGCCAAAAAGCATCGCAAATGGGATCACAATAAAGACAAACGGCAGACCGTCGCGAACACCAGACCAATAGACGGATTTCACGGTAGCAGCAGACATAGTTTCAGCCTAGTTTAATGCGGGACAGACAAGTCCTAACCCTCGCTTACTGGAATGACAATTGGCCCTAAACGACGATACCTCTGGCTACCTTATCGCGCCCTCACCCGGGGCGGCGCGATTAACGCGCGGTGTGCAAGGTACGGATCAGAACGGTAAAGCGATTGATCTGCATGTCGTGGAAGAGCGGCCATTGACGATCTTTCTGAATAGCCGTGAAATTGTGACGGCGATGACGATTGGCGATTACCCTGAGTACCTCGCGCTTGGGTTTCTCAAGAACCAAGGGATGCTAAAAGACAGCGACGAAATCACTGGCGTCGATTACGACGAAGACCTTGAGGTTGTTGTTGTCCGCACAGCGGTCGAAACTAACCACGAGGCAAAGCTGCAAAAGAAGACACGGACCAGCGGTTGCGCTGTTGGCACCGTTTTTGGCGATATGATGGAGGGGCTTGCGGATGTGACCCTGCCCGCGACACCCGTCAAGACATCGGATCTTTATGCCCTCGCCGCCGCGATCAACCGCACGCCATCTTTGTATCTAGAAGCAGGTGCTATCCACGGCACTGTGCTGTGCCAAGCCGACCGTCCTTTGGTCTATATGGAAGACGTGGGTCGCCATAATGCCGTCGATAAGATTGCAGGCTGGATGTTGTCCGAAAGCGTCAACGCGGATGACAAGATTCTTTATACGACTGGTCGCCTCACATCCGAGATGGTGATCAAGACTGCGTTGATGGGCATCCCAACACTTGCCTCTCGTTCAGGCTTTACCGCTTGGGGCGTTGAAATCGCCCAAGAGGTTGGCCTCACTCTAATTGGTCGCATGAAAGGCCAAAGGTTCGTTTGCCTAGCCGGAGAAGAACGTCTTATTCGCGATACTGACCCCGCAAGCATCGCCGATGAACCACGCAAATCTGGGCGCAAAGGCGCATGATTTTTCATAGTCAAAGCGGCAAAGTTTATACATTTCAAGCAAGGTGCATCCAATGAAAGCCCCGTTAGGCGTAATTCTTGCAGGTGGGCAGGCAACCCGTATGGGCGGCGGCGATAAAGGGCTGTTAAAGCTAGGCGGCATACCGATTTTGCAGCGCGTCATCAGCCGTCTTGACCCACAAGTGGACGGTATTGTCCTAAACGCTAACGGCGACCCGGACCGGTTTGGCAGTTATAATTTGCCAGTAGTTGCAGACAGCATCGCGGGATTTGCAGGGCCGCTGTGTGGTGTTCTTGCGGGCCTCGATTACGCGGCCAAAATTGGGCACAGCCATATTGTAACCGCCGCCGCTGACACGCCGTTCTTTCCTTGCGATCTTGTGCCGCAACTACAGTTGGCTAGCGAACACGCGGGTCTCGCACTTGCTGCATCGCCATCTGGCAGGCAACCCACGTTTGGGCTTTGGCCGGTTTCATTGCGCGACGACTTGCGCGATGCGTTGAATGATGGCCTGCGCAAAGTTGTGCTGTGGACCTCACAACACAATGCAGGAAGTGCTGCCTTTCCTAACGACACCGCCTTTTTCAACGTGAATACGCCCGAAGATCTGATGACAGCCGAGGCGATGCTATGAAAATATTTGGTGTCGCCGGATACAAAAACGCTGGCAAAACCGGCCTAATGGAACGGCTCGTTACCGAGATCACTGGGCGTGGCTTCAGCGTTTCGACCCTGAAGCACGCCCATCATGCCTTTGACGTCGATCACCCTGGCAAAGACAGTTTTCGCCACCGCGAGGCTGGCGCGCATCAAGTCGTGCTGTCGTCTGGCAAACGCTGGGCGATGATGACCGAATTGCGCGAAACATCCGAGCCGTCGCTGAATGAGCTGATCGCGAAAATGACCCCTGTCGATCTTATCCTGATCGAAGGATGGAAACGCGATGATCACGCCAAGATCGAAGCGCACCGCGCCGAAACTGGCAACCCTTTAATCGCCCCAAACGACCCGACGATCCGCGCGATTGCAACCGACACCGCCCTGACGATCGACCGTCCAGTGTTTGATCTAAACGACACCAAGGCGATTGCTGATTTCATTTTGGCCGAGGTTGGCCTTTGAAATTCGATACAGTCATTATGGTTGACTGGTCTGGTGGAAATGATCGGGGAAAAAGCCCGAAAAAGGATGCGATTTGGACGTGTATTTCCAACGATCAGGCCACGCAAACGCCGATATATCATCGCAATCGACAAGTCGCTGAAAGCTGGCTGACCGACGCGCTAAACACGGAAATTCAGGCTGGCCGGCGAACCCTTGTCGGGTTCGATTTGTGTTTTGCCTACCCTGCGGGTTTCGCCGCAGCGCTAACTGGAAATTCCGATCCGCTAGACTTGTGGGATTGGTTTGAAAAACATGTCACGGATGGCACGTCCACGAATAATCGGTTCGATATTGCCGCCGACATCAACAAGCGTTTCCCTGGCATCGGTCCATTTTGGGGCAATGGGCTAAAGCGGGACATCGCGCATTTACCGCGCAAAGGGTCAACCCGAACCTGCACGAATTTCCCTGAGAAACGTGCAGCTGATGCAGCAGCCAAGGGCGCGTTTTCACCGTGGCAACTTGCAGGGGCTGGGGCCGTTGGTGGGCAAGTCATTATGGGGTTGCCCATGCTTTCACGGCTAAGGGCGGCATTCACCAAGGACGTTTGTGTTTGGCCATTTGAGAAAACAGATCGCCTGATAACTCTCGCTGAGACCTACTTTTCACTGCTGCCCAAAGCGCTCTCTGCGACGACCACGGACAACAGCATCCGCGACGCAGATCAGGTTAGTCTATTTGCACGCACCTTTGCGACGTTGCCCGCGACAGATATCACCCGTATCCTTGATGTACCACCAAGCAAAGAAGGCTGGGTTCTGGGACTGGGTCACGAGGATATTTTGGAAAACCATAACGCACCGCAAACCCTGATGCCGCCACCATTACGAAACGATTGTTTTGCAATGCCCCAAGGCGCGTATTGGACGCCCGTTGATAAAGCGTTGATGCATTTGCAATCAGAACTAGGACCAGTCGTGGGCGCCGAAGCTGTCGGATTAGATCAAGCCGCGGGCAGGATTCTTGCCGAAAACGCCATCGCACTACGTTCCCATCCACCACATGCGAATGCAGCTGTAGATGGTTACGGTTTTGCAGGGCCCTTGGGCGACGGACAACATCAGTTTCCACTTGTTGCAGGGCGTTCTGCTGCAGGCCAACCATATAGCCGCAATGTACCCGCCGGACACGCCATTCGTATACTCACTGGTGCGCATCTTCCTAAGGGCGTTGATACTGTTGTGCTCCAAGAAGACGTATCAACTGATGGGCAGAACGTCGCAATGAACGGCCCGCTAAAGCGCGGCGCGAATGCCCGCAAAGCTGGCGAAGACATGCTGGCTGGCGACACAATCCTGACCACCGGACGCAAAATCACCCCTGCTGATCTAGCGACAATCGCAGCCACAGGCGTGGGCACTGTCATGGTACGGAAAACGTTAAAGGTCGGCGTTCTGTCCACGGGGGACGAACTTGCGATGCCCGGAACGCAGGCCAAAGACGGCCAGATTTACGATGCGAACCGCCCGATGCTTTGCGCAACTGTACAGGCATGGGGCTATGAAGTCGTAGACCTCGGATGTGCGCCGGATGACCGCGACGCCCTTAGGGCGATATTGGACGATGCGGCTGCGCGATGTGATGCCATTCTGACCTCTGGCGGTGCATCGGCAGGCGACGAAGATCACATGTCCGCCTTACTACAAGGCACCGGAACCCTTGCGTTATGGCGTATGGCGATCAAACCAGGCCGCCCACTTGCGCTTGGTCTATGGAACAACACACCCGTCTTTGGCCTGCCTGGAAACCCTGTTGCGGCCCAAGTCTGCGCATTGATATTTGCCCGTCCGTCTTTGTCTGTCTTGGCAGGTGGTAATTGGATAACGCCGCAAGCGTTCCAGATTCCAGCGGCGTTCACAAAATCCAAAAAGGCTGGTCGCCGCGAGTATTTGCGGGCACGGATTATGGATGGCAGTGCCGAGATATTTGGCTCTGAGGGATCTGGCAGAGTTTCTGGACTTAGTTGGGCAACTGGTCTTGTCGTACTTCCTGACGAGGCGGCCGAGATCACGAATGGTCAGTTGGTAACCTACATTCCATTCACGAGCTTTGGCCTATGATTATCAAGAACGGAATACCTGCAGAGCATCGCGCGCAAGCCACAGCGCTTTATTGGGATGCGTTTGGTGCAAAGCTGAACGTCACAATGGGACCCAAAGAAAAGGCACAAGCATTCATCGGGAATGTTCTTGATCCAAGCCACGGGATTTGTGCGCTGGACGATGATGGCGCGCTGCTTGGCGTCGTTGGATTTAAAACGAATAAAAGTGCCTTGGTCGACGGCAGCTTTGCCGACCTAAGATACGTGTATGGGATTTTTGGGGCCACTTGGCGTGCAGCATTTCTGAACTTGCTTGAACGCGATACCGAGGATGCGCGCTTTCTTATGGATGGCATATTCGTCGCACCCTATGCGCGTGGACGTGGCGTCGGCACCGCCCTTCTGAATGCTATCATAATCGAGGCCAAGGCACGCGGATACGCGCAGGTGCGCCTTGATGTGATCGACAGCAATCTACGCGCCCGCGCATTGTACGAGCGCGAGGGTTTCAAAGCCATAAAGACCCAGAGTCTTGGCCCCTTGCGCTATATTTTCGGCTTTCGTGCATCCACGACAATGGTTCGCGCTGTTTGACGCCCATTGCGCCTTAGCCCGAGCCGATCAATGCACCCGCCGCAAACACAAGCGCGCCGCCAAGGACAACCTGAAACACAGCCCGCAAAATCGGCGTCTGCATGTATTTGTTTTGGATCCAAGCAATCGCCCAAAGCTCTACAAAAACTACAATCAGTGCAATCGCCGTCGCTGTCCAAAAATCGGTGATCAGATATGGCAACGCATGACCAAGACCACCAAGCGTCGTCATGACGCCCGCAGCCAAGCCACGTTTATAAGGCGACCCACGGCCAGAGATTTGACCATCGTCTGATGCAGCCTCGGTAAACCCCATAGAAATGCCCGCACCGACCGATGCGGCCAATCCCACAAGGAACGTCGTCCATGTATCTTGTGTGGCGAATGCGACCGCAAAGATCGGCGCAAGCGTTGATACCGAACCGTCCATCAAACCTGCAAGACCAGGTTGCACCCACGTCAGAATAAATTGCCGGTGTGCGGCGCTTTCTTCTTCGGTGCGCACGTCACCGCCCAAGTATTCCGCCTCAAGCGTTTCTGCCTTTTGGCTATGAAGTGCTTCGGCCGCAGCGAGGTCGCCAAGCAGCTTGCGTGTCTCGGCATCCGTCGTGTTTGCAGCAGCGGCCATATAGAACCGCTGGGCGTCACGCTCCATCTGGGCCGCTTCATCGCGAATACGTTCAAGCGATAGGTTCTCAATCAGCCAAACTGGCCTGCGGGCATAGTAGCCTGACACATGCTCTCGGCGGATCAACGGGATGACATCCCCAAATCTGCTTTGATGCAAAGCAATCAGTTGCCTGCGGTGCTCGTCTTCTTCAACCGCCATTGCATCGAATACAGCAGCCGACGCGGCGTAGTCACTGCGCAGACGTTCCGCATAGCTGCGATAGATGCGTGCGTCGTCCTCTTCCGAGGAAATCGCAAGCGCAAGGATGTCTTGCTCAGTCAGATCAGCAAAGCGGCGGCGGTTTGCAAAACCAGGTATCATGGGGCACCTCATCTTTAGAATAGTTCTAAGTTAATCGCTTTTGCATATCCGACAAGATCAAATCTGCACTTTCCGCTCAATTTCCTTGAAAAAACTAAACTGATTGGTTTATATCGTTCTTCTGTATTTAATTGGAGATGCGCATGCCTGACGGCACGGTAGAGGTGAAACGCGGACGCAAGTTCGACCAAGTGCTGCAAGGCGCACGTGAAATCTTTATGGCCGATGGGTTTGAGGGCGCGAGCGTTGATGACATCGCTAAGGCCGCCCAAGTCTCAAAGGCGACGCTATACAAATATTTCCCTGACAAACGTTTGCTGTTCATGGAGGTCGCCCGCACTGAATGCCAGCAGCAGGCCGATACAGCACTTGAGCAGATTGACCTTGATGGTCCGGTTGCCGACGTTCTAACCGATGCTGCGCTACAGATGGTGACCTTTCTAACATCGCCGTTTGGCCAGCGCACTTTTCGGATTTGCGTCGCAGAAAGTGATCGTTTTCCAGAACTTGGCCGCGAGTTCTATGAAAGTGGCCCGATGCTGCTGCGTACTAAGATCATGGATTTCATTGATCTTGCGGCATCACGCGGTGAGCTGGTTGTCGACGATCCTGCCCTTGCAGCCGATCAATTCGCAGAGCTGTGCAAAGCCGATATTTTTCCGCGCATGATTTTCAACATGACCGCGACGTTCACCCAGCAAGAGGTGGAACGCGTGGTGAGCGGTGCGGTTGAAATGTTCATGGCACGCTACGGCGCCAAAAAATAAGGGCAGCCTAGCTTTTGCCAAACCGCCCCAATTGTTTTGACTTTAGAATTCGACGACAGCGCGGATAGATTTGCCTGCGTGCATCAATTCAAAGCCTTCGTTTATCTGATCAAGCGTTAGTTTGTGCGTGATCATTGGATCGATCTCAATCTTACCATCCATGTACCAATCAACGATTTTTGGAACATCCGTCCGGCCTTTGGCACCACCAAACGCAGTGCCACGCCAACTGCGGCCTGTGACCAGCTGAAAAGGTCGCGTTGAAATTTCCGCACCAGCAGGTGCCACTCCGATAATGATGCTTTCGCCCCAACCTTTATGCGCTGCCTCAAGTGCTGTGCGCATAACGTTAACGTTGCCAGTGGCGTCGAAAGTATAATCAGCACCACCGCCTGTCAGCTCAACCAAATGGGCAACCAGATCACCTTCAACCTCTGAAGGGTTCACAAAGTCAGTCATGCCAAAGTGCTTGGCCATTTCAACCTTGCCGGGGTTCAGGTCGACGCCAACGATCTGGTCCGCACCGGCAAGACGCAAACCTTGGATCACGTTAAGGCCGATGCCACCAAGACCAAAGACGATACCACGGCTGCCGATTTCGACTTTGGCGGTGTTAATCACCGCACCGATACCTGTCGTAACACCACATCCGATGTAGCAAATCTTGTCGAATGGCGCGTCCTTTCGGACCTTTGCAAGTGCGATCTCGGGAACAACGGTGTGGTTCGCAAACGTTGAACAACCCATGTAGTGATGGATCGGTGTTCCATCGAGCATTGAAAAACGGGTCGAGCCATCAGGCAAAAGCCCCTGCCCCTGCGTCGCACGGACCTTTTGGCAAAGGTTCGTTTTAGGGTTCAGGCAGTACTCACACTCGCGACATTCTGGCGTGTAAAGCGGGATCACGTGGTCACCAACCTCAAGCGAAGTCACCCCTTCGCCGATCTCGATCACAATACCGGCGCCTTCATGGCCCAGAATTGCGGGGAAAATTCCCTCGGGATCGTCACCAGAACGGGTGAATTCATCAGTATGACATAGGCCTGTCGCCTTGATCTCAACCAGCACCTCTCCGGCACGTGGTCCATCGAGGTTTACTTCCATGATTTCAAGCGGCTTACCTGCAGCAACAGCAACGGCGGCACGGGTTCTCATTGGTCTTCTCCCATATTCATTTGAGGGCACGTTCTGGCAAATCTGGTCCAATTTCAAGCCTACTCGCGACACAGGCAGTTGTTGCCACGTCACAAAAAACCTGATTCTAGTGCTCAGTATGAAATTTCTTTCAATCCTTTTGCTTTTGGCCTCCTGCGGACAAACGATAACGTCCGGCGGAACAGAGCCAGATACATGCGGTAAAGACAGCTATGCATCCCTTATTGGTGTGCAACTGGCCGCAACAACGTTTCCTGCCGACCTGAATGCGCGGATCATTCCACCCGATACCGCCGTCACATTGGATTTCTTGGCCGAACGGCTGAACATTTTTACAGATGCAGATGGCATCATCACGAGGATCTCATGCGGTTAACAATAGTTCTTTCGGTTCTTTTGGGCCTTGCTGCCTGCACAACGACAACAGCACCAAACACAGGCGGATCAGTCAGTCAGCCCGTTTCACAAAATGCATATCCCCAAGGTTTGGATGATACCTGTGGTGCTGTTTCATATGCAGTTTTGATTGGTCAGGATGGCACCACGCTTGAGAGGATCTTGATCCTACGCGAAGTCCGCGTCATCAGACCGGGCAGCATCGTGACGCAGGATTACTCACCTGAGCGCCTGAACTTTCGCATAAACGAAGCTGGCGTCATTTCGGAACTGACCTGCGGGTAAGGCCCATATTTGGGTGAAAAGCAAAGTGCCCCGACGCTGCAAACTGGGTGGGGGCTATAACTTACAGCGTCGGAGTAGCGTAATTTGCTATGACCTTCGTTTGCCGGACAATTGTGGCGGCAATAGGCTGCGGAAACGGTCCTTTCACGGCGCCGCCCTTGAACTGGTGGGAAAATAGCGCAAGTCTAGTGTTATGCTAAACGCGCCCCCTTCATCGTTCGTCGCACCTGAGCAGGTGAACTTTCATCGCACCGAATTGGCACCGATCCTAACTCTCTATGGGCGGATGGTCGCGGCGGGTGAATGGAGAGACTACGGGATCAGTGGCCTACGCGAGGTTGCGGTATTTTCCGTCTTTCGCCGCGCCGCCGAAAATCCGCTATATCGGATTGAAAAACGACCCAAGATGCGATTGCGCCAAGGACAGTACGCCGTTCTGGGAATGAACGGTCAGGTGCTAAAGCGCGGTGATGACCTCAAGCAGGTTCTGCGTGTCCTAGAACGAAAACTGATCCGCTCGATTGGTTAAGCGCCAGCAAGCCGCTTGCGTGCTAGCACATCACCGTCACCCTGTGCTTTGATCCGCAAAATCGCTGCTTTAATCGGCTCGTATACACATGCCATGTGATGCGCATTCGCGTGGATCATCGTGTCAGCGTCAACCATCATGCCAACATGTCCCTTCCAGAACATCAGGTCGCCCCGCTGCAATGATGCGTCATCTAGCAACGCCACACCCGTCTCGGCCAATTGCATATCGCTGTCCGCTGGGCAGTAAATACCACAAGCCGTCAGCGATGACTGGACCAAACCCGAGCAATCAATCCCGCGCGCCGAATTTCCACCCCACAGATATGGGACGCCGTAATGCATCTGCGCAATCGTGGCTGGGTCTGTGAACGTTTGCGTCAAAGGGCGAAGATGCTTTTTAGGGACATAGCCAACGGTTGTTTCAAAAAACTTATGCCGTTCATCAACTACGACCACTGCCGCACCAAACGGCAACGCCAAGACGTCTTCGGATTTCATGTTTTCAGCCAAGTATGCATGGGTTGCTGATGTAGCCACCATATGCGTTGGACTAGTCACTTCACCCAAAGCGTCGGACCGAACATACCCCACATAACCGTCCAACGCGGCCTGAATGAACGACCACCCATCGCAGTCTTCGAGAACGTTCACCTCGGCTCCCAACTTAAGCTGCCGATCACGTGCACCATTCGGGGCTGCGCACAGATCAACAACAGGCGCAACAACGCTCGCCTTTATGCCGTCCAGATAATCGGCTGCCGCAATCACGCCCTTTAGATACGTCGCAGCAACGCGGCCATTCGCAGGTGTCAGACGGCGATCGCTCATAGGTTCAGCAGTCTTGGCAATGCCGCAAGCACGGCGCGTGATCCCATACCAACGCCCCCCTTTGGTCGTGCGGGTTCCGCACTCGGTTGCCATCCATAGATGTCAAAGTGGATATAAGGTGCGTCAACAAACCGCCGCAGAAACAGCGCCGCGGTGATGCAACCCGCCATCCCGCCAGCGGGCGCGTTATCTAGATCTGCAATGCCCGGTTCGATCTTGCTTTCATATGGCTCATGGAATGGCAGGCGCCAGACAGGGTCAGCAACCATTGTCGCACCCATTGCGATCGTCGCTGCATGATCTTCGTCGTCTGTGAAATACGGGGCAAGATCGGGACCAACCGCAACACGTGCTGCACCCGTTAGCGTCGCCATAGAAATAACGAGGTCTGGTTTGCTTTCGTCAGCCAATGCCAATGCGTCCGCCAGAACAAGACGCCCTTCGGCATCTGTATTGTTAATCTCAACCGTAAGGCCCTTGCGGCTGGTTAAGATGTCCTGCGGTCGAAACGCATTCCCGTCGATGCTATTTTCAACGGCCGGAATAAGAACCCTTAACCGAAGCTTTAGCCCAAGCCCCATAATCATGTGCGCAAGGCCAAGCACGGTCGCCGCACCGCCCATATCCTTTTTCATCAACCCCATTGAGCTGCCAGGCTTGATGTTTAACCCACCAGTGTCAAAGCAAACGCCCTTACCCACGAGAGTTAAAGTTGGGCCCGCGTCGCCCCAATGCATATCAATCAAGCGCGGCGCACTGATCGATGCACGACCAACTGTGTGGATCATTGGCAAATTCGCACTCAGCAACTCGTCACCAGTCGTAACTATTATTGATGCATCATGAGTACGCGCAACTTCTCGCGCTGCGGCCTCAAGTTCGATTGGTCCCATATCAGAAGCAGGGGTATTGATCAGATCACGGGTCAGCGCTTCACCGTTGGCTATCACCTCAATCCGCGCGGCATCAACGCCTTGGGGCGCAACAAGCCCCGCGATAGCTTCAGACGGCTTCTTATATCTGTCAAACGTGTAACCAGACAGAAGCCAAGCAAGCGCCGCCTCCTCAAGCTCTGCCCCCTCAAGCCCGGATGCGATTTGGTATGTACCCACGGGCAAAGATGTTGCCGCCTTAGCAATATGAAAACGTCCACGACGTCGCGCGGCCTCTGTTCCATTTCCAAAGAGTGCGACGCTTACTTTACCGGTAGCATCGGGTACCGCACAGGTTTGACCTAGCACGCCCGTAAAACCATTTACTTCGACCCAAGCGCGCTGAGCCGGCTCAAGCATATCCAATACGCTGCCCACCGTATCAGGTGTCACGACATGCAGTGGGATCGCATCGGCAGTTGCGGGCATAAACGAAAGCGGCATCTTAAGTCCTCTGAACAGGTATTTCCCAACCAGAGTAGCGTGGCGGCGCGCACCCGCAAGGGCCCTATTTTTTTACAAAGTTCTGATAGTTCCAAACCTGAGAAACTGCGGCATCGAATGCCCGCTCAAGCCGTGCGGAGGTCGCACCAATCGCAACACCGTTCTT
>JAWUXS010000055.1:0-15221 GCA_034111185.1 Paracoccaceae bacterium | reverse complement strand
ATATTTCCGCGACACCATCGACTGAAGTGGCGAACATGCCGGTAAGTACAACGGACGCCTTCGATCTCCTTCTGGCGACGTTCAAGCCGCTTGTCATAATTGCGCACGGTGTTCCTGCTGCAAAACACCTTAAAGGATGGACCGATGGAAAACTGATAACTTGTCCTCATCTATCTCGGGCGGGGTATGCAATAGTCGATGAAATCGTCGAACAGCTTGAGCACAACTAGCACCTATCGATCCAAGCACGGAGTGCTGAGAATGTGGTAGGTCGGGCTCATTGCCACCATTAGCCGCATTTGCACAACAGAACAAACGGGCTGATGCCCTAAGCGTTCGCTTTCTTCGCGCTTCTCTTTCGATCTCGCGCATGCAGCGAAGGTCGGCAATCCGCCCTTGGTGTCGGATGTCGCTCACGGCCCTTAGCCGACCTCCAACCATTTTCGGCGATGCTGCGGTGCGGCCCGTCAGACCGGACTTTCGCTGCACGTGCGAAATTCGATAATGGGCGAACTCACAGTTTGCGGACAAAGTGTGAATTCGCTGCAACTGCGCGAATGGCTGCTGTCGGCCAGCTACTATACGACTGTCCACGATTTGATAGAGATTTAACGACGGGACAGATGGTTTTTTTCGCGATCCCTCTCTCCAAGGCCGATTTTCGCGACACACCTGACCATCTCCAGATAGCCTTGGATGTCGCGTTCGTCTTAACTTATGAAAGTTAGCCCCAACCCAACCAGGATACTTGAAATAAATGCCCCTAGAATCCGGACAAATCTTAAGGCTAAGAATTACCCTTCGAATTCACCTCTTAGGTTGCTAACCGCATTAGCAAGCAAGACCAAGTCCACCCCAACAGCCACAAAGCTTGCGCCCATTTCGAAGTAGCCCTTGGCGGCAACGGGATCGAGAGACATAAGCCCCGCAGGGACGTCTATCGCCTGCATGCGCATGATCATGTCTTTGATTGCGGCAAGCACTTCCGGATGGTTCGGTTCTCCTGGAAAGCCCATGCTGGCGCTGAGATCTGAGGGACCAATGAACACCGCATCAACGCCGTCCGTTTCGGCGATTGCTTCGAGGTTTTTCATCCCCTCAACCGTTTCGATCTGCACAACGAGGCACAGCTCATCCGACGCGGTGGCAAAGTAATTCTCGACTTGGCCGTAGCGGGTCGCACGGGTCATGCCCGCCATCCCGCGAATGCCGTGGGGGCCATAGCGCATCGCACTGACGGCCGCTGCTGCCTCTTGCGCGGTCTGCACATAAGGGACAAGCAGCGTTTGCGCGCCCATATCCAACAGACGCTTGAACAAGGTCGCGTCGTTATTTGCAGGGCGCACGAGGGCGGAAACGGTTGGATATTGCCCGATCGCCTGCAGCGCGGGCAGCACCTCAACCGTTTCAATTGCCGCATGTTCACAATCCACAAGAACCCAGTCGAACCCTGCTCCAGCCAGCAGCTCGGGCACCGAATTCCCTCCGATGGTGTTCCAGATACCAAGCTGGCGCTTTTGTGCTTTCAACGCGGCCTTGAACAGGTTTTGCGGATTTTTCATACTTGCGACTTTCTGTTAGGTCGAGACGTGGCTAACGTCACTATCAGGCGAGTAGATATCAAGGATATTCCAATGCCCCGTTGTCGGCGTCGGGTTGTTGATCATAGGGACATCCAACACTGTCGGCTTGCCGCTGGCAATGGCCGCCTGCAAGGCGGGCAATAATTCATCAGCGGCATTGATATGCACACCAACAGCGCCGTAGGCCCGCGCGATATCGGCGTAGTTAGGACCATTGGTGGGTTCCGCCGCCGTTCCGGGAAATATCGTGCCATAGGTCAGGCCATAATGCGCCTTTTGTAGGCCCGCGATGGTCCCAAATGCGTTGTTGTTCATTACGATCCAAACAATGGCGAGATTTAGTTCCACCGCAGTTGCCAGCATAGACGGGTTTTGCCCAAAACCGCCGTCGCCAACCAGCGACACTACAACCCGCTCAGGTGCGGCCAGTTTTGCACCAATAGTTGCGGGCGGGCCGAAACCCATTGTCGCAAACCCGCCCGGCGTCAGGATTGATCCCGGCGTCAGTATATCGAATTGCTGGCCCACACCGTTCTTGTTCCACCCAACATCGGTGGTGATGATCGCGTCTTCTGGCAGGGCCTTGCGCGTTTCTGCAAGGATGCGCTCGGGCATCATGGGAAACGCATCGGAGGTCTGCATCTCCGCGTTCGAGGCCTTAAAGGCTTCACGAAAGTCAGCGATCTTGGCTTTCATTTCGAACCTGTCAAAGCCGTCTGGATACATCTCTTTCGCCACGCGGATCAGCACGCGCAGGGCGGATTTTGCGTCAGCAACAACACCAATTTCTGTCGGATAATTGCGGCCGATCTCTTGCGGTTCGATGTCGATGTGGATGACTTTCGTCGTGTCCGTCTTGCCGCCAATATTGAAGGTATAACCGGGATACCAACTCGAACAATCCGCTTCCTTGAACCGCGTGCCGACCGCAAAGACATAGTCGGCGTTCAGGCAGGCTTGGTTCACCAGTTCAGTGCCCCAAAACCCTGTCATGCCCATGACCAATGGGTGATCGTCTCGTAACGCGCCCTTGCCCATCAAGGAATGCGCAACTGGTAGCCCCATGTGGGTTGCGAATTCGGCAAATTCCTCTGACGCTTTGGCAAGCAAGATCCCACCGCCGACATAAGCGACAGGATTTTCGGCCTTAGCCAACTTTTCGATGATCACCCGTGCCGTCTCATCATCGATCGACGGCTTTGTGAGAGTGCGTGTGTTTTGCGCGACCCGATCAAATGTTTCGGAGGAAATCACCTCACTGAAAATATCCATCGGCACATTGACCAAGACAGGACCCGGTTGCCCGCTTTCGGCCAAATGAAAGGCTTTTTCCAGAATCTCGGCCATCAGATCTGCACGATCCACCCGCCAAGCGCGTTTCACGAACGGGCGGTAGATTTCCCATTGTGCGGCGTCCGCGTGCAAGTTCACCTCTTGGTGCGGGTGTTTGCCGTAGTAGTGGGTCGGGATATCACCTGCGATCACGACCATCGGGATGCAATCAAGCGCTGCATTGGCGACACCCGTCGCACAGTTCGTCAAGCCGGGGCTCAGGTGGCTGAGCACAACAGAGGCGCGGCCCGTCACACGTGCATAGGCGTCCGCCGCATGACTTGCGATCTGTTCATGGCGCACAGTGATGAAATCAATCGGGCTGTCTGCAAGCGCCGCGAGCACCGCAATATTGGTATGACCACACAGGCCAAAAATATGTTCCACATCACGGCGCTGCAAGAAATCAACCATATGTTCCGCGACTGTTTTGCCGCCTTCTTTGCTCGCATTCATCACGCGATCTCCTGTCCATAAAATTCGCCGAACAGATCCTGCTCGGAGGGGCGATCTTCGGCGATTGGCCGCGCGACCCAAGTGTAATTCATCATGTGTTTCATGGTGACATTTTCATTGGTGATGTTGCCGCCCCAGATGCCGCAACCTAGCGAACTGGTCATGGGCATACCGTTGGTCCACGAGCCCGCATTCGCCTTTGATTGCGGTTGGCGGACCATCATGCGGCTGACAGGCGCCACGCGCGCCAATGCGTCGATGTTGGCGTCATTATGGCTATAGATGCCGCAGGAATGGCCCTTGCCGCCAGTCTCATAAATCGCGCGCACGGTGTCGAGCGCATCGTTGAAAGTCTCAAAGTGATAAATCGCCATAACCGTCGTCAGTTTCTCTTTCGAGAACTTATGCTCTGGCCCGATCTGCCCCTGATTTTCGACCATCAGGAACTTGGCGTCGGCAGGGATAGTAAAGCCCGCAACGTCAGCGGTTTGCTGCGGTGGGCAGGCGATCGTGGGAAAGGTGCGGTTGCCCTTTTCGTCCCACATGGCCTTTTCTAGCAAAGCTTTTTCTTCCGAATTACACAGGTAGCCACCTTCGGCTTGCAAGGCGGCGACCATCTGATCGTAGATCGATTTCTGGATGATGATATTGCCGTCAGCTGAACAGCCAGAGCCAAAATCAGAGGTCTTGGAAATGCGCGTATTCTGCGCCGCGATATCAATGTCAGCGGTTTCATCAATCACGATCGACGAGTTGCCTGCACCCACACCGTAAGCAGGACGCCCCGACGAATAGGCAGCCTTGACCATCGGCTTGCCCCCCGTCGCAAGCGTCAGATCACATTCTTCCATCAGGTGCTGCGTCATCGGAATGGAGGGCTGGCGGATCGATTGGAACAGGTCCTCTGGTGCGCCAACCGCTCGGCAGGCAGCCCGCATCATTTCGACCATTTCCCATGTGGTTTGCGCGGTGCGCGGATGCGGTGAAAAGATCACGGCGTTACGCGCATTTGCGGAGGAAACCCCAGTGACGGGCGGCGTCATTGCGGGGTTGGTCATTGGCACAAGGGATGCGATCACGCCTGCAGGTTTGGCGTATTTTACCAGACCCTTTGCCTCGTCGACTTCCACAATCCCAGTCGAGGGGGTCCGCAGAACATCACGCAAAACCATGTGGATTTTAAACCGTTTGGCAGGTCGTCCCGCGCGGTCACCGATCCTGCTTTCGTCAACGCCCTGCTCGGCCAGTCGCGTAAACGTCTTCTCATTTCCTGCATACCAAGCGATCGCCTGCGCCAAACGGTCAAGTTGCGCTTGGCTCCAATTCTCGACCTGCCCCATCGCAATGCGGGCGCGGGCGATCATGTCTGCCACCATTTGGCGTTCGTCGTCTCTAAGCTCTTTGGCCATCTGTCAGGGTGCTTTCTTGTGGGGGAATAGGATGGGTGCGTCGTTGTGACTGGACGTGCCCGAATGTGCGTTTCGCGTGCTGCAAACAACGCCGCGCATGTTCTTCAAAGCCCAGTTCGGTCACGCGCGACTGGTTGGGAAGTTCAATGGAATAGTCGACCTTTGGCATCCGTTCGATGATGCCTGCAAAGTCGATACAGCCCTCGCCGGGATAAAGGCGCGCGTCGCGGGCAAGCTGGATCATGCCTTGGCGGGTATCGGCGATACCAGGCAAAGCGTCCGAGATGTGTAGGAAATTCAAAAGCTCTGACGGCACGTGAAGCAGCTCTGACAGGTCCACACGGCTGAGGTGGAGATAGAGTGTGTCAACGAGAATGCCGCCGTTGGGTTGATCTGCGGCGCGGACGATATCAAGCGCCTCGTCAAGCGTGCGCAGCCTGCTAAAGCTCGGGAACTCTAGGTCGACGGACAGACCAAAAGGGGCGGCGATCTCGCAAGTCTCGGCATAGCAATCGACGATGAAATTGCGATCGTCGCGGGTTGGCGTCCACGCGGACATGATCATGCGCGTGGCACCCAACTCTCCGCCCAATTCGCAGGCCGCTTCGAACTCTCTTGGATCACAGTCTTCTGTAATGCGGGCGAGTTCGACGTCCAGCACTTTGAGGCCCGTTGTTTTCAGCGCGGTCTTGGTGGCGGAAACCATTGCCTTGTCGATGGGGCTTTCACGGAACTCACCGGGGACATTCATTTGAATGAAGCGCGGGGAAACCGCGTCATAGCCAGCGCGCGCGGCAATATAAATCAACTCGGGCGCTGTCGCATTGATCAGCGTAAGATGCGCGAGGGAGTAGAGAGGTTGGCCAGTATCATCCGTCATCGTGAATCACCTTATGATGCCTACGTCTTCGGTATCATAATATGTATTCCAAAATCTATGATATTTTCAATATTGTCTGATTTATATTTGTGTGGGCTCATAAAGCGGGAGATATGCAGGCGGCATCGGCCCCTTATTGCGCCCACCCTGCTGCATCTGTTCCCAAGCGTGCGACAAAATACCCACAGAGCGGGACAGGCAAAAAAGCCCGCGAGACAAAGGCGCGGGGAACCCAAGCTCGCAAAAGATCACCGCAGTGGCGCCGTCAATATTCATCGCAATTGGACGCTTTTGGCTGAGGTTTGCTTGAACAGCCTCGCCAATATCCGCATAGCGCCCGCCCACGGCACCAAGCCCAGCCGCCTCGCGCACGATTTCCATCAGCCGAGGTGCGCGCGGATCGACAGGTTTGTGAAACCGATGACCAAAGCCGCTGATGATTTTGCCATAGGTCGCGCGCCAAGCATCAAGGCCGTTTTGGGTTGCATCCGCAAGTGTCGCGCCCGCATCCATACGTTCAGCGATGTCATAGTATAGCTCGGCGCATTGCTCGCCCGCGCCACCATGCACATCGCCCAGCATGTTCACGCCATTGGCCATCGCGTTATTCAGTCCGACGCCACAGGTCGCGGCCATGCGTGCGGCCGCAATCGAGGGCGCTTGGGGTCCGTGATCGACACCCGCAACCAATGCCGCCTCTAGCAGCGCCGCTTGATCCGCTGTTGGCAAATCGCCGCGTGTCATAAGCCAGATCATCTGCGGAAAACTCACATTGCCGATCAGGTCTTGAATCGGATGCCCGCGAAACGCGATTTTGCCCGGCGACATATCGATAATGGATGTGCGCCACCAATGGCGGATTGCATCTGCGTCAGTGGTCATGCGGCTTTATCCGTATTTAATGCGAGAAACTTCTCGGTCATCCGTTCAGCGCTTGCTGTGAGGCCCGTGAAAAGCTGAAAGGCATCAGAAGCTTGACCCACGGCCATTCCGCCGCCTGTCATCGTATGTAGTTTCAAAGAGGTAGCATCGTGCAGCAGCTTTGTGATTAGAGGGAAATAAACGATATCGCCAACCCAATGCTGAACAGTCACCTCATCCAGAGACACGGCCGCACCCGGATGCGAGACCATTCCCATCGGTGTCGCATTGATAAGGCCATCAACAGCCGCTTGCCCGCTCCAAACGCCAACTTCAACCAACGGCCTTAAGTGCTGTAATGTTGAGACCAATCGCCGAGCTGCTCTCAGATCGTTATCCAAAACGCAAAGCGATTTCACCCCCTCATCCAAGAGAGCAAGACCAACGGCCGCGCCTGCGCCGCCAGCGCCAACAAGGGCAACGTTTTTATGAGGTAATAAGGAAAGCTCATGCGCAAACGCAGTGCGAAATCCGTTGTAATCCGTGTTGTGACCAAACCGCTTTCCATCTCGAAAAACGACCGTATTCACCGCCCCAATTTCACCAGCCTCGTCTGTGATCTCATCGAGCAGTTCAAGGACCGCCTGTTTGTAAGGGTAGGTAATGTTCACCCCAGCAAATCCACCCGCCTCAACCATCAACAATATATTCGCGAGAGTCTGATTGGCGCATTGCGGCGTCGACACATCGAAGCGCACATAGCTATAGTTCAAGCCCTGTGCTGCACCTTCCGCCACGTGCATCGCAGGCGTCAAAGACCCTGCAATCCCTGACCCGATCAAGCCTGCTTTAATCATGACGCGATCTTTTTTTTGCTGCGGGCCTTGGCTTGTGCGGCCAAACGAATGGCCGCGTTTCGTGCCCCGTATCCTGCATAACGGTTACGGCGTTCGACAATCTCAAAGAAAAAGCCTGAGAAAATTGTCTGCCCATATATCTGGAAATAGGCACCTAACTCGTCTTGATCATACAAGATGGACGCGGACTGCATCTTTCCAACCAGATCAGCATCAAGATCAAACTCGCTTTGCGTTTCTGCATAATAGTTGGGCGCAATCTGGAGGCGGGCAAAACCCGATCTCTGAAGGATCGCTGAGGTCTCAAAAATATCATCCGTCTGAAACGCTATATGCTGGACCCCTGCCCCACTTTTTTCCGCAAGGAATGATCCCGCCATCGTATTTTGACCCAAAGCACCGTTCAGGTTCATGCGCACTTCACCTTCGGGGCTTTCCAGCGCTTGGCTGTAAATAACGCCTGAGGGGTCAGCGACGTTCACAATCGGCGACTTTCTCATTTTGAACGTAGACAGATAGTAAAGCAGCCAGCTTTGCATCTCTTCATATTTCATCGTCTGCGCTACGTGATCGATCCGACGCAGTCCCGCCGGTTGATGTGCTTTGGTGCGTCCAACGGGCTCGAATTCAATATCCCAAACGCGGTGATGGTCCGAGGTTTCATCTATGAAGTGCATTAGAGCCCCACCGACACCACGAATGGCAGGGATGCTCAACTCGCCCACGCCGACAGCTTGATTAAAGTCAGGCGAACCCAGCGCCTTTGCGCGCGCTACCGTTTCGTCAGCGTTCTTGACACGCAATCCCATGTCACACACGACTGGACCATGTTCGCAAAACGCATGATGGGCGTGGCCCTTGGCCTCTTGATTGACCACAATGTTCACCGCACCCTGACGCCACAATGTAGCGGCTTTTGAGAAGTGGCGGCGCTCTTGGCGAAATGCCATGGACGACAACATCGCCGCCAACTCCACCCTGCTTGCTTCATCAACTGCAAATTCGATAAATTCGATACCTGTTGCGGCCACCTTCGGCGGCAAGTCTGGTATCCTGCCCCTCAGGCGTGGCTCGGTCAGCGCGACATCAGACAGCAAAGTGACCAACGCGCGATATCCGTTTTTGATCGTGTTATGGCCCTGTTGTGCGCTGGTGACACACCAAGGCCCATCATATCCTGCGCGCACCAATACCCGTAAAAAGCCCGCAAGATTTAAGGTGCCCTGTCCAGGCATCATCGGCGTTTGCGGACCGTCAGACAATTGCACATGAAACACTCGAGCCCCGTCGATCTCGCGCAAACGCGCAGGGCGAGAGCCGTCGCCTAAGACGTCAAAAGCGTTCAGAGCGATGCCAACGTTTGGGCAGTCCAGACTTGCGATAAGATCAAGCACGTCGGCTTCCGATTGACGCGTAGGTCGCAATGCGATCCGCACATCATCTAGCGTGGTGAGGTCAGGAAGAATGTCCTCTGTTGTACTATGCGCATCAACGATTAAAATACTTGCACCCAACGCCCGCGCCATAGCTACTTTTGCCGCGATCTTCATCGGCGTTTTGGGATAAGCGAGCGGACCCAGAGCGGTAATGGCCAAGCCAGCATCACGTGCCATTTGCGCGATTTCATCAAGGCTCGCATCACTGCCGACAACATCGCTGATGCTGAGTTCGACACCATCAAATCCGGCCGCCGCAATATTGCGGAACTTTTCAGCAAGATCTCCCGAAACGATCGATGTTGGAATGCAAAACACAGATTTATCCATTGTAACCCATAACCCTCGGTAGCCATAAAACCATATCGGGGAGCAACATCATCAACATCAGTGCGGCGATCAACACCGCAAGGAACGCCCAAATCTCGGCAATGATTTCGCGCAACGGAATATCGGTCACCGCATTAATGACGAACAGCAGAATACCGTAGGGAGGCGTAATCAATCCAATCATCGAATTAACCACCACCAGCACCCCAAAGTGAACCAGATCAATCCCGAGGGCTTCGCAAGTAGGGATAAATAACGGCACGATCACAAGGATGATCGTCGTAGCATCCAAGACGCAGCCCAATAGCAGAATGAGAACATTGACTGCCAAAAGGAACACAATTGGATGGACATCAAACCCATCAAACATGATCGAGATAGCTTGCGGAATTTGCTCCGAGATGACGATGAAGTTCAGGATGAACGCGCCGCCGATCACGATTCCAACTGAGGCCGAAGAACGTGCACTATCGACAAAAACTTGATACAGTCCGCGGAATGACAAGGCGCGATAGAACAGCATGGCGAGCAACAGCGCGTAGAATGCAGCCACCGCCGCGGCCTCTGTAGGGGTCGTGATGCCGCCGTAGATGCCGTAAAGCAGGATGACAGGCATCAGCAGCGCGGGGAATGCATTTGCAGTGTGGCGCGGCAGTTCGCGCAAAGCCACTGGCTCTTCCATCGCGAAACCACGTTTGCGGGCCATATAGCCGTTCATGATCATCAAGACGATGCCCATAAGAATGCCAGGCAAAATGCCCGCTAGGAACAATGCACCAATCGACGCCTTGGACACCAGCGCATATAAAACCATCGGAATGGACGGCGGAATAATCGGGCCAATCGTCGCCGAAGCCGCCGTTATAGCCGCCGCGTAGCCACGGCTATAACGCCCGTCGCGGGTCATCATCGAGATGATGATTTTTCCAATACCCGCAGCGTCCGCGACAGCCGATCCTGACATCCCCGAAAAGATCAGCGAGGCAACAATATTCACGTGTCCCAAGCCGCCCTTAAAGCGTCCCACAGCGGCGACGCAGAAATTCAACAAGCGGTCCGTAATCGACCCAGCGTTCATGATGTTGGCAGCAACAATGAACAGCGGCACCGCCAGCAAGATCGCACTTTTGTAGAAACCTTGCAGGATTTTTTCACCTGCCAGCGCGACATCGAGCCCCGCAAACCCAAGATACGCGATCGAGGCCAACATGATGGAATAGCCAATCGGCGTTCCAATACCCGCCAGGCCAAAAAGTGTCACGAGGCAGACGATCAGTTCAAAGCTCATGATTTGTCACACTGACCATCCGCGGAGGCCTCAAGTACCATTTCTAGCTCGGTTTTCGGCGATCCATTGCGCCAGACGTCGATGACTTGCCACGCATAGCGAGCAGCCACAGCGATCATGAACACGGCATAGACCGAAAAGATTGTGCGCATAGGAATCTTGGCACCCGTAAAGGGATTGCGCACAGTTGATGTTCCGCGCAGACGCATGAAATCAATGTAATCCCATGTCGGCAGGAAGGCGTAAATCATCCCTCCCACAATCGCCAATGATGTAATGATCGCAAATATTGCGCGCAGGCGGCGTGAAACGTTCAGGTAGATGATATCGAATTTCACATGATCAAATTCGCGCACCACGAACGCGCAGCTAAAGAAGATGACCCAGACCCAAAGCACGCCAATCAGTTCTAGGGTCCAGCCAAACGGCTCTACGGACGCGAGCAGAGGAAGGGCTTCGGTTAGGCCCAAACCGCTGATTATTTTTGGAAGATAGCGTGATCCAATTTGTAAAAGAAAAGTCACGAATATTGTTGCCAGCAAGACGGCCGAAATGCCTTCTGCGATACGGGGGAGCCAACTGATAAACCGTCTCATCTTCGCTCCCCCATTTCTCAACTACAACCTAGTGGTCGATGTATTAGTTACCCAGTGCGTTGATCTTTTCGAGCACACCTTCTGGCCAAGTTGCTGCGAACTCGCTGGAAAGATAAGCTGCCTGAACCGCATCGCGGAAAGCTGCAACATCTGGCTCATAGATTTCCATGCCCTGATCTTCGAGGAAAGCGACAAGGTCGTCTTCCTTCTGCAGCTGAGCTTGGCGACCAGATTCTGCGGCTGCATCAGCAGCGGCTTGAATGACCTCCTGCTGGTCGGATGGCAGACCATTGAACAATGCCGCTGAAATCGCGATGTAGTTTAGGTCAACAAGGTGCGACGTCAAAACGATCTGGTTGGTGACCTCGTAGAATTTCGAGTCCACAACTGTTGGCAACGGGTTGTCTTGGCCATCAACAGCTCCGGTCGAAAGGGCAGTATAGACCTCCGAGAACGACATTGGCGTTGGTGCGGCACCCAGTGCAGACCCCAAGAACTGCCAAGCATCCGTGCCAGGCATACGCAGATTCACACCAGCTAAGTCAGCAGGCGTCGTCACTGTCAGCTCGTCTTTGGTCTGACGTAGGTTCACCTGACGGCGGCCCAAATACATCACAGACAACAACTTCACACCCAGCTCGTCTTCGGCCGTCTGCTTGAACGCATTCATCAATGGGTCATTAAAGACGGCAACTTGGTGGGCAGCACTCTGGTGAACGTAACCTGCAGTAAAGATCGAAAATTCCGGAAAGAACTGAGCAAGCTCTTGCGCCGATGTGATCGACATCTCAAGGTTGCCACGCGCAATCGCGTCAAGCTCGGTGCCCTGCGCAAACAAAGTTGCGTTATAGCTTGGTTCATATGATGCAAATCCAGCGACCGCAGGACCAAAGACTTCTGCCAATGCGACAGCACGCTGATCTGTCTCAGAACCAGATGTCGACATCCGCAACTGGATTTGATGGCCATCTGCGAAAGCAGCAGTGCCAGAAATTGTGCCCGCCGCAATCATGCCAGCAAGCGCCAAACGGCGTGTAAGAGTAGTAGTCATGTTTGTCCTCCCAGACGATTTACACCCTTTGTGTGGGTGGTGATTGTGGTAATTAATACCGCATTTTCGGCACATTACAATATATTATTAAAAATATATGATATTATTTAACGTGTTATTTGCTGTCCTGTGCAGCACAAGTGATCTTCACAAGTGACTGATTGGTCGCTGCAACCTGTATTGCTTCCACGACCTGCATTGTCCGCAGCCCTTCATTTGCATCAACAAGCGGCGCTTCATTGCGGCGGATCACCTCGGCGAAGTGTTTGATTTGATTGATAAGTGGGTCGGACGTCGCCCGCGGCATTGACGTAGATGACATCGAATTCCACCAGCTTGTCTCGCCATCATGACGCCATAGGCGCATGTCGGGAATGGACAACGACCCTTCCGAGCCGCCGATCAAATAGCAGGACTGATCTGTTGCGGGATAAATCGGGTATTCCCGCGACGTGAGCTCCCAACTCCAAGGTGACACGATGCTATCGGACACGGTGATCGTGCCAATCGCGCCGCTTTCAAACACCAAGACGGCTGCCGCCAGGTCCTCATTTGCGAATCCCCGCTTGGACGGCGCGAGCTGTGCTTGGACACTGACGACCTCACCGCACAGGTGGCGCATCAGGTCAACGTCATGCACCAAATTAACAGAAATCGGACCTGCACCCTTTTCCTTACGCCATGGGGCAACCTCGAAATAATCATCGGGCTTATAAAACCAACAGGTGACTTGCGCGGCACGCACTTCGCCAATCGCGCCGTCCTTAACCATGGATGCCGCTTGGCGAATGAGCGGATTATGACGGCGATGGTGGCCAACCAAGACAGGCACATTGGCCTTCTGCGATGCCCCAGCCAAGATCGCAGCTTCTTCGACAGAGGTCGCAAGCGGCTTTTCGATCAGAACAGGAATGCCAGCGGCTATACAGGCTAGGCCGCCTTCTAGATGCAATGGCGTTGGCGTGGAAAGAATAACACCATCAACCTTCGTCTGCGCAAACATGTCCTTCAGCGTCGCAAATACGGGCGCACCGCAGGCCGCTTTCTGGTGTGGTTCTACAATCGCCGCAAGCGTGACGCCGTCGACCTGCTCTATTGCTGTCATGTGCCGCTGCCCAACAAGGCCCGCCCCCACAACAGCAAGTTTCAAAGTGTCTTTCATCCGCAGCCTCGCAAACCCGTTTCCAAGAGGCTAGCAGACTCCACAAGATTCGCAATAATATATGATATTATTAATATTAACATATTTTATCTTTGATTGAGGAATATCCGATGATCGTGGTAGATACCGCTAAACACGCAATCGCATGAGGTTCAAATGTCCAGCACCATGAATACTGTCGGCGCGACAACATATGAGCACATCAAACATGACATCATTTTTGGCAACCTCGCCCCAGGCGCGAAACTCAAGCTCGAAAGCCTGCGCGAACGTTATGTCGCTAGCGTTTCAACGCTACGTGAAACACTTAACCGACTTGCAAGCGAAGGCTTTGTAGATGCCGAAGAACAGCGCGGGTTCTTTGTGCGCCCTGTGTCCGAGAGTGACCTGACCGAAATCGCGAACCTGCGCATTTTGCTCGAATGCTCTGCACTGGAAACATCCATCGCGGCAGGGGATGCTGATTGGGAAGGCAATCTTGTCGCTGCCCATCACAAGCTGCATAAGGTTGAACAGCAGATGTTGGCGGGTGATGAGACGCAAAAAGAATTGTGGAAACGCTATGACTGGGAGTTTCACCTTGCCCTCATCCAAGCCTGCAATTCCCACAATCTACTCAGCCTGCACGCAACGATTTTCGACAAATACTTACGCTATCAAATTCTTCTTTTGACCTATCGCGGACAGATCGCGGTGGACGAGCACCGGACCATGTTTGACGCTGCCCTTGCGCGCGATACGGTAAAAGCCTCAGCGGCATTGGAAACGCATATCCGTGCTGGGCTAAATCACGCGCTTGCGGCGATGGCCGACCGAAAAACGCCACTTTAGAAACGCGCTGTCAAATTATCTATCAACCCAGAGAATAAGATACGCTATCTGCGCTAAGAGCTGTTTTGCCTAGAAAGCATCGTGTCTTGGGGTTCGAGAAATTGTCGCTTCGCCAGCCCCTTGCAGTCTGACGCTGGGCCGATGTCATATAAGCCCGCTTCCGCCTTGGGCCGCACGTTGAGTTGGCGAGCGGTTGCGCTGAGTTCGGCCTGACCGAAGCCTGATGTATCCATGCCTTCGGGGAAGTATTGCCTGAGAAGTAGGTTGGTGTTTTCGTTGCCGCCGCGTTGCCATCTCTGATCCACGATCCCAAGTCAGAGATTTGTAGAGCTCCTTGGGCAGTTTTTGCGCTTGCTTGGTAGGGGCCGTGATGACGCTTTGAATGGGGTCCTTTGGTCATCGTAACGCCGATGACTGTCGCAGTCGTTGCGAGCCTTATCCCGAGCGCGCCAATCGAACTGGCCACTGGCGCTGCCTGCGGACAGGCGCGCTGACCCTCACCGACAATTGCACCCATGCAGCCGCGTCCGACTATCTCGCGACAGTCTAACCAGCCGCCTGGGGCTGCGTCACCTCGATTCAAGGCAGCCTTGCGATCAGCTGTGTTGTCATCAGCTAAAAATAATTGCTCGTCAATTTGGCTTGATTAATAGCGGCCATTCGCTGCTTTGCAGAAAAACGGTAAAGGAGGGCTCGCAGCCGCCATTGGAATGTTTTTGATGCATGAGCGGTCTGGGTGGGCGAACGACTAAAGCCGCTCGCCCAGTGTTTAGATGTCGACCTTCTCGGAGATGCTCAACGCATCTTCAAGTTCGACGCCCAAGTAACGCACTGTACTGTCGACCTTGGTGTGACCAAGCAATAATTGTACGGCACGCAGGTTTCCCGTTTTGCGGTAGATCTCAGCAGCCTTCGTGCGGCGCATCGAATGTGTACCATATCCGCTTGGCTTTAAACCAATTGCTGTGACCCAGTCTCGCACCAATCGCCCATATTGGCGCGTTGAGATGTGCGGACGGTCATGTAACCGGCTGGGAAACATGAAGGCACAACCGATCATTTCGGGCATGAACACCCAGTTCTCTACGGATTCACGTGTGTTTTCCGTGAGTTCAAATTGAACAGGCCGGTTTGTCTTGCTCTGAATTA
>JAWUXS010000054.1:0-19123 GCA_034111185.1 Paracoccaceae bacterium | reverse complement strand
CAGCTACCTATCTATCACCAAGACGTCGCTGCGGCAGAATAAGGAAGACTGACATGAACAAGTCCATGAAGATCGCAATCGTTGATGACGAGAAAGACATGCGTCAGTCGATCTCGCAGTGGCTGGCCCTATCTGGGTTTGACACGGAAACATACGAAAGCGCCGAAGACGCGCTGAAATCGCTGAACGCCGATTTCCCAGGTATCGTCGTGAGCGACGTAAAGATGCCAGGCATTGATGGCATGCAGTTTTTGAAAAAGCTCAAGGGCATCGATAGCTCGCTTCCAGTGATCATGATCACTGGTCACGGAGATGTCCCAATGGCGGTTGAGGCGATGCGCGTTGGTGCATTCGATTTTCTTGAGAAACCATTCAATCCGGACCGGATGACTGAACTTGCGAAACGTGCAACGACAGCGCGGCGATTGACGTTAGACAATCGTGCATTGCGCAAAGAGTTGTCAGATGGCACCGCGTTGATCAAAAAGCTGATCGGCCAATCGCCAGCGATGGAACGATTGAAAGAAGACATTCTCGATCTGGGGCAGGCCGATGGTCATGTTTTGATCGAAGGCGAGACGGGAACTGGCAAGACGTTGGCGGCCCATGCACTGCACGCTGTTGGTGCCCGTTCATCTAAGAAGTTTGTTCTAGTGTCTTGTGCAGCGTTTGATGAAGACACCCTTGCGCGGCGGTTGTTTGGCCCCGCAGGCGAGGACGAGCCTATTCCTGCAATCGAAGAAGCCCGTGGCGGAACGTTAGTTCTTGAGGACGTCGAGTCGCTTTCGGACAAGCTGCAAGCGCGGCTTCTTACGGCGATCAACGAGCAGGGCACACCTGCGGAAACGCGGATCGTAGCGATCTGCAACCTCCAAGAGCAGGACCAAACTTGCGAAGGTGTCCTGCGTCCAGATTTGTTCTACCGTCTTGCCGCATTGCGCATAACCGTGCCTCCGCTTCGTCAACGTGGCGAAGATATTTTGACGCTGTTTACCCGTTTGGGCGAACAATACGCAGACGAATATGGCTGTGACGCACCGGAGGTTTCTGCTCAAGAAGCAGCACAGCTGTTGCAGGCGCCATGGCCGGGAAATGTTCGTCAGCTTATCAACGTGGCCGAGCGTGCAGTCCTACAAAATCGTCGCGGGTCGGGCTCAATTGCATCGCTGCTGATGGCGGATACGGAAGAGGCAAAGCCAGCCATGACGACCGAAGGCAAGCCGCTCAAAGAGTTCGTAGAAGCATTTGAACGTATGTTGATCGATAACACGATGCGTCGGCACAAAGGCTCAATCGTTGCTGTTATGGAAGAGCTTTGCCTCCCACGTCGTACACTAAACGAGAAGATGGCAAAATACACTTTGCAGCGCTCCGATTATCTTTAGAACACGGCTTCAAAGCTGATTATGTTCATGGGTAGGTTTGGTCCGAATAATTAGTCGGAGAACCCAATGCGACGCTTTGCCATTCCGGCAGTCACGATCGCCGCATTTACTGCGTGCGGTAGCTCTTCTCGGCTGTTTTTTGGAACTGTGAACACCAATCCTGACCCGTCAGGAATGATTGAAGGCGTCGCATCCTAGGATACGCGGACAATCTTTAGTCGCAGTGGGGCAGGCGTCTCGTATGCGTTTGCTCGCGTTGATGCCTCGGACTTTGGGTTAAACCAATCCGTGGCGGGCGATCCTGCTGAACTCGCGATTACCGGTACGTTTAATGAGGATCAATTGGGGGATATCCTCGTCGCCGGCTCGGCTCAGTTTGTGGGCGTCTACGGTTTGGTCCTTGTTGAAGGTGCGCAGCAATCGCCTAATCCTGCGAGTTGGACAGTTACCGAACACGAAGGTGATTTCGCCGTGCGTGTGAATTTTGAGGATGGCGCGGTCGAGGGCGGATCAAGCGATGATCGGCTTGTGTTTTCCCGTTCAGGTGAAGACGCCTTTGGTGGTGATTGTCGCGGCGAGGTCACGTTTGACGGCAAGGCTGGTGAATTTGGGGCCCAGATGGATATTGACGATATTATCGGAACATTGAGTGGCGACAGTGATACGTATTTCTACGCAGGTGGTTTTGCCACTAATGCTGGGGACTAATATCACCTTAAGGTAGAGTGATGCTGTAGCAAAGTGAAGTTCACCATTGTAATAGCCCCCCTGTCTCTACTATGTATAAGAAACGGACATGCCGCGTAACGGTACGCTGTGTCTCCGGTGAGATTCTCTGACATTAAGGAAGCCGGCTATAAGCCGATGCAAAACACCTTAAAGTCAGCTGATTTGGACGCGAACTGCGACCAGAAGAACGCCCCTAGGCGACTGAGACACTCAATCGCAGGGCAATAAACAGGTAGCGCACATTTGCGTTGCCATAGGAAAAACGCGATGCAACGCGAGCAGAATATAGGCAAAAGTGACGACGCCCTACGGGGCGCTGCTTTTGCTATGATGCCGCACATCGCCAATTATAGACATGCCATACGGACCGAAGCCCCACCGGGCGACGGTCTTTTGCGGCGTGCGAACGGACAATATGCAAAAGAAAATGCTAATCGATGCAACACACGCGGAAGAAACTCGCGTCGTTGTTGTAGATGGAAACAAAGTCGAGGAATTTGATTTTGAGAGCCAGTTTAAGCGTCAGCTTGCTGGAAACATATATTTAGCCAAAGTAACGCGGGTCGAACCGTCACTGCAGGCTGCTTTTGTGGACTACGGTGGAAACCGTCATGGTTTCCTCGCGTTCTCTGAAATCCACCCTGACTACTACCAGATCCCTGTGGCTGATCGTGAAGCGTTGATCGCTGAAGAGAAAGCCTATGCAGAAAGCCTGAAGGCTGAAGAGGACGAAGACGAGAAGCCCAAAAAGCGGACACGTCGTCGGTCATCACGTAAGCCTGCAGCTGCTGACGTGCAGTCAGATGATGCAGTAGCAACTGCTGAAGTATCTGCCGATAGCGCCGACGGCGAAATTGCGGGTATGGAAACGATTGACCTAAGCGAAGGCGAAGAGGGCGAAAACCCAGCTGAGCCGGTAATCGAGACACCAGTAGAAGTCATCATTGATGCAGAAGTTGTAGAGAGCGCCCCTGTTGAAGAGGCGCCAGCAGCCGAAGCTGAAGATGCACCAGCTGACGCTGAAGAAGAAGATGATGACGGCGACGACGCTGAAGAAGGCTTCGACGCTGCTGCCAAAGACGACAGCATCGAAAGTGTTGCGACGGAAGACGATTCAGACGACGTGCGCCCAGTGCGCAAGCCGCGTCCAAAGCGCTACAAGATTCAAGAAGTTGTCAAAGTACGCCAGATCCTGCTTATTCAGGTTGTGAAAGAAGAACGCGGCAACAAAGGCGCGGCACTGACAACATACCTTTCATTGGCTGGTCGTTATTGCGTATTGATGCCAAACACGGCCCGTGGTGGTGGGATTTCGCGTAAGATTACGAACGCTGTTGACCGCAAAAAGCTTAAGGAAATTGCAGGATCAATGGAGGTACCCGAGGGTGCTGGCCTGATCGTTCGTACTGCCGGCTCTCAGCGGACCAAAGCTGAAATTAAACGCGACTATGAATATCTCCAGCGTTTGTGGGAGCAGATCCGCGAGCAGACGCTGAAGTCTATCGCACCAGCCAAGATCTACGAAGAAGGTGATCTGATCAAACGTTCGATCCGTGACCTGTATTCAAAAGACATCGACGAAGTGATCGTCGCAGGCGAGCAAGGCTACCGGACTGCCAAAGACTTCATGAAAATGATCATGCCGTCGCACGCCAAGAACGTGAAGTTCTACACTGAGCAGATGCCGCTTTATGCGCGCTATCAGGTCGAAGGTTATTTGGCCGGTATGTTTAACCCGACGGTTCAATTGCCGTCAGGCGGTTATATCGTCATCGGGATCACAGAGGCGCTAGTTGCGATCGACGTGAACTCTGGTCGTGCAACGAAGGAAGGCTCGATTGAGCAAACAGCGTTGAAGACCAACCTTGAGGCATCAGACGAGGTTGCACGTCAACTGCGTTTGCGCGACTTGGCTGGCTTGATCGTGATCGACTACATCGACATGGACGAACGCCGGAACAATACCGCCGTTGAGAAGCGTCTGAAAGACAAGCTCAAAACTGATCGCGCCCGCATCCAAGTGGGCCGTATCTCAGGCTTTGGTTTGATGGAAATGTCGCGTCAGCGCCTACGTCCAGGTATGCTTGAGGCGACGACACAGATGTGTAGCCATTGTCACGGTACAGGTCTTCTGCGTTCGGATGATAATGTCGCGCTCGCGATCTTGCGTCAGCTTGAAGAAGAAGGCGTGCGTGGCCGTTCCAAAGAAGTTTTGGTGCGTGCACCAGTGGCCATCGCCAACTTCTTGATGAACCACAAGCGTGAACATATTGCCGCGATCGAAGGCCGATATGGCATGTCCGTTCGGATTGAATGTGACACGGTACTCGTTTCCCCTGATTTTGCAGTAGAGAAATTCAAGACAGCGACACGCGTTGTCCCAGAGGCGGCTCCGGTCGATATCTCTACAATAGTCATGGATGACGAAGACGATGATATCGTCGACGAAATTGAAGAGGAAGAAGAGGCCGAAGTTGTTGTTGCAACTGACGCTGATGGGAACCCAGTTTCTGAAGAAGATCGTCCGAAGAAGAAGCGTCGGCGTCGTCGGCGTCGTCGGGGCGGCGGAGGCGGTGGTGAAAACCAACAAGCCGAAGGTGAAGGCGAAGGCGAAGCAACTGAAGGTGGCGAAGCTGCAGCAGATGCTTCTTCAGATGCGCCTGCTGCAGACACGCCAGCCGAAGGAACAGCCGCTGAGGCCGCTACCGAGGAAGCGCCTGCTGAGAAGCCAAAGCGTACACGTAGCCGGAGCCGTAAAAAGCCGGTCGAAGAAGCAATTGCTGCAGAAGGTGTCGTCGCAGATGCACCAGTTGCAGAAGCGGTTGTAACTGACGCGGTAGCTGAAGCTGCACCTGCTGCTGAGGAAAAGCCAAAGCTAAAGCGCCGTAGTCGTGCAAAGCCTAAAGCGGTTGAGGCCGATGCCCCAACCGAAGAAGCGGCACCTGCTGAAGTTGCTACAACTGATGCGCCTGCCGCCGAGGAAAAGCCGAAGCCAAAGCGCCGTAGCCGAGCGAAGCCTAAGGTTGCTGCTGTCGAAGCTGCGCCAGAGGTTGCAGCTGAAACGCCTGCACCAGTGGCAGAGCCTGTAGCTGCACCAGAGCCTGCTCCGGTTGCTGTTGAACCAGCGGCGGCACCCGAGCCTACGCCTGTAGCAGCGCCTGCGCCAGTTGCAGAGCCTGTAGCGGCACCAGAAGCGAAAGCTGATGATAAGCCAAAGCGTAAAGGCTGGTGGTCATTGGGCCGCTAAGGCCTTTGACGGCTTGCTTTGAGACATGAAAATGCACCGCTGCCCGAATGGGTGGCGGTGTTTTCGTTTCGGAAACTTTAATTGAAAGTCAGGCTTTGCGGATCAGATAGGTCTGCACACCGTCAGCGTCATCTTGGGACATCAACGTATGACCCGCCTCGGCGCAGTAATGCGGCACGTCGATGACAGCCGCGGGATCATCCGCTGTCATTTCCAAAATAGCACCGCTCGCCATCGATTGAAGGCGCTTCCGGGCTTTTAGAACGGGAAGGGGGCAAAGCAGCCCTGTGGCGTCTAAGGTTTCGTTTTGCGTTATCATAAAGCAGGCCTAGGATAGATGTTTCAGACTGTCCACAAACATGTGAGCGCCAATGAGGTGACTGCGGCGGGTTAGGCGCGTATGCACGTGATCAAAGGAGACCTGAATGCTCGATTCCGCCCTGATCTTTGATGCGTCGTTGTTGCCAGCGATGATGATCGCAATGCTTGCGGGGCTTTTGTCGTTTCTTAGCCCATGCGTATTGCCGATTGTACCGCCATACCTTGCGTTCATGGGCGGAGTTTCAGTGAGCGAAATGGACGAGGACCCAACTGCACGCAGACGGGTCTTCATGGCGGCAGTTTTCTTTGTTCTGGGCCTATCGACGGTTTTCATCCTATTGGGATTTGCGTTTTCGGCCTTAGGTCGCGCGTTTTTGCAATACCAAGAATGGTTCACGATTGGCGCTGGCGTCGTTGTTATGATCTTTGGCGCGCATTTTGTGGGCGTGTACCGCATCGCTTTCCTTGACCAAGAGGCGAGGATGGAATCCTCGCATGAGGGTGGGTCATCGTTCGGTTCGTACATCCTTGGGCTCGCTTTTGCTTTTGGTTGGACGCCGTGCCTTGGGCCAATCCTTGGGGCGATCCTAGGTTTGGCCGCGTCAGAAGGTGACGTTGCACGTGGCACGATACTGCTTGGCGTTTATGCGCTTGGCCTCGGTATCCCGTTCTTGCTTGTTGCGGCGTTCTTTCCCCGCCTTAAGGGCCTGATGAATTGGATGAAGCGCCACTTGAACAGGATTGAGCGGATTTCAGGTCTGTTGCTTTGGACCGTTGGATTGATGATGGTCACTGGTCAGTTCACTGCGTTTAGCTGGTGGCTCCTCGATAAGTTTCCTGCCCTTGCAACGCTTGGTTAGAGGCTTAATTTTGTCTTCTTGATAGGTTAGCCTGCACAAAGCAAAAGTGCGAGCATACGATGAACGGAAATTCTGAAGAACCAGCAGTGAAGCGGCGCAGGGTATTTTATATCCCTGGGTATGATCCTATTCATCCCCGCCGCTACCGCGAACTTTACCGCAAAGAGGGGTCTGCGCAGGCCGAAATTTCCGGTTATGATATAGCGATCAGCCCCAAAAAGACTGATGGTCCGTATGGCTGGCATGCGACAGGATCAATCGGTGGTGTCGACGTTTCTGCAGATATCGACGTGCTGGTTTGGTCAGACATTGTGCGCGTTAGCATGACCGACACGATCATCAGCACGTACCTACAGCTCGGGCGGACGGCGTGGACATATATCGCAAGCGGAACACTTCGCCGCCTGATGTGGATGCGCAAAGGCCCCGTCATTGCTGCACTCTATCCCGTTGGCATGTTGCTGCTGCAACTCGTGCTCGCTGTGGTGCTTGCCATTGGTGTTCACAGTTCAGTTAGCTGGGCTATGGCACCTTTGATCGGATCGGTCGCAGGCCTTGTTGGTCTGTTTGCTTGCATCGGAGCAATGATATTTGTGCTGCGGTGGTTCCGTAAGAAGGACGGCAAGTTCTTTGCCTATTATCTTATGCATGACTATGCATATTCAGCCCGCTGGAACGGCGCGAACCCACCCGAGCTTGAAACACGCATGGCCGAGTTTGGCGATTTGATTGCTGAGGCGCTAAAGGAAGATGTCGACGAGGTCTTGGTTGTTGGCCATTCTTCGGGGGCACATTTGGCGGTTTCAGTTCTATCGGATTTGTTGCGCGCCGAACGCGTGCCTAGCGATGGACCTACATTGGGCTTTCTATCATTGGGGCAGGTCGTCCCTATGGTATCCTTTTTGCCCGATGCTTGGAGATTGAGAGCGGACCTCGCATATCTTTCAGTTAGCGAAAAACTCACTTGGGTTGATGTAACCGCGCCAGGTGATGGGTGTGCATTCGCGCTTTGTGATCCTGTTGGGGTCTCAGGTGTGGCGCCCGAGGGTCAAAAGTGGCCCTTGGTGATCTCTGCTGCCTTTACGCAGTCTTTGTCACCTGAACGCTGGAAAGAGCTGCGCTGGCGGTTCTTTCGACTACATTTTCAATATCTTTGCGCGTTTGATCGCCCCAAGGACTATGACTATTTCCAAATCACGGCAGGGCCGCTGACATTGGCGGAACGCTATCGTGGTCGGAACCCGTCTAAGTCGCAGATCACAACCGCGGTTTCAAAGCATACAAGTGTGACGCCATGAATATTCCGCCCAAGCCACCATCGCGACCAAACCGTGTGTCCCTGTTTCGCTATCTAAAGCTGTTTCGCGAAGATATTTTGTCGGCGCAGCCTGCAAAACTGTACCGAGCGTGGATGGCCGAGTTTCGGACACCGTTTTTCCGAAGCTATCTGATTAATGATCCCGTTCTCACCAAACGCGTCCTTAAGGATAGGCCTGATGCGTTTCCGAAATCGGATCGGATCGGTGCGGGCCTACGCCCTTTGCTGGGTAATTCAGTATTCTTGACGAATGGCGAAACTTGGAAACGGCAGCGTAGGATCATTGATCCTGCCTTCGAAGGTGGCCGCCTACGTGATACGTTTAGCGCTATATGGTTGGCAGGCGAAGCCGCTGTTGCGCGTATGGAACCGATGGCCGACGGTTCACCACAAGAGATTGAGGCAGAAGCATCACATGCCGCGGCCGATGTCATTTTCCGCACTTTGTTCTCAATCCCGATTGAGCATGAAACGGCTTCAGAAGTGTTCACGCAGTTTCGAAAATATCAGCGTAGCCAACCAATCCTCAATCTAGCTGCGTTCATTCCGGGTCCCAAATGGATGCCTAAGTTCTTTCGTAAGGATACAAAGCAGACGGCGGCCCAAATTCGACTGTTGATTGCTGACTTGGTGCAACAAAGGCTGGACGGGATTGCGCAGGGTTCTGTGCCTGATGACCTTGCAACCAAGATCTTGACCACCAAAGATCCAGAAACTGGCGAGACATTCGATCTTGAGGAAATGGTAGATCAGGTCGCAATCTTCTTTCTTGCAGGCCATGAAACAAGCGCATCCGCGCTGTCATGGACACTTTATCTTCTCGCGCTCAATCCCGAATGGCAGGACAAGGTCGCAGCGGAGGCGCAGGCGATGACCATGAACTTTGGCAAGCTGTCTACGTTGAAAGTGACCCGCGATGTATTTCGCGAAGCGTTACGTCTTTATCCGCCCGTGCCGATGATGGTCCGTGAAACAACCGAAGTTGAAGATTTCCGCGGCAGAGAAGTCAAACCAGGGGGGCAGGTTGTCTTGTCACCTTGGCACCTTCATCGTCATGAACGGTTATGGGATAATCCTGATGGGTTTTACCCTGAGCGATGGAATACAGATGCAGGCAAGCAAAGCGCGCGGGATGCGTTTATGCCGTTCTCAGCCGGACCTCGTGTTTGTACAGGGGCAGGGTTTGCTATGATCGAAGGCGTTGTATTGCTTGCACAAATTCTCAGGGCATATCGCTTTGAAATTGTGGATGGAAAAGTACCGGTTCCGGTCGCGCATCTTACTGTCAGGGCAAAAGATGGGATTTGGCTCCGATTCGTACCAAGGTGATGGCGATTGTTTCTGGAAAAATCCTTTAGTTTGCCGGGGCTATTCATTGTCCACGAAAATGATGCACCCGTTAACCAAGGCAAAAATTAACAAAAGCTGAATATATCCAGTTAAATTTAGTTAAAACAATCGCTTAAGAGTGTTTCTCTGTTGGTCTCTTCCGAAACGTGCCCGAAATTGGACAGCTTTACGGCTGAAATAGGTTACCACTCCTCGTGTATCTTGCAGGTTTGGAGAATTGGTATGTTAAGTTTAGGATCAGGATCACTTGCCGCTAGCTTTGGTGACATGATTGAGAACGTGCGTTCAAAATTCATGCCGGATCTGGATCCTAATGTTGTTCAGAAAAAATCCCTCAAACCAAAATTACGCCGTGATGATCTGACCATGATGTTTGAAGGCGATCCGTCATCACCTTGGGCATCAAAAAGTTCTGATTTTTGCGCGACCGAGCTTGTGGAAAAGCACAAGATGTCTGACCTGCGCAACGCGCTTTATCCCGACGACTGATCTATAATCGCCTCTAGCACATAAACACGGATCGCCGAGGCAAGCCCGATGTCGCCACGATTTGCATCAATTTCAACCGCTAAGCCATTGATTGTTTGATTTTTTTCTTCGGCAATTCGTTTGAACTGTTTCCAGAAAATGTCCTCAAGAGACACGCTTGTTCGGTGCCCAACCAAAGTCAGTGATCTTTTGATTGGGCGACCGGTTAGCATCTATTCAGTCTCGAACTTCATCTGCGCCAAATGATCGCCAAGCTTTGAATTACGTGTAACGTTCAACACACGCTGCGCCTTGGTCAATCCGTGCTTCACTGCATTTTCGTCTGCCTGCGCCTTTTCGTTTGATTTGGCGCGCTCTTTCCGGACCTTGTTCAGATTAACTGGCTTCATTTCGGGCCAATCATATCTTCAGGGCGGACAACCTTGTCGAATGTTTCAGCATCAACAAAACCTAGTTTGATAGCCTCTTCCTTAAGGGTCGTTCCGTTCTTGTGGGCCGTCTTTGCAACTGTTGTTGCGTTGTCATACCCAATCGTCGGGGCAAGAGCGGTTACAAGCATCAGGGACTCGCGCATCAGCTTTTCAATCCGAACCTCATCGGCCTTAATGCCTTCGACGCAATTCTCAGTGAATGTCGCTGATGCGTCACCCAAAAGCTGCATTGATTGCAACACGTTGTAGGCCATCATTGGCTTCATTACGTTCAGTTCAAAATGACCCTGCGAACCGGCAAAACCGACGGCTGCGTCGTTGCCCATCACGTGTGCACAGACTTGGGTCAGTGCCTCAACTTGTGTCGGGTTAACTTTGCCCGGCATGATTGACGATCCCGGCTCGTTTTCAGGCAACATCAATTCGCCCAGACCGCAACGAGGACCTGAGCCTAGCATGCGGATGTCAGCGGCGATTTTATAAAGGCTAACAGCGACAGTTTTCAAAGCGCCTGAAATCTCAACCATTGCATCATGCGCAGCAAGGGCTTCGAATTTGTTTGGCGCGGTCACGAATGGCAGACCAGTGATCGTGGCCATTTCAGCGGCAACAGTCTCGCCCCAGCCGATTGGACTGTTAAGGCCAGTTCCAACGGCAGTACCGCCTTGTGCCAGTTCATAGACAGCGGGCAGAGCCGCATTAATGCGACGGATACTCATAGCGACCTGATGCACATAACCCGAAAACTCTTGGCCAAGGGTCAAAGGCGTGGCGTCCATCGTATGGGTGCGACCGATCTTGATAATGTCTTTGAATTCTTTTTGCTTCACAGCCAATGCACCATGGAGCTTTTCTAGGCCTGGGATCAACACGTCACGGGCGGTCATCGCTACAGCAATATGCATGGCTGTCGGGAACGTGTCGTTTGATGATTGGCCCATATTGCAATGGTCATTGGGGTGAACAGGGGTCTTGGACCCGATTTCGCCGCCCAGCATCTCAATCGCGCGGTTTGAGATAACTTCGTTTGCATTCATGTTTGACTGCGTACCTGATCCAGTTTGCCAAACGACAAGTGGGAAGTGATCATCAAGCTTGCCAGCAACAACTTCGGACGCTGCAGCAATGATCGCATCGGCCTTGTCTGCTTCGAGTTTCCCGCGCGCTTTGTTTGCAACGGCACAAGCCTGCTTAACAACACCAAGAGCGCGTACAATTGCCACCGGCTGCTTTTCCCAACCGATCGGGAAATTCATGATTGAACGCTGCGTTTGTGCGCCCCAATAACGGTCAGCTTGAACTTCGAGAGGGCCAAAGCTGTCGGATTCAGTGCGGGTGGCGGTCATGTCAGACTCCATAATGTATGCGGTTGTATACCGATTAAAGGCACAGATGCCCCCAAACAAGTGACAAAAAGGTTATTTGCGGAATTGATCGAGGCTGACAACTTCAGCTTCTTTGCGTACCGGCGTTTCTGCCTCAGCCTCGACCATCTCATCCATGGGGGCTTCGGTCTCATCGGAATCATCCGTTTCGTCTTCTTCCTGCGTTTCAAACCGCAGACCGAATTCGACCGATGGATCGACGAACGTCTTGATGGAATCGTAAGGGATATAAAGCGTCTCTGGATTGTCGCCAAAGTTCAGCGTGATCGTGAAACCTTCGTCGGTGATATCCAGATTGTCGAACCAGTGCTGGATGACGACCGTCATTTCACCTGGATAGCGGTCAGACAGCCAGTCGGCGATTTCAACATCAGGATGCATCGTATCAAAGGTGATAAAGAAATGATGCTCGCCCGGCAGGCCAGTCTTTGCAATGTCAGTAAGAACTTCTTGGATCAGTCCACGCATCGCGCGGTGCATCAAATTTCCGTAGTCGATGGACCGTGTCACAGCATCAATTCCTTCTGGCTCGTTTCACTTCAACATACGGGATTTCATGGGGGATGAAAGGGGCGGTCTTAGACGATTCCGATGAAGATTTGAGCAATCAGCGCAAGAGACGCGCAACTGAGCAGAACCCAAGGCAATGGCCAATGACGCTTTAACAGCAAAACACCAGCAAAAGCGGCAAGTATGACCGCCGCTGTTGAGATCGACGATATTGAAGGCGCAATTATTGTTGCAGGGCCAAACTGAAGTGTTGAGATATTTTCAAAAAAGATATGAATTGCAAACCAAAGCGACAGATTAGCGATTACCCCGACAACAGCCGCCGTGATGGCCGTTAGGCCGCCGCGCAGTCGCGGTTGCCCCGCAAGCCAGTCAATCAAAGGCGCGCCTGCAAAAATCCATATAAAGCACGGCACAAAAGTAACCCAGAGCGTGAGCAGACCCGCGATTATAGCCATGCTAACCCCGCCTTGGGCCATGCCAGCAAGCATTCCGACGAATTGTGTGACAAGGATGAGTGGCCCGGGCGTAGTTTCGGCTAGGCCAAGCGCATCCATCATTTGCGGCGTTGTGAGCCAACCAAAATCACCGACCACAGCTTGGGTCATATAAGCGAGAACGGCATAGGCCCCGCCAAAGGTTACCACCGCGAGTTTTGAGAAAAACAAACTAAGATCGCGCAAGAACGGGTCGTTTAAACTGGCAACAAAAAATATTGGTGCCGCCCAAAGTAAGCCACCCACGATAAGCACCATCAACGTGTGCACGGGTCTGTAGCTGGCCGTTACGGTTTCGTTCGCGGAACTGTCCGAAAATATCCACGCTCCGGTGAGGGCGGCTACGCCGATAACAATAGGGAATGGAATTGCGAAAAAGAACAAAGCAATGAACGCAAGGAGTGCGACCGCCCAATGCGCCTTGCCGATCAACGCCTTTTTGGCGACGCGAAGCAATGCTTCGATGACGATGATAACAACCGTTGCCTGCACACCTAAAAACACGGCCTGCACCCAAGGCAATGCGCCATAAGTGCCGTATAGCAGCGCCATGGCCATAATCACGATAGCACCAGGTAGTACAAACAGACCGCCGCCGATCAGTCCGCCAATTATGCCGCGTTGCCGCCAGCCTGAATAGGTTGCCAATTGCATCGCCTCGGGGCCCGGTAAAAGCATGCAGAACGACAGGGCCCGCAGGTATTGGCTTTCGGTAAGCCAATCACGGTCTTCGACAAGTTCTTTGTGCATCAATGCGATCTGCGCGGCTGGTCCACCAAATGATAGCAAGCCGATCCGACCAAAGACCGATGTCATCTCTCTGATCGACGGCTTCATGTTGCTGGTCCTTCTTGCCAATCGTGGGTCTCGGTGAACCCGTCACGTGCCCAGCGGTATAGCGCATCATAAAAGGGCATTGCCGCCTCAAGCTGAGTGTTGTCGTCTTTGTATTGCCGCGACAACCCAACAGAGAACGCCAACAATCCAGCGGCCTGCGGCGACGCATCATGTTGATCCGTATCTGCAGCACGGATGACATCGGCAAGACGGGCCAGCGCCTCGGTTTCTAATGTAAACGCGCTGCATACCGCATCAAACGTACACAACGTGCCTTCATGGGTGAATGGAGCATCCGGCACATCAAATGCAGTTGCATCAAACCTTGAAGCTACTTCTAGAACGTCGCTTGCAGGGACAAATAGGAATGTGGCTGCCGGATCTATGAACCTGCGAATTAGCCAAGGGCAGGCGATGCGGTCGATCTTCGGTCGCGCTCTGGTGACCCAAAGTGATGTGTTAGGCAGCGCTGCGTGCGGGATCGTCGGCAACTGTTCCTCTTGCCAAGCGACAATGCCGCCCGCCAAAACCTCTGCTTGAATGCCATTTGCGCGCAGCAATGCTGCGGCCCCGTGACTGATCTTGCGACCTTTATGGCAAATTGTGATGACGTGTTTGCCCTGTAGTTCGGCCAAATGGTCTCCGACATCCTGAAACGCAATACGGCGGGCACAGGGCAGGCCGTAGGGAATAGCAGCACTATCTTCGGGGATACGAAGATCAAGTAGGATAGGCGCATCGGGCAAGCCGATAAGGCGCGAGAGTTGTTTTGGTGATATTTCGGTAAAGCCAGACATAAAGCATCCTTTCTGAAGATGTCAGCGGATGCGAGCCTTTGGCGCAAAACCTCACGGGGTGGTCGCGGACCCCATAGGTGGTTTGTGCCGAAAGTGGCCATGACCGTCAACCAAGTCTCTCAAATTTCGCATGCCTGCTTCCAAAATGGTTGTGGATAACTTCCATCCTATGGTATGCGCCAACTAACAGACCCCATTATTTAGGGGTTACTCATAGACCGTCATTAGGCGGCGTTTTGATCGAGAGTGTTGAATATGAAATTTATTGAAGCCGCCGCAATGCTAAGTGTTGGTGCGTTTTCGGCGGGAGCATCCATTTGGTATGTGACTGGTCCCGATGCTGAACCAACAGAAGCAGAATTGAACGGCGTATTCTCCTCGACGGTTGCAGTGCAACACGAGGAGCCACAGGTCACACGCGCGATTGTGAACCCATTGCCTCTTGGCGCTGCGGATCGCATTCATGCGATTATTTCGCAGACCGAAGATACAATCGACAGCGTCCGGCCTCTGACACCCGAGCAGGAGGAAGTTGTCGCATTCTTTGAAAAGATCGCGCGTGACCGGAATGCCGAAGGGACAACAACACCTGATGCGCTTGTCTCGTTTGACAATCTGACCATCGATGGGCTGACGGTGCGGTATTACTATACAACCGCTGACCGCTATGACGACTTAGATCGTTCGACGCTTTTGTCGGAGCAGGCCGCCTTGGTGCAAAGCAATATCTGCAACCAAGCATCCATTCGTCAGCTGATCTCAGAGTATGGCGTTGGTTATAACTATCGTTTTATTTCCAAGGACTTCCGGTTCATTGGTGAAGTGACCGGTGATCTGGAAATCTGTCCGTCTTAAGGTCGGAACTATCCCAAGACCCGACTTAATTCGCGTATAATCTTACGCCGGATAGCGTCTGGATATTCGCGGTGTGTACGCGCCGTAATCACAAAGCCGTCACGGGTGATGATTGCACGGCGGAAAAAGCCGGTGATGGCCAATCCCATGCTTTCAATAGCTATGCCGTTGATCGTGATGCCTTGGCGCTCGGCAAGGTTGCGGGCTATGCGTGTGTCCGATCCTGCATTGGGTGTGCCGTCGCCAGATACGTCAATCACATTGCGTTTGCACGCCGGTGCGCCTTTGAACATATCCATTGCAAATAGGATCGCATCACCTGGTGCTGTGTCTGATAGAACAAACGCGCGGGTCATCAGGCGGGCTTCGAACGCGAGAGTTTCGGCATCAAGCGCAGTGCGGATTTGCCGCCATGGCAGCGTCACTTCTTGCCTGCCTTCGCCGGACCATTGCATTACCGAAATCGCGACATTGCCTGACACCATCGCCTCAACGATCTCTTTGTCTTGTAGCGCATCGGCCATGCCATCAATTTGTAATTGATATTCCGCGCTGTCGATTGAATTTGATACATCAATAGAAAGCACTAGCGCCGTGTCGCAGGCCAAAGCAGGTGTCGCGAGTAGGCAAGAGATTAAGCATGCGCGTATCATGCAACCATGTTGGGCGCGAATGTGTACTTTGACAAGTAGGTTGAATTATTGGGGGATTAGTGCAGGTTTCTGTTGCCAGGTACCTGCGAACCCCGCCTAACGCTGCTAAGCGATAGGACTTAAGTTTCGGCGACAAGAACAGCTTACGCTGCTACTGCCATTGCCGGAGCATTGTTGTCATTTGCAACTATACTAACGTACCGATAACGGTGGTAACTCACCGAAACAAAGTAATCCCTTTTACACGTTCGTCGATCCTATTTCGTCCCCATCAGCCCCAAATGAGGGAATGTTTGGTGGAGACGCCGGGTACCGCCCCCGGGTCCGATCCGCTTATTATGAGCACGTTTATGTCCATAGTCCCGAAGGACAATTCATAGATAGGCCCGCAGGGGCTGCGGCACAAGGGGCAAGCGACGTAAAGCGCTTAGATATTGAGCAATATTGCGGGAACGCCAACGCCTGCTTCTACAGCAAAGAACACCCATTTCTGTCGATTCTGTCCGTCTCGGAGCAGTGACGTTAGGCGCCCCACAGCGGCACCGCTCCAGCAGAAACCAAGCATGACGTACGCCACGGGTGATGCAAGCAACAGCGCCCCGATCCCCATTCCGACAAACAAGCATCCAGCAGAGGCGCGTACTTCTGACATGCCCATGGTTGAGCCACCATCGGTGAGATCAAGTGCTGTCATCGCATAGCGAGGGTTCAGCCACGAAATCGCGCCAATGATGATGCTAAGGGCAGCAAAGATGATGTTGAGAATATCCATGGACTACATTTCCTACACTTGGGCCAAGAGATGAAAAAAGGGCGGCACACCGGTGCCGCCCTTTCTCAATTTCGTACAATCGGGTGGCTTAGAAGCCTGCTTTGATCAGCTCAAATGTCTCGTTGTGCTTTTCACGCAGCGCGTTTGGAATAGGCAACTGGGCCAGAACCGGAACGCTGACTGGTTCAAGGCCAGCTTCCACAAGGCCTTCTGCCGTTACGACGGCATTCAAAGCCGCAGTGTTTGCAGAACCGAAGCCTGCATCAAGAAGCGGCTCAACCGAATCTTGTGCCAACATCGCATTGACGTAGTCATATGCTTTGTCTTCTGAACCTGGTGCATCCTTAAGGTTCACATAACCGCAAACCCAAAGTGACGTGCCTTCGGTCGTTTCGCGGTTGAATGCGATTTCACGACCTTCTTCGCGCATCGTTGGTGGTGTCTCGTTCCATGCCCAACTGACAAGGATCTCGCCTGATGACATCAACTGAGCAAGCTCAGCTGCGTCCTGCCAATATGTGCGCAGGTTCGGGTGTACTTCGCGCAGCCAGTTAGATGCTGCTTCGAACTGTTCGTCTGTGGCAGTAGACCAATCGGCAACACCAGTTGCGAGATAGGCCAATGCATAAGCGTCATCAACATTGTCAGGAATGGTCATGCGACCAGCATATGCTGGGTTCTTAAAGACATTCAGGCTTGCGACGTCTTCTGCAGGAACTTTGCTAGGGATGTAGGCCACGGCTGTTGAACCATAGTCGATTGGCAAGAAGAACAAACCTGCCTCGCCACTGATGCCAGTTCCAGTCAAGTCAGTGTTCAATGTATCGAATGCGTCGATACGGGCAGTATCCCACGGCTCAATGATGCCGCTGTCTGCCCACTTGGTTACAGATCCAGCACAGATATGAGTGATGTCAGCTTCAAAACCTGAAACAACTTTTTGGAATGCTTCATCTTCGTCACCAAAGAATGCAAATGTTGGGCTATCGCCGTGGGCTGCAATATATGCGCCGTGATATGCTGGGTCTTCATAACCAGAGTAGTCAAATACCAGCAGGTCTGCATCTTGTGCAAACGCAGCACTTGTCAAAGCGATGGTTGAGACGGCTCCGAGGATAGTTGAAAATTTCATTGCGTGATCTCCCGTTACGCGGTGTGAAGGTGACGTTATCACTGCAGGGGGACGCTGCAAGACTCAATTTGAGTGAGAAGCCTCGTTTTTGGCAGCATCTCTGGCTGCGATGACACTTTGGGCAAGTTCCATTGTGTATGACGCAAGATCTGCCAATACCGCGTCTGCGGCAGCGCCGTTTCCGTTTTCGACGGCATCAGCGATTTGATTGTGGAACGCGACGATTTTTTCGCGCGAACGGGCCGTGAAGGTGATCATATTCATCAGCGGCTGCATTGCCTCAACTGCGCCAGCCAATTGATAGGACAGAACCGGATTTCCAGCCGCATCAACCAAGGCACGGTGAAAGGCGACGTCGCTTGCGCAAAAAGCTTCGTCCGTTAGCCCTGGTTGGGCTTGGCGGTGTGCCTCGGCCCGCATAGTCGCAAGGTGATCAGCGGAGCGGCGTTGTACAGACAGGGGCGCGCAGGCCCGCTCAAGCGCGTAACGTGCCTCACAGGCGGTTTGAAAACTAACTGCATTCATCGACAAAAGCAGCGTGGATGTGGTGATTTGCTGACCGTAGGCATCTTCAAACGTCAGGCGGTTTACAAAGGCACCGCCCGTCGCACCCCGTTGGGTTCGGATCAATGACTGTGCGGCCAAACGCTTAAGCGCTTCGCGAACCGTCGGGCGCGATACGTCGAACTGTTCCGATAGCTCTGCTTCAGACGGGAGCCGTTCATCAACCGGCAAAGTACCGGCGATAATGGCGTCACGGATCGCTTTTGCAATCTGCGCGGAAAGGTCAATTGGGCTATCAGGATCAATTTTCATTTGTCAGACAATTAAACGTCTGACATATGATTTGGCAACCACTGAGTCGTTGGGAGGCGGTTCTATGACAACATCATCTTTGCGATTTCCACTACGGTCTTTACTTTGGATCGGCTTTTTCGCCGCAATCCTTTGTGCGTGGGCTGTCATGTTCATGATGGCACGGATGTCCGGCCTTGATGTATTGGGCCGTCCGGTTGGCGTGAATATGATGCCAATGACTACTTTTGGCGCGTTGTTTCCGATGTGGGCAACCATGATGGCCGCAATGATGCTACCAACAATGATCCCAACCTTGCGCAATTACGAAGCATTGATGGCCAGCGCAGATGGCACGCGGGCAGGGTGGATCGGCGTGTTGCTTGGTTATCTTGTTGTTTGGATTGGCTTTGCTGCTTTGATTGCGGTCGTCCAAGTGGCGCTCGTTGCTGGTGGGCTAATCGATTCGCTTGGTATAGCTGCCAGCGGCTTTTTCGCAGCGGCGCTACTGATTGTCGTCGGTGCATTCCAATTTACCCGCGCCAAAGAGATCTGCCACGGTGTGTGCCACAGCCCGATGAGCTACTTTCTTGGTCATTGGAAAACTGGTTTTAGCGGGGGACTTCGCATGGGCCTTGGCCTTGGCGCGTTCTGCGTTGGCTGTTGCTGGGGCTTTATGGTGCTTGGCTTTGTCGGGGGCGTGATGAGCCTGTTATGGATGGGTTTAGCAACGTTGTTTATGATTTTCGAAAAACTACCA
>JAWUXS010000053.1:0-19595 GCA_034111185.1 Paracoccaceae bacterium | reverse complement strand
TCACGGCGGAATTGCCGTTCTATCATATCGACCTAGTGTTGTTTGGCTTTGATTTGGATCAACCAGGGGTGGTCCAGCAATCCGCCGCGTGTGAGACGCCACATTGACGGCGAAAATGTCATCAAGCATCTTTGGAACCTTGGAACTATAAGTATGTAACTACTCCGTCATCTTGCGTTGGCGCGCCAAATACAAAAGCTCAAGAACTGACCGCAACCCTACGGTGAGATAGTCAAATTGCACAAAAGGGCGAGTGTCTGGTTGATTACACGAAACGGGGCATCGGCTCTTTACAGACAGGACTCAAGAAAACAGAACCTTTGACGTGGTCGTTGCTAAAGGAGAGTGGGACAGACGGGTTTTTTCCAGCACGAACGCATGCGCGTTGACTGATTTTTTTTGTCTGGAACTAATGCCACAATATACGTCAAACATATAATTCACCTCTCGCCATTACACGTTAGGGTTGCTCACGCGAGCGTGATAAGCAAGTGGGGATTTCCTTACCTTACTGATCTAGCTCAAATATACCCGTCTTTTGGGGGTTAATACCCGCGCCAGATCCAACCGCCGCCCAAAACACGTGTACTTTCTGGATCGTAGAAAACGCACGCCTGTCCGGGTGATACACCCTCTTCGGCGACCAACAACTCAACCTCAGCTTCGGTATCTGAAATAGGCCGCAAAATCGCATCAATCGGGGGTCGTGTTGATCGAACTTTCACAGCGATCTGGCGCTCACCACCCTCAAGAAGCCCACCTTCACCAATCCAATTAATTTCACGCAAAGGTACATTGCGAGTAGCAAGTAGGTCCTTAGAGCCAACAATTACATGGCGCGCGTCAACATCAAGTTTGACCACATAAAGAGGATCAGCAAGACCACCAATACCAAGGCCACGACGCTGACCAATTGTGTAATGAATTACGCCGCGGTGCTGACCGAGGACATTGCCGTCCATATCAACAATATCGCCAGGTTCGGCGGCACCAGGGCGTAACTTCTCAATAACAGCAGCGTAATTGCCGTTTGGAACAAAGCAGATGTCTTGGCTGTCGGGCTTATCCGCAACGCTAAGACCATACTTTGCCGCAAGGGCGCGTGTTTCAGCCTTTGATTTCAGGTGCCCAAGTGGGAACCGCAAATAATCAAGTTGCTCTGCTGTGGTTGAAAACAAGAAGTAGCTTTGATCACGGTTGGGATCACCAGCAGAATGCAATTCTGGCCCGTCTTCGCCAACCATTCGCTGAATATAGTGACCGGTTGCCATACAATCCGCCTCAAGATCGCGGGCCGTTTCCAGCAGGTCCTTGAATTTCACACGCTCATTGCACCGGATACATGGAACTGGTGTCGCGCCCGCAAGATAGCTATCCGCAAACTCGTCTATCACAGCCTCACGAAATGTATTTTCATAATCCAACACATAATGGGGGAAACCCATAGTTTCAGCGACACGGCGCGCATCATGGATATCACGCCCTGCACAACAGGCACCTTTCTTGGCCAGCGCGGCACCGTGGTCATAAAGCTGTAGGGTAACTCCTACGACGTCATAGCCTTCCTCGGCTAGCTGTGCTGCAACGACAGAGCTGTCGACACCACCCGACATTGCCACAACAACCCGCGTTTCAGAAGGCGGTTTTGCAAATCCAAGAGAGTTTAGCGCGTGATCAAGAGACATGGGTCACCCAGTTCTGAGACATTTGAATAGGTATATAAGAAAATCCGATACACTCTCAATAGCACCTTACACCAGTCTTTAAGTCTCCTGATGCATCTAAGCTAAGAATTAAGACGCCAGAGGAATGTAGGATGTATCTACGAAAACAAAATGGGCCACGTTCAGTAACGCTTGCCGACGGCAGTGTCATGACCCGTGCCGATCTGCCTAACCCCGAAACGAGGCGTTGGGTTGCATCGCGGAAGGCATCAGTCGTTCGCGCGGTGAATGGCGGTCTGCTTGTCAGGGACGAAGCGCTTGAGATGTATCAAATTTCTGATGATGAGTTTTCTGAATGGGAAAGTGCAGTGATCGAATATGGCGTAGCCGGTCTTAAAGCAACCACGATCAGACGGGATCGACAACCTTAACGGGAAATGCAATCATCTTCTCAGTAAGTAACGCGTCGTTAACCATTAGGCGGCTAGTTGTCAGGTAACCTGATAGAAAGCGGAGAAACCGGATGCGTGTATTATTAGTCGAAGATGACCCAACCACGTCAAAAAGCATCGAAATGATGCTGACACATGCGAACCTAAATGTTTATGCGACAGATTTAGGCGAAGAGGGTATCGATCTAGCAAAACTTTACGATTATGACCTAATCTTGCTTGATCTGAACCTTCCAGACATGAACGGTCACGAGGTTTTACGCCAACTACGCGTTAGCCGGATTGAAACACCAATCCTCATCCTTACAGGTGACGACGATACCGAAAGCAAGATCAAAAGCTTTGGCTTTGGTGCTGATGACTACCTGACCAAGCCGTTCCACCGCGAAGAGTTGGTTGCACGTATCCATGCAATCATAAGGCGTTCAAAGGGCCACGCGCAGTCGATCATTAATACGGGTCGCATTGCGGTCAATCTTGACGCAAAGACGGTCGATGTTGGCGGCACAACCGTGCACCTGACAGGGAAAGAGTATCAAATGCTCGAACTCCTCAGCCTGCGCAAAGGTACGACGCTGACAAAGGAAATGTTCCTTAATCATCTTTATGGCGGCATGGACGAGCCGGAATTGAAGATCATTGACGTGTTTATTTGCAAATTACGTAAGAAACTAAACGTCGCCACTCACGGAGAGAACTACATCGAAACTGTTTGGGGACGCGGATACGTCCTGCGGGACCCCGAACAAGGTGCAAATGCAGAAAAGATCGCTGTCGGGGCCTAACAATAATTGCGCTGCCACTCACGGACTTAGCGCAAGACGACTGGACGAGGGCGGACGCCGCCCCTAGAACTTGGGATCAATAGCCGGAATTTCGGTGCGCTATCTCGGGGGACATCGTGTCAGAACGATCCAGATCTACGGATGATACGTCCACAATTGAGGTCCGTGCTTTATCAGAGGATATGGCGCGGACTGAACTTGCGCGTTTGGCCATAAAATTGGCCGACGCCAACACAGCTTATCATACAAATGACGCTCCTTCGTTGGATGATGCTGACTACGATACGCTCAAGCGCCGGAATGCCGCAATCGAGGCACGTTTTCCTACGCTTAAGCGGGACGATAGTCCGTCTGAACAGGTCGGTGCCGCTGCTGCTGATGGTTTTGGTAAGATCACACATGAAGTGAGAATGCTAAGCCTTGGCAACGCCTTCAATGACGATGACGTCACCGAATTTGACGGACGTATCAAAAAATACCTCAATATCGGGCCTGATGCGCCGCTGACATATACCGCTGAGCCAAAAATCGATGGCCTGTCTTTGTCCATTCGGTACATAGAGGGAAATCTCGTTTCGGCGGCGACACGCGGCGATGGTGCGACAGGCGAAAATGTCACCACAAACGCGCTGACAATCGCGAACATTCCGCAGACGATCAAAGACGCCCCAGCGATCCTTGAGGTGCGCGGCGAAGTCTATATGAGCCATGCGGATTTCGACGCCCTAAATGCAAGACAAGAGGCCGCAGGAGCAAAAACTTTTGCCAATCCACGCAATGCGGCAGCGGGTTCATTGCGTCAAATCGATCCAACCGTGACGGCAAGGCGACCTTTGAAATTCTTCGCATATGCATGGGGCGCACTTTCGGAACAACTTGCTGACACGCAATCTGGGGCGATCCAGCGACTGATAGATTTCGGTTTCGACACCAATCCGCTTACCAAAATATGTATCAATCCTGCCGGAATGATTGCCCACTATCATGACATCGAAAATCAACGTGCTTTGTTGGGCTACGACATTGATGGTGTTGTCTACAAAGTTGATGCATTGGATTTGCAACGCAGACTGGGCTTTCGGTCAACAACGCCGCGGTGGGCGATTGCGCATAAATTCCCTGCCGAACTTGCTTGGACAACTCTCGAAGCGATCGATATCCAAGTCGGTCGAACGGGCGCATTGTCGCCAGTGGCGCGGCTAAAGCCAGTCACTGTTGGCGGCGTCGTTGTTTCAAACGCAACCTTACATAACGAGGATTATATCGCTGGGGTCGGTGGCAAAGGCGACGCCATCCGCGAAGGGCGCGATGTCAGACCCGGTGATTGGGTGCAGGTTTACCGTGCAGGTGACGTGATCCCGAAAATTGCCGATGTTGACCCCGCAAAACGAACCAACGAAACCGCATACGTGTTTCCAAACATTTGCCCAGAATGCGGATCACCCGCTTTACGTGAGGATGGCGATGCTGTCAGGCGATGTACGGGTGGTTTGATTTGTCCAGCGCAAGCGGTTGAACGACTGAAGCATTTTGTTGGTCGCTCAGCCTTTGACATCGAAGGTTTCGGCGCAAAACAAGTTGAGATGTTCTTTGAAGACCCAACGCTTCCTATCAAAGAACCCGCAGATATATTCACTTTGGCCCTTCGTGACGCGGCACAGATTACCAAGCTGGAAAATCGTGACGGTTTTGGGAAAACGAGCGTTAAGAACCTGTTGGATGCCATTGAAGAGAAACGACGAATACCATTGAATCGCGTTATTTTTGCCCTTGGCATCCGCCATGTTGGCGAGGCAGCAGGTACGCTACTTGCACGTCATTACGGCACTTGGGCCGCACTCGAAAACGCTTTGACTGGTGCGAAACTTGGTGAAGGATCGGCGTGGGATGACCTATTGTCTGTGGATGGCGTCGGGGCCGTCATGGCCACATCATTAATAAATGCCCTGCAGAACCCTGCCGAACGCGCGTCTATTGACCGGTTGGTCGCCGAACTGGAAATTGCCGCAGTTGTCCAAGCGGATACGTCAGAAAGCCCTGTCGCGGGCAAAACGGTTGTCTTTACAGGAACCTTAGAAAAGATGACCCGCGCCGAGGCTAAGGCACGCGCAGAGGCGCAAGGCGCAAAGGTGTCGGGTTCAGTCAGCGCCAAAACAGACATTCTTATCGCAGGTCCTGGGGCCGGCTCAAAGGCGACAAAAGCTGCTGATCTTGGCATCAAAGTTATGGATGAGGATGCGTGGCTGGCCCTGATTGGTGAAGCATGAGCGGGCGGCCTGAAACACTCTTTCCGCTTTTCGCGGCAATCACTGCCGTCGATGGCATCGGGCCAAAGACAGGTCAGATTCTTGAGACAGCAGGCATTGCCAGACCGCGTGACATGCTGTTCACATTACCGCATGCAGGTGTCGACCGTCAGGTACGTGACAGTATTCAGGGACAGCCAGCACCAGCCACCATGACTGTAGCTGTCACTGTCGGCGCGCATTTCCCGCCCCAGTCCCGTGGCCGACCTTACCGCGTGCATGTCACTGATACGCAAACAGAATTCCAACTCGTCTTTTTTCATGCGCGTGGCGAGTACCTGCAAAAGTTACTGCCCACAGGTCAACGTCGTGTCGTATCGGGCAAGGTTGAGATATTTGATGGCATCGCCCAAATGGTCCACCCAGATCACGTCGTTACCGAGGACGATGCAGGTGACATTCCTGCGTTTGAACCGGTTTATCCGCTCCATGCTGGGATCACCCAAAAGCTAATGTTCAAGGCAACGCGCAGCGTTTTGGGTATGGCTGCGGACATGGACGAGTGGATTGATCGAGAGCTTATGAAGCGCGAAGGCTGGCCTGATTGGAAGGCCGCAGTAAGAGCTGCACATGAGCCGTCTTCGATCGATGACATCGTGCCCCATAGCTCTGCGAGGACGCGACTTGCTTATGATGAATTATTTGCCCACCAGATTACGCTAGCGCTTGCCCGCGCTGTCGCCCGTAAGGGTAAGGGTATCAGTTCAATCGGGAATGGGGTTTTGCAGGGCAAGGTTCTGAGTGAATTGCCATACAAACCCACGAATGCGCAGGATCGTGCAATCCGTGAAATTGCCGAGGATCTATCGAAACCACTAAAAATGAACCGGCTTTTACAGGGTGATGTCGGCTCGGGTAAGACGCTTGTGGCTCTCATGGCGCTATTGGCTGTGGTCGAGGCAGGCGGGCAGGGTGTCATGATGGCCCCAACTGAAATTCTTGCGCGGCAACATCTTGAGGGGTTGCAACCACTGGCCGAAAGCGCCGGTGTGGTCCTAGAACTGTTAACTGGTCGCGATAAGGGCGCTGATCGCCGCGCGAAACTGGCCGCATTGGCCAAAGGTGACATTCAAATACTCGTGGGAACGCATGCCGTATTCCAAAAGGACGTCGAGTTCAGCGACCTACGACTAGCGGTCATCGACGAGCAGCACAGATTTGGCGTCTCTCAAAGGATGGAGCTTGGCTCGAAGGGGCAGGCCGTTGATGTGCTTGTCATGACTGCAACGCCGATCCCACGATCGCTTGCCTTGGCGCAATATGGCGATATGGACGTATCGGTTTTGGACGAAAAGCCAGCAGGCCGACAGCCGATCCAAACCGCGCTGATTTCCACCCAACGAATTGACGAAGTTGTCGAGAAACTGCGGACCGCCGTCGCCGAAGGCAAACAAGTCTATTGGGTTTGCCCCTTGGTCGAAGAAAGCGAGACCCTTGATCTGACTGCAGCTGAAGAACGGTTCAAACGATTGCGTGCTGCGTTGGGTGAGGGCGTTGTCGGTTTGGTCCATGGACAAATGCCGCCAGCAGAAAAAGATGCGGCTATGGCTGCGTTTGTCGCGGGCGAAACCCAAGTCCTTGTTGCGACAACCGTGATTGAGGTTGGTGTGAACGTGCCAAACGCATCCATCATGTTGATCGAACGCGCTGAGACATTTGGCCTCGCACAACTTCATCAGTTGCGAGGGCGCGTGGGGCGTGGCGCCATCGCCTCGACTTGCCTGCTTCTTTTTCAAAGCCCGCTAAGTGAAAGCGGTAAGCGCAGGCTTGAGATCATGCGCGAAACCGAAGATGGCTTTCGCATATCAGAAGAGGATCTGATGATGCGTGGGGCAGGTGACGTTATTGGCACCGCCCAATCAGGCCTACCACGGTTCCGAATTGCTGATTTAGAACGCCAAGGCGATCTGATGCAATTGGCCCAATCGGACGCCCGAAAACTGCTTTCCGATGACCCATCATTGGAAACTGCACGGGGTAAGGCCGCCCGCGCCCTACTTTGGTTAATGGAACAAGATAAGGCTATTCGTTTAATTTCAATAGGTTAGTATTTTTGTTCGCTTTTGTTCCAATAAAGTTCTTTACAGGTTAACGAACATATGAGAACAAAGGGGCAACAAATAGAACACGACATTGAGGAGCAACAAAATGGCCAAAGAGATTAAAACAGTCATGATCCGGTCCGCCGACACGATTATCTCGGACGCACTTGGAGTTGTTGCCTTAGGCGTGATGCTGTTTGTCGGCTTGTCCTTGCCCGGGATGATCTGACCTGCCTGGCGTTCACGCGTCGCGTTCACCACATTCACTTTGTCCCACCAATCGAATGTACGACTGAACACGACCTGCCCGTCAATAGTTCACAACGGCCCAGCTGGGGTTTTGCCTCTCCCGCGCAGCTAATGAACACGACGCGTGATCTGCTTTTCCTGCCGCCGCCATCCTGTCCCGGATGTGCGGCGGTTTTTTATTTTGGGAGTAGTGTTAGGTGGCTTTAGTGGCTGCAATAGCCTCAAGCGTTGCATCAAATGCCAAAAGGATTGATGCATGGCGGTTCTTATATTCTTTCGCTGGCTGCAAAACTTCGAGCGCGGAAAACGGTGCGGACGGAACGGGACCATCTTCTTTCAACATCGCAACCAGTTGGTCGCGACCAGACTGAACCGTATCTATCGTTTGGCCTATAATTGCCGATCCGATCACACTTGCCGCAGCTTGTCCTAAGGCACAGGCCTTAACGTCTTGGCCATAGTCGGTGATCACGTCGTTATCCACCACCACGTCAACAGTGACCGTTGATCCACACAAGGGCGCGCGTTTACGTGCCGTTGCTGTCGGCGTGTCCAACCTGTCAGTGCGCGGCATATCGGCTGCCAGCGCAAGAATGCGGCCCGAATAGAGTTTGATCATTTCGCTTTCGGCTGACATCGGTTTGCCCTTTTGTGCTTCCCAACTTAGATAGGCCGCAGTTGCCCTATTGCAAAGGTATGCGCAAATGACTTTTGACCCATCCACGTTGACATACAACGAAAAAGGCCTGATCCCCGCAATCGCCCAAGAGGCGGGCACGGGCGAAGTGCTCATGATGGCTTGGATGAACGCCGAAAGCATCATGCGAACCCTTGAGACAGGCGATGTTACGTATTGGTCGCGTTCGCGCCAAGAGTTCTGGGCTAAGGGCGCAACAAGCGGCAATACTCAAAGGCTTGTTGAGATACGGATCGACTGTGACCGCGACTGCTTGCTTGTTAAGGTCGAACAAAAAGGAGCGGCTTGCCACACAGGGCGTCGCGACTGTTTTTATACGCTTATTGATAATGGGGTTGAAGTCATCACCGCTGATCCGCTCTAGGCGTCAGGTAGGCCAACCATGCGTCTGATATCGTTTGGCGTCGCACCTTCTGCACAGTATTTTGCCAAAGCCCGCGCATCGTCACGTTTCGCAAGACGTTTACCTGTCTCGTCACGGATCAACCCGTGATGGTGATAGGCTGGGGTCGGTAGATCTAACAACGACTGCAATAACACATGTATCTGCGTCGCTTCAGCTAGGTCGTTGCCCCGCACAACATCTGTAATTTCCTGATTGGCATCGTCCAGAACGACAGAAAGGTGATAACTTGTTCCCATATCTTTGCGGGCAACGACAATGTCGCCGACATTTTTGACCAGATCGCTCGGCTTGATCTCAATCTTTCGGTGTTCTTTGGTCGCATAGCTCTTGGTATAGCTAAGCGTGCGAACCGCCACTGCAGCCTCGGTACGCAGGCGCAAAGTAGCATCTTTGGGACGCACCGTCGGTTGGTTTTTTTCACGGCAGGTTCCAGGGTAGATCAACCCGTCCGGCCCAATTTGGGTCACGCCTTCTTGTGGTGCACTCATCGCGTTTTGTACATCGCGACGCGAACAATCGCACACATACAGAAACCCTTTTGCCCAAAGGGCATCAAGTGCGATTGAATATGCAGACATACGTTCTGATTGTCGCATGACGGGGGCAGGCCACGTCAAACCAAGCCACCCAAGGTCATCATAAATTTGCGTTTCCCACGTGTCGCGGGCGCGGGTGCGGTCAATGTCTTCGATCCTCAATAGGAACGTACCGCCTGCAGCGATGGCCATGTCATAAGCCAACAAAGCAGAATAGGCGTGCCCGAGGTGTAATGGGCCCGTCGGCGACGGGGCAAAACGTGTAATCATCGTTTCCGCAGTATGATCACATCTGAGGACATATCTTTGCCTGTAAGATGCGGACCGTATTCACGCACCAGCAGTTCAGCATCCGCGACCAAAACCGCATCAAGCGCATCCAGATATGTCTGATCTTGCAGTGTCGGATCATTATAGGAAAACGCCAAAAGACCGTCCTTAGGCAAAAAGTTAAGAAGCACAGCCAGCAGTTCAGCAGGTGCAGCACCAAGACTAATCACGCCAGCCGCGAATATCGCGCCGTATGTTTCAGCCGGTACATCAACAGTCCCCGGTTTCCCTTGCCACAGCTTGCGGTAAATCCCACGATCCTCAGCCTTTGCCAACATCTCAGGGGTGATATCTGTGCCGTCAAACGTTTGAAAATCTGCAGTTTTCAACGCAGCACCAGACAGACCCGTACCACAGCCAAAATCTAGAATCGCAGTATCAGCAGGCAGGTGGCCTGCAAGCGCAGCGGCCAATCGGGCAGGCGTCATATAGCCTAGCTGGGCCAATTCGGCGTCATAGGTTTCAGCCCAGTTCTGATAGAGGCTCATCGTTTCCTCAACAGAACGCGGGGTCCACAGTTTGGGATCAGTTATTGGTTTGCTCATACCCAAACCTAGCGAGCGTGGTTACGCGCCGTCCAGTCCCAATTGCGTGAGCCATTGTGACCAATCTTCTTTCGCGCGATCCGTGTAGCCTTTGTACCGTTCTTTACGGCCCTTACGGCCTGCGCGCATACCATCGAGGGCAGGGAACAAACCAAAGTTCACGTTCATTGGCTGGAACGTCTTGGCCACTGCACCACCAGTGATGTGCGAAACGAGAGCACCCATCGCTGTGGTATTCGGAACAGGCTCAAGCGTCTGACCTTGGATTTCAGCTACAGCCATACGTCCGGCCAAAAGGCCCATTGCGGCGCTTTCGACATAACCTTCGACACCCGTGATCTGGCCCGCGAACCGCACATTCGGCTTGGATTTCAGGCGCATTTCTGCATCCAGCAAAGTCGGAGAGTTGATAAACGTGTTGCGGTGAATGCCACCAAGACGCGCAAATTCCGCATTCTCAAGTCCAGGAATTGTATTGAAAACAGCTTTCTGTGCGCCGTACTTCATCTTTGTCTGAAATCCGACGATATTCAGAAGCGTCCCCAACGCATTGTCGCGCCGCAGTTGAACGACAGCGTAGGCCTTGTTCAACGGGTCATGCGCGTTCGTCAGGCCAACAGGTTTCATCGGGCCAAAACGAAGCGTCTCGCGGCCACGTTCTGCCATCACTTCGATAGGCAAACAGCCATCAAAATATCCAGCAGTTTCGCCTTCTTTAAATTCTGCTTTCTCGGCCTCGAGCAATGCATCGATAAATGCTTCGTACTGCTCTTTATTCATTGGGCAGTTCAAATACGCGGTCTGCTCTTCCTCAGTCTCGCCTTTGTCATAGCGTGACTGCATCCATGCGATGTCCATATTGATGGTTTCAGCATAGACGATTGGTGCAATCGCATCAAAGAATGCAAGCGCTTCGACGCTTGTCTCGGCGCGAATGGATTCGGCCAAATTGCCTGACGTAAGCGGACCTGTCGCAACGATCCAGAGACCATTGTCTGGTAATTCGGTGATTTCTTCGTAGGAAATGCTGATGTTCTCGTGCGCCTTTAGCGCGGCAGTCACGCTCTCGGCGAATGGATCGCGATCAACGGCCAAAGCGCCACCCGCTGGGATGCGGTGCTTGGCTGCCATCTCCATGATTAAACTGCCAGCTTCGCGCATTTCCCAGTGCAAAAGGCCAACTGCGTTCTGTTCATGATCGTCTGACCGGAACGAATTGGAACAAACCATTTCGCCCAAGTTGCCAGTGCGATGGGCGAATGTTGCCACTTTCGGTCGCATCTCGTGGATAACAACCTGAATGCCCGCGTTTGCAGCCTGCCAAGCGGCCTCTGATCCGGCCATTCCGCCGCCGATGATATTGAGTGTTTGTGTCATAGGGGGCATGTAACCCGCATACTGCACAAAGCAAAGGGGGCCGCGCAATCGCAGCCCCCAAAATCGCAAGAATTATTCAGGCTGGTTCAGAAACCTGACGTTGTTTCAAATGCACTGCGGGGCCCAAATGTTGTTCCCCGACCAGCGCCAAGTGCGACCTTTGCACCAATGCCGATAAATGTCGCAGATGAGCTTACGCCGCTTGTATCTACATTCGTTTGGCCAACTTCGGCGAAGAATGATGGTCCGTTGTCCATTGTATATTCGGTTCCGATTGCAAAGCGGTTCACGCCGTCGCCATCGTCCGACGATGAAAGATCAAAGCTACCGATTGCGGCAAATCCATTAATAACGTCATATTCGCCGCTAATACCAAACAGGGTAGCTGCGTTATCGCTATCCAGTAACCCGACATATCCTTCGACGTGGCCCTCAAGGATTTCAGAACCCGCTTCGATGCCATAAACAGGGTTTCCGGTACCATTTGTACTGTCAGCACCAACAAAAACGCCCGCCGATGCTGAATCGCTAAGGTGGTAAATGCCGTGCAGTGTCAGACTGGTTCCGTTGTCTTCGGTGCTGTTAAAGCTGTAACCAGACAGGTCTGCCGATATACCCATGTTGCGATTAAAACTGTATTCGACCGCACCGCGATAAGTGGTAGAGCCCAAAGTTTCGAGATCAGTAGGGGCACCCCATTCGATCCCGAGTGAGCCACCCGTAATGCCTTGTGCGACAACTGGTGAAGAAACTGCCGCGAGAACGACAGCCGTGATTGTTAATTTAAGTGACATATACGCGCCTCAAGTTATCGGAGCGTTATCGCCCTCTATGAGGTCTGTTTAGGCCATTTACACGTTCAAAACAACATCAGATCGAAAAGGCAGCGCTATTCCGCGCTACCTTCTGTGTCTTCTTCGTCATCCGTTTCAGCGATCCAAGCGACGCTAACAACTTCTTCGCGCTTGGCAGTGTCGAATACTTTGACGCCACCTGCAGAGCGCGACCGGAAGCTGATACCTTCGATAGGCACGCGAATGGATTGGCCCGTCGACGTTACCAACATGATCTGATCAGCAAGCTCAACTGGGAAGCTGGATACGATGGCACCGCCACGCATTGCTTTGTCCATTGCCGTAACACCCATCCCGCCACGTCCGCGCACAGGGTAGTCATGGCTAGATGACAACTTGCCCGATCCTTTGGCCGTTATTGTCAGCAATAAGTTCTCAGCGGCGGACATTTCAGCATAACGTTCTTGGCTGATTGCACCGGCAACAACTTCTTCGTCGTCCTCATTCTCGGCATCGTCAGCAAGGCCGGCCATCGCGCGGCGCATCTTAAGATACGCAGCACGTTCTTCTGCTTCGGCCTCAAAGTGGCGGATGACCGACATGGAAACGACTTTGTCATCGCCCTGCAATCTGATGCCCCGCACACCAACCGAAGCACGCGAGTTAAAGACACGTACGTCTGTCGTCGGGAAGCGGATCGCGCGGCCAGAATTTGTCACAAGCATCACGTCATCATCATGCGAACAAATGCGCGCGTTGATCAGGGTTGTGCCCTCATGCTCGCCCTCAAACTTCATCGCGATCTTGCCGTTCGATTTCACATTAGTGAAGTCTGACAATGCGTTACGACGCACAGTTCCAGCAGAGGTCGCAAAGATGACCTGCAAGTCGTCCCATTCTTCCTCGGGCCGATCGACAGGCATAATGGCCGCGATTGAAACGCCAGGTGGGATTGGCAGGATGTTGACGATCGCCTTACCTTTTGCAGTACGAGAGCCGAGCGGCAAGCGCCATGTCTTAAGCTTGTAGGCCATTCCATCAGTCGTAAAGAACAGCAATTGCGTATGCGTGTTCGCAACGAACAGCGTGGTCACGACATCTTCTTCTTTGGTCGCCATCGATGTGAGGCCCTTGCCGCCACGACGTTGCGCACGGAAGTCTGCCAAAGCGGTACGTTTGATGTATCCACCAGACGTTACCGTCACGACCATCTCTTCGCGTTCAATCAGATCCTCGTCGTCCATGTCGCCAGACCAATCAACGATCTCGGTACGGCGGGGAACGGCATAGGAATCACGGATACCTGTCATCTCATCGCGGATGATCTGCATAATCCGTTCACGCGAGCCCAAAATCTCAAGATATTCGCGGATTTTCGCGGCAAGCTCTTTCAGCTCGTCTGTGACCTCGGTCACACCAATCTGTGTCAGACGTTGCAAACGTAATTCAAGGATCGCGCGGGCCTGCGTTTCTGACAGGTTATACGTGCCATCGTCATTCGCCGTATGGGTCGGATCGTCGATCAGCGCGATATATTCAAGGATCGCCTGTGCAGGCCAGCGGCGCGTCATCAGCTTTTCACGTGCCTCTGCGGCATCCGCAGACGAACGGATTGTCGCAACAATCTCGTCGATATTTGTAACAGCAACAGCCAAGCCACAAAGAATGTGCGACCGTTCACGTGCTTTGCGCAGCTCAAACGCCGTACGGCGGGCGACCACGTCTTCCCGGAAATCGATAAAGTTGGTTAGGAAGCTGCGCAGTGTCAGCTGTTCAGGCTTACCACCGTTCAACGCCAGCATATTACAGCCGAAATACGTCTGCATCGGGGTAAAGCGAAACAATTGGTTCAACACAACCTCGGCTGTCGCATCGCGCTTAAGCTCAACAACAACGCGCACACCGTTACGGTCAGATTCGTCCTGAACGTGGGAAATGCCTTCGATCTTTTTGTCGCGGGCCGTTTCAGCGATGCGTTCAATCATCACCGATTTATTCACCTGATACGGGATTTCGTCGATAACGATTGCCCAGCGGTCTTTGCGAATTTCTTCGATGTGGGTCTTTGAACGCACTACGATTGAGCCACGCCCTTCAAGATATGCTTTGCGCGCACCTGAGCGGCCTAGAATAATGCCTCCCGTTGGGAAATCAGGGGCGGGCACGTATTCAATAAGCTCTTCACTTGACAGATCAGGACTATCGATCAGCGCAAGCGTGGCATTGATAACTTCGCCGAGGTTATGTGGTGGAATGTTCGTCGCCATACCAACAGCAATACCACCAGCACCATTAACCAACATGTTTGGATATTTGGCGGGCAGAACTGTTGGTTCTTTTTCCTTACCGTCGTAATTGTCAATGAAATCAACTGTATCACGATTGATGTCATCGGTCAGGAATTGCGTAACTTTTGCAAGGCGCGATTCCGTATAGCGCATTGCTGCGGCACGGTCACCGTCCATAGAACCAAAGTTACCTTGCCCATCAATAAGCGGCAACGACATCGAAAAGTCCTGCGCCATGCGGACAAGCGCGTCGTAAATAGCTGAGTCACCGTGCGGGTGATATGAACCCATCACGTCGCCCACTGATTTAGCGGACTTACGGTAGGACTTATCGTGGGTAATGTTCTTTTCCTGCATCGAATAAATGATGCGCCGATGCACGGGTTTTAGGCCGTCACGTAGGTCGGGAATTGCACGTGAAACGATAACTGACATCGCGTAATCAAGGTATGAGGTTTTTAACTCATGCTCAATCGTGACTGAAGGACCGTCATAAACGGAGCGTTCTGGCTTTTTTTTGTCATCGTTATCAGGGGTTTCCGGTGTATCGTTCACGTGATCCGCCCGCCTGTGAAGGTCTACTATAAATTGTTAGTCCGACCATACCCCACACGACATGCTGTGTGCAATCCCAGAAGCCATATTCTGGCCTCTGCGATCATTGTTTTACCTATCCGCATGTCCGGCAATCAGAGCGCCTATTTTGCAGTCTATTTTGCCCGCTGCACCATGCCAAATAGATCACGTGGATCATCAGGGTCAGCGATCATGTCCAGATCGACATAAAACGGCGCCTTCTTGATCTGTTCGTGGACATAACGCAGGGCTGCAAAATCTTCGATTGCGAAGCCGACACCGTCGAACAATGTGATTTCGGCCTCTGATTTACGACCTTGTGCCTTACCTGTGATGACTTCCCACAACTCAGTGAAAGGATGATCGAGCGGCATTTGCTGCAACTCGCCCTCAATCCGTGTCTGTTCGGGATATTCCACAAACATCGAAGCGCGGGCGACGATGTCGCGGTGCAATTCAGTCTTGCCCGGGCAGTCGCCGCCAATCGCGTTTATGTGGACACCAGCGCCAACCATGTTGTCGGTCAGGATGGTTTGCATCTCTTTATCCGCAGTCGCAGTTGTGATGACGTCAGCGCCTTCGATTGCGTCTTCGGGTGTTTTGCACTTCACGATTGTGATGCCGTGTCCGGCAAGATTGGCCGCGCATTTATCAGTGGCGGCTGGGTCGATGTCGTAAAGACGAACAGTATCAATGCCGCATACTGCCTTAAGGGCCAAAGTTTGGAATTCAGATTGCGCGCCGTTCCCGATCATCGCGAGGGTTTTCGCGTCTTTGCGGGCAAGGTGTTTGGTCGCCATCGCGGATGTTGCGGCTGTGCGAAGGGCCGTAAGAACTGTCATTTCTGAAAACAACACGGGATATCCGGTGTTCACATCAGCGAGCAGGCCAAAGCCTGTGACCGTCTGCAGACCTTCCTTCATGTTCTTTGGATGGCCATTTACGTATTTAAAGCCATAAAGCTCGCCATCCGATGTTGGCATCAATTCGATCACGCCAACGTCCGAATGGGATGGCACGCGCGGGGCTTTGTCGAAAATAGCCCAGCGTTTGAAATCTGCTTCGATCTCGGCGGCAAGTTCGGTCAGAAACTTTTCAAGCCCGATGTGATGGACGAGAGCCATCATGTTTTTCACAGACACAAATGGCACGAGGGCGAGGTGGGATGGGGCGTTCATGTGCGTGTGCTCCGGTTAAGGCGGTCAAAGACGCGGCGACCAAGAAGTGATGCGGTCAGTTCAACCATAAGGTTCGCAGTTTTGCCGCGGTCATCCATAAACGGGTTCAGCTCCACAAGATCCAGCGAGCTGACGCGACCGGAATCGCAGGCCATTTCCATAATCAGGTGGGCTTCGCGGACGGTAGCACCGCCAGGAACGGTTGTGCCAACGCCTGGCGCAATCGCTGGATCAAGGAAGTCCACATCAAGCGAGACGTGTAGAATGCCATTTGCATCCTCGACCCGCTTTAGGAATGCAGCGAGTGGGGCCGCGATACCGCTTTCGTCGATGGCACGCATATCAAGCAGCGTCATCGCGCTGCCTTCGAGGTGCGCGCGCTCTTCTGGATCAACCGAACGCAAGCCGATCATGCAGATGTTCTCGTGTTTCACAGCTACGGGGAGTGGGGGAAAGGCATCAAAGCCTTCGCGGCCAGTAAAGTAGCCGACTGGCGTGCCGTGCAGGTTGCCACTGTCTGTGGTGTCTGGTGTGTGAATGTCAGTATGCGCATCCAACCATAGCAAAAAGAACGGGCGTCCGAGCCTATCGGCATGTGCGGCCATACCCGAGATGGTGCCAGCCGCGAGAGCGTGGTCACCACCAAGAAAGATCGGCATGCCGTTTGGCGCGTGTTCTAAAGCGGCCTCTTGCAGCGTCTTTGTCCAACCAACCGTGCGTGCCAAATCATGCACCAACGGGTTATTGGGCGGGGCAACGGTGACGTCCTGCGGCGCAAGATTGCCAAGGTCAGTCACGGTGCGGCCCAATTCGGTAATGGTTTCTGCCATGCCTGCTGTGCGGTAGGCATCAGGACCCATCAGGCAGCCTTGGCGGCGTTTGCCACAATCAACTGGGGCCCCGATGAGGATACAATGTGCGGATGTGTTTATCTGTGTCATGGCGGCAGTATCTGCACGGTATGCCTTGCACGGAACCCTTCAAAATGTACATATTGCACAGTGACAGAACAAATTGGGCGAATATAATGGACAAGTTGGACAATCAGCTGGTGGCGCTCTTACGTCGTGATGGGCGTGCATCATTGTCCGAACTTGCGGGCGACTTAAAGGTGACGCGCGCGACTGTCCGGGCGCGGATGGATCGGTTGATTGAAAGTGGTGACATTGCGGGTTTTACCGTGCTGACGCGGCGCGATGTGGCGGCGCATCCGGTCAGAGGTTTCATGATGCTTGAGATTGCAGGCCGCGGTGGCGAAAAAATCGCAAAAGCAATCCGCAATATGGTCGCTGTTCAGGCGGTGCATTCAACCAACGGCAAGTGGGATCTGATTGCAGAGGTCGGAACCGATACCCTTGAGGGGTTTGATCACGCACTATCGCGTATCAGGCTAATAGAAGGTGTATCGCGGTCCGAGACGTCTTTGCTGCTGACCACAAAGCGCTAATTCCTGCCGCGGGCGGCCTTGAGCCAAAGGATGACAAGGACAGCCGACAATATGCCGTTCCATGCAGGCATTGAAAGGCCAAACATAGCCCAGCTAATCTCGTCGCACATGACCAGCTTGGCGCCATCAAGCGACAAAAGATCATTGCCGGACAGACCGTCCAAAGCGCCGCCGCCTGTACAAGACGTGGGACCGTCCCACCATTTCTGTTCAACCCCTGCGTGGAAAAAACCAAGGCCAGATGTGATGGCTGCGGCGACCGCACCTATATAGGCTAGGCCCCTAACTCCAAAGATGAACGTAAGAACACCAATAACAATCGCCGCCATGTGCGGCCAACGTTGCCAATGGCACATCTGGCAGGGGGCATAGCCCATTGCCTGAAACGTGAATGCACCTGCCAACAAAGCGACAGAGCCGCCAGCCGCAAGAACTGTCCAAAAACGCATGTTCATAAGTGTCCTACCAAAAAGAAGCCGCCGATGAGCAATACACAGAAGAGGGCAAACATCAGGCCCAGACGTTTTTCTATGAAGTCACGAATGGGTTCGCCAAATTTCCACAACAGAGCGGCAACAAGGAAAAAGCGCAAAGCACGCGCGACAATTGACGAGAGTATAAAGACAGGCAGCGACAGGTTTGTGACGCCAGATGCGATCGTGATGACCTTGAACGGGAAGGGGGTCACACCAGCGACAAGGACGGCCCAAGCGCCATATTCATTATAACGTGTGGCGAAATCAGTGAAATACGCCTCTTTCCCGTAAAATGCTAAAACAGGTTCGCCAATCGTCTCGAACAGACCGTAGCCTATATAGTATCCAAGCAATCCACCAGCGACGGAAGCCACTGTTGCAACGCCAGCAATAACAAAGGCCCGCGATGGGCGCGCAATGATCATCGGGATCATTAAGATGTCAGGTGGGATTGGGAAAAATGACGATTCCATAAATGCGACGACAGCAAGCGCCCAAAGCGCGTAAGGCGACTGCGCCAACGAAAGCGTCCACATATATAATTTACGAAGCATTAAATGACCTGAATATCTTTCTTTTGCTTAGGCCACGACAGCGGCGCGGGGTCAAGGTTGTGCCTGACCTAGATCTAAGCAAAGTTGGGGGAATACTCTGGGGGGAGAAACTGATGAAGTGGCAAGGACGCCGGCAAAGCCGAAATATTGAAGATCGTCGTGGACGCGGCCGCAAAACGGCCAGTGCAGGTGGCGTGGGTGGTATGGGTGTCATCTTGATTGTCATTATCGGATATTTCCTTGGCGTGGAAGTGACACCTTTGCTGAATGAACAAGGTGGCGGCGGTGTTCAAACGTCAGGAACGGTTGAAATTACGGCGGCGGATGAACGCGCTGCTGCGTTTGTGTCAGTCACGCTTGCTGATACCGAGGAAATTTGGGCCGATGTGTTCCGCAACCAAGTCGGAGCGGAATACGCGCCACCGGTGCTTGTTCTGTTTAAAGGATCAACACAATCAGCATGTGGCGGTGCTGACGCAGCGACGGGCCCATTCTATTGCCCTCCTGAGCGGAAAGCATTCTTGGACACTGACTTTTTCGTGACAATGGAGCAGCGCCTTGGGGCAGGCGGTGATTTTGCGGCTGCATATGTCGTTGCCCATGAAATCGCGCATCATGTACAGAACGAGTTAGGGATTTTAGGTCAAGCGAACCAGATCCGCGCACAATCCACTGCAGAACAATCAAACGCGATTTCTGTTCGGATTGAGCTACAGGCAGATTGCTACTCTGGGATTTGGGCACGCGGCGCACAAGAACGCTTTGGTTCGATTGAACGCGGGGATATCGCTGAGGCGATGAATGCGGCAGCACAAATCGGGGATGATACACTCGCACGCAATGCAGGACGCGCGGTGCAACCACATACATTCACACATGGCACTAGCGCACAA
>JAWUXS010000052.1:0-88310 GCA_034111185.1 Paracoccaceae bacterium | reverse complement strand
AGCACCCGTGGACAGTTCAACATTATGCTCAGGCACATTGTCAGCCCGCAACATACCTTTGGCGCCATGGACTTCGACGCGCTGGTCATAACCATACGTCGCACGACGCGAGTTTGAGATTTGGCAAATCTTACCGCTCGCTGTTTTCAGTGTAACAGCCGCGGTATCAAAATCACCGGCTTCACCAATTTCAGGATCAACAAGGCAGGACCCGACAGCACTGATTTCAATGGGATCTTCGCCCAGCAAGAAACGCGCCATATCAAGATCGTGAATCATCATATCACGGAAAATTCCGCCCGATGTTTTGATGTAGCCAATCGGCGGCGGAGCAGGATCGCGCGACAAAATCGTTACCAATTCCACATTGCCAATCACTTGGTCAGCAATCTGTTGCTGGAGATGCGCAAAACCCGGGTCAAAACGGCGATTGAACGCGGTCATGAAGGCAACACCACCCTGCTCAACTACCGTCAGACATTCGCGAATGCGCGCGACAGACAGATCAACCGGCTTTTCGCAAAAGATCGCTTTGCCCGCCGCGGCAGCAGCGTGGATGATATCGTAATGCGTGGTTGTCGGTGTACCGATGACAACAGCATCAATGTCGGGCGACGCGATGATTTCATCAGTGGTCATCACCTTTGCGCCCAGCGTATTGGCCAAAGCCGTCGCAGCGTCTGGAAAATAGTCGGACACCGCAGCAACCCGCGCTGACGTCATTGTGCGCAGCGTCGCACCGTGGACTTGTCCGATGCGCCCAGCGCCAAGGATACCAATATTCAGCATAAGATCAGCCTTTCAAAGCATTCAGAACACCGCGTGCGGCGGCCATAACAGGGTCGTGTGTGTCTTTTAGGATCGTCACACGATCAAACCGATTAACATCGGCGTTCACCGCGTCACGCATTGCGGTGCCAAAGGCCATCCGCAATTCGGTTCCGATATTGAATTTACAAACATTGGTCGTCTTCGCCAAACGTGTGCGTTGTTCAACCGGCACGCCAGAACCGCCGTGGATCACAAGTGGCACGTCAGTCAGTGCTTGGATCGCAGCGATCCGTGCTTCGTCCAAACCGCCCTGCTTGTCTTGCTGCAGATGTACGTTGCCTACCGAAATCGCCATCGCGTCAATGCCAGTTTCACGTGCAAAAATTGCTGCTTCTTCTGGATCAGTTCCTGCCGAAGCCTCACCGTTATCGTAGCCGACAAAGCCAATCTCGCCTTCGCAAGAAATGCCTGCCGCGTGGGCAAGTTCTGCGACTTTCAAAGTCTCTGCGATGTTCTCGGTCAAAGGCTTGCGAGAGCCGTCATACATCAGGGATGTGAAACCTGAATCCAACGCCTCTTGGCATTCGTCAAATGTGTAACCGTGATCAAGGTGTGCAACGACAGGAACGCTGGATGCTTCCGCAAGGTGGCGGAACATTTTACCTAAAACAGGTAACGGCGTATGGGCACGGCAGCCCGGACCTGCTTGCAAAATCACGGCGCAATTTTCGGCCTCTGCAGCGGCAACAAAGGCCCGCATATCTTCCCAGCCGAGTGTGACAAGGCCACCCACAGCATGATTATTTTTCAACGCAGGTTGCAGAACATCGGCGAGTGTAACGAGAGGCATGTGCATGCTTTCCAGATCAACGCCGAAGGGGCCTCCGGCGGGAGTATTTTTACCAAAGCGAGACGCTTATTTGAACTTCGCGATCATATCTTTGATGCCCGGAATAGTTTCCAGTTGCGCGGCGTGTGACGGCTGGAAGTATTGCACAAGGCTGCGCTGGGACAGGCCGCCAAGGATTGTGAAATAATACATCTGATAACCAGGCAGAACAGCACACGGATGGTAACCGCTATCGAGACAGATCGTTGAACCATCAACCAAGTGATACGCATCACCAGCTTTACCGTCTTCCCGCTGAAGCATCTGAACACCAGAGCCATAGTTTGGCTTGAAGCGGAAGTTGTATGTTTCATCGTGGCGCGTTTCAATCGGGAGACGATCTGTGTCGTGCTTGTGCGATGGAAAGCCAGACCAGCCGCCCTCGCCCACGGTGAACAATTCAGACACCAGCAGACGGCCCACTTGGTCGTGATATTTCGTGCCAAGGATATGCTTGATCTTACGATGGGTTTTCGTCTCGTCCGAGCCGTATTGCACTTTGTCGAGCTGATCACTGCGCACAGCAAATGCATCAAGAACCTTGTCGTAGCGTGCGCCACAGATGAACACTTCTGCCTCGTCTGACATACAGACAATTTCAGCTTTTGCGGCCGTTGGAACATAGACGCCTTCTGGTTCTCCGTCCCAGACATCTTCGACGCGATGACCAAGGCTAGATACCTTGAAGCCTTCGATATTCACGTCAAGTGTACCGGTCGCAGGAACAATGCAGGTTTCATAGCCCGGGACTTCGTATGCGAATGCTTCGCCTTTTTTCAATTTCACGATATTGAAATAGTTCAGCGGGACCGTTGGGTCATCCACATCCACGATGGGTTTGTTCTGGTTATCAAACGGAGGGATGTGCATTGCGTATTCCTTTAAGAGACAGCGGTCGGGCCGGAGTGATCGGCCATGAATTTTGAAAGCGTAGGTACATCTGGCATTGCAGGCGCGCAGCCGGGTTTTGAAACGGTTATAGACGCACAAGCCGAGCCACGCAAAATTGCATCTTTTAGCGGCATATCGGCGGCAAGGCCCGTCACCAAACCAGCCATAAAACTGTCGCCCGCGCCTGTCGGCTTAAGTGCGTCAACACGAAAAATACCAGTGTGAATTTCTTGCCCATTTGCAAAAGTCACAGCGCCTTTTTCGCCCATCTTGTATACGACTATCGTTGCAGTAGTTTCCGCCAATTCGCGCGCCTTCGCGAGGCCCTTGGTGAAGTCGCCCGCCATAAATCCAAACTCTTCGTCGTTACCAACAATCATGTCTGATTCAGCAGCAGCACGTGACAGAACTTCTGCCGCAACTTGTGCAGATGGCCAAGAATAGGGTCTATAATCGACGTCAAAGATGATCGGGAGACCCGCAACTTTGGCCAATGCAAATGCCTCAAACGTTGCTGATCGTGACGGCTCTGCGGCAAAGACTGTGCCGGCTGTAATCAACGCGCCGAACCTGCTATAATCAACAGCTTTGACGTCAGCACTGTCCATCTGAAAGTCAGCAGCGCCATTGCGGTAGATCACCGATTGGTGCCCCTCAATCCGGCTTTCGTATAGCGCGAGAGAATTGCGGTATTCACCACCAACTGGTGTAACATACGTGCTATCGACACCGTAATGCGCAAGCTTGTTCACACAGAACCGTCCTGCGCTATCATCAGACACGCGTGTGACCAAAGCGGCCTTGCCGCCCAGCTTAACGATGCCTGCGCCTATGTTCGCAGACGAGCCGCCTAGATCGGCATGGAACACCTCGGCGTCTTCGGTGGCAGTGCCCGGAGGGTGCGGAAAAAGATCAACGCCAGCGCGGCCGACGATGACAAAATTATTGGCACGGATACCATCAAGAAAGCTCATCAGACACCCTTCCTTTGACGCGGGCGTGCAGACTCGGTGTCTTTGTGCGCGGTGGCAACTTTGGCATGCTCAGTCACATGCGGTGTGCCAACTTCCCACCACGTGTGACCCTCTTTGGTCCAACCATCGAATGCATCGACCTTCATGCAGATGACATAAGTCCGGTCAGCTGCCTTTGCGCGGGAAAAGGCTTCAGCCAATCCAGCAGGCGTCGCGACGGTCTCAGAGATTGCACCCATTGCAGCAGCATGTGCGGCAAAGTCGACGGTCACCTGATGCGTTGCCGTCGGCGTATCCGCGATCAGGTTGTTAAAACTTTCGTTGCCAGTGTTGTTCTGCAGCTTGTTGATCACCGCAAAACCACCGTTATCGAGTACAAAGATGATCAGCTTCTTTTGTGTCAGAACCGAGGAGTAGATGTCCGAGTTCATCAACAAGTAAGACCCGTCGCCAGTGAACACGATGGTGTCTTGGTCAGGCTCTTTTTCTGACTGCGCGATGCGCGCTCCCCAGCCGCCTGCAATCTCGTAACCCATGCATGAAAAACCAAATTCAACATCGACCGTGCCGATATCCAATGTCTTCCAATTAGCGGTTACTTCAGCAGGTAGGCCACCTGCGGCAGCAACCACACGGTCACGCGGATCACATAACGCATTCACTGCGCCAATCGCCTGCGCATAGGATGCTGGGCCATTGCCGATACGCGTATTCTCATCGACGTAGTCATTCCACTTGGCCCGCTCAGCTTGTGCTGACGCTGTCCATTCGTTCGGGGATTTATAGTCGCTATTCAGCGCGCTCAACGCCAGTTTTGCGTCACCAACAACAGTCATAGACATATGTTTGGCCGCGTCATGACGACCGACATTCACACCGATGATTTTTGCATCCAGCGCAAAGGCAGTCCAAGACCCAGTCGTGAAATCTTGCAGCCGTGTACCAACAGACAAAATCACGTCGGCCTTTTCGGCAATCGCATTGGCCGAATTTGAACCCGTCACACCGAGTGGCCCGATATTCAACGGATGATCGTGCACCATGTTTGCACGACCCGCAATCGTCTCAACCACCGGAATACCCGTGGCTTCTGCGAAGGCTGTCAGCTCAGCGACAGCACCAGAATACTGCACACCGCCACCGGCGATGATCATCGGCCGCTTTGCCGTCTTTAGCAGCGCAATCGCATCGGAGATCTCGGCCACATCAGGGGATTGGCGGCGGATACGATGAACCCGCTCATCAAAGAACGACACCGGATAATCATAGGTCCAGCCTTGAACGTCTTGCGGTAAACCAATGAAAGCAGGTCCGCAATCGGCTGGGTCAAGCATCGTCGCCAAAGCTGCAGGCAACGACTGGATGATCTGCGCCGGATGCGTGATCCGATCCCAGAAACGCGAAACGGCTTTGAACGCATCATTGACGCCAAACGTCGGATTTCCAAAATGCTCAAGCTGCTGCAAAACTGGGTCAGGCAAACGCGTCAGGAACGCATCACCGCAAAGCATCAGCATCGGCAAGCGGTTCGCATGGGCCAAGGCCGCAGCAGTCAATAAGTTCGCCGTGCCAGGGCCGGCGGAAGCCGTGCAGAACATGAAACGCTGACGCATCTGCGCCTTAGCGTAGGCCGCAGCTGCGAAACCCATGCCCTGTTCGTTCTGACCACGGTACAGCGGCAACGCGTCTTGATGGTCGTACAATGCCTCACCCAAACAGGTGACGTTACCGTGACCAAATATGCCAAAACCACCGCCACAAACGCGGGTTTTCACACCATCGATTTCGATATATTGCGCCGCAAGATAACGAATAGTCGCTTGCGCGGTCGTCAGTGTTATCGTCTCACTGGCCTGTCCCATTCGCGGTCTCCTTGTTGGCACGAAATTCTTGTGGTTCACGATTGGATATTGACCCCGAACCCAGATCAAGGATAACCATTTTGCAACCGGTTGCAATCGGTTTTTTGGGAGTGATCAAAATGGCAGAAATTGGTATCGGCATCGTTGGCGGCGGCTATATGGGCAAGGCCCATTCGGTTGCCTTTGCATCTGTAGCGTCTGTATTCGACACTGCACTTAGACCACGCCTTGAGATGATAGCAGCCTCATCCCCAGAATCAGCCGAAAAATACCGCAAAGCTTATGGTTTCAATCGTGGCACCGCCGATTGGCGCGTGCTCGTGAATGATCCAAAGGTCGAGGCAATCGTCATCGCCTCCCCGCAATCAACGCACCGTGAAATCGCACTGACTGCATTTGCGTTGGGCAAGCCCGTTCTTTGCGAAAAACCACTGGGCGCGTCGCTTGACGATTCGAACGTCATGCATCAGGCCGCCGAGGCAGCAGGCGTCACTAACATGGTCGGATTCAACTACATCCGCAGCCCTGCGTCGCAGTTCGCACGGCAACTTTTGGCCGAGGGCCGCATCGGCGATGTGATCTGGTTCCGCGGAGAGATGACCGAAGACTTTTATTCCGATCCGTCCGTAGGCGGCTGGCGCGCGCAGGGTCAGGCGAACGGCACAATGGGTGATTTGTCACCGCATATGATCAACGCAGCGCATGCCTTGATGGGTCCGATCAAAAGCCTCAGCGCGTCGGTTGAAACGGTTCACAAAACCCGCAACGGCGAACCCGTCACCAATGACGATCAGGCCCAAATGATGTGCCGTTTTGAAAATGGTGCGCAGGGTCATATGTTCTTTAGTCGCGTCGCTATGGGTCGCAAAATGGGTTACGCATACGAGATCCACGGCACCAAAGGTCACATCCGCTTTGACCAAGAAGACCAGAACGCGATCTGGCTTTATCTCGACGAAGGGCCAGAGGCCGAACGCGGCTTTCGCAAGATTCTGACAGGACCCGCACACCCTGACTATTTGCCATTCTGCCAAGGTCCTGGGCATGGCACAGGCTACCAAGACCAAATCATCATCGAGGCTAAGGATTTCCTAACCGCGATCGCCGAAAAACGCACCATTTGGCCCACCTTCAAAGAGGGGCTTGAGGTGAACCGCATTGTCACCGCCGTCCTTGATTCCAGCGCAAAGGGCGCATGGGTCAACGTCGCCGACTACGAAGGAACAACACCATGATTAAAATCGGAAACGCGCCCTGTTCTTGGGGTGTTGAATTTGGAGACGACCAACGCAATCCTGCGTGGCGCAAGGTTCTGCAAGAAAACGCAGACGCAGGATACACTGGCATCGAACTTGGCCCCATCGGCTATATGCCCGAAGATCCAGCTGTCCTTGGCGACGCACTTGAGGAATTCAATCAAGAGCTGGTCGGTGGCGTTGTCTTCCGCCCATTCCACGATGCTGATGCATGGGACGAAGTTCTTGATGCGTCCATTCGGACTTGCAAAGCCCTCAAGGCACACGGCGCGCAGCATCTTGTGTTGATCGACAGCATCTCGCCGCGTCGCGCACCAACCGCTGGTCGCGCCAATGAGGCCGAGCAGATGGACAAGGCTGAATGGACCGCTTTTCGCGACCGTATCGCGACCGTCGCCAAAATGGGCGCAGAAGAATACGGCCTGACAGTTGGCATACATGCCCATGCGGCAGGTTTCATGGACTTCGAGCCAGAGCTTGAACGTCTCTTAAATGAGGTCGACGAGAACCACCTGAAAATCTGTTTTGACACGGGCCATCATTCATACGCGGGCTTCGATCCGGTTGCCTTTATGAAAAAGCACATCGACCGTATCAGCTATATGCACTTCAAGGACATTGATCCTAAAGTGAAGGCCGATGTTGTCGTAAACCGTACCGATTTTTACACAGCTTGTGGCGATGGGATCTTTTGTAATCTGGGCGACGGCGACGTTGATTTCCCCACTGTGCGTCAGATTCTGTTAGACGCTGGCTTTGACGGCTGGTGCACTGTGGAACAAGATTGCGACCCAGAAGGTGACACGTCGCCGGTTGATGACGCAAAGCTGAACCGCGCGTATTTGCAGTCCATCGGGTTCTAAGAACGTATAGTTACTCAATTCCGCCGTGCATAAACTTTGTGTTTGGCGGACTTATCATCCAAGAATTTCTAAAGGTTTGACAGCATGACAAAACTAAAATGGGGCATGATCGGTGGCGGCGAAGGCAGCCAAATCGGGCCCGCTCACCGTTTGGGTTCAGGCCTCGATGGCTTATTCGAATTCACCGCTGGCGCACTTGATCACCGGCCTGAATATGGGATCGATTACGGTCAACGCCTTGGCCTAGGTGACCGCGCATACGGTGGCTGGGAAGACATGCTCGCTGGTGAAAAAGCACGCGAAGATCGTGTCGACCTTGTGACTGTAGCAACCCCGAACTCGACCCACTTTGAGATCACGAAATCCTTCCTCGAAGGTGGGTTCAATGTGCTTTGCGAAAAGCCAATGACGATGACTGTCGAAGAAGGCGAAGCCATTGTTGAGATCGCCAAAAAGACCGGCAATATCTGTGCTGTGAACTACGGCTATTCTGGTTATTCACTGGTGCGCCACATGAAGGCAATGATTGCACGCGGTGACATTGGTAAGGTCCGGTTGGTCAATACTGAGTTCGCCCACGGCCACCATGCCGATGCGACTGACGCCGACAATCCACGCGTTCGCTGGCGGTATGACCCAGCACAAGCTGGTGTATCTGCACAGTTTGCTGACTGCGGCATTCACGCTATGCACATGGCCTCATTTGTAACAGGCCAAGAGGTTACCAAACTTTCTGCTGACACGGTGTCGTGCATCGATGTGCGCACCCTCGAAGACGACGCAATGGTAAACTTTCGCATGGACGGCGGCGCTGTTGGACGTCTTTGGACATCATCAATCGCCATCGGACGCCAGCATGGTTTGGGCATCCAAGTCTTTGGCGAAACTGGCGGCCTACGTTGGAGCCAAGAGCAACCAAACCAGTTGTTCTATATGCCATTGAATGAACGTTTGCAGATCATTGAACGCGGAGAAGCCAACCTGTCACCAGAGGCAGATCGCGCAACCCGTGTTACCATCGGTCACGCCGAAGGTATGCCTCTCGCGTTTGCGAATATCTACACCGACTTGGCCGAAGCAATTTCTGCCCGCAAAGAAGGTCGCGTCATGGATGCCGCTGCCAATCTTTATCCCAAAGCCGAAGACGGCCTGCGGTCAATGGCAGCTGTGTTTGCCGTTGCCGAAAGTGGTAAAGCCGACGGCAAATGGTTGGACGCACGCCCACCAATGTTTCGGTAATTCTGCGCGATAATAGTGATAGAGGCGCTACCAATTTGGTGGCGCCTTTTTCGTTCTAGCCCTTCAAGGGCCTCAACGTACCGCGATCAACCACGTGGCAATCAAACATACGCGCCTGCGGCCCAAGCGAGTGGTCCTGCACAATATCCGCTACAAGGTTCACAGACGAAGCAATTATATCGCCAATCGGATTATGAATAGTCGTTAGGTTGATGTTCTCCCAACCTGCCATTTCCATATCGTTCAACCCGATGATCCCAACGTCACTCGGCACTAAAAGGCCACGCGTTTGCAACGCTGACAACGCCCCAACCGACAGCACATCGTCACCGCAAAAATACGCATCTGCCAAAGGGCCATCCATCAAGCGAAGCATCTCAACACGGCCAGCTTCAAAGGAATACTGGCTCGCAAAAGAAGCACTGCACTGCACGTCAGGATGCGTCTCTAGCGCGGCAAGGAAGCCCGCCATCCGGTCTTGTGTTGATGTCGCCGCCTCGGGTCCACCAAGGAACCCAACGCTCTTATATCCGCGTGCGACCAAGGTTTCCGCTGCAAGGCGTCCAGCCTGTTTGTTGTCGATCCCCAGCACGTTCACTGTTGGGTTTTCGGTCAGACGCCCAAATGAATGAACAACAGGTACACCCGCGATGCGGAATGCTTCGGCAAAGCTTTCGGGCAAGGTCGAAGACGCGACGATCACGCCATCAACAGAATACTGCCGCAGCATCCGAACCGAATTTTCGGGGTCAGTTTCGTCAGTCAAATTCACTAGCAGCGGGCGCAAGCCACGGTCCTGCAAACACTTGGTGAATAGGTCAAAGACCTGAAGAAAAATTGGGTTATGAAAGTTGTTTGAGACAAGGCCAATCATCTTGGTCCGACCTGTCGTCAGCGATGAGGCCAGAGCATTAGGGCTATAGCCCAAATCATCTGCTGCTTTTTGAACTTTTTCGCGGGTCTTTGCAGAAACAGATGCGCCTTCGGTATAGGTCCGCGAAACAGCGGAACGCGAGACTCCGGCTAATTCAGCCACGTCTTTGAGCGTTACCGCCATACCAGTTACCCCTTATCCTGCTCCGCCTTTTGGCGTGCCTCACTCAGGGCTGCATAGTCAATAGTCGCAAACCGCCATCCGCAAATTGCCGATAAGCCAAGAAAGAACATCGCCCAGAAAACACTGCCGGTCGACAATTCAAACAAACCCCAGATTGCGGTCACACCCACTACGGTAATGCGGACCCCAACCGATTCAAAGAAAGGGTCCGTTAGATCGAGAAACTTCATGCAGCGCCTTCATATTCAGCGCCCGTTTTAGCACCTGTGATGTAAGACACAACATCGTTGCCGTCAGTCTCGTTTTTATTGAGGTTAGCCACGATACGACCACGACGGAAAACGATGATCCGGTCAACCAAGTCGAACACCTGACGCATGTTGTGCGAAACAAGGATCAGGCTTTCGCCCTGACTTTTCAGCGTGCGAACGATGTTTTCAACCTGTGCAGTTTCCTGCACACCTAGGGCTGCTGTCGGCTCGTCCATGATGGTAAGTTTTGATGCAAACGTCGCTGTGCGGGCAATGGCGACACACTGGCGTTGACCACCCGACATGTTAGCAATCGTATTCCTGATATTGGGAATTTTCACGCCCGTCTTTACAAGACCTGCCATCGTATCTTCGCGCATCGCTTTGTAATCTAGTAAGCGGAATGGGCCAAGCCAATTGAACTTGGTCTTTTCACGACCCAGGAACAGATTGTCGGGCACGTTCAGATCGTCGGCCAAAGCAAGTGTTTGGAACACTGTTTCGATGCCCGCCTCGCGCGCATCCAGAGGACCCGCAAAGTTGACAGGATTACCGTCAAAGATCACCTCGCCTCGGGTGCGTTGCTCTACACCAGTGATCTGGCGCACGAACGTAGATTTGCCCGCGCCGTTGTCACCCATGATCGCTACATGCTCGCCGCGCTGAAGTTGAAAGTCTGCGCCTTCCAAAGCATGCACACCACCATAGTGTTTGGTCAGGCCTTTAGTTTCCAGAATGATATCTGACATTTTTCTGCCCTCCCTTAAGACCGCGATGCGGCGCGTTTTTGTTGGTATTGATCAAGTGCAACCGCACTGACGATGATGATGCCCAGCACCATTTCTTGGTAGAACGCGCCAAGCTTGAGAAACGTAAAGCCGGATGTAATCACACCGATAATCAGCGCACCAATCACGGTACCGATGATCGAACCCCGTCCACCAAACAGTGACACGCCGCCAATGACGGCCATGGCAATCGCCTCGAGCTCATAGGTCAAACCCATACCGGACTGTGCGGTCAGGTTCTTGGACGTCAATATCACAGCAGCCAGACCAGCCAGCATACCCGCGATCAAATACACCAGCACAAGGTGACGTGGCACATTGATGCCGGACATACGCGCGGCGGCCTCGTTTGAGCCGATTGCGTAGGTGTGCTTGCCGTAGACAGTGTAGTTCATAACGAAGTGGAACAAAATTGCCAGCGACAAGAAGATGATCACAGGCATCATACCAGCACCGATCTTTGCATAGCTTTCGGTCGGGAAAGACACTGGGTTACCGAGAGACCACCACTGCGCCACGCCGCGCGCAAACAGCATCATGCCAAGCGTCGCGATGAACGGAGGAATGCGGGAATAGGCCACAAGAACGCCGTTGATAATACCCGCTATGGTGCCGACCGTTAGGCCGACGATTATGGGTACAAGGACTGGTAGATCAAGCGCCCACTCACCAAAGATCGCCTTTGGATTAGGGTTGCCGTTTACCTCGGCAACCTGTGCAAAGCTCATTGCGATCATGGCAGTCGCACCCACAACCGAGCCAGACGAGAGGTCAATGCCTGCGGTGATAATCACCTGCGTCACGCCTAAGGCGATGATACCGATGATCGCAACCTGCACAATGATGATGCGCAAACGCTGTTCGTTGAAAATACTATCGAAACGGTCACGCGTATCAAACAAGAGGCTTTGACCGTTCATGTAGGGCAGTACTTGCCCCAAAACTTCGAAGATCACGATAATCAGGATGAGCGCGCCAAAGACGTTCAGCTCATTCGGCCACTGTCGCTTTGATTTATCGAACGTGAGGCCGCCGGTGCCGTCGCTTTGGTCTGACATCTGTCAGGCTCCCTTTTAGATTATCGCTGGGTTTGTCTTGTGTGTGCGAGGCGGCGATCACGCCGCCTCGCACGAATGGCTTAACTGCGGTGACTTACTGGAAGTCAGCCAAGTTAGCTGGTGTGACTAGCTTGAATGGGATGAAGACTGTCTTGTCGACTGCTTCGCCATTTACCAAAGCCATTGCTGTCTCGATTGAACCAGCGCCCTGACCAGCAAGGTCTTGGAATACTGTTACGTCCATCTCGCCAGCTGACATTGAAAGCAGCGCGTCTGAAGTCGCGTCAACACCACCAACGACAACGTCGTCCATTGAAATGCCAGCAGCTTTCATTGCCTGAATAGCACCAAGTGCCATCTCGTCGTTGTTGCCGAATACTGCGTCGAACGGCTCACCAGAAGAGATCCAGTTGGTCATCAGGTCGTTTGCTTCGTCACGTGACCAATTCGCTGTCTGCTCATCGATGATTGTGATGAAGTTACACATGTCCATGCCAATAACGTCATGGAAGTCTTTGGTACGCTGAACAGCGGCTTGGTTAGAAAGCTGACCAACCAGAACGTATGCAGTTGCACCGCCAGCTTTGCCTTCAGCGCGCAGCTGACGACACATCTGGAATGCAGCCAACGTGCCTGACTCGATTTCGTTAGATGCAACGAACGCCTGACCGTCTGGCAATGTGTCCATGTTGACTGGCTGACGGTTGACGTAAACCAACGGAACACCAGCAGAAGCTGCTGCGTTTGACATCGCCTCGGTTGCGTTTGTGTCAACTGCGTTCACGATGATCGCATCAACGCCAGACGCGATGAAGTTGTTGATCTGGTCAAGCTGCTTTGCAACATCGTCAGTCGCGTCTTCAACCTGCAGGCTGACTTCGTCGCTTGCGTCGTCGAATGCAGTCATACCGTTACGCATAACAGTCAGACCGTTGTCGTCAAAACGTGCAACGGATACGCCGATTTGTAGTTCTGCAATCGCAGTTGTGCCCATCAATGATGTTGCAAGGCCAGCGGCCAAAAGTAGTTTGTTCATAATTTCCTCCCAAGGAATGTGCCCGGCGCACAAATTCTGAATACCGGGACCTCTTTCGAGGCCGTTAATCCACCGCATCCCCTAATACCGCGCACTGCGGCATCCGAGGTGCAGTGAAGACATTTGATCCAGCTAAGTCGGCAGCCAAATCGGTTAGCATATGGATAGTCGGCGCAAGCGCCGCGTCCCCAATTCGAAAATCTAATTTAGGGTAATCGCTGTGATCCAAAGTTTCGGCTGAAACCAAAATTGCATGTGAGGAGGTCGCACTATCCACGATCACAAGTGCGGACGTCATCGGCACGATCATTTGATTAAGACCATTCACCTGCATTGATTCGGTCGATCCCCCCGTTCATTCGCATTTTACTTTAGCCTTTCCGGATATTTTTGCAACCGGTTGCATTAATTTGTATAAATTTGCCGTAACAGCTTGAAATAAAACAGTATAAACGAAAACATGACCGTTTCTCATCTGGTCTTGAGTGCAATTGCGGAGGAAGTGTTTGGGCATGAATCACCGAAATCCGGCGGTTCACCAATTTGGCTGAACAGGGACTCGTTGCTCGCACTCAACCTCGGCCTTGCAAGGAACAGGGCAAGAAATTGGTGTCAGACTTCTTGCCACAGCTAAGCTTAACTGGGCCCTGGAAATTCCGGAACTGGGATACTTTGCACTGCTGATTACGCCTACGATTCAAAACCAGCGTAGGCGTAAATTTCTTTAGGCTGTGGTCGGGGCTGGACGCCAGAGTGCGGCAAACAAGCCAACTACTGCTAGAATGTTGATCGCAGTGGCGAGAGCAAACCACCACGAGGGTACCGCTGACAGTGTCCAGATATTCGCCATCACAAAGATTGCGCCGATGAAGAAAACGAAAAATGCAATGAATGCCAGCCACCGCATACCGCGTAGCAATCCGTAACCGATTGCTAAGTACACAAGGCCGACTGCTACCAAAGTAATCGCCTCGGGCGCTGCCCCACCAACGATAATTACTAGAATATGCAGCGCCGCGCTAAGCAAAGCGAAGAATGCGCCGATCCGGTATGGTCCACGAAGATTAATCATTTTGTCAGTCCTTTATGCATCTTTGGCATTAGTCATTCGCGCACGGGAAACCTGCGACGCCCCAGACGAGGATATCATTTACATGTTCTTGCAGGCTGTATGGCGCAGGTTCGCGTCCTCCGCCCGGGCTCCAAGCCCAATGCAAGATTAAATCGTGGTTCAGATGCTCTGCAATCTCAAGCATCGTGCGACCACCATTGCGCTCAGGATCACGCAGTTGGTTGCAGATCTCTTGGCTGGATTTACCGAACCATTCCGCCTCAACCGGCGCAAGCTGCCAGTTCATCGCAACCTGCGGCGCCATGTGAGGGAGGTCATTTCCGCCTTCGCGGTAGGCGTGACACGTGCTGCATAGAACAGCCTCAGCACCAATTCGGCTATCGCCTGCATTAATGTTCATGCCGTGTTTGCGGTCACGGCCATAAGATGGACCTGACCACATTGGTTGGTTGGAAGGGCCGACATGACAGTTTGAACAACGTGGGTGTGAGGTAACTTCGTAGACACGATCCCACGCGGTTAGGCCGTCTGAGACTGAGGCCTCGACAGGTGGGTTAATCGCCACCTCCTCGGCATTGGCCGCGGTCGTGAAAAGCAGGGCTGATAGTAGGATAAGAATGCGCATTTTCATCTCCCTCACACAAAGTCGATAAAGTTGTGGAATGGCATTTCGCGCAGGCGCTGACCCGTTGTCGCAAAGATCGCATTCGCGAGCGCTGGTGCAGCAGGCGGCACTGGTGGCTCGCCAATTCCACGGATGTGTTCAGCGTTCTCGAGCCCTAACACCTCGATCTGGGGTGTTTGGTACATGCGCATGCCTTCGTGCGCATGAAAATTCGTCTGATCAGCAATACCGTCGGTATAGGTGATTTCGCTGTTCATCGCATGGCCGAGACCCCAAATGACACCGCCTTGGACGAGGTTTTCAAAGTTGATCGGATCAACGACACGACCCACATCAGCGGCGACATAGACCTTGTCGATTTTGATACCACCATCGGTCATCGTCACTTCGATCACCTCGGCCACTGGGACGCCAAATGATTCCACAAAGGCGATACCGCGACCACGGCCCTCGCCAAGATCACTACCCCAGTTCGACATCTCACCTACGGCTTCGAGCACTTTGCGGTGGACGTCGTGATTACACATGCGCAAGCGTTCTTCGAGTTGGTCTGCGCCGGCGGCGTGGATCAACTCGTCGATAAAGCTTTCAGCAAAGAAGCCTGCGGTTGATGCACCAACAGACCGCCATGAACTGATCGGCGCAAGTTCGGGAACTTTGTAGCCACGCACGCGCAGGTCAGGGATGTCGTAGGGCATGTTCCAAGCGCCAGCGACAATCTGGGCGTCTGGGCCAGCGGCACCAAAACCCAAGCGTCCGGACTGAGACCAAATTGCGGATGGCGTCGCAATGTCGAGAGATACGCCTGCAACCTTACCGTCTTTGACGAAACCCTGCGCCTTTGCCATGCCTATTTGACGTGGGAAGTCGTGGGTGAAGTCCTCTTCTCGGCTGTAGGTCAATTTCACCGGAGTTCCGCGCATCTGGACCGCGATCTCTGCTGCTTGCGTGATGTTGTCGAACTCAAGCCGGTGGCCAAAGCTGCCACCCATAAACTGGTTATGGAAGATCACCTTGTCTGCTTCACATCCTGCGATCTCTGCGACCATGCTACAGACAAATCCGGGAACTTGGTGACCTGCCCAAACCTCAGCTCCGTCTTCGTCAATGCGGATAATTGCGCCGATTGGCTCTAGCGGTTGGTGTGCGACATAGGGTGCGCGGTATTCGGCAGACATCACGTCGTTATTGCCAAGCCCTAGGTCAATATCGCCGTCGGCGCGCCATGCAGTATTCAGGTTCTCAGGTGTGAAGCTTGCGTCGACTGCGGCCCAGTGGCCATCCATATCAGCGGGGTATGATGCTTCGGCCCAGTCACATTCGATCGCGTTGACCGCTTGGTTTGCGCGCCAGAAGTTATCGGCGATGACAGCCACACCATTGGTGACTTCGACGATTTGCGCGACGCCGCGCATGTCTTTCGCTGCCGCGGCATCATAGCTGTTCATCGCAGAACGACGCGGGTTGGTACGGACCGCCGCGTGAACCATCCCTTCGACGGTAAGGTCGATGCCGTAGTCCAATGTGCCTGTCGACTTGGCCGTGATATCAGTGCGCTGCATCGGTTTACCGATCAGCCGCCATTCGCTTGGTTCACGCAAAACCACACGTTCAACCGGATCGATGTTCGCCGCGTCAGCCGCAAGATCAGTATAGGCGATTTCGGTGCCATCAGGCAGTTGCACAGCACCGTTAGCTGTTTTCAGATCAGCGACTGAGATGCCCGTTTTACTGGCAGCGGCTTGCTTCAAAGTTTCACGTGCTACCGCACCAGCGACGCGCAGTTTGTCGAATGAATCTGGCATTGAGGTGGAACCACCCGTGCCTTGCAAACCAATCGCACGCACAACGCCACCGGCGACCCTGCGTGCTGTCGTTGCGGCCAAACTATGGTCAAAGGACATGAACGGCACGCCTTCGTCTGCAAAGGCGGTGTTGTAATAAGCGGCACTTGGTTTGCCAAATGACAGAGTTACCTGATCAAGTTCGACGTCCAATTCTTCTGCGATCAAAGCGGCTTGCGACGATTGCACGCCTTGCCCTTTGTCGGCATGCGGAACGATTAAGGTAATCGTGTCACCAGTAATTTTTACGAACGGGTTAAACGCCGCTTCGCCTTCGGCCAACCCATCCACTAAAGGGTTATCCTTTGGGCGGACAGCAAGATAAGTTCCGAAAGCTACGCCGCCAAGAACAGCGGCTGATCCAATCAAAAATGACCGTCGAGCGATTGTGCGTACGCGACCCATGATCAAGCCTCCTTTAGGTTTGTGGCGGCGGTTTTGATCGCAGCGCGGATGCGTGGGTAGGTGCCGCAACGGCAAAGGTTCCCGCTCATGACGAGGTCGATGTCTTCGTCGCTTGGGTCTGGGTTTGTATCCAAGAGCGTTGCCGCCTGCATGATTTGACCAGACTGGCAGTAACCACATTGGGCAACCTGATGTTCAACCCAAGCAGCCTGAACAACGTGCATGGCATCCGGTGTGCCTAGCCCTTCAATTGTGACGACGTCAGCGCCATCGGCGGATGCAGCCGCAACCTGACAGCTGCGCACCGCGACGCCGTCCATATGCACGGTACAGGCACCGCACTGTGCAATGCCGCAACCGTATTTGACACCAGTGATACCCAGTTCATCCCGTAGGACCCAAAGCAATGGCATATCATCTTCGACATCAATATCGTGGGCTTTACCGTTCACAGTAAGTTGCATCGTGGCTCCTAGGTGTACCAGTGGACATTTTTCGTCAATATGTACAATTTGACAGTAAGCGTCAATGGGGTGAAAACACCGTCATGAATGATCGGGATCGAAATATAGCTGAGGCCGCACAATGCGTGTTTGCACGTTACGGCGTCGGCAAGACGACAATGAACGATATCGCGCGCGAGGCCGGTATCGCCCGTCAGACGTTGTACAACGCCTTTCCTAACAAAAACGAAGTTCTTCGTGCATCCGTGCGTATTTCCATCGAGCAAACATCGAATGCGATCAAAGCGGCATGGGAAAATGAGGTCAGCTTTGACGGAAAGCTTGATCAGTTTTTTATCAATGGCCCCCTGTGCTGGTACGACATGGTCGCATCAACGCCGGATGTTGCCGAACTTGTCGATGGCATTCATTCGGTCGCTGCGGACGAGATGAAGCAAGCAGGTGACGACTGGGTCGTAGTCATTGCAGATTTGATCAAAACTCATTCGTCTTATCAAGGCGATGCGCTTGCTTTGGCAGAGTTCATTTATTCCACGGCAATGAACGCCAAGTTAGGCGTCGAAGATCGCAATCGGCTTGTGATGCGGCTGGACGTGCTGAAGCAATCGATCATGGCGCTATTGGGTGACAGCCTGCACGCAAACTAGGTTGGGGTTGCCACCTTACGTGCGGTGCGCTTCCAAATAATCAGGCCCGAGATGACGATGATCGTAGCACCAGTAAGCGTCCATATATCGGGCACATCGTCAAACAACAAAAAGCTAGCGACGGTAAGGTAGATCAAAAAGCTGTATGTGTAAGGCATCAGCGTATTTGCAGGTGCATACGCATGTGCCCGCGAGAACAGCTCGTGTCCGGCCCAGCCCCAGAAACCCAGTGCGATCATCAAGACCCACTCAACGGTTGTTGTCGGGCTTTCCCAAATCCAAATCGCATAGGGCATCATCGAGAACGTGCCGATTGCGCCCATGTAAAACTGCATCGTTTCAGCAGCCACGATGCCGCTAATTTTGCGCGTGATGATCGAATAGAAAGCCAGCGAAAATGCATTGTAGACATTGAGCAGTGCGATCCAGTGAAAGTCCGTATTAAACGGACGGATAATGATTAAGACACCGATAAAGCCAATCATGATCGCGAACCAGCGCCAAGGGCCAACACGCTCGCCTAAAAGCGGCCACGACAATGCACAAACGATAATCGGAGACGAGAACATGATCGCCCCAGTGATCGTCAGCGATAGGTAGTTTAGCGTGATGAAATTTAACAACGTCGCGGAGGCAAGCAGTGCACCGCGCAGCAGAACGAGACCGAGGTGCTTGGTCGCGAAACTGCTCCAAGAGACACCTTGGCGAAGGATCAATCCTGTGGAGATAAAGAAATGCGCAAAGTACCGCATGAACGCCAATTGTACGGCCGGCAAGCCCGCGATTATCAGCCACTTTACACTGACATCAATCAGCGAAAAGAAGACATAGGCACCAAGGGTCATGGTGATCCCAAGCCCCGCATTGTCTGATAATGCGCGGGCCGTAATTGCCAACGGCTAGCCTTTGAACTGCTGGGCGTAATAGTCGACGATCTGGCTGACCATGTCGTCGCCGCGGCCGTCCTCGGTTGCTGCGGTTAGACCCTTCAATGCGCCTGCGCTCATGACCGATTGAACACCCGCGTCTTGGGTCATCTGCGCATAATAACCAACGTCCTTAGCAGCGTTCTGGATCGAAAACGCGAGCTGTGATGGATCGCCATCAACCGCATAACCTTTGACAAAATCCATCATGCCTGACCGCAATGGGCCAGCTGACATTACGTCATAAAGTGCAGAGCGTTCGATGCCTGCAACATCGGCCACGGCAAAGGCTTCGGCCATTGCGTTTGCGACTGTCATACCAAAGAAGTTGTTCAAAAGTTTGATCGTGTGACCAGATCCAAGCGCGCCAAGATGGAAGACGTTTTCACCGAGGTCTTGAAGGACGGGTTTCACCTTTTCGAATGCGACCATGTCGCCGGAACACATGATGTTCAGCAAACCGTCAACGGCATGTGCTGGTGTGCGGCCCAATGGACCGTCAAGATATGTGCCGCCAGCCGCAGTTGCTTCTTCGCCAAGAGTGCGTGTAGACGCAGGAAGCGATGTCCCAAAATCGATGACCACAGCACCCGGGCGCAGGCCTGCGAGAACACCATCAGCGCCCCGCATGCGACCTTCGACGCTTGCTGATGTATCCATGCAAAGCATGACGATGTCAGCGGCTGCGGCAACATCCTTTGGCGTAGAAACCTCAGTTGCGCCGCGGGCAACAGCAGCATCGACACGTGGCCGCGAACGGTTCGCCATGATCGTCAGTTTGTGACCTTGCGCCTGAAGTCGCTCAACCATCGCGGAGCCCATAAGGCCAAGCCCGATGAAACCAATATTGCTCATGTCGTTTCCTTTTCTTTCGTCTTGGAGGCGCTGTAATGCATCACAGCTTGGGCCTCATAAATTATTAAGCCACCAAAATTGGTTGACGCTCGCTTTGGTATTTCCACTACATCACTGCACCAATTTGCCAAGGTACAAATTCATAATCGCCCAGCCCTTGGGCCTCAGAGAGCGACGGCTTGCCCGATGCGACATCGAGGAACATTTGATAAATTTCGCGCCCTTTTTCGGCGACGCTGCTGTCGCCGCTTAAGATCGTGCCTGCATCGATATCCATATCTTCGGACATGCGGGTGGCCGTTGCAGTGTTCGTGGCAATTTTGATCGTTGGTGCGGGTTTCGATCCAAATGCTGACCCGCGACCTGTTGTGAAGCAAACCAAATTGCAGCCGCCAGCGATCTGCCCCGTGACTGACGCCGGATCGTAACCTGGGCTATCCATGAAAGTGAAGCCTTTGGCGCGGACGGTTTCGGCGTATTTATAAACACCTGTCAGCGGCGTCGTTCCCCCTTTGGAAGCGGCGCCAAGCGACTTTTCAAGGATGGTTGTCAGACCGCCAGCCTTGTTGCCCGGACTTGGGTTGTTATCCATGCTGCCGTTGTTGCGGGCGGTGTAATCCTCCCACCAAGCGATAAGACCAAGAAGCCTGGCACCCGTCGCCTGATCAACTGCACGGCGGGTTAGCAGATGTTCTGCACCGTAAATCTCAGGCGTTTCCGCGAGAACGCCAGTGCCGCCTTGGGTGACAAGCAGATCAGTCGCATATCCCAACGCAGGATTTGCGGTAATTCCTGACCATGCATCCGATCCGCCGCATTGCAGGGCAACCTTAAGCTCGGACGCGGGGCACGGAGTGCGGATCGCTTTGTTCGCAATTGGTAGCATCGCTGTGATCTTTGCGATGCCTGCCTCGACGGTGCGACGTAAACCTGCAACATTTTGAATGTTCATCGTTTGGAATAGCGGCCCGTGCTTAAGACCAAATGCTTCGAGTAGCCAATCGATCTGGTTCATTTCGCAGCCTAATCCAACCATCACGACACCGGCATGATTGGGGTGCTTTGCGTATCCCCACATGACGCGCTGCAATGCCTCAAACCCGTCGCCGTCACCAGCCATGCCGCAGCCAGTTCCGTGAACATAGGCGGTAACGCCATCAACGTTTGGATAGTCCTTCATCACGGCTGGCGTGAAGTGCGCGGCGATCATCCTAGCTGCAGTGGCCGAGCAATTTACCGATGTCACAACTGCAATGTAATTGCGGGTTCCGACTGTCCCGTTCTCACGCTTGTAGCCCATAAATGTATCACCAGTCGCGGGCGTCGCTGGGCGTAGGTCGGTGCCAAATTCATAGGCCATATCAGTCGCGCGGAAATCAGTATTGTGAGTGTGGACGTGATCGCCTGCTGCGATGTCTTGGGAAGCGTAGCCAATGATCTGCGCATATTTGCGCAGCGGCTCGCCCGACTTTACGGCCTGTATCGAAACCTTGTGGCCTGATGGGATCAAAGCAGATGTTGCAACATCCTCAATGGCAACGCCAACCTCAAGGGATCGCGTTGCAGTGACCACATTATCGGCTGGGTCTAAGCGTACAAAATCCATCAGACGCGATCCTTATTAGTTGTCAGCAAGCTATGCATCCCATCTGTAATGATTGATAAAGCCACGGTCCGGAGTGACACCAATGCCAGCTGCTGTAGGGACAGCAACTTTGCCGCTGGATGCCTTGACCTGTGCTTGGATATTCAGCGGCTCTTGCAGCAGTTCGTCGCGGAATTTGTTATCGGTTGTGTCGAATTCCAACATCGGCTCCCACGGGTTTAGACCACCTGGTAAAGGGGGCATTGCCGCCAAGAGTTGCAGGTTAGTTGCCACCGCGACAGCACTGCCCCAGACGTGATTAATAGCGGGGGTGAAATGCGCGTGACAAAGGGCCAAGACACGCAGGTATTCGCTAATACCACCCAGTGCGCAGACCTCAGGTTGGGCGATGTCGAGACCACGGTTTTCTAAGATTGCGCGCCAGCCCCACCGGTTAAACTCGGCTTCGCCGCCAGAGATATTCACAGTTAGCCCGCGCCGTAATTCAGCGTATCCATCAAGATCTTCGGGCGCGATGGGCTCTTCGAACCAATAGGCGTCCAACTCGCCTAATGCGCGGCCAACATAGAATGCGTCAGCAGTTGTGTAGCAGTGGTTTGCGTCCGCCATGAAAGGAAAGTCATCGCCGACACCTTTGCGCACGGCCTTTGCTAATTTGACGTCATCACGTGGGCCGAGGCCGAGTTTCATCTTGGTAGCCGCGAAACCCATGTCTTTGATCGCGGCGGCTTCATCCGTGAAACGGGCCGCATGATCGCTGACGCTTTCGCGTTTTAGCATCATGCCATAGCCGTATACTGATACTGCGGTGCGATGTGCCCCACCGATCAGTTTATGAATAGGGAGATTTGCGACTTTGCCCGCAATGTCCCACAGGGCGATATCGACACCGGACAAGGATTGCAGCGGCATGCCCTTTTGCCCGTGGTCGCGCATCAGGTTGTAAACCTTGTGCCAAATTACATCGCGATCCATCGGGTCCATGCCAAGGACCATTGGTTGAATGACTTTCTCAACAATACCTTTGTTGGCCAATGCGATCGTACCGGGGCCGAAACACTCGCCCCATCCGGTGATCCCTTCATCAGTTTCGACTTCGACCAGATGGCATGTGCGCTTGGCATAGAACTGCTGCGAATACCCTAATTCCTCGGGTAAATCGTATTGCAGAACATGGCTGGTGACGCGGGTAATCTTCATCGGTAGGGCCTTGTCATCGGGCATCGGTACGAGCAGTCGCAATGCGCTTGGCTTGCCCATGTGCTTGGTATACCATTTTGGAAAATGTGCAAAAGGGAAATGCAGATGGCAGGCAAAGCGGTTGCGATTTACGGGCTTGGCGCAATGGGGTTGGGCATGGCCAGTGCATTGTTACATGCTGGCCTGACAACACATGGATTTGACATAGACGCCGATGCCGTACAGCGTTTTCAGTCAGCAGGTGGCGCACAAGGCACCCTGAAAGACGCAGCATCATCAATCGGAACTGTTGTAATCGTAGTCTTGAATGGCGACCAGACAGAGGCTGTTTTGTTTGGGAAAGATGGAATTGCTGGCGATCTAGTCTTGGGGACGGTTGTGATCGCTTGTGCGACTGTCGCACCTGACGTTGCACGCGATCTTGCAAAGCGTTGTGAAGCCTTAGGTCTTCTTTATCTCGATGCGCCAGTATCTGGTGGCACGATCCGCGCAGGCGAAGGTACGCTGTCTATTCTCGCGTCCGGTAGTGTGGCAGCATTTGCCCAAGCGAAACCAGCACTGGATGCGATGGCATCGCAAGTGTTCGAGCTTGGGGATGAGGTTGGTGCAGGTTCATCAATGAAGGCCGTCAATCAGATGCTGGTTGGCATTCAGATCGCGGCAATGGGTGAGGCAATCACATTCGGCATGACGCAGGGCGTAGCCCCTGAGAAGTTTCTTGAGATCATCAGCCAATGCGCAGGAACCAGTTGGGCGTTGGAAAGCCGTGCACCGCACGTCATTGCCGGAGATTACACACCACTGAGTGCGGTTGATATCTGGCTCAAGGACCTCGGGATTGTTTTGGATATCGCAAAAGGCGCCAAATTTGGTGCGCCTCTCACTGCAGCGGCCCTTCAGCAGTACCTTGCTGCGTCAGGTTCTGGGCTTGGTGGGGAAGATGATGCGGCTGTGGCGAAAGTGTATGCACGCAATGCAGGCATCACGTTGCCCGGCGAAAGTTGAATCGCCTTAACCCGCCTACTCCTTAGGGTTTGTAAAATGGTATACCAAATTTATCTTGTGTGATTTGGCATCTAGTTCCAAGATGTCCCGAAAATCGGGGAGGTGAAATCTTGGAGATTGATCATTCAAATGTATCTCTTGCGCGGCGCGCTTGGGCAATCCGGCGCAATGCGCTTTTAATGGGAGAGGTTCAGGGCCAAGGATACATCGGTCAAGCGTTGGGTGTGGCTGATGTGCTCGCTGTTTCATATTTCCATGCCCTGAGTTACCGGCCCGACGAGCCAGAGTGGGAGGGGAGAGACAGGTTCTATTTGTCGATAGGTCACTACGCGATCGCATTATACGCGGCGATGATCGAAGCAGGCATTTTGCCCGAAGACGAAATTGGCACATACGGCATGGACGACAGCAGGATGCCGATGTCAGGGATGGCGGCATACACGCCCGGTATGGAAATCACGGGTGGGTCATTGGGCCATGGATTAGGGATCGCTGTTGGTGCGGCCCTTGGCCTAAAGCGAAAGAAGAACCCCGCATTTATTTACAACATGCTGTCTGATGGAGAGCTTGGCGAAGGCTCCACTTGGGAGGCGGTCATGTCGGCTGTCCAATGGAAGTTGGATAACCTTATCGCAATCGTGGATTTCAATAATCAGCAGGCTGACGGTCCGACAACGCAGGCCTTGGCACAGGTACCTGAGGCGGCCAAATGGACAGCATTCGGCTGGTTTGCCCAATCGGTCGATGGCAATGATCTCGACGCTGTTGTGGCCGCATTTGACACAGCGCGGCACCACGATGGTGACCAACCGCGCGTCATTATTTGCAATACGAAAATGTGCAAAGGCATTCCATTTCTGGAGGATCGCGAGATCACACATTTCGTCCGCGTCGAACCAGACGAATGGACCAAAGCACTTGGGATATTGGATGAGGAGAAGCCGCAATGAGTTCGCAAGAGTTATCCCGTCGCAGCTCAAAGTACACCGCGCGCACCGTACCAAAAGGTGAAAAGCTAGCAACTTCGGCTATGATCGCATCCCTCGACAGCGAAGGAAGAGAGACGATTTCCGCACCCTTTGGCCATGCGTTAGTCGACCTCGCTAAGGACCGAGAAGACATCGTTGGGCTGACTGCGGATTTATCCAAATACACCGATTTGCATGTTTTCGCCAAAGCCTATCCTGATCGTTTCTATCAAATGGGAATGGCCGAGGCGGTGATGATCAGCGCTGCAGCAGGATTGGCCCGCGAAGGGTTTACACCCTTCGCCACCACCTATGCCGTGTTTGCGTCGCGCCGTGCATATGACTTCATCATAATGGCTATCGCCGAAGAAAACCTGCCGGTTAAAATTGTCTGCGCCCTGCCCGGTTTGACGACGGGTTATGGACCTAGCCATCAGGCGACCGAGGATCTCGCGATCATGCGGGGGATGCCAAATTTAACAATTATAGACCCGTGCGATGCCGTTGAGATTGATCACGCCACACGTGCAATCGCAGATCACCCCGGACCTGTCTACATGCGTCTTTTGCGTGGGCAGGTTCCAAATGTTTTGGGGGAATACGGCTATCAATTCAAACTCGGTAAAGCGCAAATGCTGCGTGACGGGAAAGACGTTTTATTCGTTTCGTCTGGCTTTATGACAATGCGCGTTTTGGATGCAGCAAAGCAGCTGCAAAAGGATGGTATCGATTGCGGAGTTCTGCACGTCCCAACTATTAAGCCGCTTGATGTTCAAACAATTGTTGACGAAGCAAGCAAAGGTGGCCGCCTTGTCGTTACTGCAGAAAACCATTCAGTGACAGGTGGCTTGGGTGAAGCAGTTGCTGCTACATTGATGCGCGCGGGTGTTCATGTGCCGTTCAAGCAAATTGGATTGCCGGATGCGTTTCTTGATGCAGGCGCCCTGCCGACTTTGCACGACCAGTACGGGATATCAGTCGATGCGGTAACGGCCTCGGTGAAGGCATGGATTTGATGAAACTGTTGGACGGCAAAACTGCAATAATCACAGGCGCAGCAAGCCCACGAGGATTGGGTAAGGCAACGGCAAATCTATTCGCCGAACATGGTGCACGCGTTGCGATTCTTGATCTGGATATCAAAGCGGCAGAGACGGCGGCGGCGGATTTAACTGGCGTCGGCCACATTGGTCGCGGTTGTGATGTGACCGATAGTGCCGCATGCACAACTGCAGCGCAGGAATTGATCGCCACATGGGGTCGGGTGGATATCTTGGTGAACAATGCGGGCATCACCCAGCCGCTTAAGCTGATGGAGATCGCTGCTGAAAACTATGACGCGGTTTTGGATGTGAACTTGCGCGGGACGCTTTACATGTCACAGGCGCTTGTCCCACATTTTCGCGACCAGAAATCTGGGTGCATCGTGAATATGTCGTCTGTGTCAGCCCAGCGCGGCGGCGGCATTTTTGGTGGTCCGCACTACTCTGCAGCTAAGGCAGGTATTCTTGGGCTAACCAAGGCAATGGCGCGTGAGCTTGCCCCTGACGGCATACGCGCAAATGCGATTTGTCCTGGGTTTATCGATACGGATATTACTGCGGGTAAACTGACGAATGAGACGCGCGCAGAAGTTCTTGCGGGAATTCCGATGGGCCGCGCTGGAACAGCGTCTGATGTTGCTGGTTGCTGCCTATTCCTAGCATCTGATCTGTCGGCATACGTCACTGGATCAGAGGTCGATGTGAATGGCGGTTCTCTCATCCACTAATAAAGCTGGCATTACTTAGAGTGACTTGGCTTTTTCGCTCGCCAGTTCTGATGCGACCTCTTGTTCCTTAGTAATCATCCGGACGATGTCTGCGCGTAGTTGATCGAGGTGATTGCCGATCGCATCACGAATGGCTGGTGCGTTCCGAGCACGTAGCGCCGCGACAATTTCGGTATGATGTTCAATAACGCGTTCGCGATTACGCCGCTGCATCGCTGCCAAATAGCGCGCGCGCCAAAGCCGTGACAAGAATTTGCGGTGGATTTCAGCAAGCGGGACATTATGCGCGGCCGCAGCGATGGCGCTGTGAAAGCCCATGTCAGTTTCAAACATATCAAGTGGATCTGCTGTATGAAAACGAGATGCCATGTCATCGACGATGCTGCTAATTCCAGCGATCTCATCTTCGGATGCCCGCGCGCACGCAAGTTCACCAGAGAGCTTTTCAACATAAAGCAGCACTTCGACGTCGTCCGCGATTTGTTTGATCGTGGGGGTTGATACAATCGGACTGCGCGCTGGACGCAACTCAACCAAACCCTCGGTTGCGAGAATCCGAATCGCTTCTCTGAGAGGGGTGCGGCTGACCCCCATTTCAGTCGCGTTATCGCGTTCTTTGATCGTTGAACCGGGCGGAAGCTTACCTTGCAAAATATTGCGACGTAGCTGATTGGCGATTTGTGCTGCGAGAATCTCTTCTGTCATATGATCCCCATGTACCTTCTATTACTCAACGTCGAGCCAAAAATATGTGTACAGGTCGTCGAAAATTCGGCCAAAAATTTGGTATACCGAAAATCGTTGCGTGTCGAGACTACACTCGCTACGGTTTTCCAAGATGGTATACCATCTCGATTCACGCCAGTGGAGGGGTGTGGGTATTTCAATCGGCGAGTACCAATCGCCATGGGAGGAAAAAGTCTATGAAACTGAAATCACTATTGATGACGGCTGCCGCCGCTTGCGTAGTCGCTGCCCCAGCATTTGCTGAAACGACACTGCGCATCCAAACACACTATGCGACAGAGCACCCAACCGGTAAAATGCTGGCCACATTTATTGATGACGTACAGACGATGTCTGGTGGCGAACTCAATATCGAAATGTTCTATTCTTCATCCGTTGTTGCAACGGTTGAGACATTCGACGCTGCGATCAACGGCATCCTTGATTGCGACGCAACAGGCGGTGCTTATCAGACTGGTAAAAACCCTGCGTTCCAATTCGTTGGCGACATCATGGGTGGCTACGACACACCTTGGCAGCAGTACAGCTGGCTTTACTACGGCGACGGTTATGAGGCCGCGCAAGAGCTTTATAACGCGCAAGGCATGCAGCTGATCGGTTGGGCCGTCTACGGTCAGGAATCATTTGCGTCATCACGTCCAATTGCGGGTCCTGCGGATCTGGTTGGCTGGAAGTTCCGTTCACCTCCGGGCATGGAAACTGAGATCTTTGAAAAAATGGGTGCCACACCTATCGTGATGGACTTCACCGAGATCTTTACAGCGCTTGAGACGGGCATCATCGATGGTGCTGACGCTTCGGGTTTGGCTAACAATGTTGGTCTGGGTCTGTATGACATCGTAAAGCACGCCAACTATCCTGGCTTCCACTCAATGCCATCTGACCACCTTGCTTGTAACCAAGCTGTTTGGGAGGGTCTGACCGAGCAAGAGCGTCGGATCATTGAAACTGCTTGGCAGAAGCTCGCGTTCCAAATCGCTATGCTGAACGAGAAAGCCAACACTGAAGCCGCTGCAGCACTGCAAGAGCAAGGCGTCACGCTTTATGCTTGGTCACCTGAAGATCGTGCTGAATTCCGCGTTGCCGCTCAGGCAGCTTGGGACGATTGGGCCACACGTAGCCCAGAGGCAGCCGCACTGGTTGAAAGCCACAAGGCTTACTTGCGTCAGCTTGGTCTGATCAGCGAATAATCAGGGCATCCGTCTTGTATTAACAATCAACAAGGCGGGCCTATAATGGGCCCGCCTTTTTAAACCGGATCGAATTTCGGAAACGACCACGCGGGGAGGCACATCATGCAGGTTAGTTCGCTATTTCTTGGGCGATTTCGGGAACCAGTCAAAAAGGGGATGATCCTATTTTGCATGCTTACCTTCATGCTTTATATCTACCTTATCGGCAGTCGCCTATTTGCCGAAGAATCCTATGGGATGTTCGAGATGATCCGTCCAGCGGGTAAGCCGCTGGTTCAAGTCATGCTTGCTTGCTTTGGAACCGCTCTCGCGTTCGCATCGGTATTTTTGTCTGACACCAAAGGTGCGATTGAAACAAAGCCGGATGGATTCTTTGATCTTGTGTCAGTCGTTCTTGGACGCCTCGCGATGATCATGACCGCCTTTATTGTGCTGGTGATGTTCTACGAAGTTGTCTCCCGCTATGTGTTTTCCAAACCTACACTTTGGGCAAACGAGCTGTCGCTTTGGATCGCTTGTTTTGTGTTCTTGCTGGCTGGGCTTTACGCCATGCAGCAACGGAGCCACATCCGCATTTATATTATCTACGACATGATGCCTTGGTGGGCGCAAAAGACGTCTGACACCATCTCGGTTCTGTTGATCACTGGTTTTACCTTTGCCCTCGTTTGGGGTGGCTACACCGACGCCGAGAACCGCTTTATGCGGATGGAGACCTTTGGCACCGCGTGGGATCCCCCAATCCCCGGTATCGTGAAGCCTGCGCTTTTGATCATCATTGTGCTGGTCTGCATTCAGGCTATTTCCAATCTGATCGCAGATTGGAACAAAGAACCTGAGATCCACACACCGGCTGATGAAATCGACGAAATCGAAATCGAAAAAATCCGCCAAACACTTGAGGGGAAAAACTGATGGTTGATATTGGTACACTCTCTCTCATCATTTTGCTGGGCATGTTTGCGCTGCTCGCGATTGGTATGCCGCTTGGTTTTGCATCCGCATTTTTAGCTGTCGTCACACTGTCGCTTAAATTCCCACCCGATCTGTTGTGGGGTGATTTCGGGCGCGGCCCGCTGTCCGTTCTTGGTCAAGCCGTTTACCGACAGATGACCAACTATGTTCTCATATCGGTGCCCCTGTTTATCTTTATGGCGGCGATGCTTGAACGCTCAGGCATCGCCCGCGACATGTATTCATCGCTGAACGTTTGGATGAACCGCACACGCGGCGGCATCGCCGTTGCGACATCAATTATGGCGGTCATCATGGCGGCGATGTCAGGCATCATCGGCGGCGAAGTTGTTCTGCTGGGCCTGATTGCTTTGCCGCAGATGTTGCGCCTTGGCTACGATCGGAACCTCGCGATTGGTACCATCTGTGCGTCTGGATCACTGGGAACAATGATCCCGCCGTCCATCGTTTTGATCTTTTACGGATTGGTCACTGAGACATCGATCAAGGCCCTGTTCACAGCCTCATTCCTTCCCGGCTTTATGCTGGCAACGTTCTTTATTCTCTACATCGTAATCCGTACGCGGATGAATACCTCGCTTGCGCCCCTTCCCGATCCGATCCCGGGCGAGCCTGAAGGCTCTGAAAAGGCGCTTATGTTCTTAGGCTTTGTGTCGCGCTTTGCGATGTGGGTCACGGGAGTACTGTTGGTCCGTGCGCTGTTCTTTACGGCCACAGGCGACAATGCAATTCGCGAAAACCAAGACCCTATTCCGCTTGGCATGGTTGCAGATATTCCTTGGATCATCGGTGCGTTCGTTCTGTTCACAGTGACGGTCTATGTTGTTGTTGGCCGCGAGCGCACAGCGCGTGGTTGGGACATGGGTAAAGGCCTGATTGCGCCAACCGTTGTTATCGGTGTTGTCCTTGGTTCGATCTACGGCGGCATCACTGGCATCACCGAAGCCGCTGGCATGGGTGTCGTTGCGGTATTCGTAATTGGAATGATCCGCCGCGAGATGACGTTTGATATCGTTTGGGACAGTTTGATCCGGACGTTGAAATCAACGGGTACTATCATCTGGGTAACCATCGGGGCAGCTGCTCTTGCTGCGGCTTACACGCTTGTTGGTGGTCCGACGTATGTGGCGAACCTAATTATTGGTGCTGACTTGCCAACGATGGGGATCATCCTTGTGATGATGTTTGTGTTCTTGATCATGGGAATGTTCATGGACTGGGTCGGCATCGTTTTGCTGATCATGCCCGTGTTCCTGCCAATCGTTGTGCGCCTACCTGCAGAGGAAATTGGTTTCCTTGGCAGTGTTGATGCACGCTACATCCCCATTTGGTTTGGTGTAGTGTTCTGTATGAATATGCAGGTCAGCTTTCTTTCGCCACCGTTCGGTCCAGCAGCGTTTTACCTTAAGTCGGTCGCCCCACCTGAGATCTCTCTCACGGATATCTTCCGCGGGTTCCTACCGTTTATCGCGCTGCAGCTGTGCGCCTTGTCAGTTCTTTTGATCTGGCCTCCGATCATCACAATCTTCCTTTGATGATCCGATGGGGCCAATTGCAAGAACAGGCCTTGATGCCAACTTGATCCGACATCAGTTCGCCGATCCTCGGGTCGGCGGCTGATGGTATCACGGCTTCCAATTTGTGTTGTGGGTGGCGGATCGATTGGCATGCGTCACATTGAATGTGCCCTTGCATCATCAGTTGTGGATCTGACCGCAGTTGTCGAAGCATATGCGCCGCGCCGCGATGAATTACTGGCGCTTGGCTTGCCCGTTGTTGCCGACATTCATTCCGTACCAAGGGGCACCAAAGCAGCCGTTGTAGCGACACCTACGCCGAACCATGCACAGGTCGCATTGGAGTGCATTGGGCTAGGTTGGTCAGTTCTTGTTGAAAAACCACTGACCGAAACGTTGACGGATGCAGATAGGCTATGCGAAGCGGCCGAGACTGCTGGGCTGCCACTGATCGTTGGACATCACCGTCGTTGCCATCCGTTTGTAGCATTAGCGAGAGATCGCATTTCGCAGATAGGTGCCATGGTCGCGCTCCAAGGGATTTGGTCGCTGCGCAAGCATGATACATATTACGATGTGCCATGGCGACGCGCGGCTGGCGCAGGCCCGATTCTCACCAATCTCAGCCACGAGATTGATCTGCTGCACTGTTTGACCGGACCAATCGCTGAAGTTTCAGCAATGACCAGCAATGCCACGCGCGGCTTTGCGGTTGAGGATACAACTTCCCTTTCAATGCGATTTGAAAACGGCGCATTGGGCAATTTTATCATGTCTGATGCAGGCGCATCGCCTTGGGCGTTTGAGGCTGCAACAGGCGAAAACCCAGCAATCGCTGTGCGCGGCAGCGATCCTTTGCGGTTTATTGGAACGCAGGGTTCGTTCAGCTTTCCATCGCTAGAAATGTGGATGGGCGAACCGGGTACACCGCTTGATTGGCAACACCCAATGCGACAAGTTGCCGGACCGGATTTGCCTAGGGTTGATGGTATCGCCATTCAGCTTGATCGCTTTGCGGCTGTTGTTCAGGGTGGCCTCGACGACTTGCTCGCTACGGGCGCAGATGGGCGTCGCACCATGCAGATTCTTGATGCCATACTGGCGTCTGCCACGACGGGACAGTCACAAAGAATCACATCATGAGCATTACCGTCGCCCCGCGTGAAGACAGGGTTGCGATGGGCCTTGCCGCAATGGCGGGTGCTGTTGTTTTCTTTACGCTTATCGACACATCCGCAAAATGGCTGGTGCTAGCGGGGCTGCCCGCTCTGCAAGTTGTGTTCGTCCGCTATGCTGTGCATTTCATTATGTCGATTGCGATTTTCACCCCACGCGAAGGACTTGGCGCACTGCGATCAAATGCTCCAAAACAGCAGGCCCTGCGTTCGCTGTTTTTGTTTTGCAGTACGGCTTTGAATTTCACATCACTCAAATATCTACCGATGACACTGACAACGACGATCATGTTTGCAGGGCCAATTGTGGTTACGTTGCTTGCTATTCCGATCTTGGGCGAACGGGTTGGCATTCACCGCATCGTCGCTGTCTGTGTCGGATTTTTGGGTGTAATCGTAGTAATGCAACCATGGGGCGTCGCGTTTCATCCTGCAATGTTTCTCAACATCGGAGCACTTTGCTTGGCCGCGATGTATTTTGTCATGACACGACTTTTGGCAGGTATCGAAAGCAACGCAACCAGCCAAATATGGGCATCAGGGCTCGCCTCGATTTGTCTTGTTCCATTCGCGCTTTCCAATTGGGTTTGGCCAACAACCAATGCAGATTGGACGTTCTTCTTGCTGATAGGGATTTTCGGTGGGTTTGGTCACATTCTAGCGACGGCAGCGCACCGGATGGCCGATGCATCGATCTTGGCGCCTGTTATCTACATCCAGATATTTCTTGCCGCGTTGGCAAGTATTGTCTTTTTCGGCACGTGGCCAACCGTTTGGACGTTGGTAGGTGGCGCAATCATTATCGGTGCAGGCATCTATATTTGGCACCGTGAGCGTAAGAACAAAATTGTGGCCGCTGCAGCCTCATAATTTGTCCCGACCCAGCATTTAGCATCATCGGGGAAATGGACTTGTGACACAAAAGCTGGGACTTACACCACAAGAACATGCCCTAGATCATCCAGTTGGCGGCGACTTTGGATACGTTCAAGAACGCAGTTGGCCCGCTGGTTTATCATCTTCTAGGTAGTAGCGAATATTGTCTTCGAAACTATTATCCGCGGACAAGCCCAGTGTCTCGGCGCGCTCTGCGTGAATATCAAATTTCCAACCCGAAACGATGCGCTTAATCTCTGGCTGCGCGTCCCAGCGTATCAGCTTGGCTGGCCCCTCGCCTGCGACTGCGGTCATCGCCTCAATCATTTGAACGATAGACCATGTGCGGCCTGGCATTTGCATGACGCGATTTGTGCCAAGATCAGACGCAGGTAGCTCTGCCGCTTTCGTGAGGTTCTCAACGCATTTTCGTGGGCTCAGGTAGTAGTGTAGAAAGTCTGGATCGACAGGGCAGATAGCCTCTTGGCCGTTTAGGGGTTCGCGCAAGATAGACGACATAAAACTCGAAGCAGCGCGATTTGGTTTGCCGGGGCGGACTGTGATTGTTGGTAATCTGAATGCGCGACCATCGACATATCCTTTGCGCGAATAGTCATTGATCAGCATCTCGCCCATAGCTTTCTGAGTGCCATAGGATGACTGCGGGTTTGGATATGAATGATCACCCAACGGGTCTGGGATTTCGCCACCGTAAATCGCGATCGACGATGTGAATACGACAACTGGCTTTGTTCCCAATGTCCTGCACCGCTCAAGCACATTATAGGTCCCAAACAAGTTGATGTTCATGCCCGCTTCGAATTCTTCTTCCGCATGTGCGGATACAATAGCCGCTAGCAAATAGATGACATCGGTATCTGCGGTGACGACGTCTGCGACCGATGCCGCGTTTGCGATATCACACTGAACACAGGCAACATCGAAACTGGCCGCGATGCTAGCAGGAGCGTTAATATCCGCAAGCGTGACGCGATTGATTTTCTTGCCGCGCAACGATCCTGTGACCGCGAGTGATTGCGCCAATTTCTGGCCGATCACACCGCCGCCGCCGATAATTAAGATGTTCATGGTGAAATCCTTTGATCTTTAGGTTGGTTCATTTTCTTCAAGCCGCAACCAGCGCGAGGGCAACCACAAGCAACATGGACATCGCCATCGCGTAATTGATCCGCCTTTGAACGGCATCGGATAGGTTCAACCGGTGCACGCTTGCCCCAGCCCAAAGCCACATGAGGTGAATGGGAATCCAGATGGTGTTTACGAGAAGTAGCTTTGTAATCGTTTCAAAAAACAAGTTTTGAGGCGCGAATGGGAAACCCGTGAAAAGACTGGTGTTCACGACATAGGCCTTGGGATTGATGACTTGTAACATCACACCAGCCATCACCCCCGGTGCAACTGTCGCGGCCACAAACGCTATCTTAGACCCTGCAAATGCAATTCTTGCCGCCAGATATATTAAGTAGAGCAGCGACGCGCCCATCAAGAACCAGCGAATTGCTGGAACGGAAAGCATAATTGCGGCCAGTCCTGAGATGACACCAATGGCGACAATATTTGTGCCGAGGAAGAGTCCGAGCACATAGGGCAATCCGGCTTTGAAACCAAAACCAGCACCAACACCTGCGGTCGACAGAACGCCAGGGCCCGGCGTGATGATCAACAAGAAGACTGCAACGACAAATGTGATCACTGTCCAAACACCAACTGGACTTTCATTGCTTTGCTACGGTCGCTCGCCACTGAAAACGCCTCTTCAAATTCGGCTAAAGGAAAACTGTGCGTCAAAAGCTGCGCGACATCGATAAGGCCCTGCTGCATCATTTGAACAGCAAGCGGAAATGCATCATGAAACCGGAACGACCCTTTGATCGACAACTCTTTCGCTGTAATCTGCATCATCGGTAAAGTCATATCACCAGACAAACCCAATTGGATCACTTGACCGCGTGGTCGCAGCGCAGCAATCCCGCCTGCCAATGCAGCCTGCGCACCCGAGCATTCGAACAGAACATCTAGCGCGCCCTTGCCCTGTGCATAAGGCGCAAGAGCATCTGGATTTTCGGCAGTGTTCAGCGTGATATTGGCACCAACCGCCTTTGCAATTTCCAAGACTGGCCCCGCAATATCAGTTGCGATGATTTCAGCCGCACCAGCACGCCTAGCAGCGAGGATCACAAGCGCACCTATGGGTCCGCAGCCCGTAACAAGAACCCGCTTGCCCATCAGATCACCAGCACGAGAAACAGCATGAAGCGCAACGGCAAGTGGTTCTGCCGTTGCCGCTTGGGCCGCACTTAAACCATTGGCCACAACACATTGGCTTGCGTCCGCGATCAACGTTTCACGAAACGCGCCTTGGATATGAGGGAACGGCATGGCCGAGCCGTAAAAGCGCATGTTCAGGCAGTGGTTTGGAAATCCGCGCAAACACTCAGTACAATCTCTGCAAGGGCGTGATGGGGATACTGCAACTAGATCACCGACGACAAGGCCTTCGACGCTGGAACCTAGCGCTACGATTTCGCCAGCGACCTCGTGACCTAGGATCATCGGTTCTTTCAACGTGATCGCGCCAAAGCCCCCATTGTTGAAATAGTGCAGGTCGGATCCACAGATGCCACCCCGTCTTAGGTCGATACGCACCTCATGCGCTTTGGGGTCTTCGACCAAGGCATTGCCGAGACGTAGGTCGCGCGCAGCGTGAACGAAAAGGGCTTGGGACATAGTGGTCCTTGCATCACTTGATGAATGGTATACCATTTCATCAAGGCGATTAGGCGTGGCTTTGTCAATGGCCGCCACGACCAATGAGGAAGACATATGCAGCTATTCGATTTAACGGGCCAAACCGCCCTTGTGACCGGATCATCAATGGGAATTGGCTATGCGCTAGCCAAAGGATTAGCCCAAGCTGGTGCACATATCGTTCTGAATGCTCGGGACGGCGACCGCTTGCAGAAAGCTGCTGACGCGTTGCGGAAAACTGGTGCGACTGTTGATACGCTTGTTTTTGATGTCACAGACGCCGCAGCAGTTCGAGCAGCGATTGATGGATATGAAGCGACGCGCGCCATCAGCATTTTGATCAACAACGCTGGCATGCAACATCGCGGTCCATTGGAAGATTTCGAAGTCGATGCTTTTGACCGTTTAATGCGGACAAACGTCAACTCGGCCTTTTATGTGGGGCAGGCCGTTGGCCGCCATATGATTTCGCGGAACGCTGGACGGATCATCAATATTGCATCGGTGCAGACAGCCCTCGCACGGCCAGGCATCGCGCCTTACACCGCGTCCAAGGGCGCGATTGCAAACCTGACCAAGGGCATGGCTACTGATTGGGCAAAGCACGGGCTAAACTGCAACGCAATCGCACCGGGGTATTTTGATACGCCACTAAACGCTGCACTTGTTGCTGATCCGACGTTCTCGGAATGGTTGGAAAAACGAACCCCAGCTGGGCGTTGGGGCAAAGTTGAAGAGCTTGTCGGCGCGGCGATCTTTCTGTCGTCGCCCGCATCCAGCTTTGTGAACGGACAAACCATATTTGTAGACGGTGGCATTACAGCCAGTCTCTGAGGGAGATGCAGATGAATAGCACGAAAATTGGCTTTATCGGTGTGGGCTATATGGGTCACGGGATGGCGAAAAACCTGATCCAAAAGGGATACCCTCTTTGGATCAAGGGCAATCGAAACCGGTCGCCAATTGATAGCCTAACTGGCATGGGTGCGACCGAAGTCGCCACTGCCAAAGAAATGGCTGAGACTTGTGATGTGATCCACCTTTGCCTGTCAAACTCACCGCAAGTCGAAGCTGTGTTTCGCGGGCCGGATGGTATTCTTGCTGGCGCACGGGATGGTTTGATCGTCGTTGATACAACAACTGCCGACCCAACATCGACAACAGCCCTTGCTGCCGAGCTTGAGGCAAAGGGCGGGAAATTCGTCGATGCCCCGCTTGGCCGCACCCCGAAAGAAGCTGAGGCTGGAACGCTCGATGCAATGGTTGGCTGCGACGATGCTACCTTTGCAAAGGTTAAGCCCGTTCTGGATTGTTGGGCGGGTAACATCACCCATGTTGGCCCAACTGGTAGTGGTCATAAGATGAAGCTTTTGATGAACTTCATCTCGATGGGGTATGCATCGCTATATGCAGAGGCGACTGTTTTGGGTGCCGCGGTTGGTGTGCCGCCAGCCAAGGTACGTGAAGTCATCGGATCAAGCAGGTTGGCCAACGGGTTTTTTGATACGTTCATGACCTATGCCGTGGACCGCGAAGAGGTGCATAAATTCACCATTTCAAACGCAGCCAAAGACCTACGTTATGTCAATGCAATGGCGGACGACGCAGGGCTTGTTACTGTTATGGCGGCTGCGGCCAAACAGTACTTTGCCCATGTTGAGGCAGCTGGGCATGGCGCAGACTTTGTACCTAAGATCACAGATCACGTCGGCAAACTGAATGGCTTGGACATGGCAGCAGAGGCCGCAAAAGGGCGCTGATCTATGGTCAAAATCAAAGCAAGTGGCTTGTGCGTATACCTAATTGCAAGCCAGCACTAACGCACTATCAGGAGTTTCGACATGCCATCAATCATCATCACAGGCGCTGGAAGCGGCATCGGACGTGCAACGGCCAATGTGTTCTTGGAAGCTGGCTGGCAAGTTGGTCTTGTCGGTCGCCGCGAAGTCACGTTGGCTGAGACGGCAGGCGGTAGCGATGCGCTGGTTCTCCCCTGCGATGTCAGTGACGAGGCCAGTGTTGACGCTGCATTCAACCAAGCTTCCCAGCACTGGGGCCATGTCGATGCGTTATTCAACAACGCGGGTGTCGGCCTAAAAGGCGCGCCAATTGACGAGCTGTCAGTTGCAGACATTCGTAACGTGATCGACATCAATGTGATGGGCGCCATCATCGCGGCCCGCGCAGCCTTTGGTGTGATGCGCCACCAAACGCCGCAAGGTGGGCGGATCATCAACAACGGTTCAATCTCGGCGTATGTGCCGCGCTGGGGTTCGACGGCTTATACGACATCAAAACATGCAATCACTGGCTTAACCCGCACCGTTTCATTGGATGGCCGCGCCTTCAATATCGCCTGTGGTCAGATCGATATCGGCAATGCGTTGACTGACATGGCCGTCGCAATGACCCAAGGTGTTCCGCAGGCTGACGGATCAATGGCGGTCGAGGCCGTGATGGACGTCAAACATGTGGCGTCTTCTGTGCTGCATATGGCTAGCTTGCCGTTGGATGCAAACGTGCAGTTCATGAACGTCATGGCAACAACGATGCCATTTATTGGTCGGGGGTAAGCAATGGAATTCAAAGGTCAAACTGCCGTGGTCACTGGCGCAGCACAGGGGATCGGCTTTGCCGTCGCGACCTTGTTGTCCGCACGCGGCGTCAAAGTTGTCAGCTGGGATTTTGATCCTGCGAACGCAGCATCGATGGAAAAAATTGGCGGCACGGCCATATCTTGCGACATCACTGACTTAGCTAAGGTGAAAGCTGCATATGATGAGACATGCATGACTGTCGGCATTCCAACGATCCTTGTGAATAGTGCGGGCGTCGCTGGACCGAATGCGACTGTCGAAGATTATGATGTCGCTGCTTGGAACAGCGTGATTGAGATTAATCTCACGGGTACATTCTTAGTGAACAAGGTCTGCATCCCGGGCATGAAGGCGCAATGCTATGGGCGCATTCTGAATGTCGCGTCTGTTGCTGGAAAAGAGGGTAATCCAAACGCATCCGCATATTCTGCGTCTAAGGCTGGCGTCATCGGACTGACCAAATCTCTCGGGAAAGAGTTAGCGGGCATGGATATCGCGGTGAACTGCGTCACACCTGCCGCCGCACGCACCCGCATCTTTGATCAAATGAGCCAAGAACATATCGACTATATGCTTTCGAAAATTCCACGAGGCCGGTTCCTCGAAGTAGAAGAAGCCGCCAAGATGATTGTCTGGGCAGTTTCTTCTGAAAACTCATTCACGACAGGTGGTGTATTCGATCTGTCTGGCGGACGGGCGACTTACTAGGCGTCCACAAGTTACCACATTTAAGATGGTCCAATTGGGCTGAAAAAAGGAACAATACCATGGGGCGATTATCTGGAAAACGTGCGTTGATCACTGCCGCTGGGCAAGGGATTGGGCGGGCCTCTGCTTTGGCGATGGCCGCTGAGGGCGCCGAGGTCTTTGCAACCGACGTGAACGAAGACGCGCTTGCCACGCTTAAGGCCGATGGGATCGAGACATTCGTCATGGATGTCCGTAGCAATCAAAGTGTACGACAGGGTGTGCGCAGAGCCGCCCCTGATGTGCTGTTCAACTGCGCCGGTTTTGTTCACCACGGCAGCGTTCTCGATGCGACTGATGATGAATGGGACTTTGCCTTTGATCTGAATGTCCGGTCGATGTTTCGCACGATGCAGAACGCTTTGCCCGGAATGCTGGAACGCGGCGGCGGTGCGATTGTGAATATGTCGTCTGCAGCGTCTAGTGTAATCGGCGCCCCGAACCGTTTTCTATATGGCACCAGCAAAGCGGCCGTGATTGGCATGACCAAATCAGTGGCTGTCGACTACATCACCAAAGGTATCCGGTGTAACTGCATCTGCCCCGGCACAGTCGAAAGCCCTAGCTGGCACGATCGTGTCAAAGCTCTCGGAGAAGAGATGGGCAGTTATGAAGAGGCAAAGGCAGCGTTTGTTGCCCGCCAGCCAATGGGCCGCGTCGCAACAGCCGAAGAGATTGCGGCGCTTGTCGTGTACCTGTCGAGCGATGAGAGCGCGTTCACCACAGGCCAGCCACATATCATTGATGGAGGATGGTCAGGATGACCCATCACGTTTTACAAATTGGCGGCATCACAGATGTCATGAAGGCGCGCATCGAAGAGCGGTTTACCATTCACCAACTGGACGACGTTGATTCCGTTGGGAGCAAAATCACGCACGTTGCAACCAATGGTCATGACGGCGTGCCTGCGCATGTTCTTGCCGCATGTCCAAATCTGCAAATGGTCGCCTGCTACGGCGTTGGGTATGACGGGATTGATACTGATGTATGCGTGGCGCGCGGTGTTCCTGTCAGCCACACACCGAATGTTTTGAACCAAGAGGTTGCAACAACAGCCGTCATGTTGATGTTGGCTTTGTACCGCAATCTGCTTGCCGATGATGCCTATGTGCGCGCTGGGCGCTGGGCGAAGGAAGGCAGTGCGCCTTTGTCTCGCACAGCAGATGGCCGCACGGTTGGCATTATCGGGCTAGGGCGAATTGGTCAGGCAATTGCTGATAAGCTCGCTGCTTTTGATGCGACAGTTATCTACCATTCGCGCAACAAAAAGGACGTAGCTTTAGAATATTACGCAGACCTGACAGCTATGGCGCGGAATGCAGATGTCTTGATCTGCATCACACCCGGTGGGCCCGAAACGCACCACCTTGTGAACCGCGAAGTCATGGATGCACTGGGCCCAGATGGCACGTTGATCAACGTCTCGCGTGGTTCTGTTGTGGACGAGAAAGCTATGGTTTCTGCCCTTCAGGATGGGCGTCTTGGATGGGCGGGCCTCGATGTGTTTGAGGCTGAGCCACAGGTTCCCGACGCTTTGAAGACGATGCCGAACGTTGTCCTTCTGCCGCATGTTGGCAGCGGCACACATGAAACTCGGGCTGCGATGGGTGGCTTGGTTGTTGATAACCTGATCGCGCATATCGATACGGGTTGGATACTGACCTCGGTCCCTGAAACTGCCCATCTAAAACCGTGAGCAACATCGCCGATGTCACTGCCCGTCTGTTTGTCATTCCATTGGACGAGGTACTGGTAGACGCGAAACACGGGAGCCACAGCCATTTCCATCTGATCACTGCAACTGTGTCTTTAGAGGATGGTCAGAGCGGCACGGGATATACCTATAATGGCGGTCGTGGTGGACATGCGACGGCCGCGATGATCACCCACGATCTCGCCCCGTTTCTCATTGGGCAAGACGCGAGCAATGTCGAAGCACTAACTGACGCGATGGACTGGCACATGCATTACGTTGGCCGTGGTGGCATCCTTAGTTTCGCGATCTCTGCTGTTGATATTGCCCTGTGGGATTTACGACTAAAGGCATCTGGCGAAACGTTAAGCGAAGCAGCTGGTGGTGTCTCGGACAAGTGTCGTGCTTATGGCGGCGGCATCGACTTAGCGTTTCCTTTGCCAAAGCTGCTTGCGTCAATTCAAGGGTATCTCGACGCAGGCATGAATGCGGTCAAAATCAAGGTTGGCCAACCGACCGAAGCAGAAGACGTTGAACGCATCGCGGCAGTCCGCAATCTGATCGGTCCAGATCGGGCGTTCATGATTGATGCGAATTATTCGATGACCGAACCGCAAGCAATTTCGTTGGCCAGGGCCGTACAGAAATACAACATCACATGGTTTGAAGAGCCCGTTATCCCCGAGAACTTTGAAGCTTACCCGCGCATTCGCAAAGCATCAGGCGTGGCAGTCGCACAGGGCGAGAACCTGCACACTATGCATGAATTTGAACGGGCAATTGCCAAACAACGCGTGGACTTCATCCAGCCGGATGCAAGCAATTGCTTAGGGATCACAGGGTGGTTGCAGGTCGCCGAAATGGCCCGCAATGCATGCGTACCAATTTGCAGTCACGGCATGCAAGAACTGCATGTTTCTTTGCTATCGGGACGGCCTAATGCTGGCTGGCTCGAAGTACACAGCTTTCCAATAGATCGCTACACGATGCAACCATTGGTGATCGAAGACCATCTAGCCGTAGCACCAGCAACGCCTGGAATTGGTGTCACATTTGATTGGGTAAAGTTGAAACCGTTTGAGGTTTAATACGCCTTTCCCGGACGTCGAATAGTGGACCCCGCCTATGTTATAGCAGGGCCCATTGTATACTTAGTCAGCCCAAGGACCGTGGTGATCTTTGCCCTCGGTATCAAACCGCGCAAAACCGTGGCGGCCGAAAAAGTCGCGTTGGCCTTGGATCATATCCGCCGTACCCCGCGCTGTGCGCATCGCATCAAAATACGCGAGGCTAGATGCAAGGGCTGGCATCGCGACACCGTGCATTGCGCCTTGCGCCACAACTTCGCGCAGCGATTGCTGATTGGCTTTCATGTGACCTGCAAAAGTAGGAGCGAGCATTAGGTTACGGTCTGCATCTTCGGTCAAAGCTGTCGCCATGTCGTCAAGCATTGCGGACCGAATGATACATCCAGCGCGCCAGTTGCGCGCGATAGCCGGCAACAGAAGCGCCCAACCATATTGATCTGACGCAGCTTCGATCATTGCAAAACCTTGTGCGTAGCAAAGAACTTTGCCGGCAATCAACGCTTGTTCAAGTTGATCTAATGACAAAGCGCCGTCAGCCATTTCGACCGGACCCGTACCAAACAGGGCTTCACCTTCAGCACGCTCGGCTACCCGCGAAGACAGGTTGCGTGCAACGACAGCGGCCTCGATCGCGGGGATTGGTGCGGCGAGATGCTGAGCCTCAATCGCGGTCCAACGTCCTGTTCCCTTTTGACCAGCGGCATCGACGATAACCTCAAGCAATGGCTTGCCAGTCGCTGGATCGATAGCTGACGCGACTTCTCCCGAAATCTCGACCAAATAGGACTGCAACGGGCCCTCGTTCCATTTTGCAAAGACCTTGCCTATCTCGGCGGCTGACATGCCCATCGCGTCACGCATGATGCCGTAGACTTCGGCAATCATCTGCATGTCGGCGTATTCGATACCGTTGTGGACAGCCTTTACAAAGTGCCCAGCGCCCTCTTCGCCCATCCATGTGGCGCAAGGTGTGCTGTCGAATTTTGCACTAATCGCTTCGAGGATATGGGCCACACGATCCCAATATTCACGCTTACCACCACCCATGATTGCAGGGCCAAACCGCGCACCTTCTTCACCGCCAGAAACTCCGAGACCCATGAAAGGGCCAGTCGCTTCCCGTGAACGCCGGTTGGTGTCGTGGAACAACGCGTTTCCTGCATCGATGATCAGATCATCCTTACCCAACAGTGGACGCAATGCAGCGATCTGTTGATCAACGGGGTCGCCTGCTGGCACCATTAAAATGATCGCGCGTGGCTCTTTTATCGCGGCGACTAAATCTTCGAGGCTCTCGGTTGGTGTGATCCGTGCAGCAAGATCACCTGCATTCTTATGGAACTCTTGAGTGACAGAAGTTGTTCGATTCCAGACCGCGATATCAAATCCATTATCGGCGATATTCGACGCCAAAGCGGCACCCATCGTACCAAGGCCAATAAGGCCGATCTCTGCATTGCTCATTTTCGGGTCCCCATGTCAGACAACTGTGTGAGATAGCCAAATCATAACCACCGCAGATTGTCGAACAACTTGCTTTGTGTTTGACGTAAAACCGTTGCAGCGTTTCAGTTTGACCCAAAGGTTGAACGTTTTCAGATCCAAAAATATCGCGGATCTCAAGCTTGCCTTGACGCTTTCGGAGTAAACGCTACGCCGACTTGTTTCAGGCTTAGATCATCATCAAGCACCACTAGATCCGCAGCATCCATGCCCATCAATCCCAGCTTGTCCCAAATCCCAAGTAGTTGTGCAGGGTTCTGCCGACACATCCGCAAAGCAGCCTGCAGATCAACACCATAAGAAACAAGGTTGCGCAATGCATCCAGCATGGTCAGATGTGCGCCCGCCAATGAACCTTCGGCGTTCACAAGACGTCCGTCGTCTAGGTGAATTTCTTGCCCATACAGCATAAACGCATCGGGACCGCCAACAGTCGCCATTGCATCCGAAACAAGGATCATGCGGTCAGGTTTCGGGCGCGCCCTGATTGCAAGGGTAACCATCATCGGATCAACGTGGATCCCATCCGCTATGATCGAGCACCATACATCGCTTGCGATTGCGGCACCCGTAACTCCGGGTGCGCGATTTTGCATCGGCGACATAGCGTTAAACAGATGGGTGAAACATGTTGCACCAGCTGCGACCGCGTTTGCGGCATCAGCGGCTGATGCATCAGTATGTCCAATCGAAACAACAGCGCCCATTTCTGAAAGCTGAGCGATTTGATTTTGTGTCGCACTTTCGGGCGCAACGGTTATCAGAACAGTAGCATCATCATCACGTAGTTCGCGGACGAGCGAAAATGTTTTTGCATCCAAGGGTCGTATATAGCTTGCGTCATGCGTGCCGCGGCGCGCCTTGCTCAGGTGTGGGCCTTCAATATGCAGGCCCATGACGCCGGGCACATCTTTTGCCTGCAATATCGCGTCAGCCGCAGCTTCGAGCACCGAAGTTTTGTCGGTAATGACTGTAGGCAAAAACGCTACTGTGCCCTTCGACCGGTGAGCCTTGGCAATGGTATCTATTACTCCAACGGACGGATCCGAATTCAGTAAGGCGCCGCCGCCACCGTTCACTTGAATATCGAAAAATCCAGGCGTCAGTAACCCAACGTGGTGTTGGATAATGTCTTCTTTTTCCAGGTCTGCTGTCGGGCTGAGCGCAATGATGCGATCACTCTTAATCTGCACAGCATAATTTGACCGCAGAATGCTGCCGTCAAATAACCGATCCGCCGAGATCCAACCACTTGTCATGCCGCCCCCTTAACCCCCAAGTGATACGGTGCCAATGCTGCTTGGATAGTCGCTAGGATTAGGCGGTCAGGTTGAGGTAAAGATTGAGACAGTGCGTCCGCCCGCGCGATGACATCGATAGGAAAGTACTGAAGCAATAAAGGCGTAGGAACGACAAGATCTGCTAGGTCATAAATAAGCTGATGAACTGCGTTTTGTGGCGCTTCACGTGGCCAATAATAGCGGATGCGATCTGAGTAGCTGTAATGTCGCAAAAGCCGCAATTCGGCATCGCCACCAGCATAGTGACCCTGCCAGTAATTCGGATGGGCTAGCATTTCTGCCTCCATCACTGCTGCAACTGTTATTGGTTGGTTGATCATTTCAGATCGCAGGTGATCAAGTCCATAGATCGCTTGGCGATATGCAAAGGTCAGCGCGGGGCCCACCTTGTGGATCGCAAACCCCATATCAGCGAGACGGGCATAAGCGGCGTGCTCTTGATAGTCTGTTGAATGCGCCTCGAACGTCAGGCCATCGAAATCTGCGAGTATGGTGTGTAATCCTATCGTATCTGTCAAAGGCAAATGATCAATTTCGATCGCACCAAACTCTACACCCGGCTGAACTACTAAGCCAACAATGCGCGATGACGCCTGTGTTGAGAAGGCCGCAAGATGCGCCTGCATAGTGATCGCTGCGGCCGCTGGCCTCGTTGCAACAACACCCTCGTGATCTGTCCGCGCGCCACCTGGAACTGGGACTTCTGTGCCAACAATATAGCTAAGCTTGGTTGGATCAGTTGCCGCAGTCTCGCATATTTCAGCCAAGACCGCAGCACGGCTGGCCACAGTGCTGTCATCAAGGTGCGCTGGCTCACCAAGGCATCCTTCGGAACAATCGAGGTGGATTTTGGTAAAACCCGCCGCGACATAACTCGCAACAAGAACCTTTGCCTTCTCCATTGCTTTTTCTGCGGGCTGGTCTTTCCATGCTTGCGGGCCAAGATGGTCCCCGCCTAGAATTATCTGATCTTTCGGAAACCCTGTTTCGTCCGCAATTGCATGGATATAAGCCACGAAATCTGCGGGCTTCATGCCAGTATAGCCGCCGTCTTGGTTCACTTGGTTTGACGTCGCTTCTATCAGCAACGGCTGCCCCTGCCCTTCGGTCAAAAGCATAGCAGCGCGCAAAACATCACGGTGAGCGGAACAAACAGATGGCAGGGCTACTGTTTCCCCAGCGCGGTTCGCGGCGATTGTCTGGCGCAGAGCATCTGTCATTGGCCATCCCCCAAATCACAAGCGTGGAGTGCGGCACCCAAAGCCCCGCTGGCATCACCATGAAAGGCATTCGAAATAACCGGTGGCTTTATCCCCGCTAGCAATTTTCCGTCAAGCGAACGGACGAGTTGTTCAGGCAGCCAAGGCAATGTCCCAAGCCCACCGCCCAATACGATGGCTTGCGGATCAGCAACACGAGTCAAGACAGCAATCAGTCCCGCAGCAATATCTAACCAAATTGCGCGGACTTCGGCGAAAGTATCGGTTTCCATGATTTCCTGTGTTGTTGCTGTTCGTCCCGTTTTCAACGCGGCAAGAGCAACCAAACCCGGTCCACTTAGGTAGGTTTCAAAACACCCCATCAACCCACATCCGCATTGCACAAGCGGGAGATCATGCTTTGCAACAATGTCGGCTGACAAAGGTAGATGCCCATACTCACCGTGCTGACCGTTCATATCAGTTAGTAAGCGCCCTGCGACTGCCTGACCTCCTGCAACCCCGGTTCCAATGATTAGACCAATCACGTTTGCGAACGCAGCGCCCGCGCCCATCTTTGCCTCTGACAAAGTGAATGCACGACAATCGTTGATGATTGCGATCTCACGTCCAGCAAGTTTGGAAATATCGCGGCCTAACGTTTGCCCTGTCGCTGGCAAATTTGCGGTCAGCATCACGCCTGTGTCGGGGTTGATTAGACCGGGTGTTCCTAGGCCAATTGCTTGGAGGTCACCCTGCTGTTCGAGCCAGCGCACTTGACTAAGTATGCCGTCAAGCATCGCTTCATAACTACCGACAGGTGTCGGGATGCGGTGCCGTGCTACCTCAGCCAAGGCATCGTCAAAAAGACGTGCCTCAATTTTCGTACCACCAAGGTCGATCCCACCAATCATGATGCAGCCGGCGGGTAGAGTTTCACACCCGAGACGACACGCGTTAAAGTGCCTCGGCCTGCGAAAGGATCGTCGACGTTCAAACCCAAACGTTGTGATAGAACGGATGCAATAACTTGGGATGCGGCGACTTGGACGACTGCGCCCCATGCATCTGACAGGTTGGTGGGTGCGATTTCGGTCACAGTGATATTATCAAATTGGGTGCGAAGTTCGTCCGCAAGATCGCGGTCATACTTAGCCACCTCGGGGTCAGCAGAAATCAAACAGACGATGTGCGTACCCGATGTAACAAACGACTTCGGTCCATGGCGAAAGCCAAGCGCTGAATCCCATAGCACGGGTATCTGACCCGCCGTCAGTTCCATAACCTTAAGCGCTGCTTCGCGTGCGGCGAAGCGCAATGCGCCAGAACCAGTGATAACCATCCGTGTCGGTGTTTCCATGTCATGCGCTAGCGCTGCGTAAGCAGGCAGTACCTTCCGCAGTGTTTCAGCTAACGTTTCGAAAGCACCATCGGGACGGTTCGGATCAAAGATCGAAAGCGCCGAGAGCATCATTGTTGAATAGCTGCTGGTCATTGCAAAACCAGCGTCATGGGTCGCATCGGGCAGTTGGATTACTTGCTGGTTTGCACCACCGCGCTTGGCAAGTGCCCCGTCAGAATTGCAGGTAATGTTCAACCGCGGCGCATCGGGCGCCAGCGCGTCAAGAACGTTCAATACGCCGATGCTTTCAGTGCTATTTCCTGAACGCCCAAAGCTGACAACGAGAGGCGTTTGCCCACCCAAGAACTGACTAGGCGCTGCAACAAGGTCAGTAGTTGCCACGGACATAAGCGGTAGCTTGGTCGTGGAATTTAAAGCCGCTGCAATAAAGTCGCCGATATATGCGGAGGTGCCTGCACCTGAGAACCAAACCTCGCTTGCGTCCGTGCCCGCGATCCAATCACGCAGCGCGTCCGCTTGCTTTGTGACCACTGGTCCAAAACTTTCCCAGATATCTGGCTGTGCGTGAATTTCACGCCAAGTGGCCCATGTGGTTAAATCCGTCATAGCGTGCGGGTCACTTTCTTAAGGGTCTCAGGTGCATTTGGATCTAGGAACTTTGACGTACTAGGCTTCAATTTAACAGCGCTTCGGCAAGATGATCATAGACTAGACGGATACGTTTTGAATTGTGCAGCTCTCGGTGCGTGGTCAGCCAGTAGGGAACAGGCACAGGTGTAAGTTCTGGCAACACAGGGACCATGTCTGGGCACATTTCAGCGATGTCGTTTGACATAGGTGCGATGCCAAGGCCCTGTCGCGCCAATTGCCAAACTAGACCACCATGCACACTGCTGGTTGTGATGTTGGCAACGGTTACGGGCAGGTTCCATCGGCCAAAGAACGACAGAAGCTCTTCGTCGTTTCCCATTCCTATGAATTCCGCCGTTGCAACATCCGCTACTTTGTTGATTGGGCCAAACCGATCTAGGTATAAACGTGACGCATATAGTTTGCCGTCCGCTTCGCGCACCTTGCGTGAAATAAGATCAAGCTGGGTTGGGGCGACGTGCCGGATAGCAATATCCGCCTCACGTCTTTGCAGATCGGAAAGGTCATTAGAGACGAGGACATCAATACGGATTTGCGGGGCTAACCGGCGAAGGTCTTCGATGATTTTTGGCATCACGTAATGGGCTAAAATGTCGGTCACCGAAATACAAACGGTACCTGAAACAGTTTCGGCCCGCCCCGAGGCAACAAGCGATGCACGTGTCGCAGCCTCGCCCATTGTGCGCATATGATGAAGCAGCTCTTCGCCCGCGGGTGTCAAAGACAGCGTGCGCCCAATTCGTTCAAACAGCGTAACATCAAGTGCGAGTTCAAGCCCCGCAACTTGCCGCCCGACGGTCGGTTGGGTCAGTTGCAATGCGCGCGCCGCTGCAGAGAACGAACCCGTCTCCGCCGTCACCAAAAAGGCGCGCGCTTGGTTCCAGTCGAATGTGATTGATGCCCAGCTCATGCATATATGCATATCACAAAGGCATATTTAGGCAATTCCCCGCAGTTCGATACAGAAATAGGGTAAGGCAACGCCAAAGGAGCACACGCCATGACCGACATGAAATTCTGGGACAACATCGCACCTAAATACGCCAAATCCAAAATCTCGGATATGGAAGGATATAACGAAACGTTGGAGAGAATTCGGTTTTACCTAAAACCTGAACACAATGTTCTTGAGATCGGCTGCGGAACTGGATCGACGGGTCTGCAAATAGCAGATGGTGTCGCCAGCTATTTGGGCACAGATATTGCACCTGCAATGATCAAAATTGCGAACAGTAAGTTGGGTGGTAGTGCCGCAAATATGGCCTTTACTGCTGCACCAGCTGGGGAAATGCCCGATGGAGATTTTGATGTAGTCTTGGGTCTGAACCTTCTCCATGTCATTCCTGACCTGAGCGAAGTTCTAAACGCCACTTACGACGCCTTGCCGTCTGGGGGCCTGTTCATTGCCAAGACCGCCCTTCTTAGAGATGGCAATTGGTTGATCCCCAAAATAATGCCGCTGATGCAGTTCCTAGGCAAAGCGCCCAGCGCACTAATTTTGTCAGATGCCCAGTTAAAAGCAGCCCTTGCTGACGCAGGTTTTGAGCTGATTGAGACTTTGACGCAGACTGGAATCGTCCCGCGTATCTTTACCGTTGCTCGGAAACCCTGAGGGCAATTACAATATCCGCTTTCGCAAAGATCGGCGTATCGGCTCTTCGATCTTGCGCGTAATCAATACCGCAAGAACAAGCAGCCCAGCCTGAACAAGTATCATCGCCCCAATGGCCAACAGATCGCTATTTGGGGCGATATAACCCAAAATCGAAAGCCCAACATTTTGGTGCAACAGATAATAGGCGTATGATGCTGCGCCTAGGCTAACCATGACTGGTGACGAAAGAACTGGTACGCGCCTTTGTGTCAGCATAACCGGCAGGGCCAAAGCAAAAACAATCACAAGTCCTATAAATTCGGACGGCGCGAAACCAGACTGTGCAATCCATGGATAGGCAAATGATAGGATTATGCCGACGCAAAGCAAAGCCATCGGCAGGAACTGGATGGAACGCCCCCTTATCGCGGCGATTGCTATTCCAACCGAAAAATACGGTTGGTACTCGGCAAACATCAGGCGCGATACTTCTTCGATCGCACCGCCCTGCACCACGCCTGTCAGGTGAATAATCGCCGAAACAGCCGCGAACAGCGACCATGATAAAACAAACCTCTGTCGGCTGATGAAGAACAGAAACCCCGCAACCACATAGAACCGTATTTCGGTCCACAATGACCAATAAGCTCCGTCAAGCCATTCTAACTCATTGGAGCCAATAACCCTGCCGACGTACGACGGCGGGAAGAATGTGAGACTAACAAGATATTCTAACGGTCCACGCATCAGCGACACTGGGCCAACGGTATTCACCACAATCAGCGTGATTGTCCCACATATGATCAATGTTGGCCAAAGCCGGATTGCACGAAGTTGCAGGAACTGCGCCACCCCAGCAGAGCGTTGAAGGCTAAGCGCGATCACGAAACCAGACACGATGAAGAAGAGATGCACACCGAGGAAACCAACGCTAGCCAATGGAATTTGCGCCAACGCAGTACCATAGGGCAATAGGTTCAAGCCCGCTCCGGCGGGACTCCAGAATACAGCAAAATGATACATTGCGACCCAGAAAATCGCGACGGTGCGCAGCCCATCGATTTGATCAAGACGAGAAGTTTCTGTCATCAAACACGGGCCTCTTGGATCGCGCCAAGGTATAGCGTCAAGAGGTGATCAAGCCAGTCTACGGGTCGCACCGACAGGGAGACCTCTGCATTGAACCCGCGTTCACTCATTGCGCGCAGCTCATCAGTTGGCAAAGTCGCAACTTTGCGTAAAACGTCCGCAATATCCTCTGGTGAAGTTGAGACGACAACAAAGCCAAGCCCGAAAATTTCAACCGCTTCCGACAAAAGCGCTTGGCGTGACAAAATGATCGGCAATCCGCTAAGGGTTGCCTCTGCCGCAACCAGACCGAATGGTTCAGGCGTATGAGAGGGCATTACAACCGCACGAGCACCAGTTAAGTGCTGCGAGATAGACTTCTTATCAACCCAGCCCATGAACTCGACCTCGGGGTATCGTTTCTGCAAGCCCACTCTACTTGCCCCCTCGCCTATAACGCGCAGCGAAACATTTTCGATCCGCGCAGCTTCGCACAGGGCAGCAATACCCTTGCCTCTTTCAACCCGCCCAATGAAGCAAAAAGTGTCACCGATTTCAGCCTCAATACGATCTTCACTAAACCGCGTTGCTGGATTCTTAAGTGTTCGGATCAGCTCTTTTGGGATTCCGGCACGGTGCAGCGGCTCGGTCATTTTGGCATCCAAAGCAAGAACACCAGCCCACGGCAAAGTCATATCGAATGTCTTCCGCAACATACCGCTTCGAAGGCTGCGGAAAATCTTTTGTGGATGTGAACGACGATCACACCTAGTCATGAGACACTTCGTCGAAAGAGGTTCTAGCTTGCAAACCTCTTTCTGTTGAAAATTATAGTAGGCCCCATTTGGGCACGCTAAAAAGAAGTCGTGTGCGTGAATGAATGTTCGGGACGCAACTTGTTGAAGCGCTTTAAAGACTGAGGGAGACAGAATGCGAGACCAGCCATGTAGATGGTACACAGTTTCAGGCGTGTCATTCAGGGTAATGTATTCCGCAATCCGATCACGGATTGCAGCATTGAAAACTCCAGTTCTCAATGCCTTGAGGCGGCCTCTGTCTAGGAGCAATTGCCCACCCAGTGGAACGAGATCAACACCGGCAGATTTTAGAGCGCCATCATCACCGCTATCACCTGTGATAAAGACAGTCTCATATCCCTTCGCCGCAAATTCCCGCGCGGAAAGAGTTGCCAAACCGGTCGCCCCGCCCTTTGCGATACTCGAATCGTTGAGGATCACGATACGGGGCAGTTTTGCGACACCTGCTACAGAAGCACCTGTCAAAGCTCTGATATCCGCGTCGGTGAAATTCGGCCGCGCAGGAGGTCGCCCAGTGCTAACATATTTCCTTTAAATCGGCCGCGACGATCCACCCATGGCTCGGGCCAAAGCATTTTGGCCATGTTTGCAGCGATGTTGCGCAATACCGAATTTAACGCTTTACGCGGGCTCAACGTTCCCTTGCGGCTCATATACAAAGGGTTGGCTATTTGAGAGTAGCCAAGCGGCACACCACGAGAGCGGCCTGTCTTAGTTCCCAGATGCACGCCGCGCATTTTAGAATGCTTTACGATGCGGCCATGGCGCGCCAATTGACGAGAAAAATCGACATCCTCGAGCCAACCATAGCTAGGCAGGTTTGTATCAAACAATATGTTTTGTGCGCGGACAACCGAAACACGGACAGCCATATTGCATCCATAACCGTTATAGGTTTCGGTTATAACCTCGATACCATTTCCGTCCCCAGATTTCTTCAAAACGTTTTCACCAGTGGCGTGGTCCAATCCAGGGCCAAGGATACCGTCGGCAATAACCTCTCCAGTCGTCATGACAACGTCGGCCTGCTCGTGAAACACGCGCCTCACTGTTTGAATATATCCTTCGGCCAGCAAGAAATCATCGTCGATAAACAATACAATTGCTGCATCAGTAACAGACGCGACAATGGCATTTCGCTGATTACATAATCCACGCGCGGCTTTCAGAACGCGCGTGGGCACGGTGAAGTCGCTTAGGCTATCGATATCGACGTCCGCGTCATCGGCAATGCAGATGATTAATTCGTCTGGTAACTCTCTAAGCGTCGCCAATTGCTTAATCGTATCACGCAAAATTGGTGCACGGCCGGTCGTAGCAATTGCCACAACAACCTTCTCAGGTGGCGTCGCAACTGCGTTCGGCTGCAATTCTGTTGGCGTGTTCATGCTCTTACTCAATCTATCGTGACCCATCTTGCGCCAAAACCGCGCCGATAGTTTTCCAAATAATGCGTAAATCAAGCCTTAAATTTGCACCTTTAATGTAATCTACGTCGAGGGCTACTCTTTCGGCGTAGGTTGTGTTGCTTCTTCCGCTCACCTGCCACGCGCCGGTTAGGCCTGGCCGCACAGATATATAATCAGCTTTGTGGAGTCCGTAAAAGATTAGCTCTTCCCTCACGACAGGACGCGGGCCGACAACAGACATTTCACCTCGCAAAATGTTCCAGAACTGCGGCAGCTCATCAAGACTAGTCTTACGCAAGAACTGTCCCAAAGCGCTGATCCTTGGATCATTTCTAAGCTTTCTTGTAGCAAGCCATTCTTTTCGCAACTCTTCATCAGCTTCGATAGCTGCGGCAAGACGCTGCTCAGAATCGCGTAACATGGTTCGAAACTTCCAGCACTTAAATGGTTTACCATCGTGTCCGATCCGCTCGTGGCTAAAGCAGATCGGACGACCATCCAACAGAAGGATTGCGCCGCCAACCAGCAACATGATCGGGAGAACCGCGATCAAAACAACACCAGCAAACAGTTTATCGAATATCACCTTTACAGTGGGTATGGCCCTAATTGGGCGCGGAACATTCTGACTTTCAGCCAAGTCTATCTTGTTCCGAGAGACAATAATGTCTTTCCGAATTGTTTGAAATATCATGCGCTGAAAGGACGTTAATACGTCTTTCCCCCAGTATGCGCCGAATCATGCCCAATTCATTCTTAACAATTCAATTTCAAAAACGTCAACAAAATATGTCAGAAATTGGACCCTTGGATAGGTTCAGATGGAACCAGTGAGTTTCCGATTTTTTTTGTGTAAATTTCGTCTATACGTGTCGCATTATGTTAATTGCGACCTCATTATCGATCGCGAAAAACGTCGTTGGCCATTAGCACAACAAGTGAGCGCAGCATTCATGCACGAGGCTTCTACCCCACAAGAACCTGCAGGATCTCGCAAAGTTTTAGGTGACACCGTGTTTACCGTGGCCGAGCGCATAATTTCGCAGGCGGCCCAATTTACGATTTTTGTTGTCGCAGCGCGCATTCTTGGGCCCGCCGAATTTGGAATTTTTGCGTTGGCATCGGCTGGCGCGATCCTGCTTTTACGCGTCGCAGAGGTTGGTTGGGCACCATTTATAATGTCTCAATCGGGCGACTCCACGGTGCCGCGTCAGGTTCTGCTTTTGGCGATTTTGGCTGGTATCGCCGTTGGCGCTTTCGGAGTCGCCGGCTCTCTACTCGGGGGGGTTGTCGGCCTAGAACCAGACACTGTCCTTCTTTTGGCACTCTTCTCAATCTGGGTGACGTTAGCCAACACCTCGTCCGCGCAAAAAGGTATCTTGATATGGTCACAGCGGATGAAAGCATCAGCCATCTGTGAAATTATTGGCGAATTGGTCGGGTTGTGCGTCGCGATCGGCTCTTTGTTAATGGGTTGGGGCATCTTGGCGCTCGCTTTTGGCAGACTCTCGTTCCAGCTTACGCACCTCATCATTAGCTTTGGAATTACGCGGATGACACCGCTTCGTGGGATGGATCGCAATCTTCTAAAAGAGCTTTGGACCTTCTCCGCGCAAATCTTCACAAGCCGCTTACTCATCAATCTTCGCCTATATGCGGCGACATTCATTATCGGTGGATACCTTGGGCCGCTTGCGGTTGGCTATTTCCGTGCCGCAGATCGGCTTGTCAGTGCGGTCGCAGAAATCATCGCAGTTCCAGGGCAATTGCTTGCTTGGACGCTTTTGAGGCGCGCGCGTGATAACGGTGACGAAGCGGGCCAAGCTGAACGAATAAACAAACAAGTTAGCCTCCACTTTAAGGTTCTTGTTGCAGCAGGAACGCCGGTGTTGGTTTGGCTTATGATCATGAGCCATGAATTAATCGGCGGAATGCTTAGCGACGAGTGGCTGCCTGCCGCACCTTTGGTGGCCATACTTGCAATCAGTCGTCTCTTGTTCTTGTTCGGGATTGTTACGGAACCTCTCTTGTCCATCGTTGGAGAAGCAAAGCGGTTGCCTGCATTTACAGTGATGGTTCTGATCATTTCAGTCGTCCTTACTTATGGCGCGGTTCAAATGGGACTTTATGCCGTCGCTTGGTCTCAGGTTGTGGTTGCGGGACTCGTATTGTGGGCAACGCTTTGGCTGTTCCGGAAATATGCTGGCGTCGTTTGGATGGATGTTGCGCTAAGCCTTCGCGGCTCGGTTCTTCCTCTTGCATGTGGCATTGCGACGCTTGCAGCTCTTGATTGGTTGGCACGCGGCATGGGCATCCCCGATTTGGTCGAGGCATTAGGTTTTGGGTTGATCGCAGTTGGAGTTTACGCGTTCGCGATCAAGGTATTTGACCCAGAATTCTGGCGACAACTAAAGTCCGGAAACCAGATAGGGTCGGACGTATGACCAAACAAAGCAAAACAGGCATCAAAAGTGCAAAAAGGCTGGTTAAGTTCTTGCTCCAGATACCCTCGGCTACCTTTGCTCGCGTCATGGCGGGCACACGTCGATCTGCGCGGTTTACTGGCATTTACAAATCACGAAGCGCAGCAATTGCCGCGTTGCCCAAGGCAAAGCAGGCTGGTTATGACGATGCATCATTAGCCGACGTTTCGTTTTCTCAGATGTGCCAGAAGGAAGTCTGGGACTATCCTCTGATATATTGGTTGGACCGCATTTTGCCCGAAATCAATTCCTTAACAGACGCCGGTGGGCATCTAGGTACAAAGTACATCGCGTTCTCTGAGGTCTTGGATTTAGGTCAGATTGAGTGGGTTGTTTACGACTTGCCGGAAATAATTTCAGCAGCTCAGGCAAAGCAAAAGTTGGGCGAAGTGCCTGATGCCATACGGTTTGAAAGCGAGATTGAAGGCGCGCCGACTGGTGAGCTTTTGATCGCCTCTGGTCTGTTTCAATATCTTGATATTTCATTCGCTGAGTTTTTTAGCAATATGAAGCAACGACCCAAGCATATCCTTATCAACAAGGTTGCAACCTATGACACCGACAGCTTTTTCACGATTGAGCGGATTGGTAACGGACGCGTCCCATACCATGTCCGCAATCGCGATCTATGGGAGGCGGAGATTGCAAACCTTGGGTATCGAATTGTTGACGAGTGGGACATCGCAAACCTAGGGCACCGCATTTCAACCCACCCTTGGCAACCAAACAGCCAAAGTCGTGGGTACTATCTTGTGGCGATTACGTAAGCCACCGCCAGCCGAGTGAATAGTTATGGTTCGATTCGCAACAGCGCGGTTCAGCATTGGGCTCAAGTTGAATTTAGGCAAATCCACGAACCAATTCATGCACATTCCGCAGTGTGTTTCGAATTCTTGAACAATAAGGCTAGCGTGTTACGGCTGAATTCACTCATGCAAAAATATCATAAGACACTGTTACTAAATAATTAACCAAATAGTTATGACAATTTTTTTTGGAAAACTATCCAATTTCCTTAACGTAATCCGCCTGCTACGACGCATGATACAAACTCTACCGCATGTATGTTGAACGGTAGACTGTTTAGTTACCAAAAATTTATTTGAATTCGAAGCAGGGAGTCGGGTCCTCTTTGATTGCTGCGTTCTTCGGAACGTGAGGATTTGACGTTGGCTCTTTCACGCCCCACGCATTCAACTTTTGGTGCATTCTTTGCAACGGCCTTAGGCTGTGGCGATGCTATCGCAATCCGTACTGGCGCGGAATTGATCAGTTACACTGACCTAAGCAAACGGGCGAATATGGTAGCAAAAAACCTGCTAGATGCAGGCGTTGAGACTGGTCAACCTGTCGCAATTTTTGCAAGCAGATCGATCGACGCCGTCGCAGGTATTCTTGGCTGTTTGCAGGTCGGAGCAATATTCGTTCCAATGGACCCAACGTTTGCCCCCGAACATTTAGGGTTCATTGCACAAGATCTACCGATTAAAGCGGTCCTTGCTTCGCCTACAAATTTGACGACAGCGCGCAATGTGTTTTCAAATGTATCGGCGGCGGTTTTGCTGCTTGATGAAAAGCAATTAATAGAACTACAGCCTATCGCTGAAGTAACGGGCAATGACCCGGCCTGTATTCTTTACACATCTGGAACCACTGGTCAGCCAAAGGGGGTCGTATTGCCACATCGGGCAATCGCGACAATGGCGTTGAGCGAGTCTCCACTCTCGATATCGGCTGATGATGTCGTTCTCAGTGCCGCAACAATTGCATGCGACGGCGCTTTGGCCGAAATCCTTGTTCCATTAATGGTTGGTGCGTCCGTGGCGTTGGTTGAGGCGGAAACCCCTGCAGTTCATGACGTAGCTGACACCATGATACTGCACGGTGTGACCGTCGCGCTATGGTATGCAGGTTTGCAAAATCTGGTCGTTGCGCACAGGGTTGATGCGTTCGCAACTGTTCGGATCAGCGAACAAGGCGGGGATGTCATGTCACTGCCAATGGCCAAAGCGCTGCTCGACGCTTGGCCTAACTTAAAATTGTTTAATGGATACGGCCCTACTGAAACATGCGTTCGCAGCCTTTGTCATGAGGTGACAAAGGCAGACATTGCGAATGGTGAAATACCAATTGGCGCGGCAATGCCCGGCGAAGACGTATTCATCGTCGACGGCAATTTCAACCAAGTTCAGGATGGCGAGGTTGGTCAATTATGTATCGCTGGTGAAGCCGTTGCGCTTGGTTATTTTGAACGACCAAATGAAACGAATAGTGCCTTTATACCTGACCCAAGGGACGGCTACTCAGGTCTGGTTTACTTAACCGGCGACCTCGCACGGGTGCGCGGGGATGGTGCTTTTCTTTTCCAAGGCCGAACAGATCGTCAGGTTAAACTGGCAGGTCGTCGTGTTGAGATTGACGGGATTGAGCACATTCTTCGTGAACTTCCGATTGTTGCAGATGCGGTTGTCGAACTTGCTAGATCTGAAACGGGGTCGCCTTTCCTGCGTGCATTCATCGTACCAAAAGACGCTGATCTTGATGAAACTGAATTTACGACCTGTGTGAAAAGTTCTGTCTCAGATATGATCGCACGCGATGTGTATCCACGTGATGTTCTTGTGTTGGCCGAACTACCGTTGGCGCAATCCGGCAAAGTAGATCGTCAGGCATTGCGACAGTTGGAAAGCAAGGCAACGCAAAGCAACGTGGCGAAGTCGGCCAATGATACTTTCGGCATTGTTCAGAAGATTTGGCATAACATTTTAGGCGGATCGAAACCCACAAAGCGTGACACCTTTTTTGATCTTGGCGGCACGTCTTTGCAGCTGATCGATGCCCATGTGCAGATTGAACAAGCGCTAAGCATTCGCGTTCCAATCACGCTTATGTTCGACGTCGCACGTATTGGCGAATTGACTGAGCATCTGGCGAAAATCTCTGCCAAGACCGACTCTGCAGAAACCACCGTGGCTGCGCATCACGACTTAAGCGACAACCACACCATTGCAATCGTTGGCATGGCTGCGCGTCTACCTGGTGGTATCGCGCTTGATGATTTCTGGAATGTCATTCGCGACGGACGGAGCGTGATTGAGCAATTTTCGATCGACGAAGCAGAAGATGCTTTCGATGCGAAAACCCGGAATTCAAGCGGTTATGTCCCTGCAAGATCCATCCTGAAAGGTGTCGATCAATTCGATCCCGCGTTCTTTGGCATGCGCCCGAAAGAGGCTGCGATAACGGACCCACAGGGTCGCGTCTTTCTTGAAATCTGCCAAGAGGCGCTTGATGACGCGGGTATCGATCCTGCAAGAACCAGCGCCGCAATTGGCGTGTACGCCGGTTCACCGATGTCGACTTACATGTTGGAAAACGTACTGCAGGATCGCGCGCAAATTCGTAACTTTACGTCAGGTTTCCAAATTGATTACGCAGTCCTGTCGGGCAACGATAGCGCTGACCTTGCGACCCGTGTGGCGTTCAAGCTGGGCCTAAAAGGTCCAGCGATCGCGATGAACACCGCCTGCTCAACGTCGCTAGTTGCTATCGCTGAGGCGTGTAAGTCGATTAGATCCGGTGACAGCGATGTAGCACTTGCAGGCGGCGTATCAATTACGTTCCCACAAAAGCGCGGCTACATTTTTCAAGAAAGCGGCATGGCATCACCTGATGGTCTTTGTCGCCCGTTTGACATTGATGCAGGTGGCACTGTTTTTGGGCATGGCGCAGGCGTAATCGTTTTGAAATCGCTGGCCGATGCAAAAGCCGATGGCGATCACATCCATGCGGTCATCACAGGTGTTGGCCTGAATAACGACGGCGCGGACAAGATGTCTTACACTGCTCCGTCCATGGCTGGACAGGCAGGCGCTATCAAAGCTGCCCATCGTGATGCGGGCATCAGTGCCTCGGATGTTGGATACGTCGAGTGTCACGGGACCGCGACGCCATTGGGTGATCCTATTGAGGTGGCGGGTCTAGCCCTCGCATTTGAAGGATCCGATGCGCGATGCGCACTTGGTGCAGTTAAGGGCAACCTTGGCCACCTAGACGCCGCCGCAGGTGTGATAGGCGTGATCAAAGCGGCAGCAGTATTGGCTGAAAAGACCATCCCGCCGGTTGCGCATTTCAGCACGCTCAACCCGCGGATTGAACTAAAAGATACACCGTTCTGGGTTCCTGATACTGCAAGCAATTGGGTTAGTGATTCACCACGTGTAGCTGGAGTAAGCTCATTCGGGGTTGGTGGAACCAACGCCCATGTTATATTGCAGGAGGCGCCACCTTTATCTTCTGAAGCAGAAGTCACTGGGCCAGTCATCCTCCCACTTTCGGCCAAAATGCCTGAGGCGCTTGCCCAGATGGCACAGGATTTGTCCGATGCTCTTGAAGCTCAGCCTCAGCTCTCGTTACCTGATGCCGCGTTAACTTTGCAAGTTGGCCGGCGCGAATTCGACTGGCGTTTTGCAATCGCAGCGACCGATCATTCAGGCGCAATTTCACAGCTTAGATCCGCCACGACGCCACTCCAGGCATCCAGTGCTTCTGCACCCCAGATCGTCTTTTTATTCCCCGGCCAAGGCAGCCAATATCCTGGCATGGGATCAGAACTATACGTGTGTGAACCAGAATATGCGCAGTGGATAGATAAAGGCGCAGCTTTCCTTACGCCACTCATAGGACGTGATATTAAACCGCTTATCCTTGGGCACGACCTAGATCCAAAAAAAGCGAACGCAGCTTTGCGGGAAACGCGGTTTACGCAACCAGCCTTGTTCTTAACGGAATATGCGTTGGCAAAGCTTTGGTCGTCACGTGGTATCAATCCTGATGCCTACATTGGCCATTCGGTTGGCGAATTAACCGCTGCGGCACTAAGCGGCGTTATGTCGTTTGAGGACGCATTGCGCCTGATCGCGGCACGCGGACAGCTGATGCAAGATTGCCCATCAGGGTCGATGTTGTCAGTCCGTGCGACGATAGAACAACTACGCCCGCACCTAGATGAAACAGTCGATCTGGCTGCGATGAATGCGCCGAAGTTACAGGTCGTCGCAGGGCCAGATGATGCAATTGCCGCGCTCGAAGTTCGGTTAGCTGCTGCGGATCTTCCTCATCAGAAACTTCATACCTCGCACGCCTTCCATTCAAAGATGATGGACCCTGTCGTCGATGGCCTGCTTAGCATCGCCAAGACCATAGTTTTACGCGCACCTGACCGCCCGATTTATTCGACAGTCACAGGTGCGCAATTATCGACACAAGATGCCTGTGATCCTGCCTTTTGGGCGGGACAGGCGCGCGCTTGTGTTGATTTTCAGGCCGCCATTACCGCGGCTCACCAGTCAATGTCTCCTGTATTTGTTGAGGTCGGCCCCGGCCGCACCCTTTCAACATGCTCAGCGCAGACGTTGGGCCGCAGCGGCTATCGAGGCTGTTTTCAATCGCTTCCGGATCATGCCCGATCTGTCTCGGATGAATTCTCGATGGCTGCTGCGGTATCTCAACTTTGGAATGTCGGCGTCGCGCTCGATTGGTCACTTGTTGGCCCACGGGGGTCGCGAAAGATCCGATTGCCCAGTTATCCTTTCCAGCGACAAAAATGCTGGATCGATGCACCCGAAGCCGCTCAGGCGGAGCCTACTTTATCAAGAACCTTACCTTCGCAAGAAAGCACCATTATGCCTACTTTGCAGTCCAACACACCGGCTGTCGCCGCGGATCGTATTCCACAACTTACGCAGGACATTTGCGCCCTATTGGCCGATATGTCGGGTGAAGACATCGGAATGGCAGAAAGTAGTATTGGCTTTGTGGAACTAGGTTTTGATTCATTGTTCCTAGGGCAAGTCAGCCAAGCGATCGCGCGTGAATACGAAGTTGAAATTGGCTTTCGTAGACTGTTGGCGGATGTGAACACGGTTGATGCTTTGGTTCAGCACCTAGACGCAGAAATGCCCGCAGCGGCACCGGTGCAAGTATCCCCAACGATTGCGCCCACCGCACCAGAAGGAACCACATCACAAAGTGAGATCGGTGGCAGTTACAGCGCAATTGTTCAGGCTCAGCTCCAAACTATGCAGGCGGTCTTTGCGCAGCAGTTACAAGCGGCTGGCCAGGCCCATGCAGTGACACCAGCAACTGCCGCACTTTCGACCAAAGGATTCACAGCCATTGCAGCGCCGGAAAAGCCCGAGCCCGCAGGTTTTAAAGTTGGACGTGGGGCAAGTGTTTCGGGCGGTTCACTTACGCCAGAACAAATAGTTTTTGCTCAGGATCTCGCCACGAAATATTCGGAAAAATATGCGGCATCCAAGGCTTATACATCCAAACATCGCGCTGTCTTAGCAGACCCACGAACGGCGGCAGGTTTCCGTTCTGAGTGGAAAGAACTGACATTCCCGATTGTCGCAGAACGATCAAAAGGTGCCTACATTCACGATCTTGATGGCAATGATCTTGTCGATTTGGTCAACGGATTTGGACAAACGGCATTCGGTCACTCTCCTGGATTTGTGGTCGATGCAGTCGCAAAGCAGATGGAACGTGGTTTTCCAATTGGCCCGCAGGCCGATCTGGCTGGTCCCGTTGCACAGAAATTCGCAGACGTTGTTGGCCACGAGCGGGTAACGTTCTGCAACACTGGTTCCGAGGCCGTTATGGCCGCGATGCGGCTTGCCCGAACTGTGACGGGTCGCGACACGATTGTCGTATTTGATCGCGATTATCATGGTCAATTCGACGAGGTTCTGGTGAAGGGCAAAGCCAGCGGTGGGACGCCGGATGCATTGCCAATCGCACCAGGCATTCCACGGTCCGGCCTCAAGAACATGAAAGTCCTGCCTTACGGTGGGGACAGCGCGCTCAATTGGATTAAAGAGAACATTAAGGATGTGGCTGCGATAATCGTTGAGCCGGTTCAAAGCCGTCACCCAGAGCACCGTCCAGAAGAATTTGTCCGTGACTTGCGTCAAGTTACGCAGGAAAATGGAACCGCTCTTGTTATCGACGAAGTTGTAACTGGTTTCCGGACTTCTGCAAGCGGCATGCAAGGCATCTGGGGTATCCAAGGTGACATGGCGACCTATGGTAAGGTTGTTGGCGGTGGCATGCCGATTGGGGTTCTGGCCGGCAATGCAAAGTTCATGGATGCGCTGGATGGTGGTGCATGGTCATTTGGTGACGATAGCGTCCCCGAGGCTATGCCTACATTCTTTGCAGGAACATTCGTTCGTCATCCACTGGTGTTGGCCGCTGTCGATGCGACGCTCGATCATATGGCAGCCCACGGGGATGACCTTTGGGAAGACACTGCCGTTCGCACCGCAGCTTTGGCGGCTCGACTAAGCGAAATCATGACTGCGCGTGGTTTGCCAGATTTGATCGAAACTTATTCGAGTTGGTTTGTCATTAACGTCACCGAAGCAGATCCAAGGGCATCGCTTCTATATCCGCTCATGCGGCTTGCTGGCGTTCATGTGATGGATGGTTTCTGCGGTTTCCTTACAACTGAACATAACGACGCCGAATGTGAACAGGTTATCGCAGCGTTTGAGACGTCTTTAGATGCGCTGCTTTCAGTCGGCATTCTTACTGAGCTACAAGGTGAGGGTTCTGCTGCTGAAACGCGATCTTCTGAAATTCCTCTGACACAAAGCCAGCGCGAGATTTGGATGCGATATCAAATGGGTGGACTGGCGGCTGCCGCGTTCAATGAAAGCGGTTCTTTGACGCTAAAGGGATCACTCGATCGCGCTGCTTTGCAGGATGCATGGGGCGCAGTGGTCGCACGGCATGACGCATTGCGGATGCGGTTCAAGCCGAACGGATCATCTTTTGAAATCACTGCGCCAACCGAACAGAAAATTGGTTTCCATGATATATCTGGAGAGGCTGGCAAAAATGCAGCCCTTGCTGCAATCGTGGCCGAGGATGGCGCAACCCCATTTGATTTGTCCAACGGCGCACCCATCCGCGTGCAACTGGTCAAGTTATCCAACGATCATCATGTCTTGGTTATCACTGCACATCATATCGCAGCAGACGGTTGGTCGTTCGGCGTATTCCTAGCCGATTTTGCAGATTTCTATTCTGCAAAGGTGTCGAACACTTCTGTGGACTTACCCGCAGCGCCAAGCTTTGCGGCCCATGCAGAGGCTGAAAGTCTTGAAGGGACTGACAATAGCGCGATCTCATATTGGACCGAAACTCTAACACCATCACCCGCGCTTGTAGATTTACCACTTGATCGCCCGCGCCCTGTGCAGCGCAGTTTTGACGGCAGTACGATCTTTCATGAGATTGAAGGCGACATCCTGAAGAAGGTTCGCAAGGCCGGAGCCACCCAAGGCTGCACGATGTTCGCAACAGCATTTGCAGCGATGCAAATGTTGGTTCACCGTCTTACGGGTGCGGATAATTTTGCGATCGGTGTGCCGGTTGCTGCACAACAAAATTTGCCGAACCCAGAACTTGTTGGGCACTGCGTGAATTTCTTGCCACTGCGCAACGGTGTCGTGGCAAACGATACTGTGGCCGATCATCTTACCAAGGTGAAGACTGTCGTTCAGCAAGCATTGGAAAACCAAGGAACCACCTTCGGATCGATTATCGATAACATGGACCAGCCGCGGTCCGCGAACCGTCTACCGTTGACGGAAATCGAGTTTAACTATGAAATCGACAAGCCGCTCGAACCGATGGCGGGACTTGAGGTCAGCTTTCGTCCGAATATCAAACGTGCTGTGAATTTCGACCTGTTCTTCAATTTGGTTGAGACATCGATGGGCCTGCGGATTGAGGCCCACTTCAACAGTGATCTCTATGACCCTGAAACGGTGACTGGTTGGGCAAAAAGCTATCAGTCTATATTGGAAGCAATCGCTTCTGATCTCAGCCAATCCATCGGCAATATACCATTGGCCATAACGCCACAGCAGGATCTTGCAGGAATTCTAGCACCTAACAAGATGGATTATGATCGTCTGGCGGCGCTGCCCGATCTGATCACAAAGACGGCTTTGGCATTTCCTAACGCCATCGCAATTTCCGACGCAGGCGGGTCATTGACCTATGCAAAGATGTCGGCCCAAAGCGATGCATTAGCAGCACTGATCCAAGAACAAGTCCCCGGCATTGCGAAGCGCGTAGCACTTTGTTTGCCACGCACGAATGGTATGCTTGTTGGATTGTTGGCGATCCTAAAAGCTGGGCACACCTACGTCCCACTTGACCCAACACAGCCAGATACCCGCTTGCGACGCATCGTTGAAACAGCGGATGCAACTGCCATTCTGACCGATGATCCAAAGACTGTGTCCTTTGCAAACGACCTAGACATAAGCACCATTCTTTTGGGTTCCGTAGATACCGGAAAGAAGCCAAAGCCTGTCAGCATTTCTGCAGAACAAGCAGCCTATGTGATCTTTACGTCTGGTTCGACCGGCACCCCTAAGGGCGTAGCAGTGCCGCATCGGGCAGTTGTCAACTTTCTTACTTCAATGGCACAAGAGCCTGGCTTTACAGCCTCAGATACAATCTTAGCCGTCACGACGGTCATGTTTGATATCGCCGTTCTTGAGCTGCTGCTGCCACTGACCGTCGGTGGCCAAGTTATAATCGCCCCAGCCGAGGAAGTAGTTGATTGCTTCGGGCTGGTCGAACGACTGAAGACCGGTGAAATCACAACCATGCAAGCAACGCCAACCCTATGGGACATGGTTCTTACTGCTGGCTTTGAGCCATATGAAGGGTTTTCAATCTTATGTGGAGGCGAACCTCTCCCTCAGGATCTGGCTGATCGTCTACAAGCGGGCGGCGCAACAGTTTGGAACATGTACGGCCCAACCGAAACAACCATTTGGTCCGCGATTAAGAAGATGGCGCCAATTGAGAAGGTTACGATTGGAAAGCCAATCGGTAATACATCTCTCATCGTCTTGGACAACAATGACCAACCTGTTGCTCAGGGCGTCATGGGCGAGCTGAACATCGGTGGCGACGGCCTTGCTATTGGATATGATCAGCTTGCTGACATGACGGCAAAAGCATTCCGAGATGTTGAAATTTTGGGCAAGAAACACCGCCTATATGCAACCGGTGATCTGGCACGGCGTACGTCTGACGGCGAATTTGTTGTCGCGGGCCGCATCGATACGCAAGTGAAGTTGCGCGGGTTTAGGATTGAGCTGGGTGAGATTGAAACGCGGTTGCGCGCAATATCTGGAGTCGCAAAAGCGGCCGTTGATCTTAGGTCACGCGGAGCAAACGATCAGCAGCTTGTTGGTTACGTCGTTACAAAATCTGGGGTCGAATTTGACCGTGAAACGGCGCAATCGGCGCTGTCCAAAAACCTACCCGAATACATGGTCCCAAATGCTTGGGTCGTCCTAAGTGACCTGCCGCAAACTGGAAATGGAAAGCTGGATCGCAAAGCTTTACCCGATCCGCAAACGATCGCCAGAATTACGCCTTTACATGAGTTCACATCGGCAGAGACAGCGATTGAAAAGCAGATCATGGAAATTTGGCAAGACGTTCTAGGGCGCGATCAGATCAGTGTTACAGATACGGTTCAGGCGCTAGGGATCGACTCCCTCGCGTTGTTCCGTATTGCCGCGAAAATGTTGGATGCGGGCCTTGGCCTTGAGGCGCGTCATATGTTTGCGCACCCAACCATCCGTCGGTTAGCGGCATTCCATGACAGTCGCGATACCGATGCAGCGCCATCTAATCGCCCATCACTTAAGTCATTCCGCAAGGGTGCACGTAGAACTGCTGCGGGAGATCAATCTTGACCGAAGATGAAAAGATGATGCACGCAGCTTCTGCTGAAGTGCTAGCCGAATTTCCATTAAGCACGACGCAACAAAGGTGTTGGTTTCTCGATCAGATGCAGCCTGGAAACCCCGCACTGAACGTAGCTGTGCGTTGGGAGGTCAAAGGCAATCTCAAGGCAACTTCTTTGGAAAGAGCATTCCAAAATGTAATCGAGCGGCATGAAATATTGCGCACCCGCTTCGTTGAAATTGATAGTGGACCTGTTCAGCAGGTCCTATCTGCAGCACGCTTCAAGCTTGATAGCATCGACCTTCAGCGACTAGATCCATCTAAGCAGAAATCCAAAATTGAGCAGATCGCGCATGAAGTTGCATTGCGCGCCTTTGACCTTGGCAAAGCCGGCCTAATCCGTGCGGTTCTGATCCGTCTGGCGGCAGATCATGCTATGATTGTGTTTGTCGTGCATCAGACTTGCTTTGATGGCTTTTCGATCCGCGTTCTTGGACATGAGATAGGCACGGCCGCACAGGCGTTCGAAAGAGATGAGCAGCCAGACCTGCCAGACCTTGATCTGCAATATGGTGATTTTTCATTGTGGCAGGCTGAGTATTTGGCCAGCGGCGCCCTTGAAGAAGAGGCGGAGTATTGGCTTGGCGCGCTAAGCGATGCGCCGTATTTCGAAGTAACACCTGACAATGCGAGACCTCGCATCAAAGGCACAGATGTCAACGCGGTATCTTTGGACCTTAGCCCTGAATTTGGTGGGCTTTTAACAAACACAGCAAAGCGGCTTGGTGTTTCGAACTTCACCTTTGGTACCGCCATTTTCAGCGCATGTTTGGCGCGTATTACTGGGCAAAGTGACGTGTCATTTGGAACGCAAATCGCGGGCCGGTTAGACACAGATCTTGATCCACTTATTGGCGTCTTCATCAATAACATCGTTCTCCGGTTCCAAGCCGATCCTCATCTCCAATTCGACGCGCATGTGTCCAATGCCAAGGCTGTTATCGAGGGTGCCCTTTCGCACCAAATGATGCCTTTCAACACACTGGTTGAGCGGCTTAACCCGCCTCGCGATCCATCGCGGACGCCCCTGATTTCTGTGAATTTCAACCTCCAAGATGTATTCATGGAAAGCAAAAGCTATGGTGGTTTTGAACTCGTTTCATCGCCATCCCATGCGCCAGGCGCGATTTACGATCTGGACTTAGCTGTCATGGGGCGTCCATCTGGATGGCAGTTGAACCTTGAATACGCATCTGCACTTTTTGATCGCGCAACTGCCGAAGCAATTCTAACCTTGATGCAGAATGCGTTCCAATCTGTGTTCCAAGACCCTACCCAACAGATTGCATCGCTTAGGGTGCCACAGGCATTGGTCGAACGTGATGAAGTTAAGATACATTCCGTTACAGCAGTGGAAGCCGCTTTGTTGTCTCAGCGCTATGTTAGGGATGTGGCAGTACTGCAAGATGGCGAAAGGTTTTTTGCATTCGTTGTACTTGGCGATACGGGAACGACTCCGCTTGAGGCGCTTCCGCAGAAAATCATCGACGCATGCGCAGACGATCCTGCGCTAGCTGGCCTCACAGGTGTGAGCCTTTTGGGTGCTTTGCCAAGAACCTCTCGCGGAGAAGTTAATCGCTCATTGCTGCAAGTGCCAACTGGGTTAGCATCGGAAGGTGCTTTGGTTGCTATCGATCAAGATGTCGTTTCACATCTAAAGCAAGATTGGTGCGATATTCTTAGCATTCCTGCTGCATCATCCGACGGTCATTTCTTTGATTTGGGTGGTCACTCAGTCCTGGTGTTACGGCAACTCTCGCGCATCCGCGAAAGGTGGGACGTAAAACTTGATGTCACTGCGGTTTATGAAAACCCCACTTTGACAGATCTTGCGCGTGTCATCTCGGCTAGGTTGGCAAGTGTCCCTGAGTTGATTGAAAATGATTGGCGCTATATGACCCTCGCCCCCAAGGGCGAAGGGCAACAACTGATCGCGATAAACAATGCGGCGACTGGTCTTGCATTGGCCTCTGCCGGTGCGGCACCGCGCGAGGTCTATTGCGCCCGTGTTGTTGACGGTGATCGTGGGTTGGTGTTGGACGAACAGACATTCGAAGACATAGCATCTGAATACGCCGACGTGATCCGCAAAGGGCAACCAACTGGTCCGTATTTGCTTTATGGAAACTGTGTGCACGGAAACCTCGCCCTCGAGGTTGCACGGCAACTACAAACAAATGGCTCTGATATCGCTGGAGTCGTGATGAAGGATGTATGGGAACCTGCCTATACGCAGCACGTCATTTCAAACCCAAAAACCAAACGTCGTGAAAAGTGGCATGCGCTCCGAAATCGCCTTGATGCTGTGCGTAGCAACGAGATGTCTTGGGGTACGTTTTTCCGCTTTTATGGCATTGCCCGAAAGACAGGTTTTGTTTGGATTGGCAAAAAGCTCGGCTTGTTTCAACGAACACAATCGAGCGACTTAGACGAACAACAAGAACAGTTTGTATCTTTCGTATCAGGCAAACGAGATGCCTACCGACCTTCTCCGATCAACTTCCCCGTCCTACATATTGTCACCAAATCAACGCCACAGAGTGCAGGGTTCAAATCATCCATTGGCTGGGAAGATATCGTTGATCCAAACATGTTAAAGACTGTGCATCTTGATAAAGTTTTGGTGCTTCATGAACGCCGAATTGGTGTTGATGCGATGGCGGCCGAGATCGACGCCTTTCTCTCGAACGCTTAAGCGCTCTCAAAAGGGATGTTATCTGGATTGCTGTCCAATCGTAACTCGATTGGACCCCCAAAAGTCTTAGCTGCGATGGCCCCCATCAAAGTCGGCCCAAGCGTCATATGGCCCAACGTCCAATTTGAAACCTCGCCATAGGTCTGATCAAGGCGCGTCATCAGCGGTGGCTGCTTTGCCTCAAGCGTCACATCGAATGCATTCAGAGGAATGGACAAGCCGCCACCCAGCGCTTTGATAACCGCTTCTTTCCGAGTCCAGCATCGGAAAAAGCCGCTAACCTGATCTCCAATCGGCATAGCCATGAGTGTTGTGTACTCAGTCGCGGAAAAGAAGCGTTGGGAAACGCCACTTTCAACTTCGCGGAAAGCCTCGATATCTACACCAAGTGGGATTTCATCATGAACGGCGAGGCATGCAACCCCACCTGAGTGACTGAGATTAAACTGTGGCCCAGAGATCAGGCTAGGCTTTCCTTGCGGGCCATATTCAAATTTGACTTCTTCTGGTTTTATTCCCGTCAGCGATCCCATTATTTCACGCAGGCGCCCACGGGCAGCAACGAATTGAATCCGGTGTTTAGGGTAAACAAAGCGATCAGCTCTCGCCACTTCATCATTGGACAAGAAACGTGCGTATCCTGCCATTGCCTCTGCCAAAGGCTGTAGTGACCAAAGGTGAATGCCGATTTCAACGGGCACTTTCGCCATCCTTAATCTTGTGGCGCGAGGTGCGTTGGGAGCAACTTGATGATCCCATTTCGAAACTCATCTTCGCTAAACTTCTTTGCAAAATCGACCATAGTTTTAGCATCGAATTTGTCATGTCCGCCCGCCTCAAAGCTTTGAACGGCGGCAACTAATGCATCGACTGTTTGATCTTGAAAAAGGACACCTGTCTTTCCTGATATAACAGTGTCCTGTGCGCCGCCCCGATCATATGCGATCACGGGTCGCCCTGATGCCATCGCTTCGACTGGAACAATACCAAAGTCCTCTTCGCCAGGGAAAATCAACGCTCGGCATTTTGACATATGGTCTCGCAAAACGTCAAACGACGCACGGCCCAAAAAGGTGATGTTCGCGTTCGCGGTTTCGGCTAGCCCCGTGCTCGTTTTGTCTGGACCACCAATAACAACAAGCGGCAATCCCAGTTTGTTAAACGCCTCAATCATCAAGTCAGGACGCTTATACGGGGCTAGCTCACCGACCCAAAGATAGAAGTCCCCGTGCTCTGACTGCGGTGAAGGCGAGAACGCGCTAAGATCGACGGGGGGATGTACAACCTCTGCATCCCGCCTCCAATATTTCTTAATCCTTGCCGCAACATGGTTCGAATTTGCAGCAAACTGATCAACGCGCGCCGCGCTTGTGACATCCCATATCCGCAATCGATGCGCCAAGAATGGAAGCATCAACTGGGTTAGCCGGCCAACAGACTTGCGGTAGATATGATATTGATCCCAAAGATAACGCATAGGGGAATGGCAGTAGCAAAGGTGAAATGCATCCGGTGGAACGATGACGCCTTTTGCAGGACCCGCTTCGCTGGATATCACAAGATCATAACCCGTCAGGTCGAGCTCTTCGAGCGCCCTTGGCATGAACGAAAGATACGACTGATAGCGCTTGGCCGCCCAAGGCATCCGTCCGATCTTGGTTTCATATACCTTATGTCGGTTTATCGTCTCGCTCATTTTTTCAGGCACATAGACATGCGTGAAAATATCAGCTTGCGGGTACATTCGGCACAAGGCTTCGAGAACCTTTTCACCACCACGCATGCCGACAAGCCAATAGTGAATTATCGCCACACGTGGTTGTTCTTGCATAGGTGCGTTCAAGACCTTGACCCTCCAGTCACTGCGTTAAGAAAACTCAGCGTTATCACGCAGCATAGCAGGATCAATCCGTGTCAGTACTTGGCCTGAAATGCTAAGCTCGTTGTTTTCCAAAATTCCAAGACAACGTTTAACGGCGGCACGCGGTGTTTTTTCATACCGAGCAAGCAAAACTCGCTGATCAACCGCACGAGCAATCACAAGGGCCTCAGCTGCAGAAAGCATCGCTGGGCAATTTACCAGCACGACATCGTAATACTGTTTGAGCTCTTCAAGGAGGTTTTGAAGGTTCTCCTTGGTCAATAGATCGGAGGATTGGTTGTTCGGTTCACGCGCGGTCAGTAAATCAAACCCTTGGCCCGTCTCTGTTTGGAGCGCTGACAATAGCGGCACGTCGCCGCGTAAGTAGTCCACAAAATCATTGTCCATTTCGCCTTTAAGATCGCGCTGGATTGCATTTTGCCGGAAATTACAATCAACGACGATCACCAACTTGTCCGACTTCTCGGTCAGTCGCGCTAACAACATCGTGGTTGTTGTTTTCCCTTCGGCTTGCAACGGCGACAATAGCGCAATGCTTTGTGCTTCTTCATTCTTATCATTAATTGAAAGCTCATTGCGGAGGCGACGGATACTCTCGGCAATTGCGCCAGCTGGCTCGGCCTCAACCTCATCCAACGCGCTTTGCAAGTTCTTCCATTTGCGCTCTGGTATTGCGCACAACACGGGCAAGCCAGTGTCTTGTTCCATCTCAGAGATGTCACCATAGCTACCTTTGGTAAGTTGCCGGAAAGCGATAATTGCGACGCCAAGTGCGGCACCAATAAGCAAGCCTAACATCGTCATCAACTTTGGACGCGGTGAAGAAGGCGCGCCAGGGAACGTAGCCCGCTCGATGATACGTGAGTCGGCTTGCTGCAACTGCTCTTTGGTCCTAGTTTCGGTAAAACGATTGAGCAGGTCCGTATACATATTGCGCGCAACCTCTGCTTCGCGCTCAAGCTGACGTAGGCCAATTGCGCTTCTCGAAATCGATAAGAATTGCTGTTCGGCCTCTTCTAAGCTCTCGTTCATTGTGTTTTCGCGAATGCGTGCGATTTGCACCTCATTGCGTTGCGTATCTAATGCCAAACGCGTTTCAGCGACTAATGCGCGACTGATTTCTTCTAGTTGGGCTGCAATCTTTCGACGCTCTGGATGATCGGTGTCAAAACTTTCGGCCCACTGCGCATCTTCTGCCAACAATTCAAGTCGTTGCGAATTAAGCGCCGTTATCGGTGCTGAGGTAAACATCCCACCAATCGCGGTGAACCCTTCTTCGGTAATAACGCGTTCAATCTCATTGAAGCGAGACTCTGCCGTCACGAGCGCAACCCGAGCATTTATTAGCTCATCATTCAGACTAACCAGTCGCTGAGATATAATTTCAAAACTGCTGCCTGTTCTCTCGATGCTGCTCGCACGGTAATCTTCGACGGCGGCCTCTGCTTCATTTACTTCAATACGCAAATCTTCGACGCGCAACTCGATCCAGTCCGCAGCTTGCGCAGATGATGAGCGGCGGCCATCAAGTTGTTGCTGAACGTATTGCTCTGCAATCGCGCCCGCCAATTGCATGGATGCCATTGGGTCAGGTGTCTCAACTGATATTGAAATAACGTATGAGTCACCGTCGCGCCACGTATCCAAACTGCGCCGTATAGCCCAAGTTAAGCGATCTAAACGAGCAAGACGCGCGCGCTCAACCGCTTCTGTATCTTCCATCTTTGCACCGGAAAAAAGCTCAGAAATTGAAGTGCGAATGCGCTTTAACAACGATGGCGCACGTGAAACCGGATCTATTGCGGCAAGAACCTCGGGCGCGTCCGTATCGAGCTTGTTGATGACCGCTTCTAACAGTGTGTTTGACCGCATGATGGAAATTTCACTGCCCATCACCTGATCGTTCAACTGGCGATCCGACACAACCTGCTCAGAGATGACCAGCCTTTGCTCGCGTGGATCAAGCAGCACTTGCGACATCGAATTATACAGCGGTGTTACTTGTGCAACCAAGATCGCAGCAATCAATCCACATAGGATTGTCACACCAAAGAAAATGGCCCGATCTCTCCAGAACCCGCGCACCAAAACCCAAAGATCAACTGAATCGCGATCAGCTGCCAAACGTTTCACACGGTTCAGCTTAAGTGGGCCCTGTTCAAAGTTATCGGTCATTGGAATACCCGTGTGATCTTAGGAAATGGATCGTCAAAAATACGAACTTTGGAACATAATATGTAACATAGTTTAGTCGATAACTTTAAGCATTCCGGTCGCTTAGGCGCCTACCAGCCGCTTCGTGTTTACAACATAGGCACAATGCGTTCGATCAACGAGCATTGTCTAAGAAATGAAACTTCAGGACCGCTTTCTGTCGCTTTGCTCCATGCTCTCCAGAATCACTGCACGTGTAAGCCCAGATGCAATACCAGCGAAGGCATAAAAGAAGATGCTCAAATCAGGCGTGGGGCTTGTCAGTGTCGCAGAGATGACCAACGCCATACATGCCGATGCCATTGCACGCGCCAATACCATGCGCGGATCATTCGCTGACCGACGCAAAGTTGGTAAAATAACGCTTCCGACAAACATGAAAAACAACGCTGCTCCGATAACACCCAAGCTGGACAGGGTCGCGATGACCCAGCTTGACGCACGCACGCTGCCAAGGCCTGCACCCAGCCCGCTGGTATCAATAAAGTTCTTGATCGCTTGCTTGTTCCAGCTGCCCCGCTCAACGCCCGAAGCTCCATCAAGCTTGTTGAACAACGCCCTGTCTAGAAAGTCTCGAACTGGTGTCACGTATTCATAACTCGCGAAAATTATGATCGCCAAACACCAACACAAAAGGAGAACCCCAACTAGGATACTGAGACCACGGCGATCCGTTTCTCGGCGTAATTGCATCGAAACCCAGATCAGCATTGTTGTGCCCAAATACGCCAAGAGCGCGACATACGACCCAGATGAAGTCGATCGCAAAACGGCGACAAAGCAGATTAGCATCATTGCTGTGACCAACCTAGAGCGAGGCGTGTCGATCCAATAACTGAACCAGAATGCAAACAAACCAAGGCTGAAATATCCAAACGAGCTTGCCTCTGGGAAGCCACCGATCATGCGCTTTAGGCCCGCCATACGAACATCTGCCAAGATCGCGTAGTTGGCGCTTTGAAGGGGTGCCATCAAATCTGGCAACCCTACAGCATAGCTCGCAACCTCAATCCAACCAATCGCCGCGTTTACACAAGTCGCTACGACCATGGCTTTGAGAACAGGCTGCTCTTCGGATCGCACCTTCATGACAACAGCGAGCGCAAAGAATATTGCCACACCTAATATCAAACGGAACAGTTGTGTCAGGTTGCCAGCCGTTGGTCGCAATTGGACAATCACAACGCCATTTTCATTCGCGGCGCGTGAAATACTAAAGACTTCGGTCTGACCAGCGAATACGCTGGGGAACATGAGCGTCGCAAATGTTCCGTACAATAATAGCAAGAGAAGCCAAAACCCTGGCTGGCCGAACCGCATCGTACCGGCAATCATTGCCGGCCCATTACGGTGCACAACCACGAGGGCAAACATTGTCAGCGCGGCGATATCTGTCACCAAAATAGACGCACCGCCAACAGCAGGAAGATTAAAGGCTGCAGCAGCGCCCAAAGGGGTTACCGCAAAAAAGATCCATAGGCCCCGAAGAGGGCCCTTGGCCGCCAAAGCGATGCAAACCACCAAGGCCAAAATTGAACTTAACATGAGTTCCATACTTTGTTGGAACCCCAAGCCTCTCGTCTGTCAAGTATTGCAACGTGGCAATCCCCTCTCCTCGTCGCCGAATTCCGTATGATGAACGGGTTAACTTGCGTTTGCCGCTGTGAACGAAACAATCCCGCTAGCAACTTGTCGATAGACTGGACGCGCCCTACGGTAAATTGATGGGAAAAAACTCACTCTCAATGCGAATGGTCGGCTGGATATTTGCGCTTTTGCTCTGTGGCCAAGCATCTGCCGCAGATGAACTGCGCGGGCCCGCATTGGGTGCTGCATCAAATTTTGGGCAGGGTTTCCTCGCTGATTTGCAAACCCGATCAACTGCTGTTGGAATCATTGATTTCCGTGATGCCGTCTATTGGGACCGTGTTGAACAGAGAGACAGTATCTATGTCTTTGATAGACCTGATACGCTCTACCCAGACGCGCTGTTCGATGCTGGCGCCACAATGAGCCTAACGATCAACAACGGACATCCCGACTATGACGATGGAAATACCCCAACTAGCCCAGAAGGTATCGCTGGGTTTGCCCGCCATGCAGCCGAAACGATAGCGCGGTTTCCTGCCATCACCGCGATCGAAGTTGGGAACGAATTTAACAGCGCCAATTTCGTCTCTGGGCCCCTAAGGAACGCTGGGCTTGATGATCGTGCGGCAGCGTACGTTGCGCTACTCAAAGCTGTATGGACAGAAGCAAAAGCGGCACGACCAGATGTTCGGATTATTGGTGGTGGGGTTCACTCAATCCCCACTGGCTATCTCAAGATGCTACTCGACCTAGGCGCAGCTGATTTCATGGATAGTTTGGCGCTGCACCCGTACGATACGCCGATTGAACATCTGGCGGCTGAAATTGCGATAATGCGCAAGTTACCCGGGTTGGAAGATATCCCTATTGAGATAACCGAATTTGGTTCTCAGGATGCGGGTGCTGCGCCAGATGCATTTTTACGCAGCTATTGCCAGATGGCACTTTCAGGAGTGAGCCGCGCAGTTTGGTATGGCCTAAACGTACGTGGTGACGGCTACATTCCTTTACTCACGAGAGATTTACAGACGACGTCTGCTTGGCAGGCCTTTCAACTTGCGCAAATCCATTTTGAAGGCAAGCCGGTCATCAACGCAGCACCCGACCAGTTTTCGAGAGCCTGTCTGTTTGATAGTCGTCATCTGGTCATATGGGGAATGCCAAGAACTGTAATTGTTTTAGCGGATGACGTGGATGTCTTTGGTGCAACCGGAGAAGGGCAAGCAGGCGACACATTCACACTGTCCGAAAAGGTTCCTCTCGTATTCTCGTCAGACCGGCCCCTAGACTTGGAAAATGACTTTTTGTTTGCCGATCAGAACGTCGTCGCTGATAGCTATTATCAGTTTTACGCCAACGGCACGCCTGCTTTTCGGCGCTACGCCGAAACGAATGGTGACCAAAGCGCCTTTGGATTGATGCCGGGTCAAGCCCGCAGCAACCGTCCCTGGACGCCTTGGTTTGGAGTACGCAATAACGGTGATGTACGGCTTCTACCAAACACGCTTTTACCCGCAGGAACCGTTGACTGGCCAGTCGAGGTTGTTCACGAATACATTGCTACAAGCGCCCTGAACTTGAACCTAACAGCGCATTTTGAAGCTGCCAAAAGAAGCCGTGATGGAATTCATGTGACAATCCGGCTGAACGACATACTACTGGCTGAAAATGCGGGCCAAGATCCACAAAACTTCGCCATAGATGACATCGCATTGAATGCGGGCGATCGCCTGACCTTTGCTGTTGGGCCAAGAAATGATGCGACAGGGGATGTAACCGACTACCGTATTACTCTGCGCCAGACCCCTTAGCGTGGCTCAATAATCGATCAATGCCATCCCAAGCACCGCCCAACATTCGGGCGTGGTCTTTGGTCGAAACGCCGTCTTCTAATGCAGCCGTAACCATTCCTACAATTTCTGCTGCATCCAAGTTCGGCGCATCCGAAAACGATGTGGGCATGTTCGCCAAAGTGAAGAACGATTTCAATTTGCTGTCCCAACCCAACCCAACGACAGGGCGTTGGTAGCTATATCCAACGATGCATGCATGTAACCGATGGGCGATGACAGCCGAACATCCTGCGATAACATGCGCCAACTCGCGAGGTGTAGTTGGTTGCTTTGGGACTATGACGTCTTCCAAACCTCGGATTGAGGGGTCATTTGCTACTTTTTGCAGTAGCGCAGCATCTTCGGCGGCTCCGTTACTGAAAAGCGCGACTGAATAACCTGAAGCGATTGAAGCACTAACAATGCCCGCATAAAATTCAACCGCGCCCGTTAATTGGCCCGCTACATTGCCATCCGCGTGGTGGGTCAGCGTGCCAAAGTCAGTAATACAAAGGCCGACCAATTTCGGTTTTGCAGCAACTTCGCCATAGCAAGAAGCAGCCAAAAGACCTGGGTCATATGTGATTTCTGGCTTCAGATTTTCTGGCATTTGATCGCGCCATGATTCGGCGGATCCATCGTCTCGAACGCCGATCATTCTCAGGTCTGTCTCCTGCAGGCTTTGGAACAAATCTGCACCTTGCTTTGACCAATTGCTTGAAACACCAACCGCATAAACGACTGTTGGCGTCTTCTTTTGGGACAATATTCGGGCGGCATTCGCTATTTTGATTGGGAAGTTCAAATTTGCATCTGCAAAAAGTTGACCGCCCCCAATGACCGCGAGATCCACATCAACTGCTTTTTCCCACTGAGCATCCACGGATTGCATCAATCGGGTAAGTTTCCACTTTGTTAGGCTTTGTCGCACGACACGTGGCAGGCGATCCAAGATTGCCAGAATAGCTTTGCGATTGGGGATCACAACATCACCACGTGATTGACGTGCCGACAGGTCTACGTGGGTAACCGTTGCGTCTGTCTCTTTCGTAGTAACGCCATGCGCAATGCAGTCAGAGATCACCCCGTCGCCCAAGTTCGGGCTAAAACAAAGGCCAAATTGCACAATCTTCAAGCGTTATCCCAACCAGCAAAGTCTTCTTCGGAAAGGTGCCGCAGGTATGTTTGTTGCAACACCAACACAATGGTGCGCAGGAACAATTTGGAAATCAATGCCGAAGATAAGATCAGCCTATTTTGCCTCGGTGTCTTCCAAAATTTCAGCGTCAGCCACTTCTACAACTTCAGTGGCAGCCATGCTATCCGCAACTTGGCCAACGATTAGTGGCAGCATCTCAGTTCCAGCTGGCATCGCAACTTCGCCAGAGGCTGGGCTCTTCCATGCTAGTGCATCAAAAGAACCGCAGTTGTCACAAACAGGTGCCCATGCGCCGTGAATGTTCTGACATTTATCGCAAACCCACTGCGGACCACGTGGCGCCGTCAAAGCGCTGGTCAACCAGCCACGCACAACCGCGTCGTCTGCGCCTTCGCCACGTTCAACCGCTGCCATTAATGTAAGGCTACGGGCCGTTGGATTGTCCGCAACAAGCGTTGCAATGTCGCGCCGCGCCTGTGGAAAGTCTTCGGCTGCAATGTGCAGTTCAGCCAAAAGCATTTGTGTTTCTGCATGATCAGGTTTTTGTTTAGTCAGCGCACGGAACCGTTTAAGGCGGGCGACGGGAGTCTCGTCAGGAACGATTTCTGCGAAGACACTAGCAAGCTCTGGGTGTGGCTGAACTGACCATGCTTTGGTTAGAACGCGCACCGCATAACGCGCGTTGTCAGTTTCAATATAGCCACGGGCAGCCATTGTCGCGGCTGGTATTAAATCTGGTGAAAGGCGGTTCGCTTCAATCGCTGCTTCACGGGCTTCGATCGACTTACCTTCCGCCATGATGTCACGCGCTTCGGACAGGGCAAGCACCGCATCGCGACGCTTGTGCACATCACGCGGCAGCGCGCCTGATTTCAATTTTGCGTTCAAAGTTGCGCGTGCGCCTGACCAATCAGATTTTTCAGCTTGAAGCTTGAGTAGGACGTCCTGCGTATCCTCATGCTTTGGACGCAGCGCAAACGCCTTTTGCGCCAAAGCGATTGCAGTTTCGGAATCACCTTCTTGGAGCTTTTGCTTCATGATACCGCGGACACCGACAAAGCGTGTTTTATCATCTTCAAGAAGCCGCTTGTAGCTGGCCTCGGCCTTGCGGCGATCACCGGTCATTTCCGCAGCCTGCGCTGTCAGCAACGTCGTTAGCTCTGGCTTATCAAGGTAACGCTCGGCGCGTGACGCTTTGGTCATCGCTAAATGACCTTCGCCAGATGCCAACGCCATCATGCCTTCGGACAAAGCTTCGTAACCCTTACGCTCGCGGTTGCGATCGAAGTAACGCGAGATCGCTGTTTCATCACCATTCAGGAAACGGAAACCTGCGACCAAGAACGCCAGCAGTTTGAGCACCAGCCAAACCAGCACAACAAGTGCCAACAGACCGAACACTAACTCAAGCGTACTGAGTGAGATTTCGTAACCAGCAACTTCGATTACTGCGCCACCATCGACGTCCATAAGTTGCGTGGCGCCAAACGTAAGGGCAGTGATTGCGGCGACAAACGCCAGAATTTTGATCAGAGACCAGAGCATCATGTCCGCCTTCAGTTATCGTTAAGGGATTGAGAAAGTTCTTCAGCAGCCGCCAATGCGTTGCTGCGTATTTCGGCACGGGTTAACCACTCTGACAATGCACCGCGTGCCACTTCTGGCAACGATGCGGTCTCAGCCAAAGTTTCATTCAAACGGCCAGCGCGCAGCGCGGCTTCTGCGCGAGATAGAACAGCGTCAGCGCTGTCACCTTCCTGCGGCGTTACGGAACGCACATTCAACTGGTTGCGCAGAAACGCGCCAACGCCACCTGCTTCTCCGCCATCCGCGCCTTCAGCACGAGCAGCGGACAAGGCGATCCGTGCCGCCGCTGGAAAGTCAGCCTGTAACTGGCCCAACGTTGGGACCCCATCTGCAACTTCGGTAATCGCCGAAGGAGCAGGCGCGCCCAGCGCATCTTCAAGATCTGTTAAAACGTCACCAAAGGCGGCGCCACTTTCCAACGCACCTTGAACACGGGCAAGTGCCGCGCGCGACGTTGCGATGCGTGCGTTTTCGATAGCGTTTTGTTCAATCGCAGTGGCTTCGTCACGGGTAGCCTGCAACGCTGCAGCTGAATCCGCTGACATTTGTTCTGTCTGGCTACGCAGCTCATCCAACTCGCGTTGGAAGGCCGCGACCGCAGTATCCTGTAACGTTCCGTCACCGCTTGGCTGCTTTTCAACAGCATCAATGCGGCCTTCTAACATAGCGATTCGTTGATCAAGGCTTGCAATCTGGCCAGTCAGGTCATCGAAATTTGCGGAGATTTGTTCAGACAGCGGAGATAGATCAACGCCTTCTGGGATTTCACCAACACTGGCCTGCAATGCCGAAATTTCATCCGCGTGGATTGCTACCTGTTGGTCCAGTGGCACATCAATAACTGGTCGCGATAAGTAGGCCGCACCATAGCCTAGACCACCAGCAATTAGGCCACCAAGGATCATTGGCAAAAGGACGTTATTCTCTCGGTTAGTGTCTACATTGGGAATTTCAGAAGGCTCAGGTTGGGAAGGTTCAGAAGGCTGCTTAACAACAGTTTCAACAACTGCCTCTTGCTCAACTTCCGGCTCTTCAGAAGCAATCTCAGGCGCTAATTCTGTTGCTTCTACTGCGACTTCGACAGTCGGCTGAACTTCGGCTTCAACAGCCTCAACCACCTCTTTCGGCTTTGCAGCCTCGCTTTTTTTCGTGCGCTTCGCCAAGGTGTCGTCCCTCATATGTCTGTCTTAGGGCATGTACCCGCCCAATGCTTACCGTATCTTGCTGTGCCAGCACCCTCAAGGTGCCCAGCCGTGTCACAATGCCTCAAACACCAATCTAGTAGCTTCAATCATGCCATCAAGATCGGGAGACTTTGCTATCTGCCGCTTAAGTGGGCTTTTAGCGGCATCCAACGCCTGCACCGTGTGCAAACTTATCCCAATGAGTCGAACAGGTGCCGTTATCATCGCATTGCGCAAGAGTATCGATGCAGTGCGGGGAGAGAATAGGGGGACAATCACGTCATCCGTCCCCTTAAGCGCCGCTACAGCTTTGTCAGTCAGGGGCAATTCCACCTGATCATAGGCACAAATCCCCGTGCATTGCCCGCCGAGTTCTCTCGCAAAGTTGATATAAGTTTTACGGCCATGAACATGCAGTATCCTGCCTTTGGGCCGTTGTGCTGCGATCAGAGCAAGTAAATCGTTGCCGTTACCACCCGCAGAGCGCGAATCAAAACCAAGTTCACGCGCCGCAACAGCCGTTTGGTCCCCAACACACCACGCGATACCACGCCGCGCTAATCCAAGATGATCCGCCTGCCGGACCGCATTCGAAGAAGAGAAGATAAAGTGATCAGGATCGTGGTCGAACCCAGCGACCTCAAGTGGGGCAATCTCAAACAAAGGCGACACGATGACATCAAATTGTCTACTCGTCTTAGCGCGCAAAGCAGAGACAAAACGGTCCGAGTCATCAGGGGGGCGCGTCATTAATAGCTTTGCGTTCATGAGCAACCTCGCGTTTAGTCTTTGCGTCCCAGCATTGTTTGGCACCCGAACGAGTGTTACCTGCCATGCACCGACTTGCAACAGGCCCGTACCATGACAGCATTCACGATCCTTGGAATTGAAAGTAGCTGCGACGATACAGCCGCAGCCGTCCTTCGTGGGCGCGACGTATTGTCGTCTGTGGTATATGGCCAGACGAGTTTGCATGCAGACTTTGGTGGTGTCGTGCCCGAGATTGCTGCCCGCGCACATGCTGAGAAGCTTGATCTATGTGTCGAAGAGGCACTTGCCACCTCGGGCATCGCACTGGCTGACGTTGATGCAATTGCCGTCACTGCTGGTCCCGGATTGATCGGCGGCGTTGTGTCAGGTGTCATGTGTGCCAAGGGCATTGCTGCCGCGACGGGTAAACCGCTGATTGGTGTGAACCATTTGGCAGGTCATGCGCTGACGCCACGCTTGACCGATGGTGTCGCGTTTCCGTATTTGATGTTGCTCGTATCAGGCGGACACTGCCAGTTCTTAATCGTGAAGGGCTTTGATGACTTCACGCGGATCGGTGGTACAATTGATGATGCCCCAGGCGAGGCCTTTGACAAGACTGCGCGCATCCTTGGATTGCCACAGCCGGGTGGGCCATCAGTTGAAAAATCCGCCAAGCAAGGTGACGGAAAGCGCTTCAAACTACCTCGCCCTCTGCTAAATCAGCCGGGTTGTGATATGTCGTTCTCCGGCCTCAAAACGGCGATGCTCCGCGCACGTGATGCTGTGGTTGCAGAAAAGAGCGGCCTCACACAACAAGATCAAGCCGACCTTAGCGCCGGTTTTCAAACTGCTGTCTCAGAGGTTCTTGCTGAAAAGACCCGTAGAGCTTTGGAGGAGTATTTGCTGCTCGCTCCATCGCGACCAGTTTGCGCTGTTGCAGGTGGTGTCGCTGCGAACCAAACAATACGCGATGCGCTGATACAGATATGTGCGGAGGCAGGCGTTGAGTTCCTAGCGCCACCGCTTGCTCTTTGTACGGATAATGCGGCAATGATAGCATACGCTGGATATGAGAAAATGAATGCTGGTCAGTTTGATGATATGACCCTGTCTGCCCGCCCACGTTGGCCGCTGGATCAAACCTCAGCCCCTATGTTGGGGTCGGGCAAAAAAGGAGCGAAGGCATGAGTATTGGAGTTATCGGTGCAGGTGCTTTTGGTACTGCCTTGGCGGTTGCTTGGGCAAAAGCAGATCGCGACGTTGCTTTATGGGGGCGTGATGCTGATGCGATGGCAGGTATGGCCAAAGCCCGGACGAACCCACGGCTGGACGGTGTTGCTCTACCAAATACCCTGAAAGTTACCGACAGTATCGATAGCGTATTTGCTCAAGAGACGCTTGTACTCGCTATCCCTGCACAAACATTGCGGGGGTTTCTGACAGACCACAAAAGGGCCCTTCAAAATCATACGCTAGTTGCCGCCTGTAAAGGTATCGACCTGACAACAATGACTGGCCCCGCAACAACGATCATTCAGATCATCCCGTCAGCACAAGCTGCCATGCTCACTGGCCCAAGTTTTGCCACTGATATTGCGCGCGGCCTACCCACAGCGTTGACTTTAGCCGCCACCGGAGACGCTGAAGCACTGCAAGCCACACTTGCGACCCAGACTCTCCGAATTTATCGAACACAAGATACTGTCGGTGCAGAGCTAGGTGGTGCGCTGAAAAACGTCATCGCAATTGCATGCGGAGTGACGATTGGTGCCGGCTTAGGTGAAAGCGCACGCGCAGCCTTGATGACCCGTGGCTTTGCAGAAATGCAACGTCTTGCTGGCCAACTCGGTGCGGACCAGACGACACTTTCCGGCCTTGCTGGGTTTGGAGATCTCGCGCTGACGTGCACATCAGAAGGATCACGGAACTACCGCCTTGGTCTTTCGCTTGGATCTGGAACTGACTTTGATCCAAAAACAACTGTTGAGGGCGCATCGACGGCGAAAGCTGTCCGCGCTCTCGCGACTGAGCTAGACATCGACTTGCCAATCTGCACTGTCGTGGCTGACCTAATTGACCAAAAAACCAGCGTCAGGGCAGCGCTTGACGCATTGCTCTCGCGACCACTTAAGGAAGAATGAAATGCGGATTGCCCTAATCACCAAAGACAAAGACGGCGCCTTGCAAACACGGCTTGATAACCGCGATGCGCACCTCGCTTATATCAAAGAAACTGGCGTCGTTGAAATGGCAGGCCCGTTCTTGGATACAGCTGGCACAATGTGCGGATCGTTGATCATCCTTGAGGTTGATGATCTAGGCGCGGCGCAGGCATGGGCTGACAATGATCCCTATAACAAAGCAGGCTTGTTCCAGTCGGTCACTTTGCAAGAATGGAAAAAGGTAATCGGCTAATGCCATATTGGTTGTTCAAGTCCGAGCCCGACGTATTCGGTTGGGATGCTCTCGTCGCTAAGGGCGAAGACGGTGAAGAATGGGATGGCGTCCGCAATTATCAGGCCCGCAACAATATGCGAGCCATGTCTGTTGGCGATCAGGCTTTCTTCTACCATTCACGCACTGGACTTGAGATCATTGGGATAGCCGAAATCTGCGCCCCCGCACATCCGGACAGCACCACCGAGGACGCCCGTTGGGAATGCGTCGATATCAAATCGGTGCGTCCATTCTTGAGCCCCGTGACCTTGGAGCAGATTAAAACTGATCCACGGCTCGCTGAAATGGTGCTCGTGAAGAACTCTCGTTTGTCAGTGCAGCCAGTTACGGATGCAGAGTGGACCGCAATCTGTACGCATGGCGGCATTAATAGCTAGGAAAATAACTGCTTTTCAGTCCATTATTCCATTACGACACTTAGAAACCCAAAATATCGGGAGACGAAGAATGGGATATTTTGCAGTGATCGCTGCAGCTATTGCTACGTTTGCAGTAGGTGCGGCCTACTATATGGCGCTTGCGAAACCATGGATGGAGGCTTCGGGAATTGAAGCAGATGTCGATGGCAGACCGACCAGTGACGCAAGTCCACTTCCATACATTGTTTCATTCGTAATGATTATTCTGGTTGCGGGCATGATGCGCCACACGTTCGCACTGTCAGGTATTGATACAATCGGAAAAGGTGCGATTTCTGGTTTTGGCGTGGGTGCGTTCTTTATAAGTCCGTGGATCTTCATCAATACCGGCTATTCAAACCGCCCGTGGAAACTCGCGTTTATCGACAGCGGCTATGCCGTTTTGGGCTGCGCAGTTATGGGATTAATGTTGGCGTTTATACAATAGTGGGATGCAACCCACGTTGCGCAAAAAAAACGCCCGCTAAAATAGCGGGCGTTTTCTAATTCGATTTTGGCCGGTTTATCCGTAGATAGACTCTTTGCCGAAGTGCTTTGTCAGCATGTAATATACGACAGCACGATACTTGTTACGCTCTGATTTACCGTAGATTTCGATCACTTTGTTGATCGCATCCATCAGCTCTGGTCCGTCGTTCAAGCCCAGCTTTTTCATCAGGAAATTATTCTTCACTGTCTCAAGCTCAGAAGCTTGGCTACCAGCAACAGTTTGGGCGTCAGCGTTGTAGATCGCTGGACCACAGCCAATTGTAACTTTTGTCAGCAGATCCATATCCGGCGTCATGCCGCACTTGTCTTTCAGATCTTCCGCATACTTAGCGATCCACTCGTCTCTTTTTCCCATAATATCGTTCCCCAATGTGCGTGTTTTGGCCGTATCGGCCTCAATGTAGCGCTGCTATTGTACAGCGTCGCCCAAAGGGTAATGCCACAAAGCACTTCAGGTAAAGAAAAAATGGGGGGGAAAATAGCGCGCACCGCCTCAACGGCACAGGCCCCATCCCGTATTTTGAAGATGGAAATGATCGGCGTGTAAATCATTGTAATCCGGTGAAAGCGTAACACGGAACCATGCACATGCGGTGTCTCGTGCATACTTAAGGAACGCCGCCTTTGCATCATCGCCTTGCCAATCGTTAATCAAACGCAATCGTGTGCCGTCCTCAAAACGAAAGCCTGCAATATCAATCGCGTCTGCTGTGGCATGCGTGCTCCATCGTGTAGACGCCCCAGACGAGGAGTGGATTTGCCTGCAATTGTAACTGCCTATATGATCAATTTTCGTGAGCCGAGTGTTCAGAAATGCCTGAGCAGCGGGTTGCAAACTATGCCGTTCCCACATCGCAAGACGCAGTGCTACTGCGCAGCGCGTCTCAAGCGTTGAAATGCTTGCTTGGCCAACCGCACGCAAATCTAGTCGCCCGCGGATGTTACACTGTGCGGTCTCTTCGTAGTCATCACGTGTACCGTAAGTCGCTGACCCATCCAACGCGGCAAGGCAGCTTTCGGTGTTTGCAACAGCCCTATCCAGCTTCCATGACGTCAGCGGAGAAATGCCGTGATTGACTTGCAACGGTATAATTGGATTCCATTCAGGCGGTAATGGACTGTCGCGATGAAAGATCGCAGCAGTGCCAAGGAACGCGCCCATCACAACAACAAACAATAAGGCCGCCCCAATTAAATTGGGACGGCCTTTATTATAATCTTCAGGTTTCACAAATGAACCTTAGTAGCGATAATGCTCTGGCTTAAATGGACCATCTGGGCTGACGCCGATGTACGCCGCCTGCTCTGAATCCAACTTTGACAGCTTCACACCAATCCGGTCGAGGTGAAGGCGCGCTACTTTCTCGTCCAGATGCTTTGGCAAGATGTAGACGCCTGGCTGGTATTCGTCGCCCTTCGTCCAAAGTTCAATCTGCGCAAGAACTTGGTTGGTGAATGATGCTGACATCACAAACGACGGGTGACCCGTTGCGTTACCAAGGTTCAGCAAACGTCCTTCTGAAAGTAGGATCAAGCGATGGCCATTTGGCATCTCGATCATGTCGACCTGCTCTTTGATGTTCGTCCACTTGTGGTTCTTCAACGAAGCAACTTGGATTTCGTTGTCGAAGTGACCGATGTTACCAACGATCGCCATGTCCTTCATCTCACGCATATGCTCGATGCGGATTACGTCTTTGTTGCCAGTCGTGGTGACAAAGATATCAGCCGTCGCAACAACGTCCTCAAGTGTAGTAACTTGGAAGCCATCCATCGCTGCCTGCAATGCGCAGATAGGATCAACTTCGGTCACAATCACACGCGCACCGGCTCCAGCAAGTGACGCCGCAGAACCTTTACCCACATCGCCGTAACCCATCACAACAGCAACCTTACCGGCCATCATTGTGTCAGTTGCGCGGCGGATGCCGTCAACAAGGCTCTCTTTACAGCCGTACTTGTTGTCGAACTTAGATTTGGTAACTGAATCGTTCACATTGATCGCAGGGAATGGCAGTTGGCCGTTCTTGTGCAGTTCATAGAGGCGGTGAACGCCAGTTGTTGTTTCTTCGGATACGCCTTGGATCGCCGCTTTGGTTTTTGCAAACCAGCCCGGTGTTTCCGCAATACGCTTTTTGATCTGAACCTTGATCGCTTCTTCTTCTTCGGACGTTGGAACGGCCAGAATATCTTCTCCGGCTTCCATGCGTGCCCCGAGTAAGATGTACAAAGTAGCATCGCCACCATCGTCGAGGATCATGTTCGCGCCTTCAGGGAACATGAACGAACGGTCGAGATAATCCCAATGCTCTGTCAGGCTTTGGCCCTTGATCGCGAAGACTGGTGTTCCGCCTTCAGCAATCGCTGCGGCTGCGTGGTCTTGGGTTGAAAAGATGTTGCAAGATGCCCAACGCACGTCGGCGCCAAGCTGCACAAGTGTCTCAATCAGAACCGCTGTCTGAATGGTCATATGCAAAGACCCGACGATGCGCGATCCAGCCAATGGCTTGCTTTCGCCAAACTCTTGGCGCAACGCCATCAGTCCCGGCATTTCGGTTTCAGCAATATCAAGTTCTTTGCGGCCGAAAGCAGCAAGGGCAATGTCTTTGACAACATAGTCAGTAGTCATGGTAAAATCCTCTGGATCAATTTGAGGTGCCATAGCACGGGGGCACTCTCTCGACAACGGTTCAAGACTGCACGTATGGTCGCATAAAAATGAGGATTGGATGAAGACACAACGTGCATGGCAAAGAATGCTTTCCGGTCGCCGGTTAGACCTGCTGGATCCAACCCCGATGGATATAGAAATATCTGACATTGCGCATGGTTTAGCGTTCGTCGCGCGGTGGAATGGGCAAACGCAGGGTGACTTTGCTTATTCCGTGGCAGAGCATTCAATTCTTGTGACTGATATCTTCGCTTTGCAAAACCCGAATGCGCCAGTGAAATGGCAGTTGGCCGCATTGCTACACGATGCGCCAGAATACGTGATTGGCGATATGATCAGCCCTGTTAAGGCAGCGGTTGGTCCGGAGTATGAAGCGCTGGATCAACGCCTGACGGCAGCCATTCACATCCGTTTTGGCCTGCCTGCCCAGATTCCCGTTGCCGTAAAGAAACAGATCAAAAAGGCCGATAAGCTTTCAGCGTGGCTTGAGGCGACACAGATCGCCGGATTTACGGGTGCTGAAGCAGACAAGTTTTTTGGCAAACAGGACCCTGCATTGACAGGTTCCCTCGAAATTCGTCTGCGTGCGCCTGTTGAGGCCCGCAATGAATTCACGGCACGCCACGCAACATTGATGGACGCATTATGACTTTGACCGCACGCCTAACAATCGAAGATGACCTGCGTGCCCTCGCTGACCTGCTAAATCACACAATCCAATTAGGTGGCACGACTGCGCACGAAGACATCATGACAGTAGCCGAATTAAAGGCTGCCTATTTTGACAAACCCGCGTTGGTCCACACGGTTTTGGACGGCAATACTCCAATCGGGTTTCAGGCTGTTTTTGCCGTTTCTGACGGTTTGTCGATCGGCAGCTTTACTGACCAGCGAAATCCTGTGCGCGGCGCCGGAAGCATTATATTTGCCGCGACTAAGGCTGCTGCAATCGCAGGCGGTTTTCTGTGGATCGACGCGAAGATCCGCGCAGATAATATTCCCGGTCTCGCCTATTACAACAAGATGGATTTTGAAGATTTCAAAGTCGATACGGGCGTCCCGCTGAAAGACGGAACACCCATGGATCGCATCACAAAGCGATTGTTTCTCGGTTAAAGCATTCCGACATCCCGCAACGCCCTGCGGCGCCATTCATCTGCTTCGCGCTGTTGTTGGCCCGCAGATTTGCGCGGTTCATCCAACTTCCAATGGATCGGAGAGTCCCAGTTGGAACGAGAAGCGGTGCGGAACATTTTTGCAAAGATTGAAAGCATAGGTTTGACCTTTCGACTGCTGGGTTAACTTGATGACCAACACATAAAGGGCTTGCGTCATCCATACGACTCAGGAAGAATTCACATATGTTAGCTGAGGTATCATATGGACTGGCGTGATATTCCATCCCTGCCCGCGCTGCGCGCCTTTGAAGCCGCCG
>JAWUXS010000051.1:0-9963 GCA_034111185.1 Paracoccaceae bacterium | reverse complement strand
GAAAGCAGACCTTGATTGGCCGTCCTATGCCGCAGGGCGAAGTCGTGGTGCGCCGTTGTTTTTGCTCGCCGCGCGGCTTGTTGGTCAGGCTGGGTACGCTGTGTCGATGCACGGTTGGAATTCGCATCAATCAGCCACCGCGTCCGTGCGCGAAGCGATTGACCTTGCGGGGCCGAATGTGAGTTATTCACCCCTTGAAACGCTCAGCCCTGAGGCGTTTGCGGTGTTGAACTTACGCGATACCTTCGGATTGCGGTCGTGTTTCAACACGGTGCTGCGGATGTGGAACCCGTCCGGGGCCCGCGCAACAGTTCAAGGCGTATTTCATCCATCATACCGCAGCCTCCAGGCGCAGGCCACCGCACTTTTGGGGCAAAAGGACTTAAGCATTATCAAAGGTGGTGGTGGTGAGTTTGAGCGCCACCCGTCCAAGGAAGCCGTAGTTTTCGGGTTGCGGGATGGTGCGCTTATTCAGGAAACCGCAGCGCATATTCTACAAGTCACCCGCAAGCTGCACGAAGCCGGTGAAACGATTAATCTATCTGATCTTTGGCACGGCCGCGTGCGTGATCCGTTTGCGATTGCCACGATCACCGGAACGGCTGCGCTGGCGCTTTGGACGCTTAGGGCGGCTCCAACACCTGATGAAGCACACCAATTGGCGAGGGGTCTTTGGGCCTCGCGTCATCAGACAGAAAGACTGTCCGCATGAAAACCTTTCCCATGTTCCTGCAAATGGCGGGTCGCCGAGTTGTCATTGTTGGTGGCGGTGAACAAGCTGCGCAAAAAACACGGCTGATCCTCAAGACCGAAGCGAGGGTCGAAATCTGGGCACCAGCGCTCGACCCTGAATTGTCGGGCCTCGCGGTTAAGGGTCGGATTACACATCAAACTGGCCCCATTACGTCGGACACTTTTTCAGGTACTGCACTGGTGTTCATCGCTTCGGGGTGCCCCGGTATCGACATGGCGCTGCATGCGTTGGCAAAAGCAGGCGGCGCGACCGTCAATGTGGTGGACCAGCCCCAGCTGTGTGACGCCATCACGCCGTCAATTGTGGATCGTGACCCTGTGGTTGTGGCCATTGGCACCGAAGGCACAGCCCCCGTTCTGGCACGCCAAATCAAGACCAAATTGGAAGAGGCACTTGAACCTCGCCTTGGCGATCTTGCGGCCCTTGCGGGTCGTATGCGCGGGGCGGCTGCGGCCCGTCTTGGACCCCGCGCGCGGCGGGATTTGTGGCGTTGGGTGTTCAATGACACACCGCGCCAATTGTTCACCCGCGGGGCCGAACGCGACGCGGCCAAGCAGATAAAAACGGCCATTGAGACAGGGGAATTTGGGGCCACAAAGGGTGGCAGCGTTAGCCTTGTGGGTGCCGGCCCCGGTGCCAAGGATTTGATTACCCTGCGCGGTGTTCAGCGCCTGCAAGAAGCAGATGTCATTTATTATGATCGTCTTCTTGATCCCGAAATTCTGGAACTGGCACGCCGCGACGCCGAACGCATTTATGTGGGCAAAGCCCCAGGGTGTCACAGTTGGCCGCAGGAAAAAATAACCCAGACTCTGGTCGCCGCCGCCAAACGCGGGAAACGGGTGGTTCGTTTGAAATGTGGTGACCCGGGTGTGTTCGGGCGCAGCACCGAAGAAACCGATGCCCTCAAAGCCAGCGATATCCCGTTTGAAATTGTCCCCGGTGTCACGGCGGCCTGTGCCGCGGCGGCAAGCGTCGGCCAAAGCCTAACAGACAGGGGGAACATCGACACGCTTGTCTTGACCACAGGGCACCGCCACGACGGATATGCCGTGCCCGACCCCATTATGAATATCAAACCGGGTACCTGCGTCGCGCTTTATATGGCTGTCGGCGCAGCACCCCAGATCGTCGCACACCTTGAAACATGTCACCCTGGCGTCCCATTTGACGTTCAGATCGTCGCAAAGGCCCAGCGAAAAGGACAGATCGTCCTGAACTGCCCTCTCAGTGATTTGGCGCGCACTTTGCACGACCATGCTATTGTAGGCGAAGCAATGCTCTTTGTGCGTTGGTATTTTGGTGCGCGAACTTCAGATGTTGCCAGTATGCGAGCTGTGGTGACTGTGTAAATGGGCGAGCGGCCTCAACTTTTCACCCTCTGAAAGCAAGCATGCATCGCCAAGGCGCCACGAAACGCCGGTTTGACACCCACGTGGATCGGCGGCGTTGAACGGTTGCTCTGACGACACAAGCTGAAACGCAGCAAAAATGCTACGTTGGCAATAGTTGAATCTGCAAAGTTCGCTTCGTCCCGCAGAGCGGACCTCGGTGCATCACGCAGCGAATGTCCGGTTTCCGCCCTTTGTGTCGATCGCTGCAGTGCAGCAAACATCGTGAACCCCTGCCCTAGCAGTTAAAAACCGCCCAACGTTTCGCACCGGAAATATGCACCTGCCAGATCACCTTGATTTTATGTCCAGGATGAGTTGTTGCAAATCTCATGAATTCCGCAACGATCGCCTCAATCCACGATAGCAGTCGTTCGCGCATCGTGCAGCGAACGACTGGAAGGAGCCCACTCTACCGTTTTTCTGCATCGCAGCCAAAGTCCGGTGTCGGGAAAAATGACAAAATAACCCCCGGCACGAACGGCCCTTAGCGGACCTTCATCTGACTAACCGTTGCTGCAGCGCAACCTCCCCAAACTGGTCATTAGTCGAAGGCGCAGCATTTTTGTACCGTGGAGGATCGGTTAGCGAACTACACCTAAAATCAAGCACCGTCCCACCGTCTTAGCATCCAGTACCACTGTTCTGGATTCGCCATGATCCGCGCAGATAGACTGTTGTTAAAAACATGCGTCATGGTGATGCTGTCGGTGTGGGGGATTGGGGCTTCGAACTCCACGCGAAATGCGTTCCCATCATCAATGCGGGTGCCAAATGCAGGGATCATGGGCAGATCGTATTTGAGTGCAAGCTGGGCAGCTGAAAGAGATGTGAGGGCGTCATGCCCGAGAAACGGTATTCCTACACCTTCCGAATGTTTTTCATCTAACAAGATTGAAATAATGCCACCATCCCGCAGATGCCGCACTAGAGCCTTGGTTCCAACATGGCCGGTTGCCAAAATCGGCTTCCCCCCTGCCTCAATACCAGCAAGGATGCGGCGCGCATAGTGGCGGTTTTTGTGCGGTCGATACACAGCTCCGCTTTCAAGCCCGTGCATTTTGATCACGGCGCGAACAGCTTCCCACTGACCAAAATGGCCGGAAACAATGATCGCTCCCTTGCCAGCCGCTTGCGCCTCTTTCAGGGCGACAAGGCCAGGACCTGAGGCCATGAATTTATGGTGTTGGATTTGAAATTCAGCATCATGATAAATCTCAAACAGTGTTCTCCCCATATGTCGGCCCATATCTTGGCCCAGCTTAGCGCGCGCACCGCGCTTCATATTAGGAAAAACCCGTTTTGCTTCGCGGTCAAATCGGTTCCTTGCAGGCGGAAACCAACCCATGACGGCTGCAAATGTTGTCCCTAATGCACGAGATCGAGCGTCAAAGGAGCGCCATCGAACAGCGGTCAGCGCCGACCACAAAGGGAAGTATCTGGCGTGGTGTAAAACTGACTTCAAAGATGTTGAAAACATTATTCCCTATGACTGAGTTCAGCAGCAATACCAATCGAAAACGATAGGGCGAAGTTCTCTGGCCCATGTCAGTTACAGCTTGATTGAAAGGCTCTGATCGGACCTGCAGCACTGCAGCGCAACCCAAACGTCGCTGCGGCAGTCTTCAGTCTCTCACGGCCCAAAGCCGACATCCACGGCCGTATCGGACGCTGCAGCGCAGCTTCTCCAAAGCGGGCATTGATCGTCAGCGCAGCATTTTGGTTGATCGGAAGACTGGATCGCCGACAAAGCCGCCGTATCTTGTTCGTTTGACATTGCCTTAGCTGGACATCTGCCCTTGAATGGCGGTGTTAAAGAGGAATGAATATTTAACACGCATGGGCCGCAACCAATATCAAAGTTACTGGGGTTATTTGCTGCCTCGCGTTTTAAGAGCCAACGATCGACTAAGTCCGAAACACTATTAATGTATTGAATTTTGAAGGGGCACACTTTGCGCCAAAGTAATTTTTTCTCTGATCTTCAAAGACATGTGAAGGCACTGGGAGGATATCACAACGCACATCTTCATATGGATCGCGGGCATACATGGACTGCAGATAACGGGGCCAGTGAAACGGACCCTTCCCACCTGACGCTTAGCCAAAAACATTCCCTTATCTCAAGCATTCATGCGGGCAAATTTTATGACCCTTTAAGCCTTAACAGCCGGATCAACACGAGCCTTGATACAATGGTCGCTTGTGGCACAAGACGTGCTGATAGTGTTATCGATGTAACCGCCGACGGTTTGGGGCTGCGCGCACTTGAGACCGCTTTAGATATTTCAGAACGGCGGTCTGATGAAATCGATTTCCGTGTCGCGTCCTATTCGCCCCTTGGCTTTCGTAACGACCAACCTGATCGCTGGGCATCAATAGAAGAAGGTGCGCAGATTGCCCATTTCATCGGATGTTTGCCTGAGCGAGACGATCAAACCGACTATCCTGAACACATTGGTTATGAGGCGACCTGCGCCAGAATGTTGGATTTGGCAAAACGCCACAACAAGGACATTCAAGTTCATACTGATCAGGCCAATCACCCAAATGAACGCGGCACAGAGCGCCTTTTGGATGTGATCGAACGCGAAGGGCTTGGGTTTGGTGATGCGAAAGATCCAAAGATTTGGGCCGTTCATATGATTTCAGCATCGACATACGAAGATGCTCGATGGGAGGCGCTGGTTGCGCGGTTAAAGGCTAACAATATTGGCGTTATTTGTTGCCCATCCGGGGCGATTGGAATGCGTCAGTTGCGGGCTGTGCAAACACCAACAGGAAATTCAATCGCGCGTGTGCTCGAGCTGTGTGCGGCTGGTGTGCCTGTGCGTTTGGGTTGTGATAATATAGCTGATATGTTGTCGCCTTCGACGACCGCGGATTTGACAGATGAGGTGTTCTTACTGTCTGCAGCCTTGCGTTTTTACGACGTCGGCATATTGGCGAAACTGGCATGCGGTCGACTATTGAACGGTACTGATCTGAGCGTGATCAATAATCACTTGGAGGCGAATGATGTTGAAATGGATAAGACAATTCGGCGCTGGGGCGCTCCGCAATAATCCACCCGATGTAGCCCCAACAAAGCGGCCCTTACCACTTGATCTTACCGACCGGCAGACAATTGGATCCTTCTACCAGATTGCAGATGACTTGCGGGATCAAACGCCTGTCTGCCCTGTGGCGTCGGGCGGGTATCTTTTGCTTGATGCTACCGATGTCAAAGCGGCGTTCTCGGATAAAACCCTGTCAAACCAACCGTCGCGCTTTTCTGCAATTGCAACTAAAAACCGGGGCAAATATGTTGCGGCGGATGTGGCGGCCAATATCCCACCATTTCTTGACGCACCCGAGCATGTTCAAGTTCGGCGCTGGCTTAGCAAAGCGTTCTTTGAACGGCTTAAGACTTTTACACCTGATATCGCGCAAATCTCAGCTGATCACATCTCTTGCATAGAACCGGGTCAAAATCGACTTCTGGTAGAGGACATTGCGCGGAAGTTTGTCGTTGATACGATTGGTCGATTTACAGGTGTTACAGCAACGCCTGACGAAATGAAGCAATATACATCCGCTCTGTTCCGCCTTTTCGCGCCAGCAAAGGATGCAGAGACCTTTGCACAAACGAATGAACAGCTAGCAGGCGCCCGTGCAAAGCTTGATCAAGCGTTGGCCGATTGTCGAAAATATCAAAAACCGTCACTTTTGATTTTGTTGGATGGCAGTGATGTTCCTGTCACCGACGCTTGCAATAGAGATGAAATGATCACTGATAATACGTTGCTGATCCTCGCCGACGGTATCGAAAATGTCGAAGCGGCAATCGCGAATGTCATCGTCCGTTGGTTCAGTTTCCCGCAGCCGCGTCCTGCAATTGATGAAGCCTTTGTACGTGAAACTATTCGGAAAGATACTCCTGGGCAAACGATTGCACGGATTGCAAAGGAAGACATGCAAATCAAAGAAGAAAAGGTATCTGCGGGGACTCCAGTATTCTTATCTTTGGCAAGCGCGAATGCAGGCGACATGGATGGTGCAGATTACAGTTTCGGTATGGGGAGGCACAAATGTTTAGGCGAACAGTTGGCCATTACGATGATCAGAACATTCTGCCATGATCTTGCAGCGCGGAATCCCACGATAAATTCAGAGCAATTGCAGTATTTGGCGGTTTTCGGTCACAAATGGCCACGAAAGATCAGCATTAGCCTTTGACGCACTGCGAATATCATTCGTCTTGGTAAAAGAAAACGACTGCACCGGGTCAGAGGATCGCTATCGAACCGCTTCACGCCCTGGTTCACCAAATAGAACTGCGCAAAGATTGGGTTGTGGCTTGTCGGGAAAGTGACATCAAAAGATATTTGCACTGTCTCTCCTGGGAAAACTGGAGCGTTGAAGTGTGCGATACCCTTCCCATTCTTCTGTTTCCAGCCTTTCACGCTCAAGAAATCAACCGCCAACATCAACCCACTTTGTGTTGTTTCAGGCCAATATTGATCTGAAATGTTTTCAACACTGACCGTGATTTTTTTTGTACTGCCAGAATCATAAAGCAATGGCGAAGACCGGACTTTGATGCGGCATGGAAAGGGGCGTTGACGCTGTTCAAGCGACCAGTTTTGCGTGTTTGGTGACTGGCTTGGAGCGATGTCTTTGGTCAGCTGCAATGCCGTTTTGATTATTTCGAGACAAGTCTTAAAATCATATTTGTAGTATTGATGAAGACAATCAAAGTCGACCATGTGGACGCCGTAAGGGTAAAGGAGATCAACCGCGTTCGTGCAGTCATCAAAAAGCAGTCTTGCGGAATACTTTGGGCTTAGCGTCATTGCTTGAATGACCGGAAATTGCATCGCACGTTCAGGCCAATGATCGATGCTGATCAGGACTTCAATCTCGCGCCCGCCCGCGACCAGAAGGTCTGCGACCAAATGCATCAGAATTGCGCCGCCGCAAAATCCCCCCAATGTGATTGTCCCGTTTGGCTGAAGGGTGTTTATCTCTTCTGCCAATTTCTCGCTAAGCACGCGGAAGTCTGCCTCTGTGCGATTTTCTTTCCCAAATAATGACCGTGAAAAGTAGAGTGGGCGGTCCGCGCAGAGCGTTTTTGCCATCCGCTTTGGTTCAATGGCATTCTGGGTTGCCCAAAAAATAGGTGATCCTGATTTTAAGGGGCCAATACCTCGAAAAAGGCCAGTGTCGAGCGGTGCTTTGCCGGGCCAGCCGGTCATACGTTTTTTTACAAAGGTTACCGCGCATTCAGGATCGCTATGGCCGGTCCTTTGATCGCTACTTACGGCGTTTACAAGTCCAGCAAAGCGGGGGTTCTTAAAGAGTTGGCTGGGGGAAATTTCCCGCCCCAACTCTTTTTCTAACGCCATCAGAAACTCTGTTGCTGACAGGCTATCGCCGCCCATATCAAAAAAATCATCTTCGTTTTCAGGCGTGCGCGATTTCAGAATTCGTACCCACAATCGAGAGACAACCTGCGCTTCGTGGGTCATCTGCTGGGCAACAGCAGCGTTGTTTTTACCTGACAGTCGATCTTGCAATGCTGCCGTCGCGGTCCGTTTGAGAAGGATCCGGTCAACTTTAGCATTTGCCAGCCGAGGTAACTGTGGCACCTGCAATACCGTATTGGGCCGTTTAAATGGGGCAAGCTGCAACGCCATGTGCGCCAATAGATCTGCAGTATTGATCGTTTCAGATGTTGCAATCGTCAACCCAGCTTGTTCGCCCAGACTAGAGTGCGGCAAAGCATATGCTGCAGCCTCAAGGACACCTGGATAAGTAAGCGCTGCGCGTTCGATTTCATGAGGAGAAACTTTTTCCCCGCCTATATTGATCATCTCTTTGAGACGACCCTCAATAAATAGATATCCGTCATTGTCTAACCGCCCTAGATCGCCGGTACGAAACCAATCGCCAAAGAAGACATCTTCTTTCGTGACGCCCTCATAGCCGTCAAAAACAGTTGGCCCAGAGACGCAAACTTCGCCCGCATTGCCAGTCTCAACACTGTTGCCAAACCCGTCCATGATGGCGACTGGAACATTGCAAGGCATACCAACACTACTATTCTTGTCCGCAAGTTCTTGGCGTCCGTTGGTTGCAATTTGCCCCGCTGTTTCGGTCATCCCGTACATTTCGACAATAGGGCAGCCCATCAACGCTTCTGCTTCGCGTTTAAGCGCAGGTGGCACGGGCGCAGACACGCTTCGGATAAACGAAAGCGACGACCCTGCATTACGCAATACTTCTGGCGACAGTTCTTCAACCATGCTGCGCAAAATCGTTGGCACAATTTGCACCCAAGTCGGGCGCGTTTTTATGATTTCTGCGACCAGCTTGGTTGACGAGCGTTGGTCCGAAATTGCAACTGCGCCACCCACATGAAACGGGGCTAACAGAACGTCAACCAAGGCACCAATATGAAATGTCGGCAAAGCATTCAGTGCAAGGTCAGTCGGTAATAGATTATGACCTTGCGCAATATTAGCTGCCGACGCGTTGATTGCATGGACGGTGATCGGTACCCGCTTGGGCTTCCCTGTTGTTCCGGAGGTGTGTAAAATAAGTCGCCCGTCGCAAGGGATGTCAGTTGCTTGGCTGGGTGTCGTATCTTGTTTCGCAGCGCTGATGATGTCGTCCCAGTCTAAAACAAGCATTTGAGATTGAGAGAAAAATTCTTTTCGTTGTGCAAGAATACCTTTAGACACGATTGCAACATCGGCGCCGGACGACGCGATTATTGCTGTGGTTTCCACGTCCGTCAGTTGTGAATTGATAGGCATATAGTCGGTCAGTTCCGTCACGGTCAGCAAAGCCAGTAGCGCCGTTTCATCATCGTTCAAGCAGCCCAATACACGTCTAGGGTTGTTAGGCACCGTGTCTAGGAATTTTGCCGCAAGACGGTCGCGCAACAAATGCAGCGCATCGAAACTAATCGTCGCATTTTGTGTCACCAGTGCTGTCGTTGGCCCTGTTGGGAATTTCAACCGATCCATGTATTTCACCTCAGTTAAAACTCAGAATCAGAACCCACGTTGCCCATTGATGCAGAGTCGAAATGCAACATGGACCTCAGAAATAAAGCAAAGCCTAAGTACCTGCAATATTGGATGTGCGGTCTAAGGCAGTAGCGTATCTGAACTAAAATAAGCAAATCAATTCCGCACCTCATTGGTGGCGATTGCCGTCAACCAAAGTAAAACTGTTTAACTAGCCGCTTTCCTCTAAATCTAGGCAGCCATTGGTAGTTTCATCGCATGCGTTCCACGAGTGGTCATTTCCAGCCAAGTGGATGAAGCTCAATTCAAGACGATACAGATGAACTAACGAGTTGAGATGTGGCGTGGCAGCGAATGGGTCGTCTCGACGAAGTTGCACTATAGCGTTGCGCGGCCCATCGAAAATCCGCTATGGGCTGAAATCTCGAAGGAGAATTCATCGACTATCCCAGACCGGTCATTAATGCGGTGCGCAATAGCAGCCGGATTGAGATCCTTGCCGCAATTAGATCGGTCGCAGCATCCGTTAATTAGAACACACTATGAACAACTGCTTTCGCCAGATGGCCCCAGAGCACGCGCACTTGCAGTGAAGGTTCGTTTCCGCCCTTGGTGCGTTTTACCGTCAGTGCAGCATTGGGAAAACGGTCGTTGGCCATATGGACGGCAAGGTCGGCTTTGTCCGCACAGCTGACATCCGTGCATACTGCAGCGAATGACCGCTTTCCGCCCTTGGTGTCGAATGACGTGAACGGCCCTTACCGGACATTGACCAGGACTTCTCATTGCTGCGGTGCGGCCC
>JAWUXS010000050.1:0-31174 GCA_034111185.1 Paracoccaceae bacterium | reverse complement strand
GCGTTGCAAAGGCCGCGCTGGAAAGTGCGACACGTTATCTGGCAAATGATCTTGGCCCACAGGGTATCCGCGTAAATGCGATCAGTCCCGGCCCGATGAAAACACTGGCAGGGGCAGCCATTGGTGGCGCGCGCAAAACGTTCAAGCACACTGGTGAGAACGCTCCGCTGGGCAATGCCACGCTTGAGGCGGTTGGTGGTACAGCCGTTTACCTTGCCTCGGATGTGGGCAGCCACACAACTGGCGAAGTGATCCGCGTCGATGGTGGCTTCCACGTTTTGGGTATGCCGCAGCCAGAGAACCTCTAACTGCGAGCGTTTCCCGAATTAGCTAGGCTCTTCGGGGGTCATCATTCCCATGACGGCCCCTGTCGGGTCTTGCAGCATCGCGATGCGCCCAGTTCCGGGCATATCCCATGGTGCCTGCAATACCTTACCGCCAGCGGCAATCGTGGCCGCACAAGTTGCATCGATATCATCAACGGCAAAGTAAGAATTCCAGTGAGGCGGGAGATCGTCCATGTCGGGCATTCCCGTCATATCCATCATTCCTGCAACCATCCGGTCGCCTTTTTTCGCTAGGTGATAATCACTATCGCCCATTGGCACTGCTTCGAATGTCCAACCGCAGGTGGCAGCGTAATATTCGCATGCACCCGCTATGTCGCGGGTCATCAGTTCTGTCCACCAGACGTCACCATGTGTCTCGGTCATTGTTGTTCCTCCCTCTTATTGAGGAAGGAACTTTAGCAGAAATGTGCAAAAATTGCACCTATGCAGATACGATGCTGACAATCTCAAAATCAAACGTCAGTTCTTTGCCCGCAAGCGCGTGGTTTGCATCAAGGATGATTTCAACTTCGCCGACTTCTGCGATTGAAACCATAATAGCGTTGCCATCGGGGCCTTGCATTTGCAGCTGCGTGCCAACTTCCATCGGAATGCTGTTCGGGAACTGATCGCGCGGGATACCTTGGCGGGCATCTGGGTTTACGTCGCCGTAAGCCTCGTCAGATGGGATTTTCACGATTTTCTTTTCACCAACGGTCATATCTGGAATGGCGTTATCAAGGCCGACAATGATCATGCCTGAGCCTACTTCGAATTCCAGCGGATCGCGGCCTTCTGAGCTGTCAAAGACAGATCCATCCGCCAATGTGCCGGTGTAGTGGATGTTGACTGTGTCGCCGTTTTTTGCCGCTGTCATGGTTTCGTCCGCTTTTGTAAATGAGGTTTGAGCGCGGACCCTAACGACGAAGCAAGCGCCGCGCAAACAGCTTTGGGGTTTTCGTTCGGCGTGACCCGTGCCAACGTACGCCCAAAGAGGAATTACGCATGCCGATTACAACATGTATCTTTGACGCCTATGGCACCTTGTTTGATGTTAATGCTGCGGCCCGCCAAGCGACGACTGAAACCGGCGCTGAGGCGCTGGCCGAGGTTTGGCCTGTTCTGGCGCGTGATTGGCGGCTGAAGCAATTGCAATACACTTGGCTGCGGGCCGTTGCTGGGCAGCACTGCGATTTTTGGGAAGTGACCCAGAATGGCTTGGATTGGGCGATGGAGGCATCAGGCCTTGATGATCCGGCCCTGCGCAAACGTCTATTGGATCTGTACTGGGAGTTGGCAGCCTATCCCGAGGTGCCCGCTATGCTTGCTGCATTAAAGGCCAAGGGGCTTGCGACGGGGATTTTGTCAAACGGATCGCCTGCAATGCTTGACGGTGCTGTGAAATCTGCTGGAATTGAAGAAGTTCTCGACGCATCTCTTTCGGTTGAAACCGTTGGGGTCTTTAAACCGCACGACAGTGTTTATGATCTGGTCGGTACACATTTTGGCTGCGCCAAAGAAGAAGTTCTTTTTGTCTCCTCGAACGGATGGGATGCGGCTGGCGCTGCAGGATACGGATTTAAAACAGTCTGGGTGAACCGCGCTGGTGAACCGATGGACCGCCTTTATGCAAAGCCCGAACATGTGCTGTCAGACCTTACAACGATACCGGAGCTGACCTGATGCCCCACTTCCAAGCATTAGATGGCACACGGCTGTATTTTGAGGCGAGCGGACTAGGAAAACCAGTTCTCGCCCTACCCGGCCTGACGCGTAATACAGGTGACTTTGATCACGTAGCCCCGCATCTGGATGTGCGGTTGATACGGATTGATTACCGTGGCCGTGGCCAATCAGATTGGGCAGATCGGGCGACCTATACCATCCCACAAGAAGCACAGGACGTGCTGGCATTGATGGATCATCTTGGTCTTGAGCAGGCTGCAATCTTGGGGACATCACGTGGCGGGCTGATTGCCATGGCGATTGCCGCGATGGCCAAGGGGCGCCTGACAGGTGTTGCCCTGAATGACATCGGGCCAGAGATTGCGCCAAAAGGTCTTGAGGTCATCAAAGATTACATTGGCCGCAATCCTGCGCAGAAGACCTATAAAGCTGCCGCTGCATTTCGCGCCAAAGCATGGACGCATTTCCAAGGCGTGCCAAAGAAGCGGTGGCTTGAAGAAGTGTGTAACCACTATGAGGAAACGGGCGACGGCCTGCGCATTCGGTATGATCCTGAATTGCGCGATGCGGTTCTTGAAGCCGGAGCGCAGCCTGTGCCGGATCTGTGGCCATTTTTCGATGCACTGGATGGGTTGCCGCTGGCATTGATCCGCGGCGCCAACTCGGACCTGCTTAGCAAGCAAACCGCGGATGAGATGTCTCGGCGTAGGCCAGATATGCTGCGTACGGATGTTCCGGGACGTGGTCATGTGCCGTTCTTGGACGAGCCAGAAGCATTGGATGTTCTACAAAAATGGATAGGGCAATTGCCATGAATATTGAAATGATCCGCGCTGCCGCTGAACGCATTAAGGGGCACGCACGTCGGACACCATTGCTGTCGTCCCCGTTTCTTGACCAGATCGCGGGGCGGCGCGTTTTCGTAAAGCCTGAATGCTTACAGCACACAGGGTCGTTTAAATTTCGCGGGGCTTGGTCTGCTGTATCAGCGCTGCCTGATAATGCCCTAAAGACAGGCGTTTTTGCATTCTCAAGCGGCAATCACGCGCAGGGTGTGGCCCTTGCTGCCCGTGAACATGGTGCCGCTGCGACAATCCTAATGCCGTCGAATGCGCCCGCGATTAAGGTTGCCAATACGCGCGCCCTTGGGGCCGAAGTGATTTTGTATGATCGCGAAACTGAAGACCGCGATGCGATGGGTGAGGCCCTCGCGATTGAGCGCGGACTGACGTTGATCAAGCCCTACGATGAGCCATTGGTCATTGCGGGTCAGGGTACCGTTGGTCTTGAAATAGCTGAGGATGCAAACGCGTTGGGTATCACCGATGCGGACGTTACAATTTGCTGTGGTGGTGGTGGGCTGACATCAGGCATTGCGCTTGCGCTTGCGGCTGATGCACCCAGCTTGCGGCCGCGTCCGGTTGAGCCTGAGGGTTTTGACGATGCGACGCGTTCGCTGGTCTCGGGCAAGATCGAGCGGAACGCGACAAACGACGGATCGATCTGTGACGCGATTATCACGCCAGCGCCGGGCAACATCACCTTCCCCATTATGCAGGCGCATTGCGGCGCTGGCATCGTGGTCAGCGATGACGACTGCCTGCGTGCGATGGCACATGCGTTTGAGCGGTTAAAGATCGTGATCGAACCGGGCGGTGCGGTTGGCCTTGCTGCTGCATTATTCCACGGTGACAAATTGCAAGGTGATGACGTGATCGCCGTTGCTTCGGGTGGGAATGTCGACGGCCCTATGTTCACCCGCGCCCTTAATACTTTGACTTGAAAGAAGCCAAAATGACCGAATTCACAATCGCCAGTTTTAACGTCAAAAACCTAATCGGGGCCGAGCAAGAGTATTATCGCTATGAAAAATACACAGTCGAAGAACATGCGTGGAAAGAAGCATGGCTTGCGGATCAACTACTGACACTTTCAGCTGACGTCGTTTGCTTCCAAGAGATTTTCGACGAAGCGTCTTTGCGTGCTGTGATCGCCGACGCCGACGAAATGGGGATTGCTGCCAACGCAGAAAACATCCCTGATCGTTCTAAACGCTATGCCCGCAAAGCGATCTTTCGCAAGCTGGCATACAATCCCTACACGGATGCTGCATTGGCATTTGCACCCAATGTGAACGACGGCGAACCAGGGCACCGCAGGCCCGGTGTCGCTGTGCTGTCGCGGTTTGGTTTCGTGGGCGAGCCCGAGATCATCCAAGACCTACCGACGCCATTAGATATTCCGTTTTCTGATCTGGATGGATCAGACGGTGGTAGCTACCGGATCACGCGCCTTTCGCGCCCGATCCTCAAAGTACGCGTGCCGATCGGTGAGACGGTTGTGACGGTTTTCAATTGCCACCTGAAATCAAAGCTGGGCGAGTTGGACAAACCTGCGGGTGCGGCATTCCCACCTGCTGCCGATCTAGTGAATTACGACCCGCTTGGCCGCGCAATGGGCAGCTTGCGTGCAGGACTGCGCCGGATGGCCGAGGCATGGGTGCTTCGCCGTGCGATTATGGAAGAGTTGGACGCCGACAACCCCGTCATGGTGTTGGGTGATTTCAACGATGGTGAACACGCTGTTTCATCCGAGATCATATCGGGTCAGGCACCGTTCAAGAACTATTCGTGGATCCGCAAGCATGACGCGGAACATCAGGCGGACCGTTATAGCCGCGAAGAGAACGAGATTATTCAAGAAAAAGTCAGCGCAGCGCGGCTTGTCTCAGCAGAACGGTTGTTCGTGCAAAAATCAGCCCGTGACATGGTTTATACGTCGGCGTTCGGCGGTGTTTTTGAAAGCATCGACCAAATCCTGATGTCGCGGCATTTTCAGCCCGATTTCGCAGGCAAGATAGGGGAGATGCAGTACTTTAGCGTGCTAAATGACCATCTGACTGATGGCAGCCACCCCGAAGCACCTTATAACAAGCTGGCGTCAGACCACGGGCAGATCATGGCGCATATGCAAATTTCGGATGGAAAGCGCTAGCTACTCAAGCACAAGCCTGACGTTGTCCCAGCCTTCGTCCCCACCGGGACCGTGGCGTTCGATAACTTCGATCACCCAGTCAAAGACCGTAGGGCCAGCGTTGTCGCGTGCATTCACGATATCGTTCTTGAGAAACCGTTCGTTGATGCCATCGCAATCTTTTAACCGCGCCTGAAGGACACGCAACGTTTCTTCGTACCCAAGATCAGCGCGTGATTTTGTGCTATTGCTCCAGACAAGCGTCATGCCTTCGCTAGGAGCTTGATTGTCCATGCGAAGTAGGTTGTTCAATCCATCAAGGTCGCGGCTCCAAGGAGTTACAGGCCTGAGTGTGACATCAAGCGTATCCAAGAAACCGGCAAGTGTATCGAATGTGTTGCCGTCGATTGTATATCGCATCGCATCCCTTTCGCGCGGCGAAATGTCCCAAGGGTTATGTCGCACAGGTATTTGAAATCGGACAGTCAGGTATTCCAGCCCTTTCAATTCCTTCTGCAGCGCAGAAATATGCACGCATTGCGCGAGTTCCCAGCAATCAATGCGGCGCACTCAAGTACTCAACAATCTGTTTTAAAACAATTTTATTCAGTTATTCAAATGTTGATCGATCAAGTGAAACGTAGCTCTTGACTCAGACGTGGTAAATTTTGTTTTCTCTGCGCTGGGAGGGTTGCCCGCACCGACTTTGGTTGGGACGCTGGGCAACGGGAACAAGCCGCGCGGGGGTAACCTCATTGCGCGGCTTGATCTTTTCTAAGGCATTGATTGAGGACGAAATGATGCGCGACCAAATTGTCATCCGAGACGGCGTCTCACTTTATTCCCGCTGCGATGGTGTTGATGATCCTTCGGCCCCTACGGTGATTTTCGCCAACTCGCTTGGGACATCGCTGGCACTTTGGGACAAAGTAATCCCTTTGCTTGATCCCCGCCTTCGGATCATTCGCTGGGACAAGCGCGGGCATGGAAAATCTGACGTTCCTGACGCGCCATATTCAATGGGCGCACTGGTCAGTGATGCCGCAGCCGTATGTGACGCGTGGGACGTAAAGGACAGTGTGTTTGTCGGCTTGTCTGTTGGCGGCATGATCGCCCAAGGTCTTGCAGTAAAACGGCCCGACACGATCCGCGCTATGGTGCTATCCAATACCGCTGCGAAAATCGGCAATCCGAACCTATGGGATGACCGGATCAATGCCATCCGCACACAGGGCATGGCGGCAATGACCGATAGCGTTATGCAGCGTTGGTTCAGTCGCGATTTCTACGCAACGCCTGATATGGCGCCTTGGGCCGCGATGTTCCAATCGACACCCATCGAAGGCTATGTCGGCGTATGCGCCGCGATTGCGGGAACCGATTTCTACACCCCCACGTCGGGTTTACGAATCCCAACCCTTGGCATTGCGGGCACCGAAGATGGCGCGACCCCGCCTGATCTCGTGCGCGAGACCGTCGATTTGATCCCTGGTTCACAGTTTGAACTGATGCGTCGCTGCGGCCATCTGCCCTGTGCCGAAGACCCAATCCGGTATTCTGAAATCTTGAGTGACTTTCTGGTCAGCATTGGGCATGTGACAGCCAACACATAAGAAAGAGTACCCATGCCTGCGACTCCATTTGATAGCGCCATCTGGCGCAGCCTGTTTCACGACAAGACAGTCGCGACACTTTTCACCGACACCGCCGTTTTGCGGGCCGAGCTGTTGGTCATGGGCACACTTGCGCTGACCCAAGCCAAAGCGGGCGTCATGCCAGAGATATGCGCGAAAGCGATCCAGCGTGCCGCAATGGAAGTGCAGATCGATCCCGCAGCCCTAGGTCCAGTGACGGCTGAAACACGCGACCCGATTGCGGCCCTTGTCGTCCAGTTCAAAGACGAGATGAAAGCGCCTGAATACGCAAAGTGGGTTCACTTTGAAGGCGATAGTGCGGCGACAAAGGCAACCGCACTTTCATTGCGTTTGCGTCAGGTGATCAATCATTTTGAGGAAAAGCTAGCGGGTCAGCCACAAGGCGATGCGCTGTCCAAGATCAAAGAGCAGACATTGCTGGCGTTCCATCCTGATCCAACCCTCCGCGGTTCAATCGCGGCTGGGCTTGGGCTAAATGATGCGGGCGACGTGACACCGGCTGCCGCTCTTTCGCCATTTGCGGAATGGATTGCACAGACTGCATCAACGACAAAAGCTGATACTGAAGTGACGCAATCTTTGCAGGCAAGCGTGCCGCATATGGCAAAACTGCTAGATAACAACGCGGCGCAAACAACGGTTGCGATGATATTGCCGCAGCTTTGTTTGGGCCTTGCTGTCCTTTTACGGTAGCTGAAATGCGCTTCGGACTTGCAAAGTGAACTAAACGGTTTAATTCGACAGGATCACGCTTAGAAAGCCGTCCCTATGAATAACCGCCTTGCTGTCACGTTTATCCTGATCACAACCGTCCTTGATAGCATGGGGATCGGTCTAATTATGCCCGTCATGCCTGATCTGATCCGCGAGATTGATGGCGGCGACTTGGGCCAAGCAGCGCTTTGGGGCGGTATCCTTGCGACAATCTTTGCTGTGATGCAGTTCCTGTTCGGCCCAACCATCGGCAGCTTGTCTGACAGGTTCGGGCGGCGGCCAATTTTGCTGATCTCGCTTGTGATCATGGCATTCGACTATGTGCTGATGGCTGTGGCTGGTACGATGTGGCTGTTGATCATTGGGCGTATCATCGGCGGCATTACGGCCGCGACGCAATCTACCGCGGCGGCCTATATGGCTGACATTTCCAAACCCGAAGAGAAGGCCGCAAATTTTGGCCTGATCGGCGCTGCTTTTGGTGTGGGTTTTGTGCTTGGTCCGTTGATTGGCGGCGTACTGGCAGAGTACGGGACACGTGCACCGTTTTGGGCGGCAGCGTTCCTTGCTGCTGCGAATGCAATCTTTGGCTACTTTGTGTTGCCTGAAACCGTGACCGACCGCATCCGCAGGCCGTTTTCGATCCGTCGTGCGAACCCGCTTGGCGCGTTCAAACACATCGGGCAGTTGCCGGGTCTCAAGCGTTTGATGATGATCATCTTTGTCTATGCCATCGCGTTCTTTGTGTATCCCGGTGTTTGGGCATATTTCGGCGCGCTTCAGTTTGGCTGGGGCCCGGGCATGATTGGCCTGTCGCTGGGTATCTTTGGAATTGGCATTGCGGTTGTTCAGGGCCTGCTGATGAAACCTATCTTGCGGGTTTTGGGCGAACGGAACACGGTGATCGCTGGCCTGTCTGTGGATGTCGTGGCCTTTGTAGCCCTTGGGTTTGTCACAAATGGGTGGATCGCCTTGGCGCTGACGCCTCTGACCGCACTTGGTTCTGTCGCAGGTCCTGCATTGCAGGGGATCATGTCGCGCACTGCGGCGGACGATCAGCAGGGTGAATTGCAAGGCACGCTTGCGTCGATCACGGCGGTCGCCACAATTGCAGCGCCGTTGATTATGACGCAAACGTTCTTTTACTTTACCCATGCAGGCGCACCGTTTTACCTGCCCGGCGCGCCGTTCTTGTTAGCAGCTGTGCTGACCCTTGGCTGTATCGCGATCTTTGTCAGTTCAGATCGGTCCAAGACCGACACACAGGAAACCTAAAACTTGTCGGAAATGCTATTGCCTTTGGATGCACTTAGCGCAAACCTGAGAATCTAAAATTCTTCAGGATCTCAAGACATGCCCAAGATTAAAGCCGCCGTTTGCCATGCCTTTGGCGCCCCCCTTACTATCGAAGATGTCGAACTGCGCGCGCCCATTGCGGGCGAAGTTGAGGTCAAGCTAAAGGCCTGCGCGATATGCCATTCCGACATTTCATATGCGGACGGGATATGGGGTGGTTCACTGCCCGCTGTTTACGGACACGAGGCCGCGGGCCATGTCACAGCGATTGGTGAGGGGGTAAAAGGTATCGTTGTGGGTGACACAGTTGTTGTGACCCTGATCCGCGCATGTGGGTCCTGTCCGTCATGTTCATCTGGCAAACCTACAGTCTGTGAGACGGGGTATGATGGTGACCACGGGCCCTTAAAAACGGCTGACGGTGGCAAGCTACATCAGGCCATGGCGTCGGGTGCGTTCGCCGAAAAGGTTGTCGTTGATCAAAGCCAGATTGTGACTTTGCCAAGCGACATGCCACTTGATGCCGCGTCGCTGCTTGCTTGCGGCGTAATCACAGGCGTCGGTGCTGTTGTGAATGCTGCGAACTTTCGCGCGGGCCAAGACTGCGTTGTAATTGGTGCAGGTGGCGTTGGTCTGAATGCCATCCAAGGTGCGCGGATCGCGGGTGCGCGTCGCATCGTGGCCGTAGATATGAGCGAAGAGAAGTTAGCGATTGCCCGCGAATTTGGTGCGACTGACGGTGTGCTTGCAACCGAAGACGCGCCTTGGCGGATTGCGAAAAAAGCGATGGGTCGTGGTGCGGATGCCGTGTTCGTCACGGTTGGCGCGATCCCTGCGTTTGATACAGCGCCCAAGTATATGGCCGCTGGTGGCAAGGTCGTCATGGTTGGCATGCCAGCGTCAGGTGCGATGTCGACGTATGAACCTGCGATGGTTGCTGCGGCTGGCCAGGCGCTTGTTGGGTCGAAAATGGGCGACACAGTGATCAAGCGCGATATCCCTTGGATGGTGGATCTGTATCAACAGGACCGCCTAAAACTGGACGAGCTGATTTCAGGTCGCTGGCCGTTGTCACAAATCAACGAAGCGATTGCGGATACCAAGTCAGGTGCCGCCAAGCGCAATGTGATTATTTTTGACTAAGCCGCTGTCTATCTGACCAAACCTAGCCGCAAATCGATGGGATATTCGCAATGAAGCTCCAAGATCTCGACGTCATCGTGACTGCACCGCCCGCACCTGGTTGGGGTGGGCGGTATTGGATCCTTGTCAAAGTTACGACGGATACTGGCATTGTTGGTTGGGGTGAATGCTATGCCTCGTCCATTGGACCTGCTGCGATGGAGCATGTGATCCGCGACGTATTCGCCCGCCACATGGAAGGCGAAAATCCCGAAAACATTGAGCTAATGTTTCGTCGCACGTATTCTGCAGGCTTTACCCAGCGGCCTGACCTTACGGTGATGGGTGCTTGGTCAGGGCTTGAGATCGCGTGCTGGGACATTTTGGGCAAAGATCGCGACCGTCCGGTCCATGCGTTGATCGGTGGCCGGATGAACGACCGCATCCGCGCCTACACGTATCTATACCCACAAGAGGGGCATACGCTGCCTGCGTTCTGGGCTGATGCTGATATGGCTGCGGAATCAGCTATCGCGATGGTCGACAAAGGCTACACGGCTGTAAAGTTTGACCCTGCTGGCCCTTATACAATGCGCGGCGGCCATATGCCTTCGATGTATGACATTTCGCTGTCGGTCGAGTTTTGCGCCAAAATCCGCGCCGCAGTTGGTGATCGCGCTGATCTATTGTTTGGCACCCACGGGCAATTCAGCACCGCGGGTGCGATACGTTTAGGCAAAGCGATCGAGCCTTATAGCCCGCTTTGGTACGAAGAGCCCTGCCCGCCAGATACGCCCGAGGAATTCACCCGCGTGTCCGAGGCCGTGCATATCCCGATCTCAACCGGTGAAAGGCTAACGACAAAACAGGAATTCACCGCGGCCCTGCGCAATGGTGTCGCAATCCTTCAGCCAGCACTTGGGCGTTCGGGCGGTATTTGGGAAACCAAAAAAATCGCGGCCATCGCCGAGACATATAACGCACAAATGGCGCCACATCTTTATGCAGGCCCGATTGAGTGGGCTGCCAATGTCCAGCTTGCCGCCTCGATCCCGAATATCCTGATGGCCGAAACGGTCGAGACACCGTTCCACGCGGCGCTGATTAAAAACACGCTCACGGTCGAGGGCGGCTATATTCCAGTGCCGACAGCTGCCGGTCTAGGCATCGAAGTGGACGAGGCCCTTGCGCGGGCACATCCCTATACGGACGACGGGCTGCATCTTGAGATGCAAAGCGACCCAATCAGCTATCACAGTGTGAATAACTTTGCGGGCGGTGCGCCTGTTAAGACCTAAACCAACGCCAGCACTGGCCAAGTAGATTGATCGCCTATATATTGAACCCCGTTCAAGTATGAGGGTCGAAATGGCTGGCAAAGTTGCAGAACGTCGCAAGGTTCTACGTGAAAACCTGATTGTGATCGCGGATCGACGGATCGCGGAAAACGGCCTTGGTGCGTTACGGGCACGCGACCTCGCGACTGAGGCGGGTTGCGCGTTGGGTGCTATTTATACGATCTTTGACGACTTGAATGACCTTGTCCTTGCGGTGAATGCTCTCACGTTTCAGCGATTGGGCGCAGATGTTGCAGCATCGCTTGCTGATGCGCCACAAGACGCGACCGAGCAGTTGATCACAATGGCACAGGCTTATCATGCCTTTGCAGCAAGCAATTACCTAAGCTGGCGTGCGCTTTTCGACCTTGAGAGACCCAAGGGTGAGACCGCACCGGATTGGTACCTGCAAGAGATGGGGCAATTGTTCGTCTATATCTCCACCCCGCTTGCAACCCTATTCCCTAATCGTAATGCCGATGAGATTGGCCTTTTGACGCGGGCGATCTTTTCATCTGTGCATGGGATCATCTTGCTTGGATTGGACGAAGCAAGCGCCGGAGTGACGAAAGACAAGATCGACGACATGATTGCCGTGATCTTACTTCAGTTAGTCGGGCAAAACTAATTTCATGAACGTCGTTCACTTTTTGCTTGCGTGAAGTAGGAATCATCCTTATACCAAATTTATGAACGATGTTCACAAAAAGGATATTAGGATGTTTAAGACCCTCGCAACTCTGATGACCGGCGCGAACGCACGGGCCGAAGATCGTGTACGTGATACATTCGCGATTGAACTGATTGATCAGAAAATCCGCGAAGCTGACACCAGCCTTAAGTTGGCGAAGGCCACATTGGCTAGCCTGATCCAGCGCCAGCGCTCTGAAGATGCGCAGCGCCAGAACTTGCAAGCTAAGTTGGCTGACCTGACTAAGCGTGCAACAGCCGCGATCACCGCGGACAACATGGACCTCGCGACCGAAGCGGCACAGGCCATCGCAGTGATGGAGAACGAGCTGACAATCAGGAGCGAAACCCTGTCGCGACTGGATCAAAAGATCTTGCGACTGCGTAGCTCAATAGAAGCAGGCCACCGCAGGATCATCGACCTGAAGCAGGGTGCAATTCAGGCCCGCGCCGTTCGCAAAGAGCAGGACATCCAATCAAAGATGCATGGTGCCACATCAGGTGCCAGCGCAGATGAGGCCGAAGAGCTGATCACACGTGTTCTGGGTCGCGATGATCCGTTCGAAAAGTCGCAGATCCTGTCCGAGATCAACAACGATCTGAACCATGACACATTGGCAGATCGTATGGCTGACCAGGGGTTTGGCACCGCCACACGTGCCACCACCCAAGACGTTTTAAACCGCCTTTCTGCAGGCAAAAAATAATCAACTTTAGGAGATAAGAAAATGAACAATCGTGGTGATAACGCACTGATCATGACCTTTAATGCTTTCGCTGTTTTGGTGGCTTATAGCATGCTCGCAATCTCGCTTTACATGTCGCCCGACGTGCCACTTGCGACCAAAGGTTACTGGGGTATGGGCATCTTGATGCTGACACTCGCCCTCGTGAATTTTGTGAAATATCGTTTTGATGATCGTCTATCTGAGGACCGCGTTCAGCGCCTTGAAGACGCAAAGAACGAAAAGCTGCTTTCAGACTATGTAAGCGACGAAAAGATCTAAACTAAAACGAAGGTGGGCATCCGTGCCCGCCTTCGTTGCATTCAGGTTTTGGCTTCGCACGAAACCGAATGCTCCCCAAAAATCCTTTCCAAACGCAGGCCATCGCGCCAAGGTAGTCATATGAAAATTCTTCGTGCCTTTGCGGCGACCCTTGTTGGCAACGCGATCCGCCTTTTTGCCCGTTTCATCACTGCTGTTCGTGCCGATTGGCGCGGGATTGAACCAATTCCGAAACAGCGGATTTATTATTCGAACCACACGTCAAACGGCGACATGCCAATGATCTGGTCCGTATTGCCCCCTGCCCTGCGCCGCACGGTTCGCCCAGTTGCTGCAGCGGATTATTGGTTGAAAAATCCGATCCGCGCCTTTGTCGGCCCCGAGGTATTCAATTGCGTTCTCGTGGACCGCAGACCCGAGGTTGCCGACAAACCGATGGATAAAATGCTTGCTGCTCTTGATGAGGGTTCAAGCTTGATCATCTTTCCCGAAGGCAATCGCAACATGACCGAGGACCCGCTGCTGCCATTTAAGGCAGGGCTGTTTAACATGGGCGTCGCGCGGCCTGATGTAGACCTTGTTCCAACATGGATCGCCAACCTCAATACGATCATGCCCAAAGGCGAAGTCATCCCTTTACCCCTGATTTGCACTGTGACCTTTGGTGCGCCGCTGCATGTTAAGGATGGCGAAAGCAAAGATGAGTTCTTAAAGCGTGCGGCGGATGCCCTTGTAGCACTTAAACCTGAGGAGCCAGCCACATGAACAGCACCACCTCAGACCTTATCCTGCTAAGCCTTGGTGGCTTTGCGATCCTTGTGGCACTCACCTTGTTCGGAGAGTTGGTGCGTAGTCGCCAGACAAGCGGGCAAGCGAACCCTGTTCTAGACACCTATATGACCCGCGTCGAAAGCTGGTGGGGTATGGGGATTTTCATCAGCCTAGCCCTGATATCTGGCAGGCTTGGCGTCGTTGTCTTGTTCATGTTTGCCAGCTTTGCGGCCCTTCGCGAATTCCTAACATTGACCACCAAGGCGCGCGCTGACCATTGGTCACTGGCACTTGCGTTCTTTGTCGTCCTGCCGCTGCAGTACCTATTCGTTTGGTGTGGCTGGGAGGGGCTATATACCGTATTCATACCTGTCTACGCATTCTTGTTGCTGCCTATCGTCTCGGCTTTGCGCGGCAATTCAGATCGGTATCTGATCCGTGTGGCCGAAACCCAGTGGGGCCTGATGATCACCGTATTCTGCGTAAGCCATGTCCCTGCCCTTATGACGGTTGAGATCGCAGGCTACGGAGAACGCGCCGTTCTTCTGATCGCATTCCTCGTAATCGTTGTTCAGCTGGGTGATCTGCTCGAATACTTCTTTGGCCGTCGTATCGGGCGCCGCAAAATCGCACCCGGATTATCCCCCAAAACGATTGAGGGGATGGCCTGCGGCGTTGGCTGCGCGGTGGTGATTGGTGGAATGCTTGCGTGGATCACGCCATTCGGATTGGTCGGGGCCATGGCCATGGCTGGCATCGCATCTCTTGTTGGGATGTTTGGCAATCTTGTCTTTGCCGCGATTAAGCGTGACCGCGGCGTGAAAGACTGGTCACACCTTATTCCGGGGCAAGGTGGCTTTGTAGATCAGCTCGACAGTGTCGTGTTTGCCGCGCCGATCTTTTACCACCTTACCGTATATTTCTGGATGGCTTAGGCGCTATTCGGCGCCAAGAACCAAAACCCAGCGACGTTCGCTGCCGCTGCCTGCAACGCCAAGGCCAAAGTCTTCCATGGCTGGGTTTAAGTTGTTCGCACGATGACCTGCAGAATTTTGCCACGAAGTGAAAGCATCTGCCTGAGTTTCCTGACCTATCGCTATGTTCTCGGCAATAGTTGTCCAATTGTAGCCTGCGTCAGTCGCACGGGAACCTACAGTCGATCCATCTGCGCCTTCATGATCAAACCGACCGTCCGCCAGCATTTCATCTGCATAATCTTGGGCTGCAGCGCCAAGGCGCGTATCAAATGCTATGTCCCCAGCACCTGCTGTCATACGTACGCCGTTCATCAAACTCGCAAACGAAGTATTCTCAACGACCGCGGGTGTACCGGGGTTCTGGGTGACACCACCCGTCAAAGACGAGGTACCACAAGCAGCAAGAGCCAAAGCAGGCAGAAGAATTAGAAATCGCATCATTATGTCTCCAGTTTTAATAAGGAGACCGTACGTCGCTTTTTGCAAGTTGCAAACATTTTACATAACAAGTGCGACCCACGCCGATCCTCGCCGCTTTCGCGCAGGCGCCTGCGCAATAAACGGCTCAGACGACTGCAATTGCTTACTCGCTTGCCAATAACAAAACCCATCGCGTGCTTGATCCTTCGCCAGCAACGCCAAGCGCGAAATCTTCGAAACCAGCAGTGTTCAATACTGCGTTGTGGTCGGGTGAATTGTTCCAAGCATTCAGAACTTCGCTGTCAGTTTGTTGGCGACCAGCAATGTTTTCACCGTATATCACAGGCCGATAACCCGCTGCTTTGATACGATCGAGGGCCGTGCGCCCATCTTGCGATAGGTGGTCAAAATAGTTGTTAGTCACCATATCTTCGGCATGCGCCTGCGCCGCATCATCAAGACGAGAATCGTAACTGACAGTACCGACGCCATTCGTGATCCGAAGGTTATTCAGCATACTACCAAAGTTCACATCATCTACTGTAACCGCTGGCGCAGTGATCTGGCTGCTGCCATTTGCAAAGCCAAGCGTTCCAGCGTTTGTGATCGGGACAATAAGTGTGCCGCCGCACGCAGTCATTGCCATCAGCGCGGCCGCAGTCATAATTTTTTTCAGCATTCGAAAATCCATGTTCTTAAAAATAATTGAACCATAACAACTAATTCAAGAATCCGGATAAGCAGCAATATGGGCAAGACATTGGCACGGGCCTGACAGTTAAATGTCAAACCAACGCAACCGCACCACCCTAAATTGAGCCGCGCAACTTAGGGTGATTTTGAGGCTACAAAAATGGTCGCGGCGCTGTCTGAGAGAGATCAACATCAACAAAATCAGCCACTGCTTCTAACGAAGGAATGTGCAAAAATCCACCACGCCAATCGATCATGCCCTGCTTACGAAGCCGAGCGAGCGTCTTGTTGGCGTGCACGAGCGAAAGGCCCAAAGCCTCGGCGAGATCCTTTTGGCGGTAAGGCAGCGGCACCACATCTTGGCCACCGACACCCGTTGCTTTCAAATGCCTGAACAACAGCAGCAACGCCCAAGCAATGGTCTGGGTTCCGCTAAGTTGGGCATTTACGGACAATACCTCGGCCAGCAAATTCTCTTCTCTTGCTGCTAGCCATGTTAATTCTTGCAGAAGATCTGGATTCTTGCGCAGTCCTGCGTGCATGTCCGAACGATCAAAAACACAGAACGTCATATCTGACGTGGCCTCAACTCCGAATGAAACACCATGCCCCTGATCTCTCTGGAGACCGATAAAATCACCTGGCAGCAAAAAGCTGATTGCTTTGAGTTCACCATTGACTGGCGATCGTTTTCTAAGACCAACACCCTCGAGGACACTATACATACGCTGCAAATGGGCGCCTTGCGTAAATAAAACAGTCCCTGCGGCTATACGCATTTCACCAACCTTACGGGATTTCACGAAATCCATAAGCCCATGACCATGCGGCTGAAAGATGGAGATCTTGCGAAGAGGGCAGCTGCAACAGGATGTCGTGCTTGAATGCCCTATATTCTGGGCAGCAACGTCAGGAAACTTCATTTGGGGTCACTCATTAACAAGAAGGTCTGTTCTACGAAACAAATTCACCCAAACATTGGATGAATAGGTATTCAAAATCACAATCTTTGCCGTCGATCAAGCAAAGCAAACCAACCGGCGCACATATTGTATTAAGCATGCAACGCTGGACACCCCAGCGGTTGTAAAGTGTCGGTAGTTATACTGATGTAGACGGTTAGTCCTGATGACTTATTAACGGACCTGACGTGGCGGCTATTACTTTTGCAAAGCGTCATCCACGCGACGTAGGCCGGAAACTCGTTCAAAAACATGTGCTTTTCCCGATTGGATCGCAAAGCTTTGTTCAGAATTGTCAGGGCTCAATAGATGTACACCCGGCAGGCTGACGGTGAATGCCCCATCATCACCAGCCAGAGAGCCATGCAAAAGCGTGTTCGCGCCAAGCGGTTCTGCCATCTTAACAGTGACGTGCAATTGGCCTTTGTCATCGGGCACAAGATGCTCTGGCCGTACACCCAGTTTCACGGGGCCATCAGCACCAACAGCATCGGCAACCGCATGTTCGCCAAGGTAGACTTGGCCATCTTTTACCGTCGCATCCACGATGTTCATCGCAGGGCTGCCAATAAACTGGGCCGCAAATAATGTACGCGGGGTTTCATATACCTCAAGCGGGGTTCCTATCTGCTCGGCCACACCACCGTTCATTACGATCATGCGGTCGGCCATGGTCATAGCCTCAACCTGATCATGGGTCACATAAAGCGAGGTGATCCCCAGATTTGATTGAAGCTCCTTGATCTCAAGCCGCATCTGCACACGCAGCTTGGCGTCAAGATTTGACAAGGGTTCATCAAATAAAAACACAGCTGGTTCGCGCACAATCGCGCGGCCCATTGCGACACGCTGGCGTTGGCCACCTGATAACTGCTTGGGCTTGCGGTCTAACAAAAGCTCAAGTTGTAACAGCTTGGCGGCCGCTACGACCTTAGCATCTATTTCATCCTTAGGCAGACCAGCGATCTTAAGGCCGTACCCCATGTTCTGGCGCACGGACATATGCGGATAAAGCGCGTAGTTCTGAAAAACCATCGCGATATCGCGGTCCATCGGTTCCTTTTCGTTTGCCAACTCTCCGCCGATGAACACCTCGCCTCCGGACACGGTCTCAAGTCCGGCGACCATCCGCAGTAACGTGGACTTGCCGCAGCCAGACGGCCCGACAATGACGATGAATTCACCGTCTTCAATGTCGGTCGTTATCCCGTGGATCACATCCGTTGGGCCAAAGCTTTTCTTGACGTCTTTGAGGGAAACCGTTGCCATATCTTATTTCTCGCTATCGACGAGGCCGCGGATAAACAGCCGTTGCATGCTGACCACGACGATTACAGGAGGGATCATCGCAAGGATCGAAGTTGCCATGATGACAGGCCACTCGGCCACATCATCGCCCGATGGGAACATCTGTTTGATGCCCATCACGATGGTGTTCATTTCGGGGTCGGTCGTAATGAGCAGCGGCCAGAGATACTGATTCCAGCCGTAGATGAACAGGATCACGAATAGGGCCGCGACATTTGTCCTGCTCATAGGAACGACGATATCCCAAAAGAACCGCATCGGGCGTGCGCCATCGACGCGCGCGGCCTCGGCCAATTCATCAGGGATCGTCAGAAAGAACTGACGGAACAGGAACGTCGCCGTAGCAGATGCAATCAAGGGAAAGATAAGCCCACCGTAGCTGTTAAGCATGCCAAAGCCTGCAACGACTTCATAGGTTGGGACGATGCGAACCTCGACTGGCAGCATCAATGTCAGAAAGATCATCCAGAAAAATATGTTCCGACCCGGAAAGCGGAAATAGACAATCGCAAATGCCGAAAGCAACGAGATGACGATTTTCCCGATTGCGATCCCCATCGCCATCACAAGGCTGTTGAACAACATGGTCGTCACAGGGACATTCACCCCCGAGAAGAGCGCCTTGGAATAGTTTTCCCACATCTGGTCGCCAGGCCAAAGTGGCATCGGCGGTTTTACAATTTCGGGCTGGGTCACAGTAGATGCGACAAAGGCTAACCAGATAGGGAAAAAGATGAACAGGACGCCGATAATCATAAAGACATGGGTCAGCCAAAGGCCTGCCCCACGCTTTTCAACCATGCCATGGATTTCTTGGGCCATTAGTAATGCACCCTTTTCTCAATGAACTTGAATTGGACGATGGTCAGCAGTCCTACAACAAACAACAAGATCACCGACTGAGCCGAGGACGAACCAAGGTCCTGCCCAACGAACCCGTCCGAGAAGACCTTGTAGACAAGAACCGTTGTTGATTGTTGCGGGCCACCTGCCGTGATCGTGTGGATCACGCCGAACGTTTCAAAGAATGAATACACAACATTCACGACCAGCAAGAAGAACGTTGTTGGCGACAAAAGTGGCAGCACGATTGTCCAGAACCGTCGCCAGAAATGGGCACCGTCAATCGCTGCGGCCTCAATCACCGAACGCGGTATCGATTGTAGGGCCGCAAAGAAGAAAAGGAAGTTATAGCTGATACGCCCCCAAGCAGAGGCTACGACAACAAGGCCCATCGCCTCGCCACCATTGAGCACATGGTTCCAGTCGTACCCGAGATTACCAAGATACCACGATACGACACCGACGCGCGTATTGAACATGAACAGCCATAGGACACCTGCGATTGCGGGTGCCACGGCATAAGGCCAGATCAGCATTGTTCGGTAGACGCCCGAGCCCTTGATCAACCTGTCCGCCATTACCGCAAGAAACAGCGCTGGGATCATTGAGCAAAGCGTCACGAGAAGTGAGAAGACACCGGTCGTTACAAACGACGCGCGGTAGAACCTGTCGCTGAGTAAGAATTCAAAGTTCCCAAGCCCCACATACTGCGACGATAGGCCAAATGGATCGGGAATAAACAGGGACTGCCAGATCGCCTGTCCAGCAGGATAGAAGAAGAAGACAGCCGAAACCGCGACCTGAGGTGCGATCAGCAATAAGGGCAACAGCCATCCGCGGAACGTAACGCGCTTTTCCATGTGTGACCCCCCTTAGGTAGTAGGCAGGCCCATGATCGGGCCTGCCTCGATTTCGTTAACGGTTAGCTGTTTCAAAGCGGCGCAGCAGTGCATCGCCACGCTCTTTTGCGCTATCCATAGCTTCTTGGGCAGTCTTGTCGCCAGACCAGATACCCTCAAGTTCTTCGTCGATGATCCCGCGGATCTGATCGAAAGAACCAAGACGCAAGCCGTTTGAATTGGCTGTAGTCTGGTTTGCAGTCATCTGGATCACAGCCACCTCGGTGCCCGGGTTTTCGTCGTAGAAACCTGATGCTTTGGTTGCGGCACTTGCCTCTGCGGTGATCGGCAAATATCCGGTGTCCTGATGCCACTGCGCCTGAACGTCTGATGATGACAAGTAGCTCAGGAATTCACCTGCGCCTTTGTATTCATCGTCCTCATGACCTTCCATGACCCACAAGGATGCACCACCGATGATGGTGTTCTGCGGGCTGTTGCCGACGCCTTCCCAGTATGGAAGCGGACGCACATCAAAGTCGAATTCAGCCTCGGAACTGATGCCAGCATAGCCAGCAGAGCTTTCGGTGAAGAGAGCACATTCGCCGGCGCGGAAGTTCGCACCACCCTCGTTGCGACGACCAGTATAGATGAACTTTCCGTCCTGCGCCCACTGCCCCATAGCTGATAGGTGTGCAATCTGTGCCTCTCCATTCAACATCAGCTCAGTGTCGAGACCTGCAAAGCCGTTGTCTTGGCTTGCAAACGGAACGTCATGATACGCCGAGAAGTTCTCGAGGTGGATCCAGCTTTGCCAAGCAGTGACAAGCGGGCATTCTGATCCGCCAGCTTTGAGAGCCGTCAGTGCCGCATCAACGTTCTGCCATGTGGACAGGTCTGTATCTGGATCGACACCAGCCGCCGCCATTGCGTCACGGTTCACCCATAGAACAGGTGTGGATGCGTTGAATGGCAAGGACAGCATGTCGCCCTCGGTTGATGTGTAGTAGCCTTTGACCGCACCGATGTAGGCGTCTTGGTCAAATTCAGCACCACTTGCAGCCATGACTTCGTGGACCGGACGAACAGCGCCAGCAGCGGCCATCATTGTCGCGGTGCCAACTTCGAATACCATCAAGATATGTGGCTGCTCGCCTGCGCGGAACGCAGCGATGCCTGAGTTCAATGTCTCAGAGTAGTTACCCTTGTGACTTTGAACGACCACATAGTCGCTTTGGCTGGCGTTAAAATCTTCGACTTGTGTCGCGACCAGCTCGCCTAGGCGGCCGGTGAACGCGTGCCAGAACTGAACTTCGGTTTGCGCCATAGCAGCGACTGGCGACAAGATAGTGGATACGGCAAGTGCGCCGAGCAGAGACTTTTTCATAATTCCTCCCATGCACAAAATGTGCGTTGTCAATTGGCGCGCTCTATTAGGGAACGCACCGGTTGCAGACTCCAAAACGATACACCCCAAAAAATATAATTCAAGACCGCAAAACGCTGGAATAATATAACACTATGTTATACTCGACCACCAAGTCACAAGAAGGTCACGGTCATGAAACAGAAGCTTAGGTTGCGTCAGTTCGAGGCCCTTATGGCGGTGATTCAGCACAGTTCTGTGACACGCGCCGCAAAAGATCTGGGCATCAGCCAGCCAGCCGTTAGCCGGCTTCTGTCTGATCTTGGGCAAACGCTAGGGTTTTCGCTGTTTGACCGCAGAAATGGTCAGCTTGTTCCAACGCAAGAGGTGCGGTTCCTCCAATCAGATATCCAGCGGGTTTTGGATTTGATGGATCAAATTGGTGAGGTCAGCCAAAGCATCACTGAGCGCAAAGCAGGGCATATTCGCATCGCATGCTTGCCAGGGTTTGCGACAAGCCATCTGCCGGGTGTAGTCGCAATATTTTTGGGTGACCGACCGGGTGTGAGCATTACAATTGAACCCGATAGACCCGAGCGCATTCTTGAGTGGATGATCGACGAGCAATTCGACTTTGGCATTACCGACGGATTTCGTGGCCATTCAGCCGTGGAAAGCCGTGACATTGATGTACGAACAGTGTGCATATTCCCATCCGGCCACCGATTAGAGGCATTGTCTGAAATAACGCCTGCAGATCTTGCGGATGAGAAAATCATTCACACACGGCGCGATAGCGATTTCTTCAAAAGCCTCGCAAATGCGTTCTTTGAATCCAACACACCGTTGACGACCTTGGTCGAAACCCGTCAGTTCACCGCCGCATGCGAACTGGTGTCGCACGGGGTCGGCGTTGCAGTGGTAAGTGAGCTGGACGCGGTGAAATTTGCAAACGAGAAGATCCAGTCTCGCCCCTTTTCGCCCGCGATTTCACATCGGCTGTCACTTGTGCGACCCACGCTTAAGCGGCCCTCTGCGGTCACACTGGAGTTCATCGATGCCTTCGCGGCTAGCCTTGCACCGTATCAAGTAGTTTTCCCCAAGGGTCTTTGAATTCGGCCAGAATTTGGGGATTAACGATTGAAATACCGGCAAAAAATACTTGAACGTCCAATCCCGACTAGCCCCGCCTTAGCTCGTAACTTCGAGGTTATGGCTTGCCATATGGACAAGTCGCAGGACGTTTCCGACATCGCCGATTTCGTTGGCAAGCAGCATGGCAAGTTGCGCAAGAAACAGCTCTGACTTCTTCGTGCCAACCCGGTCAAGGGTTTCTGCAAGAGCATCATACACGCGCTCCACATCATTCGGGGTCATAGCAGTTCTCCCGCCAGTGCGTGTTTCATTCCAAGCTGGATTGCAGCGGGTGTGGCCGCGTACCAACGAGCAGCGATATGTAAAACAGGACAATTTAGATAAGCGTTGAACTCCCCCCACATAACAGATTGCCAGTATCGGAAGCGACGTCACCGACAATGACCTAAATCTCGGGGAATGTCCAATTCCCTCTCGAGGGGCCTTGCGAAGATGACCAATGGAAAGCCATCTCCGAGCAAGTCTGACAGATACCCATCGCCAACGCGCGCCTCTGGCAAGGCGGCACCCGCAGGCGACCCACCAGAAAACGCATTATTATCAGCGATGACAACTGGGCTGTCTGCATAAGTGTTGGGTGTCATCTGTCGCTGGTTTTGGCCAAATGGCCCGCGAAAGGGTTGTTAAGCGCAAGGTTCAAGGCTGCATCGCGCATGAGCGTCCAACCACCCGTGGGCGGCGTCATAAAGCGGGTGGATTTCGTCGCGTTCACGAATAAATCGAGCGTGGCACCACGCCGCTTAGGCGTATAGCTATCCAGCAGCGCAGGATCGGCTTTTCCTTACATAACCCAACCCAGCTTCCAAGCGATGTTATGCGCATCATCCAAGCCGTTGTTCAGCCCACGAACGCCAAAGATCGGCACGATATGTGCATTATCCCCGATAAAGAAAACCGACGCCACACCTTCGCACACTAGGGCAAGGGCCGCAGTCATACCAATCGGACCAGCGCCCACAATAGCGACCGCAGCATGGTTCGTCAGATGATCCCGCTTCGATGGCGCATCAAAATACGGGTAAGTGAAATAAGGCGAATCCGTCTCGCTGCGTCACTCTGGCCCCATTGCCGTCCTCAAATGACTTAGCAGCAGACTGCAGGCACAAGCACGACCCACATTTACCCAAGCTTTTGATGGCCCAGTCTGGCACGGTCAAACTCCGACAACTTATTGAAATAATTGCAAAGATGGACGCCGGTTACCGTCGCACGTTTTTGAAACGCGTGGACTTTTGACCAAAACGACTTTGTTGTGTGTGTGTCGGGTGACCTTCGGCTATTTGTAAGCCTAAATCAAAAAAACAACTCAACTGCACAGCCCGATTCAACGTGGCTATTTTGACCAGCCGGCTCACTTTGCAGCACTTTGAACCCCAAGCCCAATATGAAAGCACACCGTGCTGGATGTACTAAGCACACGCGAACGCGCCGTTTTCTTGGGGATTTTAGCAGGCCAAAACCAGAGCTAATCGCCGCTAAGATAGGGGTAGCCCCACCAACTGTCGTAAACGATCAAAACCGCGCTTACAGCAAATTGGGAATCGGGTCGCGAACCAACTTGCTCACAATTTGCCGCTCAAAAGTAATTGCAGTTTGTTACTTTATAAAATAACAAAAGCTTAACTGACAAGGGGGACGGTCATGCGCAAGCAAGCGGCAGTACGGCAATCTGATGTTTTGGGTGTTCTGCATGAACATGAAAAACCTATGACGGCTTATGCAATTCTTGATCAAATGAAGTTGGACGAACCTGATCTGGCGGCTCCGACGATCTATCGCGCCCTTGCAGCGCTGACCGATCAGGGGCGCGCGCATAAACTGGAATCAATCAAGGCTTTTGTTCCTTGTCGCTGCAGTCATGCGGCTGCTGTTCCTGTGCTAGAGATCTGCGCCGAGTGCGGCACCGTCGAGGAACATGATGGCACCAATCTGCTGCAAGAACTTTCCGCAATCTCCGCAAAATCTTCATTCAATGCGACACGTCATATTGTCGAAATTCATGGCCGTTGTGTTGGTTGTTCAACCTAGTTTTCGTTTTCTCTGTATAGGATTATTCTGATGAAGCTTCTTTCTTTTCTCGCTGCAACTGCGATTACGGCCACCCCTGTTTTGGCAGAGGAAACCCGCCAGCTGGATGCACATGAACACGGTGTAGGGCAGCTGGACATAGCAATTGATGGGCAGCAGGTCGCAATGGAGTTGCACGCACCTGGCGCTGACATTGTTGGTTTCGAATATGCTGCTGAAAGTAATGCGGATCTTGCCGCAGTCGATGCGGCCGCGACAACGCTCGCTGGGCCGTTGGATTTGTTCGTCTTGCCTGAGGCCGCTGGCTGTAGCGTCGTCACTGCCGCCGCAGGTCTTGAGAGCGAAGAGGAACATGACGATCATGATGATGAGCACGACGATCACGAGGACGAACATGCAGATGAGCATGACGACGAAGGTCACGACGATCACGCAAGCGAAACAGGACATACTGAATTTCATGCCGAGTATTTGCTGACCTGCGCTACCCCATCAGCGATCACTGAAATCAACTTTGCCTATTTTGACACGTTCCCGAACGCATTAGAGGTAGAAGTACAAATCATCTCTGATGCTGGTGCGACGTCGTTTGAAGTTGAGCGCGACGCGCCGGTCCTTGATCTAAGCGGAATGTAATAGAACCTTGCCTAATACAGCCCCAATCTTGCAGCTTGAAGACGTCCGGTTCCGTTGGCCGGGTCGGACGTCTTTTGGATTGCACGTCCCCAACCTGACGTTGGCACGGTCCGAAACGGTTTTGCTACTTGGTGAAAGCGGTTCCGGTAAATCGACGCTGCTTTCTTTGATTTGCGGAACGATTGTCGCTGATTCAGGAAGCGTTTGCGTGGCTGGAACGGACACAGCAGCACTCTCGGCAGGACGCCGCGACCGCTTTCGCGCCGAACAGATCGGTCTGATTTTCCAACAGTTCAATTTGCTTCCATTCGCCAGCGTACAAGACAACATCTTGCTGCCTTTGAAATTCGCACCCGAACGCCGCAATCGCGTGGCCGATCCGGTCACCGAGGCGGCGAGGCTTTGCAATGACCTAGGCCTGCCAAATGGTGTCATGTCATCCAAGGCAGGTACGCTTAGCGTTGGGCAACAACAGCGTGTCGCAGCGGCACGCGCGCTGATCGGCATGCCCCCGTTGATCATTGCCGATGAACCGACGTCTTCGTTGGATGCAGCCACACAGACGACGTTCTTGGAATTGCTGTTTGCGCAATCCCTTGCACACGCCACGACGTTATTGATGGTTAGCCATGATGCGCGGCTATCAAATCAGTTTGATCGCGTGATCCACATGAACGAGATCTGCATTACAGAGCGAGACGCAGCATGATTTTCCGTCTCGCCATAGGATCGCTGATTGCACGCGGGCTGACTGTTGGCATGACCATTCTTGCTATCGCATTATCTGTCGCGCTTTTTCTTGGGGTTGAGAAAGTGCGCACCGGCGCCAAGGCAAGCTTTGCGGACACCATCTCAGGTACTGATTTGATTGTTGGGGCGCGGTCAGGATCAGTGCAGCTTTTGCTCTATTCAGTGTTTCGAATAGGGAACGCCACGAATAACTTGACCTGGGAAAGTTACCGCGACATCGCCGAGCGACCCGAAGTAGATTGGACCGTGCCAATCTCGCTTGGCGATAGCCACCGGCAGTTTCGTGTCATGGGCACGACACAAGCATTCTTTGATCGCTACAAGTACCGCTCGGGCCAAGCGCTCGTGTTGCGTGACGGTGCCATCATGGACGATTTGTTTGATACCGTTATCGGCGCTGATGTTGCGGAAACGCTTGGCTACGATATCGGCGATCCGATTGTGGTTGCGCATGGCCTTGCGTCATTCACCGAACATGAAGACCAGCCATTTCGCGTTTCTGGCATTCTTGAGAAAACAGGTACACCCGTCGATCGCACAGTTATCGTAGGCCTAAGGGCGATAGAAGCTATTCATGTCGACTGGCAAAGTGGCGGACAGATCCAAGGGCAGTCTACGCCCGCGGATGTGATCCGGCAGATGGATCTGGAACCGCAGGCAGTGACCGCCGTGCTTGTTGGTGTCAAAGGTCGGCTGCAGGTGTTTGGCGTGCAGCGATCAATCAATGAATATGCCGCAGAACCATTGCTCGCGATCTTACCAGGGGTTGCCTTGCAAGAGCTGTGGCAGATCGTGGGCATTGCCGAAACGGCCCTTATCGGCGTGTCAGCAATGGTCGTGATAACCGCACTGATCGGCATGATGGCCACGATTTTTTCAAGCCTGAACGAGCGCCGCCGAGAGATGGCGATATTCAGGGCAATGGGCGCGCGACCCAGTTTGATCCTAGCGCTACTTGTGCTTGAGGCCGCCATGATGGCGGCGCTCGGTGCGCTACTTGGCCTAGCGTTGCTTTATGCGGGTTTATTTGTCGGCCAACCACTGATCGACAGCGCGTTTGGGCTTTGGATACCTATCGAGGCCCCGACCATACGCGAATTATGGGTCCTATTGGCGGTTATCGCCGCTAGCGCAATTGTGAGCATGGTACCTGCCTTGCGTGCCTATCGCATGTCGCTCGCAGATGGTATGATGGTGCGTATTTAGGAAAGAAGGGTTGAGATGATGAATGTATCACGCCGCCAGTTGATCACATCAGCTTTGGCCAGCGCGGCCCTGCCCCACGCGGCCTTGGCCAATCCGGCCATCGAAATCACGTGGGATGATCTTATCCCCCCAGGTGTTCCTTATTCCGAGATTATTGCCGAAGGCGTCATGGATGAGCGCAACGATCTCTGGCTCCCTGTATTTGATGCGAACGCCAAGATATTGAACCCGACTTTGGATGGCGCCTACATCAAGATGCCCGGCTTCATTATTCCGATTGACCAATCAACGGCAGGCGTAACCAGCTTTGTGTTGGTGCCATACGTTGGCGCCTGTTTGCATACACCGCCACCGCCCCCGAACCAGTTGGTTTTCGTCACTGCGCAAACGCCTTGGCCTAGCACCGATTTATGGGAGGCCGTATGGGTGACAGGCCTGATGCAGCATGAAATCCAAACCACCGAGGTGGCAGAAACCGGCTACGTTTTGCAGGCCGAGGCGATGGAAGTCTACGTATGGTGACCTTTGGCCTTAGTCGTCGTAATTTGCTGACCAGCCTTGGGGCCTTGGGGCTGACACCTAACATTGCTTGGGCCGAGGCGTTCATCGAACTTGATTGGAAGGACCTCGTTCCAGAAGGGCAAGTAACTATTCCACCAATTTTGCAAGGTGCGATTGATCACGATCAAGCCCCCCTTTCAAACCAGCAGCCAGCATCAAGCGGCGTGCGCTCCGATTGGAATGGCCAGATTGTGCGTCTACCGGGCTTTATCGTGCCAATCGACTACTCAGGGACAGGTGTCACCGCCTTTATACTGGTGCCTTTTGTTGGCGCCTGCGTTCATGTCCCGCCACCGCCTGCAAACCAGCTTGTTTTTGTCACGTCCCCCGAACCATATGAAAGCTCTGGCCTTTTTGAACCTGTGAACGTCATCGGCATGTTCGGCGTCTCATCACTTTCAACACAGCTTGCCGATATCGCCTATGCCCTGTCCGCAGACCTGATCGAACCGTTCGGAGCATAACTTCTGAAAGTAGTCATTTTTGCAAAGCAGACCTCAGAGGCGCTGTCAATATAGACTTATTGACAGGGGGGCATGAAAAAGCGCTTTCGTGCACGCTTATGCCCCATTGGCACAACTGAGGTGTTGTCAGAAAAAGGGGAAGCGTGCGCATGGCAAATTTTGACCCTTTGATTTCAATCACAAAAATGCACATCAAAAAAGCATAAGGTTGCTCAGGAAAGATATAGTGTGCGCAAACAAAATTGAAGATGTCAAAGCAGCCTTCCCCGCGTTGGTGTTCAAGGTCCGCAATGCGGGACAAACCGGCCTTTTGCCCTCGCGGCTATTGCTCACGCAGCATTTTTTCGCAGTTGCGGCAGTTTTTATGCTGCGATGCAGCCTGCGCCGTGGAAGCGGCCGTTCACAGCTACAATCTTGGTGGATTTCAGGCCGACCTTTCGCCGCGTCATGTTCGAGCTCACACATCGCGGACAAAGCTGCTGTTTACGACAGGCCATTTTCAGGCCTGAGCAACCACTAGATTAATATTTAGCCGATGCTGCTTAGCTTTTAGCTTGCCGACCGGGGCATGTAACGAACACGACACTGCCTACAACTTGCGAGAAGGTTCGGTTTGCCTTGCGAGTCATAGCATTTCCCTTACCATGTCTCAGACTAGTAAGGCCGTTTATCAAGGTAAAAAGACATGACACAGCACCAGAAAATGGCGATCTGGCTTTTCGATAGCCAATGCGTACTGTGCGACGGTGGTGTTCAATTTACCCTAAAATTCGAGAAAACTGACAGCATTCGGTTTGTGTCAATCCAATCCTCAGAAGGTAGGTCATTGGCACAAAAGCACGGGGTTGATCCTGATGATCCCAGTACATTTTTATTCATTGAAAATGGAATCGCGCTTGAAAAGTCGGACGCAGTCATTGCCCTCTCACGCCACCTAAAAGGGACGAAGTGGATTATTCCACTTTTGGCGATATTGCCAAAAGTGCTGCGAGATTTTGCCTATGGAATTATCGCCAAACATCGCTATAGGGTCTTTGGAAAAAAGAATAGCTGCATGATACCTGACCCCCAAAACAAACATCGGTTTAGCCTGTAATGCACCAACGCATACTCGTCATGGGTGGAACAGGCGTGTTCGGCAAACGGCTTTGTCGTCATCTTGCCTCGTTTGAAGAGGTTGAATTGATTGTCTCTTCGCGCACATCAGGAAAGGCAGAGGTTTTCGTTGAAGAATTAATGGCAAACGCTCAAAATTTGCGGGTGCAAGGCATCGCTTTGGATAATGGTAAAAACCTCGTAACGCAGCTTGCTGTAATTCGGCCCTTCGCTGTGATCGATTGCTCGGGCCCGTTTCAAGGCGCTAACTATGATGTCGCACGTGCTATTTTGAACGCTGGCGCGCACCTCATTGATCTTGCCGATGCGAGGGACTATCTTGCAAGTTTCTCATTGGAGCTGGATGCGATTGCGCGACTGAATGGCGTATCGGCATCAACGGGAGCAAGTTCGTCTCCGGCGCTGTCTTCCTCTGTCGTCGACGAAATCACCCGCGATTGGCAGCGTATTGACACAATTGACATCTGCATCACCCCCGGTGGAAAGAGCGAAGTGGGGCAATCTGTCATTGAAGCAATTATGAGTTATGCAGGAAAGAAAATACCAATGTGGCAAGATGGAAAGCTCGGCCAAACGACAGGCTGGAAGGGGGCAAGCGACGTAAATATGCCCAATCTGGGTCGTCGTCGAGTCGCCGCGGTTGAGACCTTTGACGCGGAGTCTCTAGGTGTACGCCATGGCGTTCAGTCTCGTGTGTCATTCTCAGCAGGCCTAGAATCCCCCATCGAGCAGCGTGGCATTGAGGCCATCGCGACCCTGCTGAAATACAATCTTTTTCCAAATCCAAAATCTTTGATACCGCTGCTCTTGAAGGCAAGGCAATTTACACGTATTTTCTCGTCCGACGAAGGCGGCATGCTCGTCAAAGTGCGTGGGATAGACGCCGCTGGACACCTCATGCAAACTACGTGGTCATTGGTGGCTAAAAACGATCATGGGCCGTTTATCCCAATTTTACCGGCGGCAGCAACGCTTCAAAAGCTATTGAAGAATGATGTTTCAATTGGCGCCTACCCTGCAAATAAGAATATAATTTTATCCGATATTTTGGCACAGATGGCTCCGTATGACATCACATCCCAAACAGAACTATCGCCTGCCGCATCGAGTTGTTTTGAAACATATTTGGGTCCAAAAGCGTTTCAAACCCTTCCCGTTGGTCTTCAGGAATTCCATAGCCAAGCGTGCCCACCAATATGGTCCGGTGAGGCCGATATTGCGCGTGATCGTGGGTTGGTCCTCAGTTTTTTAGGTTGGCTATTTGGCCTTCCAGACATTGGCGTCTCTGTTCCCCTGACGGTCAGTGTAGACCGCACATTTTCGAAAACGGGACGATCAATAGAGCGCTGGACGAGAACTTTTGGAGGTAAGAAGATGTCATCGCTTCTATGCCACGAAGCAGACGGTAGTTTCGTAGAGATATTCTCGCCTTTTACCTTCATATTGGCGCTTAGCTCCGATGAATGCGGCATTAAAATGCCTGTATCAGGTTGGAAAATAGGAAAGATTCCGCTGCCTAAATTTTTGGCTCCACGATCCGAAACCGCAGAATTCCAAGATGATTTGGGGCGGTTTCGGTTCGATGTGCGTCTCACGGTTCCATTTTTTGGGCTTCTCGCTCACTACCGTGGCTGGTTGGTCCCAAGTTTGACGAAACAGAGCTAACTTATTGCGGAAATACTGGTGACCATCTTTTTAGATTACTTATCCGCTCGGTCCTACCATCGCAGTCAAGGCCCGCTTTGTCCGCAGTCTGTGAGTTTGCCGGATTGGTCTTGCTGCGTCTTGCATGAATGACCGGCTTTTCTGCTGCGAGCGCGCGCAGCGGGGAAATCGGACTCACATAATGGGCTCATTTCTGCCGTTCGCTGCTTTTGCACATCTTGTGATAAGTAGCGCTGTCAACGTCTGGTTGTCGCTGTGGGAAGGTATGGTGGATCGGAGGATACACCATACAAACACCAAATTTACCGGCCATTCGCGCACTTCGTCCCGCTTGGAACAAAGGTTGCATCGTCGGTCAAAAGCCCCCGCTTAAGCCCAAACATGTCTGGGCCATCCACGTCCGGCTTGAATTGGCAGAAAACCATCGCGATCTGGCTTTGTTTAATATGGCCATCGACAGCAACTGACCTGCGCCCCTAAAACTCCTCCAAATTTGTGTAGAGTCCGCCCAACAAAAGGACGGACAAATGAAGGCACGATTCACGGACGAACAGATCATAGCAATGATCAAGGAACAGGAAGCTGGTGAGAAGACCGCTGATGTA
>JAWUXS010000049.1:0-15128 GCA_034111185.1 Paracoccaceae bacterium | reverse complement strand
GTTGCTCAGCCTAGGCCGCGCAACAAATCAACAACTTCGCGACAACTATATTGTTTGTGAATTAGAACCAAGGGGTCCCGCGCTCCGAAAAGGCAATTCTTTGCGGGCAGCCTTCTAAATATCTTTGCCTGGTGGCTCGGTGATAAGGCTGCCTTCGGATAGCCATGGGTTCAGCGCGATAGCGGCTTTCAATGCCTCCTGCGCCTCATCGTTTCGACCAAGGCCAAGTAGCGTCAGGCCCTTCCCAGAAACGGCGGCAACATGATTGGGCATGATTTCGATTGCGCGCTCAAGATCGAATAGTGCCGCTGTGAAATCTCGGCGCAGGAAGCTTGCGAATGCACGCTGATTATAGCCCTCGGCATAGTCTGGGCAGTATTCGACCAATTGATCCAACGTGTCGCGCGCGCCCAAAAAGTCATAGCCTTCGCGTTGGCGCATGCCACGATCAAGTAATTCTTGTGCTTTATCATCCGGCGCATCAGTCCAAAGCGCCCACAGCTCTTGCGAAAAAGGTGCGGCAGACAAGGCATCAGGCGCCGCATTCAATTCAACAATGATTTCAGCAAGACGGTCCGTATGATCCGGTGCGTCAGGGCAGACATCAGCCAACAGCGGACTGGCGGCGAACAGAAATGGGATGACTAGTTTCATGACACTAGACTTGGCGCTGAACTGCCAGTCGTCAAGTGTTTCGGCTTAGTCAGCGGTCGGCAGACCCATCGTCTCTTCTTTTACGGCCTGCATTCCAACATAGGTTGAAGTGCTAGCCACATAAGGGAGTGTCGATATTTTTTCAGCTAAAACAGCGCGGTATCCTGTCATACCGGCAGTTCTGACTTTCAACAGATAGTCAAAATCACCTGCGATCAGATGGCATTGTTCAATCTCGCTGATCTGCATCACAGCTGCGTTGAAGGCTGACAACGCGGCTTCGCGGGTATCGGACAATTTCACCTCGACGAAGGCAACATGATCGCGGTCTAGCAAGATCGGATCAAACAAAGCCCTATAACCACGAATAACGCCCGTTTCCTCAAGCCTGCGCAGGCGGGCCTGTGTTGGTGACTTGGACAACCCGATAACGTCCGCGAGCGCGGTGACCGACATGCGTCCGTCCGTCGCTAAACGGTCCAAAATAGCACGATCAAACTGATCCAACGCTGTACGCTTATTCACTGTCATTTCCCCTAATCTTGGTACAAGTTCCGCAAGAATTGCCATTATCAGGAGTTATGACCCGTAGCAACGCGTTATATTAGGTCGAAATGAATGGAGAGTCTGTGATGTCAAACGCCACAATCGATACGCACCGCATCGCAATCGATGCTGCGATCTATAGCGCTGAAATGCCTGTCGTTCAGAGTTTGGTTGAGCAAGCTGAACTCACGCCTGAAGACCGCAAACGTATCGCAGACAAAGGTGCTGATTTTGTGCGCCAGATCAGAAACAGCGCAGAGGCAGGGCTGATGGAAGTCTTCCTTGCTGAATACGGTCTATCAACGGACGAAGGCATCGCATTGATGTGTCTGGCCGAAGCCCTGTTGCGCGTTCCAGACGGTTTTACGATGGATGCGCTGATCGAAGACAAGATTGCACCATCCGATTGGGGCAAACACCTAGGCCATTCCGCGTCTTCACTTGTAAACGCGTCAACTTGGGCTTTGATGCTGACAGGGCGCGTCCTTGATGATCAGCAATCAGGACTGACGGGCCACCTGCGCGGCGCCATCAAGCGGCTGGGCGAACCGGTCATCCGCACCGCAGTTGCCCGCGCAATGCGCGAAATGGGTCGGCAATTCGTCTTAGGCGAAACGATTGTCAAAGCGATGAAGCGTGCAGAGGGCATGCAGGACAAGGGCTTTACCTACAGCTATGATATGCTGGGCGAAGCTGCGCGGACCGATGCAGATGCCCGCGCCTACCATCTGTCATATTCGCGTGCGATCTCGGCGATTGCGCTGCATTGCACACACGACAGCGTTGCTGAAAATCCTGGGATTTCAGTAAAGCTTTCTGCGCTTCATGCGCGTTACGAATTCGCCCAGACGGAACGTGTGATGGCCGAATTGGTGCCGCGGGTTCGTGCGCTGGCGATGCTCGCAAAATCTGCGGGAATGGGCTTTAACATCGATGCAGAAGAGGCCGACCGCCTTGCCCTATCCCTTGATGTCATCGAAGCAGTTTTGGAAGAGCCAGCACTGGCTGGTTGGCATGGCTTTGGCGTTGTGGTGCAGGCATATGGGCAGCGCGCCGGACTTACGATTGATGCGCTGCACGCGATAGCCACGCGGCTGGATCGCAAAATCATGGTCCGCCTTGTAAAAGGTGCCTATTGGGACGCCGAAATTAAACGCGCCCAAGTTGAGGGCCTGTCAGGCTTTCCAGTGTTCACGCATAAATCCCACACTGACATCAGCTATATCGCGAATGCGAAAAAGCTGCTTGGTCTGACTGATCGGATTTACCCGCAGTTTGCCACCCACAACGCTCATACTGTTGCTGCCGTGCTTGACCTTGCCAATGGTCTGGGCCGCACAACTGACGATTACGAATTCCAGCGTTTACATGGCATGGGCGAGACCCTGCACACAATTGTCTTGAAAGCTGAAAACACCCGTTGCCGGATTTACGCACCCGTCGGCGCACATGAAGACCTGCTCGCTTATCTTGTTCGACGGCTGCTTGAAAACGGTGCGAACTCAAGCTTTGTGAACCAAATTGTCGACGAAGACGTGACACCTGAAACGGTCGCTGCTTGCCCGTTCGATATGGTGAACGCGTCTGTTATCCTTCCAGTAGGGCTTGATCTTTTTCAACCTGAACGTGTGAATTCTCTTGGTTTCGACCTCACTCATAAGCCATCAGTTGACCAAATCCAATCTGGGCGGGCGCGGTTCAAAGACGTAGAGATGCACGCAAAACCGTTGGTTGCAGGAAAACTTAAGAATGGCGAGACCCGCCAAATCATCAACCCAGCGTGCCACGACGACCTTGTCGGGACGGTGCAGGAAACAAGCACGGCAGATATTGCAACGGCCTTAAAGGCTGCCAAACCTTGGGGCGCCACACCACAAAAGCGGGCAGACGTTCTGAACAAAGTTGCAGACGCATATGAGGCGCACGCAGCTGAGCTATTTGCGATTCTTGCGCGGGAAGCTGGTAAAGGCCTGCCCGATGCAGTGGCCGAATTGCGCGAAGCCGTCGATTTCCTGCGCTACTACGCAGCACAAGCTTTGCACCTTACTGCCCCCGCACGTGGAATTTGGGCCTGCGTCAGCCCTTGGAACTTCCCTCTTGCGATTTTCTCGGGTCAAATTGCAGCCGCACTTGCCGCAGGTAATGCCGTTCTTGCCAAACCGGCCGAGCAGACGCCACTGATTGCCAACCGCGCGATCATGTTGATGCATGCCGCAGGTGTCCCAAAGGCCGCAATCCAGCTCTTGCCAGGTGGCGGTGAAGTTGGTGCAGCGCTTACGGGGGATGCGCGTATCAGCGGCGTTGCCTTCACTGGGTCAACGGCAACCGCCGTGAATATCCGTGCAAATATGGCTGCCAATTGCGCACCCGGCACGCCGCTTATCGCTGAAACTGGCGGACTGAACGCAATGATCGTGGATAGCACAGCCCTGCCAGAGCACGCCGTGCGCGACATTCTAAACGCCTCATTCCGTTCAGCTGGACAGCGCTGCTCGGCCCTGCGTTGTCTGTATGTGCAAGAAGACATCGCTGATAAGCTTTTGAAAATGCTGAAAGGTGCGATGGATGACTTGATTGTAGGAGAGCCATGGCATCTATCAAACGACATTGGTCCTGTCATTGATGCCGCGGCCCAAAAGACGATCCTCGATCACATCGCACAAGCGAAGGACGAAGGCCGCCTGATCCACCAAATCCAATGTCCCGATACTGCAACGTTTGTGGCCCCTACTGTCATTCGCGTGTCAGGCATTGCAGATATGACGCGCGAAATATTTGGGCCCGTTCTGCATGTTGCGACGTTTAAGGGTGAAGAACTCGAAGGCGTAATCGCAGACATAAACGCGACAGGATACGGGCTGACGTTTGGTCTTCACACACGGATCGACGACCGCGTTCAAACGATGATCGAGAAAATTCATTGTGGTAATGTCTACGTCAATCGTGATCAAATCGGTGCGGTTGTTGGCAGCCAACCCTTTGGTGGTGAAGGGCTTTCCGGTACGGGGCCCAAGGCAGGTGGCCCACACTACTTGCCGCGGTTCACTGCCGCCGCACAAGCGATGACTACTGAAAGCTGGGCTGGTCCCGCTGACATTGCAAAGCTGAACACCGCCCTGCAGACCACGCCCGCGATGCCAATAGCAGAGCCTACCAACCTGCCCGGCCCAACTGGCGAATCTAATCGCCACAGGATTTTGCCGCGCGGCCCTGTTCTGTGTCTTGGCCCAAGTGCTGATGCTGCAAATAAGCAAGCCAAGGCTGTGACCGCTCTTGGTGGAACGCCTATTGTGCCAAACGGCGCAGTATCACCTGATGCATTGGAAACGCTTGCACCACTCGCCACTGTGATCTGGTGGGGAGATATCGAAACAGGTCGTGCGATTGAAACTGCCCTTTCAAAGCGAACTGGTCCAATTGTTGCAATGGTCGCTGGCCAACCGGATGTGGCCCATGTGATGCACGAGCGGCATGTTTGCATCGACACCACTGCAGCAGGCGGAAACGCAGCGCTTCTTGCTGCAGTTGGAGGGGCTAATCCGACCACTTTATGATTTTCCTGCTCGGCTAGGGCGGAATTCCAGACGAAAGCCTTGACCGTCTGGCGCAAGTGTCAGACGGTCGCGATATGTTACCAATCCGCGATCATAACCCGTCCGAGCGACTGCCATATGTAACCTATGCGCTGCTTGCTATGAACATCGTAATATACCTTTGGGGCCTAGCCTTTATCACGACGGATCAAGAGATTGGCCGTCTCTATTATGATTACGCAATGATCCCTGCACGCATCTCAGCAAGCGAGAATTATCCATCGTTGGTCACATCAGTCTTCTTGCATGCGGGCTTTATGCACCTTGCGGGTAACATGCTGTTTTTGTGGATATTCGGCGACAATATGGAAGACAAAATGGGACATGTTCCATTCTTGATCTTCTACTTGGCCAGTGGTGTCGGCGCAAACTTTGCACAGCTTTTGGCTGATGTATCTTCGCCAATCCCGACAATTGGCGCATCGGGGGCTATTGCGGGCGTGATGGGCGGCTACCATTTGCTATTCCCAAAGGCAAAGGTCGATATCTTCTTCTTTTTCATCGTCTTTTTCCGCATCGTTCCGGTACCCGCATGGATCATGCTGGGGCTATGGTTCGCGCTGCAACTAGGCAATGGCGTGATTAGCGATGGGGCTGGCGGCGGCGTGGCCTATTGGGCGCACGCAGGTGGGTTTGTAATCGGCTTTATCCTAACCCTGCCACTTTGGCTTAGGCTGGGCGGCAATGGATTTTGGGTGCGCACAGATTACCACCCCGACCACCCCGAGGCAGAGTACCGCATCGGCAAGACACGGATCCCCGTCGTTCACCGTAAGTAAAAGTTACTTACGGACGACTTTGGCGAATGAGTTGAAGATAGCTTCGTTAGAGCAGATCAGCGCGCCGTCAGAGATCGCATCACCTGCTGGGTTCAGCGGCTCAAGAATGCCACCTGCTTCGCGTACGATCACGATGCCTGCTGCGATGTCCCAAGGCTTTAGACGACGCTCCCAGAAGCCCTCGTAGCGGCCAGCAGCCACATAAGCGAGATCAAGAGAAGCCGCACCAAAGCGACGCACACCTGCACAAGTTGGCATAAGTCGTGCAAGATCTTGCAGCGTGTCAGGCAAATCGCCACGACCAGCCCAAGGAATACCTGTCGCAAAGATGCTTTCGATCATTTTGCTGCGACCAGAAACGCGCAGGCGGCTTTCGTTCAAAAACGCGCCTTGGCCTTTTTCAGCATAGAACATTTCATCTTTCACAGGGTCATAGACGACACCTGCAACGATCTGGCCCTTATGCTCGAGCGCGATAGAAACGGCCCAATGCGGCAAACCGTGAAGAAAGTTAGTCGTGCCATCAAGCGGGTCTACGATCCAACGGCGCGTAGGATCTTCGCCTTCGATCTCGGCACCCTCTTCACCCAGAAAACCATAGGATGGGCGCGCGGCAATCAGATCTTCGCGGATCGTTTGTTCGGCTTGTTTGTCGGCACGGGTCACAAAGTCTCCGGGTCCTTTTGTGGACACCTGAAGCTGTTCAACTTCCATAAAGTCCTTAACCAAAGTCCGACCAACCTTGCGGGCAGTTTTCATCATCACGTTCAGATTTGCGCTACCAGCCATCGGGGCCTCCTTTGGGGGATCAGATCGGGCGTATAGGCCCGCCTGTCGCTCGGAACAAGTGCAAACCTTCTAATGATGCTTTTGTCTTTAAAATTATGATGAACACTGCTTCATTAGGACCGCTGTAGTTTGACTGCTTCTTGCTTAGCAAGACGGATCAAATGGGCCATAAACGGCAGGCTTGTGTCCTCAGACCGCGTGGCAGCATACAGGCGGCGTGTGATCCCAGATTTCGTAAGCGGGCGTGTCACATAGTCTGAATTGTAACGTACTTGATGCACAACCCAGTCCGGCAAGACCGCAACGCCACGGTTTGATGCCACCAACAAAAGAATGACCGCTGTTAGTTCGACTTGTCTGATCGCCGCAGGCTCTACTTTGGCAGGCGTCAAAAGCTGACTGAAGATGTCGAGACGTGCACGGTCCACCGGATAGGTGATCAGCGTCTCGCCGCGAAAATCTTCGGCTTCAATGACGTCTTTCTGAGCGAGCGGATGGTTCGCTGAGGCTACAAAAACAGGCTCATAATCGAATAATGGTGAGAAATCAGTGCCAGTAATGTCCTCAGGGTCGGAGGAAACAACCAGATCGACCTCTTCTTTGCGCAAAGCAGGCATTGCATCAAACGCAAGGCCGGGACGGATATCAACATCAACCTCTGGCCAAGCTTTTCGAAAGCTCTCAAGCACGGGGAACAACCATTCAAAGCAAGCGTGACACTCGATTGCGATATGCAATCGCCCTGCTTTGCCCGCAACAAGCCCTTCGAATTCTGTCTCAAGTGCTGAGACTCTTGGCAGAATATCCTCTGCTGCAGCAAGCATTTTGAAACCCGCCGCCGACAGGCGCAATGGTTTTGAGCGTCGCACGAAAAGCTCTACCCCTGCTTGGTCTTCGATGCCTTTAATTTGGTGGGACAAAGCCGATTGCGTGATGTGCAATTGATCGGCTGCGCGGGCAAGCCCGCCCATATCGTGAATGGCTTTGATCGTGCGCAGGTGTCTAAATTCAATATGCATATGAGCGAAACTCATTATCTTGCTGAGGGTTATGAATTTGTTTCACAACCACATCCAAGGCACAAGAGGGGCACCCCAATAGGAGACTGTCATGTCGCTGCCAAATATTTCGTTTGAGTTCTTTCCACCCAAATCATTGGCCGCTTCATTCCGTCTTTGGGACTGCGTGCAAACGCTTGCCCCATTGGATCCAACATTCGTTTCGGTCACATATGGTGCTGGCGGCACGACACGCCAACTAACGCACGAGGCCGTTTCCACGATCCATAAGACCAGTGGCCTGCGTGTTGCAGCACACTTAACTTGTGTTGATGCGTCCAAGGCCGAAACGCTTGAGATCGCTGAGAGTTATGCCGCGGCTGGTGTGACCGACATTGTCGCATTGCGCGGCGATGCACCAAAGGGCGACGGATTATTTACAGCCCATCCCGAAGGGTTTGATAGCTCGGTCGCTCTTATTGCTGGCCTCGCTGAGTTGGACAAATTCAACATCCGCGTTGGTGCGTATCCGGAAAAGCACCCCGAAGCGACAGATCAAGCGGCTGACATTGCGTTCTTGAAGCGCAAGATCGATGCAGGCGCCACATCTGCAATTACTCAGTTCTTTTTTGAGGCTGAAACCTTTTTCCGCTTTCGTGACGCCTGTGTAAAAGCTGGAATTGATGCACCGATTGTCCCAGGCATCCTGCCGATTGAGAGTTGGGAGGGCGCGCGCAAGTTTGCGAAGCACTGTGGCACCAGCATTCCACAGGTTGTTGTCGATGCTTTCACAAATGCGACCCGCGATGGGAACGCTGATCTTTTGGCGACAGCAATTGCGACCGAACTTTGCGATGACCTGCTTGAGGGCGGAGTAGAGGACCTGCATTTCTACACCCTGAACCGCCCCGAACTGACGCGCGACGTCTGTCACGCTCTTGGTATTACGCCAAAGGTCCGCTTGCAAAACGTAGCGTGACCCAGCAGGGTTTCAGAAAACAAACCTGAGACCGCCATGTTTATTGCAAAAACCTTCGAAGACTTACCAAAACTCGATCAGACGCTGTCCATGTCAGGGCTGGCGTTCATGCAAGGCATCCTTGCGGGGGAATTGCCGCAACCGCCAATCGCAGGCCTTTTGAATTATAAACTTGATACTGTTGAAGATGGTCGCGTGATTTTTCGCGGAACGCCGGGGTTTGCGCATACCAATCCACTGGGGACAGTGCATGGGGGTTGGTACGGAACATTGCTGGATAGCTGCATGGCTTGCGCTGTCATGACAAAGGTTCCGCAGGGATCTGTCTATACAACGCTGGAATACAAAGTGAATTTGGTGCGTGCGATCCCACTGGATATTGAAATCATAGCGACGGGTGAAACAGACCACGCAGGGCGCAGTACCGGTGTCGCCCATGGTGAAATTCGCGATGCAGCAAACAAAAAACTTTATGCCACTGGATCAACTACTTGCTTGATTATGGCGCTTTCTACTGACTGAAATCGTCCCTAATTTCTCGGCGAATTTTGCGACAAAAGATTTCTTGTAGCCCGCAGGGTTCACAGTCTCATGGAGAGTTTCTGATGGATCGCGCCCTACAATTCGACGGCGGCGTGACCAAAAAATCTTTGACCACCCGCTCCACGTGCCGACGGATGGGGCATTCGCATCTTGCGGAAACCGATCTTTCCAATCGAGCGGGAGCGGAAGATTACATGCCTCGAGTTTTGACAAAATCCAAACCAAAGGGACGTTAGCCAACGGTCGCGCATTTCGCTGCTCACCTACTTGTCCGCCGATGTCGCCGTGACTGCCGCGGAACCAAACCTGCTCCATCGTGCCAGTCCAATTGCTTGGGCGTTCCCAAAGAACAGGCGCGTATGCTTCGCGCGTTTCATCAAGCGCGAGGGCGTGAAACCCGTTGCGAACATGATCGCCAAGCGCATGATTATGGAATTGATGGGTAGATTGTGCCCAGCGCCAAACGATTGGCAAACGCAGACCTAGCGCTTTGACGGTATCCCAAACGGCGACTGCTTCGATTTTAACATCAGGATAGCAATACAATTCGCGAAACCGCTCGGCGGCGGGGCCATTCGCGCCTGCGCGGTAATGGCGATACGCGTTGGTAATAGCGCGAACAGTCGCATGCTCGGCCTTAACCAGTCCGACACGCTCAATCACGCCAGCCAATGAACGGACAGCATAGGCACCGCGCGAATAGCCGATCAAGATGATCCGATCGCCTGGTTTGTAACGAGAAGCGAGGACGCCATAAGCCCGTTCAATCTGGCGGTTAATGCCTTTGCCGGTCATCACCCCCCATGTGCCGGACCAATCTCGCCATTGGATTCCAGCCTCGTAATAAACTGAGAGGTTTGCCTGCTGACCAGCCTCTTGGAGAAGCTTTAGGGTCGTGCCGGCGTTGGTTTCAAATCCGGGTTTAAGAGACGACATCGTCCCATCGAGAATGATGACATGTGTCGCTTCACCACGACCTCGTGGTCGCCCTTCTGCGGTTCGCGCATCACGGCCAAAAAGGCCAAAGAACCAATCACGAAGCTGCACGCGCATCCCTCACTTGTTGCAACCAACCCCATACACGATGCGGAGTGAAAGGCATCTCAACATGGCGAACGCCCTCATCCCACAAAGCGTCCAGCACGGCATTTGTCACAGCGGCAAGCGCGCCAACGGTACCTGCTTCGCCGCAACCTTTCATCCCCATCGGGTTATACAGTGACGGCGTGCCTTCGGTGGCAAAACTGATCGACGGCATATCGTCGGCCCGCGGCATGCCATAGTCCATGAAGCTCGCGGTCAGCAGTTGGCCATCTTCGTCAAAAACAACACGCTCAGTGATTGCTTGGCCAAGACCTTGGGCGATTCCGCCATGGATCTGCCCCTCAACCAGCATTGGGTTGATCAGGTTACCAAAGTCATCAACGACGGTGTAATTCACAACTGACACAACGCCCGTCTCGGGGTCGATTTCAACCTCGGCCACATGCGCACCATTTGGAAAGCTGCGGTTTTCAAGCGTGATCTTCGCTGAATGCGCGAGTAAATCATCGCGGTCCGCGTCCCTTGCCAGTTCCGCCACTTCGAGCATTGTTGGCGTCAAGTTTGAACCAGGAATGCGGAAACGCTCGTGGTCAAATGTGATCTCGGATGCGTCCGCGCCCTCTTTCTCGGCCAAAAACGCTGAAAACGCAGTAACGATCACATCAACCGCAGCCAATGTTGCGGTGTTTTGCACAGTGACAGACCGTGATCCACCAGTGCCACCACCCGTGGCGATACGATCACTATCACCTTGAACAACCGTGATCTTTTCGGCGGGTATGCCCGTTTGGTCGGACAAGAATTGTGCATACACAGTCTCGTGGCCTTGGCCGTTTGACTGGGTGCCTACATAGATTTCTGCACCCTCATCGGTAAATGCTACCTTTGCGGTTTCCGACGGATCACCAAGGATGCTTTCGATATAATAGCAAAGCCCCTGCCCGCGCAGCTTGCCGTCTTTTGCCGATGCTGCCCGACGTGCTTTGAAGCCATCACGATCTGAATTTTCTTCGGCCTTTGTCAGCACCCGTGCAAATTCACCGACGTCATATGTCACGCCAGTTGCACTAGTGTACGGAAACTGGTCGGGCGCGATAAAGTTTTTACGGCGCAAATCCCATGCGTCAACACCTAGCTGCCGCGCTGCTTCGTCCATTGAGCGTTCCAAGACAAAGATCGCCTCTGGGCGACCAGCACCACGGTATGCATCAACAGGTGTTGTATTCGTGAAAACGCCCCGTGTCCGCATGTAGGCTGCTTGCACATCATATGTGCCCATCAGGACTTTGGAAAAGAGATCTGTTTGAATTGCCTGTGCGAACTGCGAGTTGTACGCGCCCATATTTGCAATCGTATCAAGATGATAACCGATAAGTTTGTGATCTGCATCGAATGCCAGCGTCGCTGTCGTATCCAGATCACGGCCTGCGTTATCTGTCAGCATTCCCTCGGTACGCTCGGACATCCAACGCACAGCGCGGCCAAGTGTACGGGCGGCGTGCGCCACTGGGAATGTTTCGGGATAGGCCATGCCTTTCATGCCGAAACCACCACCAACGTCTGGGTTGGTGACGCGAATGTCAGCTGCATCCATATTCATATGGTGCACAAGGTCACTTTTCGGCCCCCAAACACCCTGCCCGTTCAGAGCAACATGCAGGCGTCCCTCTTCCATCTCGGCATAACAACCACGAGGCTCCATCGCATTACAGATGATACGGTTATCGGGCGCATGCACTGTGATGACATGCGCAGCAGCGGCAACAGCCTCTTGGAACGCTGCCTCATTACCTTTGCCCCAATCAAACGCGAGGTTCTCAGGCGCAGTATCATGGAGCGTTTCGCCGCCAGTTGCCAAGGCCGTGTGAACCGCAAGGTCATCAATCTCGAGGCCAATAACCTCTGCCGCGTCTTTCGCATTGGCAATCGTATCGGCAACGATCATCGCAATCGGCTCGCCAACATGGCGCACACGATCTTGGGCCAAAAGTGGGCGGTGGGTTCTCGCACCTTTGGTGCCATCACGGTTGGGAACCGTCACACCCTTCATCGCAAGGTTCATTCCTGCAGCTTCAAGGTCCGTCGCGCCAACAACCATTTCAACGCCGGGCATGTCCCGTGCATCGGTCAAATCTAATTCGGTTATCGTTCCGTGTGCCACTGGTGAGCGCAAGAAATACGCGAACAGCGCACCTTGTGGTGCAAGATCATCAACATAACGCCCAGCGCCTGTCAGAAATCGTTGATCTTCTACCCGCGTAACCGGTTGACTGCGTCCGAATTTTTCCATCGATTTGGTCCTTAGATGTGCCCTAGTCTCGTAACACAATCGGGCGATGTCCAATAATTCTTTCCGACCTCACGAAGTCGTTTTTTGGCACGATCTGAAACGTGTTTTCCAAAAGATGACGTAGCAAAGCAAGAGTAGCAATGCCAGATCAGATGTCCGCGCCGCGAATATCAAGCGACTGTTAATATCACCCTTGCACAGACAGCTTTCAGACAGCACAGTTTCACCAACCACGAAATTCCGGGAACGAGATATTACACCCATGGACCATGTCAAATTCACGCAAATGAAAGATGGCGACAAGGAAGATTATGATTTCCTGACGCATCACGAAGTTGAATACACCAAAGGCACAGCAGATCGATTGCTACAGGCCCTTGTCGATCTTGACGAAGGGCTTTCAGGTTACCAAGTCACCCGCCTTGGTCATTCGTTGCAGGCCGCGACACGCGCTGAAGACGACGGTGCTGATACAGATTGGATCGTGGCCGCACTTTTGCATGATATTGGCGATATCTACGCGCCTTATAATCACGACGAATACGCGGCGGCCATTCTGCGACCATTCGTGCGCGAACAGGTTTCTTGGGTTGTAGAAAAGCACGGTGATTTCCAGATGATCTATTACGGAGAGCACGTTGGCGCGAACCCCGAAAAACGCCAAGCCTACGCAGATCACCCGTATTTCGATGATTGCGCCACGTTCTGCGCCCGCTGGGACCAGAATTCGTTTGATCCGTCGTATGAGGCCAAACCACTTTCACATTTCGCCGACCGTGTCCGCGAAGTATTCAGCCGCGAGCCGTATGATCCAGCGGTTATCCGGTCGGGCGCGCGCGTACCTTTGCTAGCGACCGCAGAATAGTCGTCGCATTCCGCTCTTTCCGCTTTTGTCTGCATTAGGTAAGACGCATGTGACCAAATAAGGACGGCAATAAAATGGCGATGGACAAGACATTTGACGCAAAGCAGGCCGAGGCCCGCATTTATGCCGCTTGGGAACAAGCAGGCGCGTTCAAAGCAGGCGCGAATAAATCACGCGACGAGACATTCACGATCATGATCCCGCCGCCCAATGTCACGGGTGTCCTGCACGTCGGTCACGCCTTTAACAACACATTGCAGGATATGCTTGTTCGTTGGAAACGCATGCAGGGCTACGACACTCTTTGGCAGCCGGGCCAAGACCACGCGGGTATCGCCACCCAGTTGATGGTCGAAAAGCAGCTTGCCGAAACGGGTCAGCCCAAGCGTTCTGAAATGGGCCGCGACAAGTTCCTTGAAAAAGTTTGGGAATGGAAAGCCGAAAGTGGCGGCACCATCGTTGAACAACTTAAGCGGATTGGCGCATCATGTGACTGGTCCCGCAATGCATTTACCATGTCCGGTGCCCCAAACGCCCCCGAAGGTGAAGAAGGCAACTTCCACGACGCCGTGATCCAAGTCTTTGTGAAAATGTACAACGATGGGCTGATCTACCGTGGCAAGCGCCTCGTGAATTGGGACCCGCATTTTGAGACAGCGATTTCCGATCTTGAGGTCGAAAATATCGAAGTCGACGGCCACATGTGGCATTTCAAATACCCGCTTGCGGGTGGTGCGACCTATGAATACGTCGAAAAAGACGAAGACGGTAACGAGACACTGCGCGAAACCCGCGATTACATCGCCATCGCAACAACCCGTCCTGAAACCATGCTGGGCGACGGCGCGGTCGCCGTGCACACGTCCGACGAACGCTATGCCCCGATCGTCGGTCAGCTATGCGAAATTCCTGTCGGCCCCAAGGCCCAGCGCCGTTTGATCCCGATCATCACCGACGAATACCCCGACAAAGACTTCGGCTCGGGTGCTGTGAAAATCACAGGCGCGCATGATTTCAACGACTACCAAGTAGCCAAGCGCGGCGGCATCCCGATGTACGCATTGATGGACACACGCGGCGCCATGCGCGCCGATGGCCGCCCCTACGTCGAGGAAGCCACGACCGCCCAAGCCATCGCCAATGGCGAACAGGAATTTGACGAAGCGATGATCGTCGCGATGAACATGGTCCCCGAAGAATACCGCGGCCTTGATCGGTTCGAGGCCCGCACGCGCGTTGTCGCCGACATCACCGCCGAAGGCCTAGCCGTGATGCACGATGTCACCCGCACCGAAAAGAACGAAGACGGCGAAAAGGTCGAAGTGACCGAAACCGTGCCATTCGTTGAAAACAAAAAGATCATGCAGCCGTTCGGCGACCGCTCAAAGGTGGTGATCGAGCCGATGATGACCGACCAATGGTACGTCGACGCCGAAAAGATCGCAGGTCCGGCGCTGGATGCCGTGCGCGATGGCGACGTGAAAATCATGCCCGAGAGCGGCGAGAAAGTGTTCAACCACTGGCTTGAGAACATTGAGCCATGGTGCATCTCGCGGCAGTTGTGGTGGGGGCATCAGATTCCGGTTTGGTATGGGCCGACCGTGGAACATGTTAAGAATGATAAGACCGGAAATATCGACATTCTTTTTGGCGCAAAAAACGACCAAGAGAATGCCTCAGTACAATTCACCCTTCAGTGGTGTCGTGCTTCCGACGATGAAACGATTAATTCTGCTCTGAGCCACTATAGCTCATATTTCCCTGACGGCGCAGTCTCGAAAGATCGCATCTGCGTTTTTGAAACACCCCTTGAAGCTTGGGAATTCACTGGGCAAGACTTTGACAAGAACGAAGTGACACTCGGCCTCTACCGCGACCCCGATGTCCTCGACACATGGTTCTCCTCCGGCCTTTGGCCATTCGGCACCCTCGGCTGGCCCGATAAAACCGACGAGCTGGCAAAATACTTCCCCGGCGACGTGCTGATCACTGGCCAAGACATCCTGTTCTTCTGGGTCGCACGCATGATGATGATGGCCCAAGCCGTC
>JAWUXS010000048.1:0-32452 GCA_034111185.1 Paracoccaceae bacterium | reverse complement strand
AGCTTGCCGCGTGGGTCAGTGAAACGAATGTCGACATACTCGACACCTTCGTCTTTGATGAGTTTCAGAACGTCAGCGTTGTTCATCAGACAGTTTTCCTTTTGCAGAATAGAATATTGGGTTGTTTTAAAGCGCGTCTTCGCCGGTTTCACCGGTACGGACACGGATTGCTTGTTCGATCGTCGAGACGAAAATCTTACCGTCTCCGATTTTGTCTGTCTTAGCAGCGCCAATGATGGCTTCGATTGCTGCATCAACCTGATCATCCGCAAGGACGACCTCGATTTTGACCTTTGGGAGGAAATCTACGACGTACTCTGCGCCGCGGTACAATTCGGTGTGGCCTTTTTGGCGACCGAATCCCTTAACCTCAACGACGCTCAATCCTTGAACGCCAACGTCTTGTAGTGCTTCTTTGACTTCATCAAGTTTGAACGGCTTGATGATCGCTTCGATCTTTTTCACGGTTGCGACTCCCATTGGTAAGTATTTATTGGGTCAGACCATCTCTGAGGGGGGGCGACAATCTCGGCTGGGTTCTGACGGTCATCATGTTGCAATGCGAAATACTGTTTGCCTAAAAAATAGGCAACTAGATGCCGTAGCGGGCAGTTTTGAATCTGGCATTCATTTTGAGATATGAAAGTCCAGTCTGCTGCTGAAGCCAGAATTGAAACGCAAAACGCCGCCCCTTGAAAGGGACGGCGTTTCAAAAGCTAGGAAAAAATGGTTTTAGTTTAGACTTTGTCTGTAACCAGCTCAACGCCATCAGCGTAGATGATGTGCTCTTTGTCGAAGCGCAATGTGTAGACTGTCATCTCACGTGCAGGCTGTTCTGCAAGGAATTCACCGTCAACAAGGCGATTTGCAGGAACTGCGACGGCTTTTGCACCAAACAATGCTTCTGCGCGCCAGTCACGGATGTGTAGACGAGAGCCCGGAGTAACCATCATATCGCGGTCTGGACGTGTGTGACCCAATGACCCCGCTTTGATGCGGATAGGGGCGACTTTAACTGTTGTTTTTTCGATCTTGCGCAGGACTGACATGCCGGCATCGCGTGTGATTACACGTGTACCTTCAACAAGTAGTTCAACTGGCATTTCGCCTTCGAGCGTCATGATTGCCGTACCGGCGCATACGCCAGCCTGAGCAACTGAGACTGCTGTGACGTCTTTTGAAAATTCTTTTGTATCTAGGCGCATTGTGTTTTTTCCCGCTTTTGCTTTTCTGAAGCCTTAATGAAATCCAAATGTGACGAGATTGCGTTCAGTCTCCGCCAATTTTGAGATCATTTTTGCTCTCGCTTCCGCCGCTGACCTTTGCTAGAAGGCCCGCAACACGGGGTTAGGACATGTTCCTTTCTCCAATCTTAATGCGGGTGTGGCGGAATTGGTAGACGCACTAGATTTAGGTTCTAGCGCCGCAAGGCGTGGGGGTTCGAGTCCCTTCACCCGCACCAAATATGTAAAGAAGGACGATCCATGCAGGTTACAGAGACCCTGAACGAAGGCCTTAAGCGCGGTTACGCGATCACGGTCACGGCCGCTGAGCTTGAAGCAAAAGTTGCTGAAAAGCTTAAAGAAGCGCAGCCAGAAGTCGAAATGAAGGGTTTTCGTAAGGGCAAAGTCCCTATGGCACTGCTGCGCAAGCAGTTTGGCCAGAAAGTTCTTGGCGAAGCGATGCAAGAGAGCATCGATGGCGCAATGAACGAGCACATGGAAACGACTGGCGATCGCCCTGCGACTCAGCCGGAAATGAAAATGACGAATGCAGACTGGAAAGAGGGCGACGATGTTGCCGTCGACGTATCTTATGAGCGTCTTCCAGAAGTGCCGGACACAGATTTCAAGAAGATTAAGCTTGAGCGTTCTGTTGTTAAGGCCGACGACGAATCAATCACAGAAGCACTTGAGAGCCTTGCTGGCACTGCCCAGAACTTTGAAGACCGCAAAGCCGGTTCAAAAGCAAAAGACGGCGACCAAGTTGTTTTCGACTTCCTTGGTAAAGTTGACGGCGAGCCGTTCGAAGGCGGCGCTGCAGAAGATCACGCGCTTGTTCTTGGCTCAGGCCAGTTCATCCCGGGCTTCGAAGAAGGCCTTGTTGGCGTAAAAGCTGGCGATGAGACGAACGTCGAAGTTACTTTCCCTGCTGAGTACAACGCAGAGCACCTTGCCGGCAAAGCCGCAGTGTTCGAGTGTAAGATCAAAGCTGTGAAAGAGGCCAAGAAGGCCGAAATCAACGACGAGATGGCCAAGCAGTTTGGTGCAGAAGATCTTGCTGGTTTGAAGGTTCAGATCACTGAGCGTCTTGAAGCCGAATATGCAGGTGCTTCGCGCGCCATTACAAAGCGTGCATTGCTTGACGCACTGGACACACAGGTTTCTTTCGACCTTCCAGAGGTGCTTGTGACTGCTGAAGCGAACCAAATCGCGCATCAGCTGTGGCATGAAGATAACCCAGAAGTGCAGGGCCACGATCACCCTGAAGTTGAAGCGACTGCAGAGCACACAGAGCTTGCACAGCGTCGCGTGAAGCTGGGTCTATTGCTTGCTGACATCGGTCAGAAGGCTGAGGTTTCAGTATCAGACGCTGAGATGACACAAGCGGTTATGAACCAAGCGCGTCAGTATCCGGGTCAAGAGCGTGAGTTCTTTGAATTCGTTCAACAAAATGCACAGTTCCGCCAGCAATTGCAGGCGCCAATGTTCGAAGACAAAGTTGTAGATCACATCTTTGAGCAAGCAACTATCAGCGAGAAAGAGGTCAGCAAAGACGATCTCCAGAAGGCTGTTGAGGCGCTTGACGACGCATAACTGCGTAACAAGTTACGGTTGAAAAGAGCGTCCTTCGGGGCGCTCTTTTTTGTTCCGATGTCAAAAAGTGGGGAATTCCATGCCTGATTTTTGATCAAATAAGGTTCTCATGCTCCGGTTTTATGTTAATTTGATTCCATTGATATTTTGAGGAGCAATTCTATGAAGACTTTGATAATGGCAGCAGTTGCTGCCGCAGGCTTTGGGACAGGCGCGTTCGCATGCCCGAACTACAACATGGCACCGGGCGAGTCTTATAACGCCAGCGGAACGCAACTGCGTCAGCGAAAGGGGTTCAGTGTTGTGGCTGGTGGCGACACGCATGTTGGAAATTGTCCGAACGTTCGCCCAGGAACGGATGTTGGCGCAGGCTATTTCCCATCTGCACCGGATTTCTCGTTCAATCTGAGCAATATGAGCGGTCTTCGTCTCGTGGTGAGTGTCGTCAGCGAATGCGATTCTGCTTTGTTGATTAACACCGCGTCTGCCAACTGGTATTATGACGATGACGACAACGGCAACTTTGATGCGAAAATTGTTCTGACACGTCCGGCAAACGGCCGCATCGACGTTTGGATCGGTACCTACGACGGCGAGTATTGTAACGCCCGACTTGATCTTGAGACATTCAGCCGCTGAACTAAAATCAAGGCACGCTATTGGAGGGTCCGCGATGAGCGGGCCCTTTTGCGTTTATGGTTAGGGGGATGATTTTGGGGCAGGCGGGGTGGTTCACCAAGTGCCCGAGTGACGCGTGCTTGGTTTGGAATGTTAAGAACGTCGGACGCGCCAACGAAAAAGGGCCGCTGAGGAATGCTCAGCGGCCCTTCGATCTGTTTGTAGCAAAGATTACTCTTCGTCTGACGCTGCTTCTGCCGCTGGGGCAGGTGCTTCGTCATCACCAAATTCGTCAGCAGCGCTGCCGATATCGTCAAAGAGTTCTGAAATCTCAAACTCAGCTGCAGCTTCTTCTTCGGCGGCCAGTTCTTGAATAGACTTACCTGCGGCTTGCAGTTCAGCTTCTTCGACAGAACGCGCGACGTTCATAGTCACGGTCGCTGCTACCTCAGGGTGCAATTCAACAGTCGCGTCATGCAGACCCAGTTCTTTCACTGGCGCAATCAAAACAACCTGACGTTTATCAACTGTGAAGCCTTCGGCAGTTGCTGCATCGGCGATGTCACGTGGTGTGACCGAACCGTAGAGCGAACCCGCGTCGGATGCAGAGCGAATCACAACAAACTGTTGACCGTCAAGCTTGGCAGCAAGTGCTTCAGCTTCTGACTTGGTCTCAAGGTTGCGTGCTTCCATCTGGGCCTTCTCAGCTTCAAAGCGGGCCAAGTTGGCCTTATTGACGCGCAGGGCTTTACCCTGTGGCAGAAGATAGTTGCGTGCGAAGCCTTCTTTAACAGAAACGACTTCGCCCATTTGACCAAGTTTGGCCACGCGCTCAAGTAGGATGATATCCATTTGGTAGGTCTCCTTACTTTACTGCGTAAGGCAGCAGGGCGAGGAACCGTGCGCGTTTGATCGCTTGCGCGAGCCTACGCTGGTTCTTTGCACCAACAGCCGTAATACGGGCGGGAACAATTTTGCCGCGCTCAGAGATGTAGCGCTGCAAAAGGCGAGTGTCTTTATAGTCGATCTTTGGAGCGTTATCGCCCTCAAATGGATCGGACTTACGACGGCGGAAAAATGGTTTAGTTGCCATTGGTTATGGTCCTTTCCTGATCTAATTAGCGACGTTCACGTGGACCGCGGTCCCGCTCGTCACGTTTTTGCATCTGGACGGAAGGACCTTCCTCGTGCGCTTCAACTTTGATCGTAAGAACACGCATCACATCTTCATGAAGACGCATCAGACGCTCCATTTCCATAATAGCGGGTGCTGGTGCATCCGTACGCAGGAAGGCGTAGTGACCCTTGCGGTTCTTGTTGATCTTATAGGCCATCGTCTTGACGCCCCAATATTCATTCTCAAGCAACTTGCCGCCGTTGTCGGCAAGTACAGTTCCGAAATGTTCGATAAGGCTCTCAGCTTGTGTATTAGACAAGTCCTGACGCGCAATCATAACATGCTCATAAAGCGGCATGCGATCTCCATTCATATATCAGCGCATTTCAACGATCAGGCATGAAACCTTGTACGGCCCGACCACGAGAGACTGCGCAGTTAATCACTTTGTACAGGTTGCGGCCTTATACATCCGGTGCTGTTCAATGCAAGTAAGGGTTTGTGTGAATTGGCAAGCAGGGGTTTGTGTGAATTGCGCACAACTTTGACGTTAATGTTATATTAACTTGTTGCTAACTTACGATTTCTTAACGTTGCCACCTAGTTGCCAACTTCTTGCCCAGATTCACCTATTGGCTGTACTCAAGCGCAAATGAGGATTAGCAAGATGTCTGACGTTACCAATTTCGTGAATAAGATTAATTTCAGTGACAAGCTTTCGTTGAAATCTCGGCCTTCTTATAAAGTCGAAGACACCCATTGGGGCTATATTGTATCTTCTGCATCTGGTCCTGGCATCGCGATTATCGTGGCTCAGGCTATCAGTATGATCATTGGTGCTGCGCTTGTAACAGCAGTAGCCAGTCTTTCTCTTATTCCGCCTTTGATTGCCAGCATCCCAACCGCGTCTGTAGGGACTGACGATTCAATCGTTCGGACTGGTGTTTCAGTTATCTTCGCTGGGGTAGGGTTCTTGTTCCTTTGGTACGCAAGCCGCGGAACAGCAACCGAGCTTCAGATTGATACCAACCTTGGTGAAATTCGCGAAGTTGTCCGCAACCGCGGCGGCAGATCTACGCTACTTGGTCGATATGGCTTTGATTCAATCGGTGGTGTGTTCCTTAATCGTACCCGCGGTGAGGGTGACACATCTCTTGTCATGCGGTATCGCAATACGGCCCAGACGCTTCTTATTGCAAGCGGGACTGAAGAAAGCTTGCTTCCGCTGCGCAACCGTCTTGGTCGCGACCTGCTATCTAGCGATGAAGTCAGCAACTAATCTCGCAAACGCTCAACGCGCTAATCTGAATGAGTGGACGGCTTCGGCCGTCCGTTCTCGTTTCAACACTTTGTGTTCGATAATGCAGAGTTGAGAAAAGCGGGATGACCTATGATATCTTCGACATAGTTAAAATGTTTGTTGGAGATACAAAATGATGAAATCTATCGCTCTTGCGTCCACGTTGCTCGCGTTTGCTTTGCCTGCTGCTGTTGCCGCAGAAGACTATGTCCTTGATGCAAGCCACAGCCAGATTGTCTTTAAATACAATCATCTCGGCTATTCTACGACATATGGCATGTTCTCAGGCTTTGACGGTGCAATCTCGTTTGACAAGGAAGACCCAGCTTCTTCTTCGGTCACCGTTGGTTTCCCTGTTCGTTCAATGATGACAGGCTGGGAAGCCCGCTTTGGTCACTTCATGAGCGACGACTTTTTCGGCGCTGGCGAAGATGACATGGTAACATTCCAATCCACAGGCATCGAAGTGACAGGCGAGAACACCGCATTGATCACTGGCGACCTGACAATGAACGACGTGACAAAGTCTGTCGTTCTTGATGCAACGCTGAACCAGATGGGTGAGCACCCGATGGCCAAGAAGGCATGGGCTGGCTTTGATGCCACCACAACACTGCTGCGTTCAGACTTTAATGTTGGAAACTTTGCGCCGTTCGTCAGCGACGAAGTCAGCGTTATGATCTCAATCGAGGCGATGGTTGCTGAATAAGCACTCATAAAGCTAAGTAAATAAGGGCCGCCCCGCAAATGGGCGGCCCTTATTCGTTGGCTTTCGTTAGGGTGTTTTGCTCGCGGTCAGGTTGATTGAGACATCAACGCCAAATCCGAGACTTGTCTCGTCATCCATGCTTTGACCGACGCCAAAGTCCATACGATTCAAGCTAAGGTTGCCAGACATCGTTGCGGTGTTGCCATCCAGATTAAGCGCGAAGGGAAGGGTGACTGGTACCGAGGTGCCTTTTATTATCAGCGTTCCTTGGGCAATGAAGGTTTCGCCGTCGGGCATAATGTCCGCTGTAAACGTGGCTGTAGCGAACTGGCTTTGGTCGAAAAAGTCAGGGCCCATGGCCTGATCGGTCACAGAGCCTAGGGTCAAAGACCCGATAGATATCGTGGTCGTGACGTTGCCCATTATGTCCGCTGGTGTTGGGTCAAAGCTGACATCTGCGGTCCAATCCGTAAATTCGCCCTCTAACGGGCTGCTGAATTGCTGGACTGTGATGCCAATTTGGCCTTCGCTGACGGTCCAATCGGATTGCACAGCCTCAAGGCTTGCGGCCTCAATAGTCTCGCTTGGTGCGAAAAATCCTGCAGCACCGCCGGCGGCAGTTGCGGCGATCAGTGCGGCGATTGCGCCAATAGGGGCTGCGACTGATGGTGCTTTGGCCGAGACTTTAGGGCTGTCAGACGCGCCGAACCACATCCGGCGCAGGGTGCTGTCGCGGTCAATGAAGTGATGTTTCAAAGAGCCTGCAACGTGCAGCAGGATCGACAGCACCATTACCTTGCCGAAAATCCAATGCAGCGAAGCAAAGACATGGGCAAAATATTCATCCTTAGGGACGAACGGCAAGGATTGACCAAACGGCCACCAGATAGGCGCGAAACCTGATGTGGCGGCGTGTTCGATCCATCCAGACAGCGGCACAATCACGAGTGATATATAGAGTAGCCAATGCACGACGTCGGCCACCCATGTCTCAAGCTTGCGATCTGTATGTAGATGGCCGGGCTTGATCTGGCGCACCGCCCAAAGGATTCGCGCGAGGGCTACAAAAAACACTGCAACGCCGAGGGTTTTATGCAATGAAAACAACTGCGCCTTCTGCGCAAGCTGCTCGCTTGTCTCGTAGGGGAGCTGATTTGCGATCACGCCCATCGGTATCAAAGCGATGATTAGAATGGCTGTGAGCCAGTGGAAACTCTTGGTGACGGTCCCATAAAGACTTGCTGTATTCGACGTTGGCATCGTTGCCCCCTGCAATAAGTTGTTAACCTATTGATAGCAGCGAACGGTCAGATGGCCAATTTGTGTGGCCGCGCGGGTGTTGTGCGCATTTGCATTCCTTGTGCGTAACGCTGCGGCAAGTTATTGCTAGAAAAAAGAGAAGTGAGGGACAGCAGCAATGCGCGCATTTGTATTTCCGGGGCAAGGGGCTCAGGCCATTGGTATGGGCAAGGCTTTGGCCGAGGCCTATCCAGCGGCACGAGCCGTCTTTGATGAAGTTGACGAGGCTTTGGGTGAAAAGCTGTCGCATTTGATCTGGGAGGGGGACATTAAAGATTTAACCCTAACCCAAAATGCACAGCCCGCGCTGATGGCAACGTCCTTGGCGGCTATGAAAGCCCTCGAGGCCGAGGGCATCACGATTGCTGCGGCTGACTATGTCGCGGGTCATTCATTGGGTGAATATTCCGCATTAGCGGCCTCTGGCGCGATCAGCATTGCTGATACAGCACGGCTGCTGCGTCTGCGCGGCAAGGCCATGCAAGAGGCCGTTCCTGTTGGCGTCGGCGCGATGGCAGCCCTTTTAGGGTTGGACTTTGAGGCGGCACAGGCTGTGGCTGCCGAAGCGGCACAGGGCGAAGTTTGCGAAGCTGCGAATGACAATGATCCGGGTCAAGTTGTTGTATCTGGCCATAAAGCCGCGATTGAGCGTGCCGTTCTGATTGCTAAGGATAAGGGCGCGAAACGTGCGTTGCTTTTACCAGTAAGTGCGCCATTCCACTGTAGCCTGATGGGGCCTGCGGCCGACGCGATGGCTGCGGCTTTGGCTGATGTTATTGTGAATACACCTGCGGTTCCGGTTGTCGCGAATGTTCGTGCCGAGGCCGTTGAAGATCCGACGCTGATCCGCGCGCTGTTGGTTGAACAGGTCACAGGTTCGGTGCGCTGGCGTGAAAGCGTATCTTGGATGTCGTCGCAAGGCGTGACCGAGGCGTGGGAGATCGGCGCAGGCAAAGCATTGTCTGGCATGATCCGCCGGATTGACAAAGAAATGGCGACCAAAGCAATTGGCACGCCTGATGATGTTGTGGCTGTGGCCGAAGCGTTCAACGCTTAAATAAAGGAACAGATATGTTTGATCTTACAGGAAAATCTGCGCTGGTGACTGGCGCGTCTGGTGGCATAGGTGGGGCAATTGCACATGCGCTGCATCAGGCTGGTGCGACCGTCGCGTTGTCAGGCACACGGGTTGAACCGCTTGAGGCGCTGGCCGCAGAGCTAGGCGACCGCGTACACGTTTTGCCATGCAATCTAAGCGACGCTGAGGCGGTTACAAACCTGCCAAAGCAAGCGATTGAGGCGATGGGATCGCTGGATATTTTGGTGAACAACGCTGGCATCACCAAAGATAACCTATTCATGCGGATGTCGGACGATGAATGGGCGCAAGTTCTTGAGGTGAATTTGACCTCGACGATGCGTCTTTGCCGCGGCGTGATGCGCCCAATGATGAAGGCGCGCTGGGGCCGTATTATCAACATCTCCTCGGTTGTTGGTGCAACGGGAAATCCCGGTCAGGCAAACTATGCGGCGTCGAAGGCGGGCATGGTTGGTATGTCCAAATCCATCGCATATGAGGTCGCGAGCCGTGGAATCACTGTGAATTGTGTGGCACCCGGTTTCATCACAACACCGATGACAGAAAAGCTGACAGACGACCAAAAAACCGGAATTCTGGGGCAGGTGCCTGCAGGTCGGATGGGTGATCCAGCCGAGATCGGAGCGGCTGTCTTGTATCTTGCCAGTGCAGAAGCTGCATATATTACAGGGACGACCTTGCATGTGAACGGCGGCATGGCCATGTTCTAGGTATAAGTTGGCGCGCAACCTGTTGCGTGTCGAAAACGTTTGCGTGGCGACAGTTCTCTGTTATAGGCCACCCAGAATTAGACGATCCGCTACACTCGGCGGCTTCAAAACCGGGCGAAAGCCCACAAAGAACGTAAGGATATAGCCATGAGCGACGTCGCAGACCGCGTACGCAAGATTGTTGTTGAGCATCTTGGTGTTGAAGAAGACAAAGTTGTTGAAGGTGCATCCTTTATCGATGATTTGGGCGCTGACAGCCTCGACACTGTTGAGCTTGTTATGGCTTTTGAAGAAGAGTTCGGCATTGAGATCCCTGATGATGCTGCTGAAACTATTCAGTCATTCGGCGACGCCGTTAAGTTCATCTCTGCTGCGCAGTAAGAACTTCTAGTTATTTGAAAGCGGCGTCTGCATTGCAGGCGCCGTTTTTGTTTGGTGGGCTTGCGTGCTTTGTCTGGCGTGCTTCATGTGTGCCATGGCAGGTTTTTGCCCGCATTAGGGGCCGCGATGGGCGGACATATGCACCTTTGTCGCCAACATTTCTCCTAGCACCATCACTTATTTGCAGATCGGGGCATCTTAGCCAAGGTGTGGGCGCTGCTGCTATTGCCCAAGTTGCGGCCATTAGGGTATGTGATGTGCAAGAAACATTGAGTTGAATGAGGGCAGATCATGCGTCGAGTCGTTGTAACAGGACTAGGACTAGTAACTCCGTTGGCGGATGGGGTTGAAAATAGCTGGGAGCGTATCCTAGATGGGCAGTCCGGCGCGGGCCCAATCACAAGCTTTGATGCCTCTGCTTTGGCGACGACATACGCCTGCGAAGTTCCACGCGGTGACGGCACCGATGGGACATTCAATGCTGATACTTACATGGCCCCAAAAGATGTACGGAAAGTTGATGATTTCATCCTTTTCGGTATCGCGGCGGCCCAGCAAGCTGTTGAGGATTCAGGTTGGAAGCCAGAGACAGACGAAGAGAAATTCCGCACTGGTGTGATGATCGGGTCAGGTATTGGTGGTCTTAAGTCGATTGCCGAGACAGCTGTGATGATCAAAGAAAAGGGCCCGCGTCGCGTATCCCCATTCTTTATTCCAGGTGCGTTGATCAACTTGATTTCTGGTCAGGTTAGCATTCGTTATGGCTTTAAGGGCCCGAACCATTCGGTCGTGACGGCTTGTTCGACCGGTGCCCACGCCATCGGCGACGCGGCACGTCTGATCAAATACGGTGCGGCTGACGTGATGGTTGCAGGCGGCGCTGAGGCGGCGATTTGTGAGATCGGCATCGCGGGCTTTAACGCATGTAAGGCGCTTTCTACCAAAGGCGCTGATGACCCAAAGAAAGCCAGTCGTCCATATGACAAAGACCGAGATGGTTTCGTCATGGGCGAGGGCGCGGGTATTGTTGTTCTCGAAGAGTATGAGCACGCAGTTGCACGTGGCGCAAAGATCTACGCAGAAGTGCGCGGATACGGCATGTCAGGTGACGCCCATCACATCACAGCACCGTCCGAGGACGGTGAGGGCGGAGAGCGTTCAATGCGCGCCGCACTTGCTGATGCGGGGCTTGAGCCTGCTGACGTGGATTACATCAACGCGCACGGCACATCGACGATGGCCGACACAATTGAGCTTGGCGCGGTTGAGCGGATGATGGGCGACGCGGCTGACAAAGTTACGATGTCTTCGACAAAATCGGCGACGGGTCATCTTTTGGGTGCTGCTGGCGCAATCGAGGCGATCTTTTCGATCTTGGCTATTCGCGACCAAGTCGCACCGCCAACGATCAACCTCGATAATCCGGCAATCGAATCTAAAGTGGATCTTGCGCCGAACGCGAAACGTCCGCGCAAGATTGACGTGGCCCTTTCTAATTCATTCGGCTTTGGCGGTACAAACGCCAGCGTGATCTTTGGGAAAGTTGACTAATGTGGCGACATATCGCGGCTAACGCGCTGACGTTTTTAATTGTGGCATTGTTTTTGATTGCTGGCGTCGTTGCCCTTGGCACAAAGAACTACAGTGCTGAGGGACCGCTTGAGCAAGCGATCTGTTTGCGCGTTGAAAGCGGATCAAACATGCGCGCGGTCAGTCTCGACCTTGAAGCGCAGGGTGCTATCGGGTCGCCTGCGTTGTTCCGTTTGGGTGCTGATTATTCTGAAAAAGCCAACCTTTTGAAAGCTGGAAGCTTTCTGGTGCCAGAACGGGCATCGATGGAAGGCATTGTTGATCAGATCACGCGCGGCGGTCAAAGCACTTGCGGGACTGAGGTTGTTTACCGCGTTGGCGTGACACGCACGACCATTCAGGTGCGTCAGCTTGACCCTGCAAGTAATCGTTATGTTGAGCAGGCAGAGTTTAATCCTGCTGAGGACGAGACACCGGCAGAGTATCTTGCTGTGCGCGAAGAGGCTGACACGCGGTACCGCGTTGCCGTGGCTGAAGGCGTGACAAGCTGGCAGATCATCCAAGCGTTGAATGGCCTTGATCTGCTTGAGGGTGATATTGAAGAGATCCCAGCAGAGGGGTCGCTTGCGCCTGACAGCTATGAATTTGCACCGGGGGCGACTGTTGCGTCTATCGTAGACAGTATGGCCGCGTCGCAAATTCGTATTCTTGAAAATGCGTGGGCGCAGCGCGCCGATAACCTGCCGCTGAACAGCATCGAAGAGGCGCTGATCCTTGCCAGTATCGTTGAAAAAGAGACTGGCGTTGCAGCAGAGCGTCGCCAAGTGTCCAGCGTATTTATCAACCGCCTGAACCGTGGCATGCGTCTGCAGACTGACCCGACGGTGATCTACGGTATTACTGAGGGCCAAGGCATCTTGGGGCGTGGTTTGCGCCAAAGCGAGCTGCGTCGCGAAACGCCGTGGAACACGTACGTCATCCAAGGCCTGCCACCAACGCCAATCGCGAACCCAGGACGGGCAAGCATTGAGGCGGCTTTGAACCCTGACACGACCGAGTTCATTTTCTTTGTTGCTGATGGTACTGGTGGCCACGCGTTCGCTACGAACCTTGATGATCACAACCGCAACGTCGCGGCGTGGCGTGCGATTGAAGCGTCTCAGTAAAGAGCGCTAATCTACTAAAAACGTTAAGAAATTATAATCAAAGCGGGCGCCCTTGGGTGCCCGTTTTTTTGACTTTTGGATTATTCTGCGCTAGCTTGCTAAATGCTAGACAGTTCACATTGGCTTTGGGTGGTTCCCAAATGGCCGCCATGTGATGGCTCATCCGTACGGATGTCCCTACAGGCAAAACACAGCATGACAGCACAATTCGATGACGGCGTCGCACTGGCCAAGGCTGCTGCAGAACGGGTCGTAGAGATCAAAGATCTTTACGTTCAAATGCGGACCGATCTGAAATTTCATATCGAGCAGCAGGGCGATGCGACGCTTGCGACCACTAAGGAAAATCTCAAAAAAATCAGTGACCTTCAGACCGCGCATCTGCTCGTTCTGAAGGCGGAGGATGCATATCTTGATCAGCAACAAACCGGTAACGTCGCCCAAGCCATTATCGACCTTGATGAGATCCGATTTGAAATTGGGTGCAAACTGGATCGCTTGCGAGACTCCGTCGAAAAGAGCAGCATTTCTGGAAAGCCTGACCCAGACTGAAGCAGAGGCGCTTTTCTACTTGTTTGAGTTCTGGGCCATGCCGCACCAGTTGCCGCCTGATGGAGATTGGCGGACTTGGGTGATCTTGGGGGGGCGCGGCGCAGGCAAGACCCGTGCAGGGGCCGAATGGGTCCGCGCACAGGCCGAAGGTCCGACGCCAAGTGCTGCGGGCAAGGCCACGCGGATTGCGATTGTTGGCGAAACATTCGATCAGGCGCGCGATGTGATGGTGTTTGGCGACAGCGGTATATTGGCGACATCACCGGATGCGCATCGGCCAGATTGGACTTCATCAAGGCGCACACTGACTTGGCCCAATGGGGCTGTGGCGCAGGTCTATTCTGCCCATGATCCTGACAGTCTGCGCGGGCCGCAGTTTGACGCACTTTGGGCAGACGAAGTTGCCAAATGGAAAAACGGCGAAGCGGCGTGGGATATGCTGCAGTTTGCATTGCGGCTTGGGGACGATCCGCGGGCTGTTGTAACGACGACGCCGCGCAATGCATCGGTGTTGCGCGATATGCTGGAACGCGACAGCACGGTGACGACACATGCGCCGACATCGGCCAATCGTGCAAACCTAGCACCTAGCTTTCTCAAAGAAGTCGAAAGCAAATACGGCGGCACGCGGCTTGGGCGGCAAGAGCTTGATGGGATGATGTTGACTGACGTGCAGGGCGCGCTGTGGACCGCGCATATGTTGATTGAGGCGCAAGTGGGCGAACTGCCCGAGATGACCGCAAGGTTGTCGCCGTAGACCCAGCAGCGTCGCATCATGCAGGGTCGGACGCCTGCGGGATCATGGTTGTTGGGGCCAAAACCGATGGCCCAATGGATGAATGGACCGCTTGCGTTCTTGAGGATGCAACCATTCAGGGGGCGACCCCGATACAATGGGCGCGGGCGGCAGTGGATGCGTATCACCGTCACGGCTGTGATCGCTTGGTGGCCGAGGTGAACCAAGGCGGCGCGATGGTTGAGGCGACGATCAGGCAGGTCGCACCACTTATTCCTTACACGGGGCTACATGCAAAGCAGGGTAAGGCGCTCAGGGCAGAGCCTGCGGCGGCACTGTATGAGCAGGGGCGGGTCCAGCACTTGCGCGGTCTTGGCGATCTTGAGGACGAGATGTGCGCAATGACAACGGCATGCTATCTTGGCAAAGGATCGCCTGACCGCGTTGATGCGCTTGTTTGGGCGCTGCACGAGCTGATCATCACGCCGTCGTTGAAATGGCGCAGCCCACAGGTGCGTGGCCTTTAGCAGGGGTGTTGCGCGGGGCAACGGACGCCGTTGTGTCAGCTTTGTAAGACCTATCGCCGATAACTTCATCAACACGCTGAACAAGCCCGCTGCATGACGCAGACTGAACAAGGAGACTTGCATGTTTGATTTTCTAAACCGGAAGGCTGACAAAGCCGCTGACGGTGTTGAGGTAAAAGCCTCGGCTGCGGGTCCGGTTATCGCGATGCAGGGGAATGGCCGCGTCGCATGGAGCCCGCGAGATGTGGCATCGCTAACGCGGGTTGGATTTGCGGGTAATCCAATTGGCTTTCGTGCGGTCAAGATCATCTCAGAGGCGGCGGCTGCTTTGCCACTTCTCGTTCAAGATACCGAGCGGCGCTATGACACGCATCCGGTGCAGGCGTTGTTGGCGCGTCCGAATGCAGGGCAAGGCCGCGCTGAGTTGCTTGAGGCGTTGTATGGGCAGCTTTTGTTGACAGGTAATGGGTATCTTGAGGGCGTCACATTGGACGGCACACCAGCAGAGCTGCATGTTCTGCGGTCTGACCGCATGTCATTGATCCCTGGCGCGAATGGGTGGCCGACAGGGTACGAATACGCGGTGAATGGTCGGAAAATCCGGTTCAATGTGACAGATGACGTCAACCCGATTTGCCACATCAAAAGTTTCCACCCGCAAGACGATCACTATGGGTTTTCGGTGATGCAGGCTGCGGCGAATGCAATCGATGTCCATAACGCGGCATCGCGTTGGTCAAAAGCATTGTTGGATAACGCGGCACGGCCATCTGGTGCGATTGTATATCGCGGAGCAGAGGGGCAAGCCCAGCTTAGCCAAGATCAATACGACCGCTTGGTCAGCGAAATGGAAAACCAGCATCAGGGTGCGCGCAATGCGGGCAGGCCGATGTTGCTCGAAGGGGGGCTTGATTGGAAACCGATGGGGTTCTCGCCTTCGGACATGGAGTTCCAGAAAACCAAGGAAGCAGCGGCGCGTGAAATCTCAGTTGCGTTTGGGGTGCCACCGATGCTGTTGGGCATTCCAGGTGACGCGACATATGCGAACTACCAAGAAGCGAACCGCGCATTCTATCGACTAACGGTGCTACCTTTGGCGACCCGTGTGACCAGCACAATAGCAGACTGGCTATCTGACTTCACGGGTGAGCGGATCGATGTGCGGCCCGATCTGGACCAAGTTTCAGCATTGTCAGGCGAGCGGGACAGCCATTGGCGACGTGTGAGCGACGCGAGTTTCCTTACTGATGCAGAAAAGCGCAATCTGCTTGGCTTACCAGCAAAAGAGGTGGGCGATGTTGGGTAAAATTTACGAAATTGGCGGCAAGGTGCGATCTCCTCAGGCGCCATCAGATCCAGACGATTGGTACGTGCAGCTTGATGTGCGGCAAGAGCGGATCGAATTCCTGCTCGCACGGCTTGAGTGGCAGGTGGTGTTGGTTGCCTGTGGAGCGTTTGCATTGCTTGCCACAGAAGTTGTTTTAGCCATTCGTGGCATTTAAGAGAGGTTCGCAAGTGATTGATCTAGAACATAAGTATTGCAGGTTGGGTGGTGACGTTACCGTCTTGGATGGGACGATTATCTCTGGCTATGCGTCGTTGTTTGGGGCGACGGATCAGGGCGGTGATATTGTGCAGGCGGGTGCTTATCAAACCTCGCTTGGCAAAGTATCTGCGCAGAAACGTTCGATCAAGATGCTGTGGCAGCATGATCCGGCCCAACCGATCGGGGTTTGGGATGAGGTACGCGAGGACGAAAAAGGTCTTTGGGTTAAAGGCCGTATTCTGACGGACGTTGTCAAAGGTCGCGAAGCTGCCGCACTGATCGAGGCAGGTGCAATTGACGGGCTGTCGATTGGGTACCGCACCGTGCGTGCACACAAGGGTGCTGACGGACAGCGCCACCTTGACGAAGTTGAACTTTGGGAGGTGTCGTTGGTGACGTTTCCGATGCTTCCCGATGCGCGTGTTGGTGCCAAAGGCGAAGACCCAATGGCCCACCATATCCGCGACTTGGCAGCTGTATTTGAGTCAGCGCGCCTGAATATCCCCACGCCTTAACAGCGGCGGGGAGACCACGACCGATCAGGTCAATCCGAAAAAGGAAAACATAATGACAAAACCCGAGACCAATTCTCGGGCCGGAGAAGCTTTGTCTCCGGCTGAAGAGTTGCGGGCCGCGATGGGCGGTTTTGTAACTGATTTCAAGAACTTCTCAAACGGCGTGACTGCCAAACTCCAAAAACAGGATGACAGAATGAACAAGCTTGATCGAAAGACGTTGATGGCCGCACGCCCAACATTGGCAAACACAGCCGAGATGGACGCGCCGCACCAAAAGGCCTTTGCCGCATATGTGCGCTCTGGCGATGATGATGGACTGCGCGGACTTGAGTTGGATGGCAAAGCCATGAGCACAGCCGTCGCGGCTGACGGTGGTTATTTGGTTGATCCGCAGACGGCCGAGCAGATTAAGGGCTCGCTTTCGTCTACTGCATCCTTGCGGGCTATCGCGTCGGTGGTCAGTGTTGATGCAACGTCGTTTGATGTGCTGTTTGACCATACAGAAATGGGCGCGGGCTGGGTCAGTGAAAACGGCACACTAGCCGAAACTGATACATCTAGCATCGACCGGATTACGATCCCATTGCACGAATTGTCGGCGCTGCCCAAAGCCTCGCAACGCCTTTTGGATGATAGCGCGTTTGACATTGAGGGTTGGCTTGCTGGTCGGATCGCCGATAAATTCGCCCGCTCTGAGGCTGGTGCGTTCATTAACGGTGATGGTGTCGAAAAGCCGATGGGCTTTCTAAGCTACGGCACTGCGGACAACGACAGTTGGAGCTGGGGCAATCTTGGCTACGTAGCCACAGGTGTTGCAGGCGGGATCGAAGGCGGTGATGCGATCATCGATTTGGTCTACGCCGTAGGCGCGACATACCGTGCCAATGGTACGTTTGTGATGAATTCCAAGACAGCAGGCACGATCCGCAAACTCAAAGACAACGACGGCCGGTTCTTGTGGTCTGATGGCCTTTCAGCAGGCGAGCCAGCACGTCTGCTGGGATATCCGGTGCTTGTTGCTGAGGACATGCCAGACGTGGCCGACAACAGCTTTGCCATCGCGTTTGGTGATTTCGGCGCGGGTTATACCGTCGCTGAGCGTCCGGATCTACGCGTGTTGCGCGATCCGTTCTCGGCCAAGCCACATGTATTGTTCTATGCAACCAAGCGCGTTGGCGGTGCCGTCAGTGACTTTGCTGCGATCAAGTTGCTGAAGTTCGCGACCAGCTAACGCTGGCACCGCGATCCACGTGTCGTCCTTCACCTGGCGACACGTGTCCGGGCGCGTGGCTTAGCTTTGCGCTGACTAGCATTTCCCTTCCGTCCGAGCGGCGTAAGGCGTGCGCCCGGTTCAATTCATCCTTCAAAGGCCGACATGTTCGGAGATTTTCCATGATTTTAGTTGAAGATACGCCAATACCATTGTCGGCATTACCGATCGCAGCTTTCCAAGACCATTTGCGTCTAGACAGCGGGTTTGCTGACGAAGGACTGCAAAACAGCGTCTTGGAGATGTCGTTGCGTTCGGCGCTCGCGGCGATTGAGGCGCAGACCGGCAAGACACTGATCCAAAGAAGTTTTGGTTGGACAGTGACGGGATGGCGCGATGCGTACCGTCAGCCTTTGCCGCTTGCCCCTGTGACCACTGTCACTGCAGTCACGCTGATTGATCAGCAAGGAGACGAGACACAATGGCCGCAGTCATCTTGGTATGTTGAACAAGATACTCACCGCCCAAAGATTGTGGCTGTAAGCGCGTGTTTGCCAGACGTTCCTGACGCGGGATCAATCAAGGTTCAAATGCTCGCAGGGCTTGCAGAAGTTTGGTCTGACCTACCTGCGGATTTGACCCAAGCGGTGTTTATCCTCGCGGCGCATTTCTATGAATTTCGCTATGACGTGACAGGCGGTGCCTCAAAATTGCCGATGGCGGTCGAACGGTTGATTTCACCCTACCGCAATGTGCGTCTTATGGGTGGGTTTGGCCAATGAAGAACCCGCATTTAAACCGCAGTTTGACCCTCGAAGAGCCACTACAGGTTTCAGACAACGCAGGCGGATTTGTGACGTCTTGGTCCATTCTTGGCATTCTTTGGGCCGCACTGAAACCAGCGTCGGCCCGCGAAACAACCAGTTTTGGTTTGCCGGTCTCGCGGGCGATGTACCGGATCACGGTGCGTGCGGCCGCGACAAGCTCTCCGCGCAGGCCAAAGCCGGGGCAACGCATGCGGATTGGAATACGTTTGTTCTTGATTGAGGCCGTGACTGAATACGATGGCGACGCACGCTATCTGACCTGCATGGCGAAAGAGCAGGTGGCGTCATGACATATGCGCTATCTGCGGCCCTGCAAACTGCGGTCTATCAACAGCTTGTCGGTGATCTGGTCCTGACGGAATTGGTTGGCGATGCGATCTTTGATGCGATGCCAGCAGGGCAAATTCCGCCGCTTTATGTGGCCTTGGGTCCCGAAACTGTGCGCGACCGATCAGACGCAAGCGGAGCAGGAGCATCGCACGAGCTGTCGATCCTGATCGTCACCCAAGCCGCAGGGTTTAGCGTGGCGAAGCAAGCCGCAGCTGCCGTGTCAGACGCGCTTGTTGATGCGAACCTCACGCTTAGTCGTGGCAGCCTTGTTGCGTTGAATTTTCTCAAAGCATCGGCCGCACGTGTCGGCAGCGGCGACACCCGCCGCATCACCCTTATTTTTCGTGCCCGCGTTTGTGACGGCACCCCCCAATCAACACAATAGGAGGCCGCAGATATGGCTGCTCAGAACGGCAAAGACCTTTTGATCAAGATGGACATGACCGGTGACGGTTCGTTTGAAACAGTTGCGGGCCTGCGTGCCACGCGGATCAGCTTTAATGCTGAAACTGTTGATGTCACCAGTCTTGAAAGTACTGGGGGTTGGCGCGAATTGCTAGCTGGTGCTGGTGTGAAAACGGCGGGCATTTCAGGGTCGGGCGTTTTCAAAGACGACGCAACGGATGAACGCGCGCGCCAAATCTTCTTTGACGGCGAAACGCCTGAGTTTCAGGTGATTATCCCAAACTTTGGCATCGTCGAAGGTGCGTTTCAGATCACGTCTGTTGAATACGCAGGATCGCATAATGGCGAGGCGACATATGAACTTAGCCTCGCATCGGCAGGTGCGCTGACATTTACGGCGCTTAGCTGATGGTGAACCCATATGCAGGTGAGGTCGCGCTGGTGATCAACGGGAAATCCCACGTATGCAAACTGACCTTGGGTGCCTTGGCCGAGCTTGAGACGTCACTGGGTGCCGATACGTTAATTGCATTGGTGCAGCGTTTTGAAGGTGGCGCCTATTCCAGCCGCGATGTCATGGCGCTGCTTGTTGCAGGACTGCGCGGTGGTGGCTGGACGGGCAGTACGACAGATCTGCTGACAGCCGACTTTGAGGGTGGGTTGATTGGGGCCGCCAAGGTCGCCGCGTCGCTATTGGCGCGGGCCTTTACGCCGCCGGTATGAGCAAGCTCGATTGGCCTGCGTTGATGCGGGCAGGACTGTGCGTTTTGCGCCTGCCACCCGCAACGTTTTGGGCGCTGACACCTGCAGAGCTGCATCTGATGCTTGGCCTGCAGGCTGGTGAAACCCCAATGGGACGCGCGGCGCTGAATGCGCTTCAAGATGCCTTTCCAGATCAGAATAAGGATGACCAAGATGAAAGAGATTGATGATCTTAGCGCGCTGGATAGCGATGTTGCCGCACTTGAACGCACATTGGGCGATACTGCAGCCGTCGCCACTGCCTTTGATGGCCAGTTACGTGATATGCAGGGCAGTCTTGCGGATACGACGCGCGATCTTGGCAATCTTGAACGAGGCTTTTCTGGTGGCCTACGCAAGGCATTCGACGGGCTGATCTTTGATGGGATGAACCTGTCTGACGCGCTTGGGGCTGTTGCGACCGCGATGTCGAATACTGTCTACAACAATGCCGCCAAACCAGTGACAGACCACCTAGGTGGTCTGTTGGCTGGTGGCGTGAATGCATTGGTTGGCGGCTTGCAGCCCTTTGCTGACGGTGGCGCATTTTCACAAGGACGGGTCATGCCCTTTGCAAAGGGCGGTGTTTTGTCTGGCCCTACAACATTCCCGATGCGCGGCGGCACGGGCCTGATGGGCGAAGCGGGGCCAGAGGCGATTATGCCATTGTCGCGCGGATCTGATGGTCGGCTAGGCGTCAAAGCGCAGGGCGGCGGGCAAGTGAACGTCACGATGAATATCCAAACCGCCGATGTGCAGAGCTTTGAGCGGTCCCAAGGGCAGATCGCGGCGCGTATGGCGCGCGCGCTCGGCCACGGCAACCGTAATCGCTAGGAGAAGCAGATATGTCATTCCATGAAATTCGTTTCCCAGCGTCGTTGTCGTTTGGGGCAATCGGCGGCCCAGAGCGGCGGACCGAGATTGTCAGTCTCGTGAACGGCTTTGAAGAGCGTAACAGCCCTTGGGCGCATTCGCGTAGGCGCTATGATGCGGGGCTTGGCCTGCGTTCATTAGACGACGTGGCCACATTGGTCGCATTCTTTGAGGCCCGCCAAGGCCAGTTATTTGGGTTCCGCTGGAAGGATTGGTCTGACTATAAATCTTGCCTATCATCTGCGACGCCGTCCGCGCTTGATCAACTGATTGGCGCAGGGGACGAGATGACAACCAGCTTTGCTTTGACCAAGGATTATCCATCAGGGCCAACGTGTTACCAGCGGCCTATAACCAAGCCTGTTGCGGGCACGGTCCTTGTGGCTGTCGGCGGTGACACGCTGCAAGAAAGCGTGGACTTCGACGTTGATTTTGCAAATGGACAGATCGTGTTTCGATCGGCCCCGCCCAGAGGTGCCGAAATACGCGCAGGGTTCGAATTTGACGTTCCAGCACGGTTTGACACCGACCGCATCCAGACATCTGTCGCCAGCTTTCGCGCAGGCGACGTGCCGAACGTACCTGTGATCGAGGTGCGGATATGACCTTACTAACTGAACATTTGAAAACAGGCCTGACCCATGTCTGCCGGTGTTGGGCAATCGTGCGTAGCGACGGCCTTAGCTTTGGATTCACCGACCACGATATGCCGCTGACCTTTGATGGTATCACTTTCGTGGCCCACAGCGGTATGAGCGCGAAAGCATTAGCCAGCACATCTGGCCTGTCGGTCAATAACACCGAGGCGGTGGGTATTCTAACCGATGCCGCGATCACCGAAGATGACATTGCCGCAGGCCGATATGATGATGCCGATGTGACGGTCTGGATGGTTCAGTGGGACCAGACCGATGCCCGCAAAGTGCTGTTTCGTGGAAAAATCGGCGAAATCACCCGCACAGGTGGCGCGTTTCAGGCTGATCTGCGTGGCCTGACAGATTTGCTGAACCAACCGCAGGGACGGTCGTATCTTAAGACATGCTCGGCTGTTTTGGGGGATGGGAAATGCGGTGTGGCACTTAGCCTTGGGGATTTTTCAACGCAGGCGGTGCTGGACCGCGAAACAGATGGGCAGTTCTTTGACCTTGCTGCTGGCGACTATGATGACGGGTGGTTCGTGAATGGTTCTCTCGAAGTACTGACTGGCTCTGCCGCTGGTCTAAAGGGCGCGATCAAGCACGATCAGGTCGTTGCCAGTCAACGCGAGATCACATTGTGGGCACCATTGCGCCTGCTAATCAGCGTTGGTGACACCATTCAGATCAGCGCAGGCTGCGATAAATTATCAGATACGTGTCAATCTAAGTTCAATAATATCAACGCCTTTCAGGGCTTTCCTCATATCCCGGGCGAAGATTGGTTGATGTCTGTTCCACGTTCCAGTGACGCAAATTCGGGCGGTAGCCTGACATGAGTGATGTCATCGTTGCACGTGCGCGCGACTGGATCGGGACGCCATATCTGCACCAAGCATCGGTCAAAGGTGGCGGGTGTGATTGCCTTGGGCTGATCCGCGGGTTGTGGCGCGAAACCTATATGACCGAGCCGGAAACCGTGCCGCCATACACGCCTGACTGGTCTGAACCGCAAGGCGACGAGGTTCTGATGCGCGCGGCTTTGCGGCATCTTACAGACGTCAGCACGCAGCCGATTGCGGCAGGTCAGGTTCTGCTTTTTCGTATGCGCACATGTGCTGTTGCAAAGCATCTGGGGATCGTTGGCCGCGTCGGGCCGTCGCCCACGTTTATTCACGCCTACACAGGTCATGGCGTCACCGAGAGTCCGCTTTCGGCACCATGGCACAACAAGATCGCCGCGCGTTTTGCATTTCAGGAGGGTTAAGACATGGCCACAATCGTTCTTTCTGCGGCAGGTATGGCGCTGGGTTCTACTATGGGTGGCTCTGTTCTGGGCCTTTCGACTGCCGTTATTGGTCGTGCGGCTGGTGCAACGTTGGGGCGGGTTATCGACCAACGTATCCTTGGATCCGGCAGCGAAGCCGTTGAAACCGGGCGCGTCGACAGGTTTCGCCTGACGGGTGCCAGCGAAGGTGCCACCGTGCAGCACATCTATGGCCGGATGCGTGTTGCAGGGCAGGTGATTTGGGCAACGCAGTTCCAAGAAACGGAAACAACAACGGGCGGCGGCAAAGGGGCTGGGCCAACCCCGATGATCACTGAATTTAGCTATGCGATCAGCCTTGCGATTGCGCTGTGTGAGGGGGAAATCACCCGCATTGGCCGTGTCCGGGCGGATGGCGACGAAATATCACCCGCCGACCTAAACATGCGGGTCTATCTTGGCACCGATGATCAGGCGGCCGATCCCAAGATTTCAGCGACGCAGGGCGAGGATAAGACGCCCGCATATCATGGCATTGCCTATGTGGTGCTTGAGGATCTGGCCCTTGGTCAGTTTGGCAACCGCGTGCCACAGTTCACGTTTGAAGTCATGCGCCCATCGGCAAAAGACGCACCAATGATTGAGGCAGATATCGCCCGCCAAGTCCGCGCAGTCGCTTTGATCCCTGGAACGGGTGAATATGCGTTGGCTACAACCCCAGCCTATCTGTCCTATGGCTTTGGCGAGCTTGAGGCGATCAATGTAAACTCGGCCTCTGGCCTGACGGATTTTGACACCGCATCAACAGCTTTGGTCGAAGAGTTGCCGAACTGCGGTTCAGCGCTTGTTGTGGTGTCTTGGTTTGGAAACGACCTGCGGTGCGGATCATGCGATGTGCAGCCCAAAGTCGAACAATCAGAGATTGATGCAGAGGCGATGCCGTGGACCGTGTCCGGCACTGCGCGGGCTGACGCGCAGGTCATCGTGCAGCAAGACGAACGCCCGATATATGGCGGAACCCCCACAGACATTAGCGTCGTCGAAGCCATTCAAAGCCTGAGGTTAAAGGGACAAGATGCTGTTTTTTATCCATTTATCTTAATGGAGCAGCTGGCTGACAATGGCCTGATAGATCCGTGGTCTGGCAGCGACGATCAGGCTGCTTTGCCTTGGCGCGGACGTATCACGACATCGCTTGCCCCCGAGATTGAAGGCACGCCCGATGGGACAGCGACAGCCGAGGCTGAAGTTGCAGCGTTCATGGGAACTGCGTCCGTGGAGGATTTCACCACCGTTGATGGTGTTGTCGAATACAGTGGTCCAGACGAATGGCGCTACCGTCGGTTTATCTTGCATTATGCGTATCTGTGCGCTGCGGCGGGTGGCGTTTCAGCGTTCTGTATCGGGTCTGAAATGCGCGGCCTCACACAAATCCGTGGCGCGAACGGCAGCTTTCCTGCTGTTGACGCGCTGATCCAATTGGCGGGCGAAGTGCGGGGTATTCTGGGCCCTGATACCAAGATTAGCTATGCGGCGGATTGGTCAGAATATCATGGCTATCAGCCATCTGGCACGGCAGACAAATTGTTCCACCTTGACCCGCTTTGGGCGGATGCAAACATCGATTTCATTGGCATCGATAACTACATGCCGCTGTCAGATTGGCGCGATGCCAATGATCATGCGGATGTGTCCTACGGATCAATCTATAACCTTGATTACCTTGAGGGGAATGTCGCTGGCGGCGAGGGGTTTGACTGGTACTACCATTCTGACACAGCCCGAGACGCGCAAATACGGACCGAGATCACAGACGGCGAAGACGAGCCTTGGGTCTGGCGTTACAAAGACCTGAGCGGCTGGTGGGGCAACGTACACCACAACCGTGTGGATGGTGTACGTGCAGCGGCGGCAACGCCATGGGTCCCGCAATCCAAGCCGATTTGGTTCACTGAACTTGGCTGCGCTGCGATTGATAAAGGGACCAATCAACCCAATAAGTTTCTTGATCCAAAATCTTCTGAATCCAAATTGCCACATTATTCCAATGGGATGCGTGACGACTTTATGCAGATGCAGTATTTGCGCGCGACCTACAGCTTTTACGCAAAGACCGCGAATAATCCGCGCTCTGACGTCTACACTGGCGATATGGTGGATATGGAGCGGGCGCATGTCTGGGCATGGGACACACGGCCCTTTCCGCATTTTCCGGGTAATGACGAACTATGGTCGGACGGTGATAACTATTCCCGTGGTCATTGGTTAAACGGGCGTTCTAGCAACCGGACACTGGCAGGCGTCGTCGCCGAGATTTGTAATCGGTCTGGCGTCAGCACCTATGACGTTACCGAACTTTACGGCCTTTTACGTGGCTACAGTGTTTCAGACATCGCAAGTGCGCGTGCAGCTTTGCAGCCATTGTTTCTGACCTACGGAATCGACGTGGCCGAACGGGATGGGACATTGGTCTTTTCAAACCGCGGCGCAGCCCCCGATGCCGCGATCACCGCCGCTGACCTTGCCCAAGACCCAGATCAGGACAGCGCGATCACACTGACCCGCGCACCAAACGCCGAAAGCATTGGGCGTATGCAGTTAGAATATATCGATGCCGATGCAAGCTATGAGACAGGCGTCGCCGAGGCTATACATCCAACAGGCCAGACGATCGGTGTTGCGCGCAGCTCGTTTCCCGTTGTTTTGACCCAAACCGAAGCGACGCGCACGACATCGCGTTGGATAACCGAGGCCCGCATATCACAAGATACGGCCAGCTTTGCTTTGCCGCCGTCACAGTCGGAACTGGGTGCTGGTGATGTTGTCGCATTGGATCTTGCGCAAACTACGGGCCGCTACCGGATCGACGACATCGGTTTGCGTCTTGCCGAGGCGACCCGTGTTGAACCCGAAACCTATCTGCAACATCAAATAGCTGAGCGCGCGGTGTCTTTGCCGACGCAAACAGCGCCAATCCCTGTTGAGATGCTGTTCCTCGACCTGCCGTTGCTGACAGGGGACGAGGTTGTGCATGCGCCATACCTCGCACCGTTGGCTAAGCCTTGGCCGGGAACTGTGGCGCTTTATACAGCTGCGCAGGATAGCAATTATGCGTTGGCCGCAACTCTGAACAGCGCCGCCCAAATTGGGCTAAGCACTACAGCGCTTGCAAACGGTCCCGTTGCTATCTGGGACAGGCAAGAGTTCGCGGTCTCGTTCATCAAAGGCGAGATTTTCAGCATGGACGAGGACGCGATCTTGGCTGGGGCGAATACGTTTGCGATTGGAGACGGTAGCACCGATCTGTGGGAAATCATCCAAGCTGGTGACGTGACACCCTTGGGTGATGGCCAATTCCGATTGGGCAAACTGCTGCGTGGGCAGGCTGGCAGTTGTGGCTTAATGCCTGACACATGGCCAGTGGGATCTAAGATCGTGTTACTTGATGGCAGCCTTCAGCAGCTTGATCTTGCAGCTGCGTCGCGCGGGACAACACGGCATTTCCGCTTTGGGCCTGCATCGCAACTGATGTCACACACTATCTATCGTTATGCGACGCATGCCTTTGCTGGCAATGGTTTGCGACCTTATCCGGTGACCCACCTGAGGGCGGTTGGTGCGGATGATCTACAAATCGATTGGATCAGGCAAACCCGCATTGATGGTGATGATTGGTCGGGTCTTGACGTGCCATTAGGCGAAGACAGCGAAACCTATCTGCTTGAGATCATTCAATTAGGAAACGTGCGGCGCACCGAAATCCTGACTAGCCCAAGCTACGCATATCTGGCCACAGATCGACTATCTGAAACGGGTGGTGATGCGTTTACCGTATCAGTTGCCCAAGTCTCCGAACGCTATGGGGTAGGGCCCGCGCAAACGATTGAGGTCGGGGCATAGCCATGCGCCCCATTTACCTTAGCGACCTTGAAGCCGTGACCCGTGCTTTGTGTGATGTACCACCGCACAAACAAGCTGCGTTGGCTGATACGATCATACACCGTGCGTCAGTCGCTGACCGTTATCGCAAACGATTGGGGCGTAATCACCCGCAGTTCGGTTCTGGTACGCTTACGTCAGCTATCCCAGACCCCAGCACCTCAGCTGGGCCCGCGTGTTGCGACCCGCTGTTCCTGACAGTGCTACAGGTCATCACGGACCGGTTGCGCAATAGATCACATCATCGTTTGTGATTATGCACATCACGGGTTTTTTCTTGGCGCGGTGCACCTATCTGTCCTATGAGTTGAACCCACGCATAAAGGAAAATGTCATGGCGATTGCAAAACCAACTCTGTCCGAGGTCGATCCCGTTTGGCACCGCATCTGCGAAGAGGCTGAAACCGCAATCCGCGACGAGCCTTTGATGGGTGGATTGATCCATTCTGGCATTTTGCACCACAGCCGTTTTGAGGCTGCTTTGGCGTACCGTATTTCGATGAAGCTCGCGTCTCCTGAGATGTCAGAGCAGATTTTGCGCGAAATCGCTGATTCCGCTCTCGCTGAATCGCCAGCAATTGCCGAGGCCGCGCGCGCTGACCTTGTTGCGATCTTTGATCGTGATCCTGCATGCCACCGTCTGATGCAGCCCTTGCTGTTCTTTAAAGGCTTCCAAGCCGTGCAAGCGTACCGTTTGGCACATTGGTTGTTCACGACAGGTCGCAAGGACCTCGCTTATTTTGTGCAAATGCGCGTGTCCGAGGTGTTTGGCGTGGATATCCATCCTGCCGCACGTATCGGCAAAGGCATCATGATCGACCACGCACATTCGATTGTTGTAGGCGAGACAGCGGTTGTTGGCGATAACGTCTCAATGCTGCATTCGGTCACTCTGGGCGGTACTGGCAAAGAAGACGACGACCGTCACCCAAAGATTGGTGATGGCGTTTTGATTGGTGCGGGCGCAAAGGTGCTTGGTAACATCACGATTGGCCATTGCAGCCGTATCGCTGCGGGCTCTGTCGTGCTTGAGGCCGTGCCACCGATGAAAACAGTTGCTGGCATTCCAGCTAAAATCGTTGGCGAAAGCGGTTGTTCACAACCGTCCATGTCGATGGATCATCTGTTTAACGGCAGCTAAAGCTAATACACAACATCAGAGTTAAAACGACAAAAGCCGGACTTTTCAGTCCGGCTTTTGTTTGGCCATTGGCCTAATCATTTTCGGCGATTACGCCAGCATCGTCATTGGTGCTTCGAGGTTGTCTTTGATCGCGTTCAGCAGGTTTGCACCCAACGCACCATCGATCACACGGTGATCAACGCTCAGTGTGACAGACATCACGATGCCAACTGACAGCTCACCGTCTTTGCCGACGATTGGCTTTTTCGTGCCAGCGCCAACAGCAAGGATTGCTGCATGCGGTGGGTTGATGATCGCATCAAAGTTATCAATGCCGAACATGCCAAGATTTGAAATTGCAAAGCTACCGCCTTGGTATTCATGCGGCGCAAGCTTGCGATCACGGGCACGGGTGGCAAGGTCTTTCATCTCGGCTGAAAGCGCAGAAAGAGACTTCATTTCAGCGTTTTGCAGGACAGGGGTGAACAAGCCACCTTCGATTGCGACAGCAACAGCAACGTCAGATTTTTCAAACTGAAGTGTGCGATCGCCAGCCCAAACTGCATTCGCCTCAGGAACTTGCTGCAAGGCAAGTGCACAGGCTTTGATGATGAAATCGTTGACCGACAACTTAACGCCACGCGGCTCAAGTTGGGTGTTCAACTGCTTGCGGAACGCCATCAGCGCATCAAGCTGTATATCGCGGCGCAGGTAGAAGTGCGGCACAGTTTGCTTGGCTTCTGTCAGGCGGGCGGCAATGATTTTGCGCATACCATCAAGCGCCACTTCTTTGTGTGGGCGGTCAGCGTAAGTTTTCAGCACGGCGTCAGTAGACGGGCCAGTTGCCATTGCGGCGGCAGGTGCTGGCGCAGCTGCGGTAAGTGCGGCTGCTTGCGCGGCACCAGGTGTTGCTGCTTCGACGTCGGCTTTGACGATACGACCATGCGGTCCTGATCCTGTGACACTAGCAAGGTCCAAACCCTTGTCGGCCGCGATGCGGCGTGCAAGCGGTGTGGCAAAGACGCGTGTGCCGTTTTTGGTTGGTGCGGCTGGGGCAGGTGTTGCTGCTGCCGGTGCATCTGCTGTTGGCGCTGCGGCAGGGGCCGCTGCTGCGGGTGCGCTGCCGATGTCTGCTGCTGTCTCGCCATCCTCAAGGATCACGGCAAGCAGCGTGTTGACTGCAACGCCTGCAGTTCCGTCAGCGACCATGATCTTACCGATCACACCTTCGTCGACGGCTTCGAATTCCATCGTGGCTTTGTCGGTTTCGATTTCGGCCAATAGGTCACCGGACGCGACTGTGTCGCCTTCCTTCACCAACCACTTGGCCAAAGTGCCTTCTTCCATTGTGGGTGAGAGGGCGGGCATCAAGATTTCAATAGGCATGTGGCAAGGCTCCGTTCAGTTATCGGATAATGTCGGTTCAAGGATTTCTGAGACGAATGTCTCAACCAATACTTCGCGGGTCGCAATGAAATCAGCACGGGCGTCTGCAGCCAGATGCGCTTGGGTCAGTTGGATCGCGAGATCGGCTAGAATGATACCTGTGTCCGTAGGGTCGGACAGGCAGGCAGGGTCAATGATCACTGTGATTGGCGTCTCGGCATCCGCGACCACTTGCAGTGGGGCGCGGTCGCAGGCCATCGCGCTGGCAGGAAGACCCGCCATCACGAAAGCTGCTATGCCGAGGGTGCTTTTCACCGATATGTCACTTTCTTGCAGGCGGCGACAACTTCGTCAGCCGTCAAAAGCGCGTGCTTTTCAAGATTTGCAGCATAAGGCATCGGCACATCTTTACCGGTGCAATTGATCACTGGGGCGTCCAGATAATCGAACGCCTCTTGCATGATGACGTTGCTGATGTAGCCGCCAACGCTGCCCTGCGGCCAGCCTTCTTCGACAGTCACACAGCGGTTGGTTTTACGCACAGACGCGAGGATGGTTTCCGTGTCCATTGGGCGGATCGTTCGCAAGTTGATGACTTCGGCGCTGATACCCTCTGCAGCCAGCTTTTCAGCGGCCTCAAGCGCATATGTCACACCGATACTGAAGGTAACGATCGTGACGTCAGACCCTTCGCGTTCAATCTTGGCCTTACCGAATGGAATGGTGAAATCTTCCATGTCAGGCACGTCAAACGCCTTGCCGTACATGATTTCATTCTCAAGGAAGATGATCGGGTTGTTATCGCGGATCGCTGTCTTCATCAGACCTTTAGCATCAGCCGCAGAATAGGGCGACACAACTTTGAGACCCGGGATCTGCATGTACCAAGCGGTATAGTCCTGAGAGTGCTGGGCACCCACACGCGCAGCCGCGCCGTTTGGACCACGGAATACCATAGGCGCGCCCATCTGACCACCAGACATATACAATGTCTTAGCTGCAGAATTGATAATATGGTCAATGGCTTGCATTGCAAAGTTGAATGTCATGAATTCGACAATCGGGCGGGTGCCACCAAAGGATGCACCAACAGCGATACCAGCAAAACCATGCTCGGTGATTGGTGTGTCGATGATGCGCTTTGCGCCAAACTCGTCCAGCAAACCTTGGGAAATCTTGTAGGCACCTTGGTATTCGCCAACTTCCTCACCCATGAGGAACACATCTTCATCGCGGCGCATCTCTTCGGCCATCGCGTCGCGCAGGGCTTCACGAACCGTTGTCATCTTCATTGGTGTGCCTTCAGGCCAATCAGGTGACTGATCGACAGGTGCGGCAGCAACAGGCGCCGCAGCAACAGCAGGGGCCGTTGGCGCAGCAGCGGCAGCTTGGGCAACAGGGGCAGCTGATGCTTCTGGAACAGCTTCGCCTTCTTCAACCAAAATAGCGATTGGCGTGTTCACAAGAACGCCAGCCGTGCCTTCAGCGATCAAGATTTTGCCGATGATGCCTTCGTCGACGGCTTCAAATTCCATCGTAGCTTTGTCGGTCTCAATCTCGGCCATGATGTCACCAGAGGCGACAGTATCACCTTCTTTGACAAGCCATTTGGCCAACGTGCCTTCTTCCATAGTTGGCGACAGGGCGGGCATAAGGATTTCGATAGCCATTATGCTGTCTCCTCAGAGTAAATATCAGTCCAAAGCTCTTCCAACGCGGGCTCTGGGCTTTCTTTTGAGAACTCAGCGGCTTCGTTGACGATCGCTTTAATCTCTTTGTCGATAGCCTTCAGGTCATCCTCAGTTGCGTGGCTGCCCGTCAAAAGCATATCGCGGACCTGTTCAATAGGGTCACGCTCGTCCTTCATCTTTTGGACTTCTTCGCGGGTGCGATACTTTGCAGGGTCCGACATTGAGTGGCCACGGTAACGGTAGGTTTTCACCTCAAGGATATAAGGTCCTTTGCCCGCACGGCAGTGGGCAACAGCCCGCTCGCCAGCAGCTTTGACAGCCAGAACGTCCATGCCATCAACTTCTTCGCCCGGAATGCCGTAAGCAGCACCACGTTCCCAGAGAGAAGGCGACTTGGTTGAACGCTGAACGCTTGTGCCCATCGCATATTGATTGTTCTCGATAACAAAGACGACGGGAAGATCCCAAAGCTCTGCCATGTTATATGTCTCGTAGACCTGACCTTGGTTCGCAGCGCCGTCACCAAAGTAGGTAAACGTCACGCGGCCATTGCCCTTGTACTTGTCAGCAAACGCAAGGCCCGCACCAAGAGGGACCTGAGCCGCAACAATGCCGTGGCCGCCGTAGAAATGCTTCTCTTTCGAGAACATGTGCATTGAGCCGCCTTTACCCTTTGAAAAGCCGCCCTCGCGACCCGTCAACTCGGCCATGATCCCTTTTGGGTCCATTCCGCAGGCAAGCATGTGACCGTGGTCACGGTACGAGGTGACGCGCTTGTCGCCTTCCTCGGCCGCGGCCTCAAGGCCCACAACAACAGCTTCTTGTCCGATGTACAGGTGACAGAAGCCGCCGATCAAACCCATGCCATACAATTGGCCGGCTTTTTCTTCAAAGCGCCGGATCATCAGCATTTCGCGGTAATGTCCCAGCAGTTCTTCAGCTGAAACATTTGATTTCGCTGGTGCCGTCTTAGAAGCCTTCTTGGCCGCCATGGTTGTTCCTCCGTCGTGCAGGTCTGCTTGGAAAAGTAGTTTAATGTTAAACTACCTATAATTGATGGCTTCAAAAAAAGCGAGAGTCAAAATGGCGAATTGCCATTCCTCACACACATAGGTGGTATTCGACTGCCGTATGAATGCTCGATAGGTCGTACTCTAAGGCGAATTCAGTCGATTTGGCGCAAATCGACTGAATGACTAGCGGACTACTGAAGTTTCGAAAATGCTTCTTTGATCGCGTCTTCCGATGAGACGGCACACGTCAATTTGTTTTGTGTCACCCGAAGGCACGCCTGCTTGTAAGCTTTGCTTATCGAGGGCGCATCCGGATGATTGTGGCATTCAAGGAAGATCCGCATGAAAGTTGGATCAATCGAATTGGCAGATGATGTTGGGACAGCCA
>JAWUXS010000047.1:0-41150 GCA_034111185.1 Paracoccaceae bacterium | reverse complement strand
GAACTGGCTGCTGATATCTATGGCCTCGACGTTTTGGCGCGCCACATCGAAGACAACGATCGGAATACCACGCGCTTTTTGGTCATGAGCCGTGCGCCAGACTATAAAAAGCGCGGCAACCACGGCATGATGACCAGCTTTGTGTTCAGAGTTCGGAACATCCCAGCCGCGCTGTACAAAGCGATGGGCGGCTTTGCTACCAACGGGGTGAACATGACCAAGCTGGAAAGCTAGATGGTCGGCGGCACCTTTATGGCGACGCAATTCTACGCCGAGATCGAGGGGCATCCAGACGACCGGAATGTGCAACTTGACTTGGAGGAATTGGATTACTTTACCGATTACATGCATCTGATGGGCGTTTACCCAGCGGCGGCCCGCAGGCACGAGCGTTAACTCGGGGACAATTTCGCCCAAAAGAACGACATGCCATCTGTGGCATGTCGCCAAAAATTCCTACTGAACTTTGCGGTACTGGTCTTCTGCAGACCGTGCAAACTCGCGTACGCGCGCATCGAATCGCGATGTCAGGCTGGACTTGGCCAATTTCAAAGACTGAACCAAAAGCCGTGCAGAAAGTGTCTTAGGTGACATTTCTACGCTGACTGAAAGGCGCGTGCGCTTAGGCGACAACGCAACGAGTTCAATCTTCACAAGACTATCAAGACCTGCAGCCACCGTATCTATGACGATTTCGCTTGGGTCGTCGAACACTTCGATCTCAGCGCGCAACTTGCGATCTTTGTTGCGAAAAGTGAACGCAATATCCCACGCGGACCCAACTTCTACGGGACCATCACTGTCGATGCGCGTTACCTGCGCGCCACGGCGTAACGCCTGACGTTCAAAGCCGGCAAAATCGCTTGCCCGCGTAAAAACATAGTCAATCGGGGCTTCGATATCGTCACGTGTCGAGAATTTCATCCGTTTTACCTTTTGGTCGAATTATTACATGCGCTTTTTTGCAGACCAATGTGGCCAAATTTGGTTATTCCAACGCGCGATCTAGCCAATTTTTGAGGAGAAAATGTGCGATCGCACCTTCGCGGGCAGGTTTGATTTTTGCATGCTGACCAGCAGCAATTTGCTCCATCTCGGCACGTGGTACCCACAAGGCATCTTCAAGCTCGGCTGGGTCAACGGTGATTTCGGTATCGAGCGCTTCGCCTTCACAACCAAACATCAACGATGCAGGGAATGGCCAAGGCTGGCTGGCAAGATATCCAACTTGGCCGACACGAATGCCCGCCTCCTCAAAAACTTCGCGACGTACCGCCGCCTCCATCGTTTCACCCGGCTCAACAAATCCGGCCAACAACGAATACATACCATCTGGCCACCCGGGCGAGCGGCCCAATAGAACAGAATCGTCTTTTGTAATCAGCATGATGACGACAGGATCAGTACGCGGAAAATGGTGCCGCCCACACGACGGGCAATTCCTTTGCCAGCCGGCCATCGCCATTTCGCTTTTCTGTCCACAAACGGCACAGAACCCATGTGACGCATGCCATGCAAACACTGCCTTTGCAGAAGCAGCAAGTTCTGCGTCACGCGGGGAAAGCTGTGTCATGATCGCGCGTAATTCGGCGAAAACATGATCTTTCGGCAAAGTTGGATGTTGCTGCTGTGACGGATCCAAGAACGTATTTAGCGCAGCATCGTCCAAATCGTCTGGCACCCAACCGCTAAGATCAGCGGCGAATAGCGGGCCATCATCATCGCGGCCCAAAAAGATCCGATCTTTGGTCGCATCAGCCATGATGTCATGGGTCAACGGTAGCAGAGCGAGCTGTCCGCTTTGCGGACCATGCACCAGCGGCTTGCCACGCCAAAGCAGCAGAACGCGCGCATTTGCATCATGCAAAAGTGCTGTATTCGTCCGTTCTTCTGCTGCACGGTTCAACCCGCTGCCACCAAACGTGACGGTTTCTGCATGCTTCATAAGAACGACTGCCTCTATATTACGTCTTAGAACCAACCGCCGATTTTGCGGCACGTTCGTCCAGATTTGCAAACGTGTTTGATGCTTTTTCGCTATCTTAGCAACTGCTCTGGTGCGCAGCATGCCCACATCAGGCGGACCCTTAAGGTCACGATACCGTTTCGAAATCGCCTTTTGCATCACCCCAATGTTTCTGACCGCTTGCACCAAAGCCCACACCATCCTATATGAACCATGAGAGGTTGGCGCGGGCGAGTGCCTCGCCAACCTGGTCAGGTCCGGAAGGAAGCAGCCACAACGAGCCCCACTTGGGTCGATGTCCAGCCTCTCACCCACGTCTCCCTTATTGCTAAGCAAAGGGGACACTGCGGTTTTCGCGTTAATTTCAACGCTAAATCGACGCGACAGTTCACAGACACCCGCAAACGCCGGAGGATTACGATGACCCAGTTCAACACCTCTCCGGTCTGGGCACGCTGATTCTGTTTGATTGCCCCAACCGCACACTGGTCGCCCGTTTGGCAGGCCACTTTGCAGTGCTCAACATAAGGGCAATTCATTGACAACTCTGACCCTCACTGACCTTGGTTGGTCAAATTATTTCATGTCGCAACTCGAGATCGAAGAGATCGAGGAGGCGACCCCTGCCCGCGTAAACGCCGTTCACCGCACACAGATCAGTGTGCTCACCGTTGATGGCGTAGTCTTGCTGGCACTTGATCCTGGCATGTCGACAGCAGAAGTCACCGTTGGTGATTGGGTGATCTGCAATCCAACCGAGGCACGAATGATCCGCCGCCTTGATCGGCAATCGTCATTGCAGCGCGGTTCTGACTACGTACACGGTGAACGGCAGCTGATTGCGGCAAACATCGACACAATCTTTATCACCACGTCTTGCAACGATGATTTTAATGTTGCCCGCTTGGAACGTTATCTGGCTTTGGCCCATGACGCCGAGATCACGCCTGTGATTTTATTGACCAAATCAGACAAAGCAGAAGAACCCGAAAGCTACGTGGCCCAAGCCCAAGCATTGGGGCAAGATTTGGCCGTTGTCGCCCTCGATTCACGCGAAGTGACTGAAACAGGGTTGCTAGATGAGTGGTGCGGCGTAGGTCAAACCGTTGCCCTAGCTGGATCATCAGGCGTTGGTAAAACAACGATTACAAATGCGCTCACTGGCGAAGCTGGCGCAACCCAAGGCATCCGCGAAGATGACGCCCGTGGGCGGCACACGACGACACGGCGATCATTGCATCGCCTGCCATCAGGTGGCTGGCTTATAGATACACCCGGCATGCGCGGACTTGGCGTGGCGGATGTGGTTGCAGGTATCAATGCGACCTTCCCCGAAATTTCGTTGATCGAAGAGAATTGCAAATTCCGTGACTGCAAACACGAAGGCGAACCAAATTGCGCTGTCCAAGCAGCTGTAGCAGCGGGTGACGTTGACCCCGAGCGTTTGAAACGGTTCCAAAAACTGATCCGCGAAGACGATCATGCGACAATGACCCTCGTTCAAGCGCGCGAAAAATCCCGCAAGACCGGTAAAATGATCAAAGCCGCAATGAAGCGTAAGAAGCGCTAATCGCGCTGCGCCCACGTCAGCTGATCTGCGGTCTCGATCGCACAGGGTCGCACTGCTCTAAGACGGGCTAACGCGGCATCTGGTCGCTCGCCCAACATCGTCATTAAGCGCAAAGCGGCCATCCCAGAACGGCCGCATCCGCCCATACAATGCACAAGTACGCGCCGACCATCGCGCAAGGCGGCTAGGCATTCCGAGGCAATGCCATCAAACGCGGTATTGTCTGCATCAGGTACACCAAAATCAACGATAGGCATGTGCGCAACGTTGATGCCCGCCGCTATCAGGTCACCGTGAAAACCAACGGCCAACTCGTGTTCTTCAGTCATCGAGACCACGATTGCAGGCCCCCAATCCAAGATAGCTGCAAAATCTGCGCCATAGTCACCGTTGCGCCCCGGCATTGTTGAAATCGCCAACTGCCCAGCACCAGCTTTCAGCCCATAAATTCCAAACTCTGCCATCTCAAACACCTATCTTTGATCATCCGCTCATATCAGGCCGCTATCAAAGACCAAAGACACCAACTTTGCCCGCATCCTAAGGTGGCTTTAACTTACTGGGATCGGTAGTCTGAACTGCAAGCCCGAATCCATCGTGAAAGTACGCATGACAGATCAACCCGCCTACCAAGTCCTTGCCCGCAAATATAGGCCCGAGACGTTTGTCGATCTCGTCGGCCAAGACGCGATGGTTCGCACGCTTAAGAATGCGTTCGCCGCTGACCGGATTGCGCAGGCGTTCATAATGACTGGTATCCGCGGAACGGGTAAAACCACGACCGCACGCATTATCGCCAAAGGTATGAACTGCATCGGCACCGAAGGGAACAGCGGCCCAACGACAGAACCTTGCGGTACTTGCGAGCATTGCGCAGCGATCATGGAAGGCCGCCATGTTGACGTTATGGAAATGGACGCCGCATCGCGCACCGGTGTCGGCGACATCCGCGAGATTATCGACAGTGTGCATTACCGTGCAGCGTCGGCGCGGTATAAGATTTACATCATCGACGAAGTTCACATGCTGTCAAAGAATGCGTTCAACGCATTGCTCAAGACACTCGAAGAACCGCCTGCCCACGTTAAATTCATCTTTGCGACCACAGAAATCCGTCAGGTTCCTGTGACTGTTCTGTCCCGTTGCCAGCGTTTTGACCTGCGCCGGATCGAACCTGAAGTCATGATCGCGTTGACCCGCAAAATTGCTACATCCGAGGGTGCTGAAATTTCCGACGACGCGCTTGCGTTGATTACCCGCGCCGCCGAAGGCTCTGCCCGCGATGCAACATCACTGCTGGATCAGGCAATTTCGCATGGTGCAGGTGAAACAACTGCTGACCAAGTGCGCGCGATGCTGGGCCTCGCTGATCGTGGTCGTGTGCTCGACCTATTCGACATGATCCTGCGCGGCGAAGCGGCTTTGGCGCTTACCGAACTTTCTGCACAATATGCCGATGGAGCTGATCCACTTGCCGTTCTGCGTGATCTGGCCGAAATTTGTCACTGGGTCAGTGTGATCAAGATCACCCCTGATGCCGCCGAAGATCCGACCATTAGCCCAGACGAGCGTACCCGCGGTCAGGCGATGGCCGATACATTGCCGATGCGCGTGATGACACGCATGTGGCAGATGTTGCTAAAGGCATTGGAAGAGGTCGCGGCAGCACCCAACGCGATGATGGCCGCCGAGATGGCTGTAATCCGTCTGACGCACGTGGCCGATTTACCAACACCAGACGAGCTTGTTCGCAAACTTCAGAACGCGACACCGCCTTCGCATAACCCGTCAGGTGGAAGCGGCGCACGCCCAGCACCCAAAGGCGGCGCGACGGCCATGTCATCAACGCCCGCGCCAACGCACTCTGGCCCAAGCGGCCATTCTGCAAGCGGCGCACAAACGGCCACCGCAATCGCCACCGATGCACTGGTTCATTACGCTCGCTTTGAAGATGTCGTTGCCTTGATCCGCGCGCACCGCGATGTAAAATTGTTGGTCGAAGTTGAAACAGGCATCCGTCTTGTCAGCTATCAACCCGGCCGTATTGAAGTCACACCGACTGCTGACGCCGCAAATGATCTGATTGGTCGCCTTGGCTCTCGTCTTCAGGCTTGGACAGGTAACCGCTGGGCCATCAGTGTTTCAGCTGACGGTGACGCTCCGACAATTGCAGAAGTTCGCGACACGGAAATCAACGCAATCCGCGCCGAGGCCGAGGCACATCCCCTTGTTCAAGCCGTCATCGCAGCCTTTCCAAAGGCAAAGATCACCGAGATACGCACCGAAGCAGACAAAACCCAAGACGCCTTTGAGGACGCATTGCCAGAGGTCGACGACGAATGGGATCCGTTCGACGACGACTAAAGGCTATCTTGTGACGCACACTTCAAATGCCTATCTATGACACCACGCAGATAACAAAGGACGCACCTCATGCTTAAAGGCCTCGGTGGTCTTGGCGATATGGCCAAGATGATGAAACAAGCCCAAGAAATGCAGGGCAAAGTCGCCCAAATGCAGGACGACCTTGAGAATGTCATGGTCACTGGCGAAAGTGGTGCGGGCCTTGTTAAGGCAACAGCGACTGCAAAGGGCGAGTTGAAGGGCCTTGATATCGATCCGTCGATTTTTAACGGCGATGACAAAGAGGTTGTCGAAGACCTGATCCTTGCCGCCGTCAAGGACGCGCAGCAAAAGGCAGCGGCCAAGTCACAAGAAGAGATGGCGAAAATGGCTGAAGGTCTTGGTTTGCCGCCCGGCATGAACCTTCCGTTCTGAGGCATTGAACCCTGTTTCCATGCCCCAATAATAAAGCCTGTCACGGCATTCGGATTCCGTTTGGATTTGCCCAATGAACAATGGCAATGACGACCTCGACAATCTGATTGCCTTGATGGCGAAACTGCCGGGGCTTGGGCCCCGCTCAGCACGGCGTGCTGTGCTGCACCTCATTAAGAAACGCAGCCTTGTCTTGATCCCGTTAGCCGAGGCGATGCACCGCGTTGGCACAACTGCCCGCGAGTGCCTAAACTGCGGAAATATCGGCACCACTGACGTCTGTGACATCTGCACAGCCGAGAAACGCGACATCGGTCAAATCTGCGTCGTAGAAGACGTGGCTGACCTTTGGGCGATGGAACGGTCGCAAGTTTTCAAAGGCCGCTATCACGTTCTTGGTGGAACCCTTTCAGCGCTGGACGCAATCGGACCCGACGAATTACGTATTCCCAAGCTAATTGACCGTATCCAGTCCGAGAATATCACCGAGGTTATCCTCGCACTTGGAGCGACCATCGATGGTCATACAACAGCGCATTACATCGCGGATCAATTGCCAGGTGTAACCGTCACATCCCTCGCGCAGGGTGTACCCGTGGGCGGAGAGCTGGACTACCTTGATGACGGCACGATTACCGCCGCTTTGAATGCCCGCAAAGCGCTCTGATCCAAACTCACCCGTAAAACGCAAAAAAGCCCCGGCGATGACCGAGGCTTTTTCAAATTCAAATGGCCGCGAGTTTACTCGTCGTCGTCGCTTGCTGCTTTATCATCAGGCAAGTTAAAGAAGCTTTCCGCGTCAGACACGTCAAGGTTCTCGTTCTGATCTTCATCAGCATCGTCCACGTTCTCGGACAAAGTGAATGTCTCAAGACCAGCCATAGCGCTTGGCATTTTCGGCTCGGCTGGCATGCCAAGTGATTGCTCGGTGCTGACCAACTTGCGGCGCTCGTCATCAGACATGACGCCACCTTCTTTGGCTTTCTTAGCGTTGGCTTTTTGTACAGCCGCGTCCAATTCAGTCTGCTTACATAGACCCAAAGCAACAGGATCGATTGGATCGATGTTTGCAATGTTCCAGTGCGTCCGCTCGCGAATTGCCTGAATGGTTGGCTTGGTTGTGCCAACAAGCTTTGACACCTGACCGTCTGACAGCTCTGGGTGGAACTTAACCAACCACAGAATCGACGCAGGGCGGTCCTGACGCTTAGACAGTGGTGTATAACGTGGGCCGCGGCGCTTTTCTTCACCTTGCGCAGACTGGTTGAACTTCAACTTCAGCTTATGCGATGGATCAGCCTGAGCGGCATCAATCTCATCTTGGGTCAGCTGGTTGTTTGAAATCGGGTCAAAACCCTTCACACCAGTCGCAACATCGCCGTCAGCAATGCCTTGGACCTCAAGCTCGTGCAGGCCGCAGAAATCCGCGATCTGTTTGAACGTCATTGTCGTGTTATCGCACAGCCAAACAGCCGTCGCTTTTGCCATAATCGGTTTATCAGACATCTCGCGTCTCCTGAATTGCAGACAAGCCTCTCCCACGCCCTTGAAGGGGCAGACCGTTTTCGGCCGGGTTCACATTGTCGGGGAACTTAAACGCTATATAAAGGCACAAAGTGATTTAGGAAAGACCCCAAATGCTGCGCATTCTAACCGCCCTGTTGATCCTTGCGACCCCTGTCCGTGCCCAAGATGTCGCCGGCGATTTTGACTACTATGTCTTGTCACTATCGTGGTCCGCCAATTGGTGCGCCTATGAAGGCGACGGTCGCAACTCTCCTCAGTGCGACGAAGAAAACGACTTTGGCTGGATTTTGCATGGCCTCTGGCCGCAGTACGAATCTGGATATCCTGCAGATTGTCACACATCGTTCCGCGCACCATCGCGTGCGCAGACAAGTGACATGGCAGATATCATGGGCACGTCCGGCCTTGCTTGGCATCAGTGGAACAAGCACGGTGTTTGCTCGGGCCTGGATTCAGAAGACTTTTTCGCATTCTCGCGCGTGGCCTATGAAAAGGTCACCCTCCCCGAGGTTTTTCGCAGACTAACTGATCCAGTGACGCTGCCTGCCTCATTGATTGAGAAGGCATTCATTCGTGACAATCCAGACCTTACACCGGATGGGATCACAATCACCTGCCGCCAAGGATATATCCAAGAGGCACGTATCTGCCTGACCCGCGACCTTGAATTCCGCACATGTGGCATCGATGCCGTCCGCGATTGCGGCATGACAGACGCGCAATTCGATCCCGTTCGCTAGATCACGAAACACTTGCAACACAATCGTTGTCGCTAGGCCAGTTTCCAACGCCTTGGCGCAACCCCATTCTTCCCATTTGATCGAATTTCAGCCCTTAGGGGGAAATTTGGTCAGGTTTCCCATACCCTATTTTGACCTAAGGTCAGGTATCCCATACTGCCCATAGCCCCCCCCGTCTCCTACAAAGGTTGCAAGAGATAACAAACGGCAACCCGCCCAACAAATAGTAGGAATAACAAAATGACTTCAATGACTTGGACAACATTCACCCCAGCGGCAACAGCACCAAACGCGGGCGTGATCACCATGCCCGCCTTTGCAACTAAGTTGGCACGTTTCGCTGCAATCTTCCTTGGTGTGAACGCCGACAAAGACGATCATTTCCGCGGTCTGGACCTAAACGGCAATGCCATGTGGTCCACACGTCACTAAGCGGTTGGGCGGGGCTCCCCTCGTCCTAAAGTCCCATCTGGGCGCGACCCAATTCAGTCAGATCGTCAAGCGTCGCACGCCCCTCGAAATCGACCTCATAGTCTTCCGCCGCGAAATCAGGCGCGGACCTCCCAGCAAGGAATGCCCGTGCCTGTTTTGAGGCATACGCGGCATTCTTTGTGCATTTAGGGGTAGCGCCCACATAGATTACATTAGCGTAATCCTTGCCTGCATGTTCATCCGCCACCGAATGGATCACATCAGGATGCCACCAAACAGTATCGCCCGGCCCAACTGTTGGGATCGACATCAAACCGCCCAAGATATCTGAATGCCATTTATGCCGCGCACCTAGCGCGCGTCCCGGAGCCGCACCGCATAGGTCATCTGGCTCAACATCATCTTGCAAGGCACGCATCAGAAAATAAGCGATAGAATTGGCCATAGGCAGCAACGAGATCGTGCCATCAGCAGGCCCCTGTTCGGTCAAAGCTGTCCAGCCTTGGAATGTACGAAACATCGAACACACCGCAGGCGATGCGTATTCGCGGGTCTGCGTGCGGTATGTCCCGCACCAAGGATCATAGTTACGCCATTGGCCCGCAAAAATATCGCCATAGATCTTTTGATACGCGGGATCGACCCAACGCTCGTATGACCCCGAATCCATATGCGCCGATAGACCAAGGGTCGTATCACCCGGCTCGCGGCGGCGCGTGCGGTCCGCATAGGCGAAATCGTGATCAGGATCGAACTCGTCGCCCATTGGACCTGCAACGGACCAAAGCCGGTTCAAGAACCGCTTAGTTGCGGCCATAGCGGGATCTTGTCGCGCCATGACCTGTGGCTTTGACCAATACAGCCCGTAGATCTGCGGTGTCCCAGATGCGAGGTCCGAAAAGTATGTATCAAGACCTGCCTTTTCTTTGGCCTTCGTCAAATAATCATTCCGCGCGATGTAATCGCCAATCTCAGCGTTCCAATCGTTGACCTGCAACGGATCAAACACACCACGAATGATCGCACAGCCCCGATGGCGGATTGCAGCGCGATCAGCATCACTGACGTTGCCATCAGCAATCGCCTTATATGACAACTCGGGGATCACCGGCTTGCCCTGCGCCTGTGCCGTCTGAATGACATCGACCTCGGCCCGCATTGCGCCTTGGATATCGGCAAAGGCCGTTTTCACGTCGGTCAATCCGCGCAGATAGCTCTTCGCCGCCGCGACATAAGGTTTGATATGGTCTTGCATCTGATCACACTCCTGATTGGTGGTCAGGCTGTCCCATCTGGGTACTCAGCTGGCCCTTTGATCTCGAGCTTATTGCCAAAGGGATCAAAAATATAGAACGAATGCCCCACCCCGCGCGCGCCGCCATGCGTGGCCTCGCGTTCGACCTCGACATTATGCTTTGCAAGATGCGCGCGCATGTCCGCGGGAGCAAACGGGGTGGTCGTTATACAAACGTGATCCACATTCCGCCCCCCTGCCACGGGTGGCACAGCGCTGGCTGCACCCGAATGGGTCGTATCCCATAGCACGATCAATGCAGACCCTGCCCAAACCTGCTCCATCCCCAAATCAGGATAACTATAGCCGGGTGGGCAACCCAGAACATCGCGATAAAACGCCATCGCCTTGTCCATATCATCGACAAGAAACACAACGTGGTCGATCCCGACCAATGCAAATGGAATTTTACGGTGCGGCATAAGCGATCCTTTCGGTTTCACCCAAAAGCTAATGCTATCCCTGTCAAAGCGCCAGCGTTGCGCCCAAATCCATACCGCGCAGGGCATCTTCGGCTGACACACGCCGTTTGCCTGCCCGCTGCAGTTCAAGGATTTCAACAGCACCTGTCGCACAAGCAATTGTAAAACCACCCAAGACTTCACCCGCCTTGCCTTTGCCCGCAACAGCGATTGCAGATAGCAACTTCACACGTTCCTCGCCTACTTCGCACCATGCGCCCGGAAACGGCGAAAGCCCGTTGATCAGGTTCGCAACCTCATCAGCAGGAAGGTCCCAATCCACGCGTGCCTCAGCCTTGTCGATTTTCGAGGCGTAGATCACACCATCCTCTGGCTGTACCTTAGCCTTTAGACCATCCAATTGCGCCAAAGTATCCACGATCATTTCCGCACCCATTTGGGATAGACGGTCGTGCAAAAGACCTGTCGTCTCGCCCGTAGCTATTGGTGTTGTCTTGCGCATTAAAACTGGGCCGGTATCCAAACCTGCCTCCATTTGCATGATGCAAACGCCCGTTTCATTATCGCCCGCCATGATCGCACGATGGATCGGGGCAGCACCACGCCAACGTGGCAATAACGACGCGTGAATGTTCAAACACCCGCGCTTTGGCGCGTCCAAAATAACCTGCGGCAAGATTAAACCATATGCCACAACAACAGCGACATCCGCCTGTAGCGCGGCAAACTCTTCGTGTGCTTCGGCTGTTTTCAGTGAAACAGGATATCGCACCGCTAGGCCCAACGCCTCGGCCCGCGCCTGCACTGGGCTAGGTCGTTCTTTTTTGCCCCGCCCCGCTGGACGTGGTGGTTGGCTGTAGACAGCGACGACATCATGGCCCGCGTTCACAAGCGCATCCAGCACAGAGACCGAGAAATCAGGCGTTCCCATAAAGATCACACGCATGTCTCGTTCTCCCAACTTCTCTTGTTCAAAATTACCGCCGCTGGTGGCAAAGATCTTCTGTCGAAAACCTTACCCCTTCATCTTGCGCGCTTTGCGCAAAAGCATGTCACGTTTGGTTTTGCTCAGATGATCAAAATACATTTTGCCTGCAAGGTGGTCGATCTGATGCTGCACTGATGTCGCCCAAAGGCCCACAAATTCTTGCCGGTCCCAAATGCCTTTATCGTTCAAGAACCGCACAGTCACGGCACGTGGACGTGTCACGATTCCGCTAAACCCCGGCAAGTTAGGCGAGGCTTCTTCATGCTCGCGCGGCTCAACACTTGCGAATAAGATCTCGGGGTTGGCCATGCGCACGGCTTGGCCGCGCTTGTCGCTGGCGTCGACAACGGCAAGCGACAAGCCAATCCCCAACTGAGGTGCAGCAAGCCCAACACCGGGCATAGCGTCCATCGCCTCTATCATCTCGTCCCAGATTGCACGGATTTCATCCGTGATTTCTTCGACTTTCGCGGCAGGGGTCTTAAGAACCTTCGCCGGATACATCACAAATGGTCTGGTCATGTCGTGCGTCCCTCATCGGTGATCAAAATGCCGTCTAGGTGGTCTGCTTCGTGCTGCACACATGCTGCGGCAAAACCTGAAAATGATTGTTCGTGCCATGCGCCGTCTAGGTTTTGCCAACGCAGTGACACCTCGGCTGGGCGGGTCACGTCCATCAGATCACCGGGGATCGACAAGCAGCCTTCGGGTTGGGTAACAACCGCATCAGACGCCGACATAATAACCGGATTAACAAAGACCATCGGGGACGGGTCGCCAGATTTCCAAGTTTCGTCCATTACAAACATCCGCTTGGTGATACCAACCTGAGGTGCAGCAAGCCCGCGCCCCGGTGCTGCATACATCGTCTCAAGCATATCGTCGGATAGATGGCGCAGATCAGCGTCAAAATCTGTGACCGCTTCGCAAACCAAACGCAAAACGGGGTCCGGCACTTGCCTGATTTCAAGCAGCGCCAACGCCTTAGCCCCGCGCCAATTCGCGCTTTAGCTTTTGCATTTTGCGGGTAATCATTTGCCGCTTAAGCGGCTTAAGGTAATCAATGAATAACTTACCATCGAGGTGGTCCATCTCGTGCTGGACGCAAGTCGCCCAAAGCCCGTCAAAGGTTTCTTGCTGCTCTTTCCCGTCAAGATTGGTCCATTTGACCTTCACTTCGGTTGGGCGTTCAACATCGGCAAACTGATCAGGGATCGACAGACAGCCTTCTTCGTAGACGTTAAATTCATCCGACGTCCACATGATCTCGGGGTTCAACAGTACCATTGGCTCTGGCGTTGCGTTGTCTTCTTTCACGCAATCCATCACTAGCATGCGGTTCATTACCGAAATCTGCGGCGCGGCAAGACCAATGCCCGGCGCGTGATACATGGTTTCCAGCATATCATCAGCAAGACGCCGCAACTCGTCCGTGAACTCAGTCACGGGCGCAGTCGTCTTTTTCAGACGCGGATCGGGGTGGATCAGGATATTTCGCAATGTCATAGCGCCGATGTAGCCCGTCACACGCCGCCCTTCAAGCATCACAATCTCCTTGCACCCCAGCATGGAAACCGCAGAATGCCAAAAATCACTGATCCGGAGATACCAATGACTTTCGACCAGACCCCAGACCGTCGCGGAACCCACTGTGTAAAATGGGACGTCATGGAAAAAATCTATGGCGTATCACCTGATGAAGGCATCTCGATGTGGGTCGCCGACATGGAATTTCCGGCCCCACCTTGCGTGCAGAAAGCCGTCAAAGACATGCACGATCACGGCGTCTACGGATACTTTGGCGACGACAGCAAGTATCTTGGCGCGATCCAGTGGTGGATGAAAGAACGCCACGGTTGGGACATCGAGCAAGACTGGATCTTTACAACACATGGTCTCGTGAACGGAACAGCGATGTGTGTCGACGCGTATACCGCAGCAGGTGACGGTGTTGTGCTTTTCACACCTGTCTACCATGCATTTGCCCGCGTCATTGAAGCAGCCGATCGCAAGGTCGTGGAATGCGAGTTGGTCAACAACAATGGCCGCTATGAGATGGATTTTGACGCCTACGACGCCCAAATGACGGGTAATGAGCGGATGTTGGTTTTCTGCTCACCGCACAACCCAAGTGGCCGCGTCTGGAGCAAAACAGAATTGCAGGCTGTCGCCGCATTCGCAAAGCGCCACGAGCTGATCCTTGTCTCAGACGAAATCCACCACGACCTGACCATGCCCGGCCAGACGCATACACCAATGGCGCATATCGACGGGATTACTGATCGTTTGATCACGATGACCGCGACAACCAAGACGTTTAACATTGCAGGCAGCCATTCCGGCAATGTCATTATAGAAGATCCTGATTTGCGCGCCCAATTCGGCAAACGCATGGCAGCGCTCGGATTGTCGGCCAACAGCTTTGGTCTTTTCATGGCAACGGCCGCTTATTCGCCCGAGGGTGCAGCGTGGGTTGATGATCTGCGTCAGTACCTTGACGGCAATCGCAGGATTTTCGACGAAGGCATCAATGCAATCCCGGGCCTCGCGTCTATGTCGCTCGAATCCACTTACCTTGCTTGGGTTGATTTCGCAGGCACAGGCATGACACGAGAAGAGTTTACAGACCGCGTGCAGTCCAAAGCCAAGATCGCTGCGAACCATGGCCCAACGTTTGGCACAGGTGGCGATAGTTTCTTGCGCTTTAACCTAGGTGCACCGCGTGCCCAAATCATCGAAGCGGTGACACGCATGCAAGCAGCCTTTGCCGACCTACAATAGCCCTAAGCCAACCGCGATTCCCAAAGTGAAAAGGCACCACATCAAATCTGATGCGGTGCCTTTTCAAATTCTATCAGTGCCTACTGCCGATCCGTAGCAAGCTTACGTGTTGGCAAGGAATCCAGCTGGCGTGAAACCTTCGCGAACAAAGTCTACTGGTGCTTGGTCATTCACTGGGTTCAGCCATTTGAAATCAAACACGCGCTGCTCGCCCTGCTCTTCTGAGCTGACGATCAAGCATTGGTACAAATGACGTGCACCGTCATAAATCTCGACGCGGCCACGCAGCTTGTCAGCCGCACCACTTTCGAGCGAGAAACCACCATCCCACATACGCAGAATGCGATAAACATCATCACCATCATGGACACATAGCCTGCTATTCAGCTTAAGCGCTGCTTTGCGGGCGTCTTCTAGTCCTTTGCGGACTGCCTCGGGTAGAAATTCTGACATCGTAATTCTCCTCAGTTCCCAATTAGTTGAGCCAAGAAGTATGAAGATCAAGTAACAAAATCCGCTGCACCGCGGCACACGGTGCGAATTTGTCTCAATTCTTTGCTTTGACCTTTGGACGCAGTACGTGCGGTTTCGCGGCATCATACAGCGCAGAGTCAGCAAAACCGTGGTTTTCACCCAATGCGGGGCCAACCATGATTAATGCCGTGCGCGTAATCTTGGCTGCACGCGCTTTTTCACGCACGTCGGACAAAGTTCCGCGAATGATCAATTGATCGGGCCAAGACGCGCGGTAAATTACCACGCAGGGGCAATCAGCGCCGTAAAAAGGAATCAACTGACGCTCAATCTCGCGCATGGCGCGGATACCAAGGTGGATCGCCAAAGTAGCCCCAGTGCGGGCAAAATTCTCAAGCGTTTCGCCCTCGGGCATACCTGTCGATTTCATCGACATCCGTGTCAGAACAATTGACTGGGCGATCTCAGGCACCGTCAGCTCGGTTCCCAAGGCAGCCGCAGCAGCCGCATAAGCAGGCACACCAGGGATAATCTGGTAGTCGATGCCATCCGCCTTAAGGCGTCTGATCTGTTCGGCGATTGCGCCATACAGCGATGGATCACCAGAATGTACACGGGCGACGTTCTGACCCTTGGCATGTGCTGCCAAGATCTCTCCGTGGGTATCATCAAGCGTCATTGGTGCTGTGTCCAACACGCGGGCACCTTCGGGGGCGCATTCCACAACCTCGGCAGGAACAAGCGAGCCTGCGTAAAGGCACACCGGACACTCGCCGATGACCCGTGCCGCCTTAATCGTCAAAAGTTCAGGATCGCCGGGACCGGCGCCAATGAAGAAAACTGTCATATCAAATGTCCTTTTGGGTCAGCGGGTTTTACCCTGCCAAGTCCCCATCAATTTTGCGGGCATAGCCACGTGGCGTGAACATGCGCGGCCCTTCGCCCAGTTGTGCCAAGCGTGAATGCGACGAACCAATCAAAACGACGGTCAGCATATCGACCTCGTCTACTTCTAATTCATCCAAACGACGGTAGCGGATGTATTCCTCGGGCCGTCCCAATGAACTAGCCAGCATAACTGGCGTTTCTGGTGGGCGGTGCTGCAGCAAAATCTCACGCGCCTCGGCCAATAGTGTCCGGCGGCGCATTGAAACCGGATTATAGAATGCGATGACAAAATCACCTTCGGCAGCAGCCTTAAGTCGCTTTACGATATCTTCGCGCGGCGTCAGCAAATCGCTGAGTGATATCGCACAGAAATCATGGCCAAGCGGTGCACCCGCACGGGCAGCAGCACCCTGCAAGGCGCTGACACCGGGTGAGCATTGAACTTCGACACGACGCGCTGCGCCAGACACACCCATCTCTGCTTCGCTGCGATCAAGCAATTCAAATACCAACGCACCCATCGCGTAAATACCCGCATCACCCGAGCATACCAAAGCAACGTTTTTGCCTTTGCCCGCCTGCTCAAGCGCATAACGGCAGCGATCTTCTTCGCCACCCAGTGGAAAGTCCGAACGCTCTTTGCCGACGGCCAATGGCCCCAGCAGATCAATATAAAGCCCATAACCGACGAGCTCTTCAGCATCCGCAACAAGGCGTGAAACCTCAGGGGTGCGCCACGTTGCCTGACCCGGGCCGATGCCCACAACTGACAGCTTGCCGCGCGCGCGCCCTGCCATATCAACAACAGGCGCAGTGGCCCGCGCAATCGCGCATGTCGCCTCGCCCGTCTTTTGCTTTTCGACCGTCAGGACAGCATCGGCACCAGCAGATGCAAGTGCGGCACCTTCGCTAACACCGTGACAGCCGACTTCGGCAAATACTACGTCAGATGGGGTCGCAAGGCGTGCAGCCTCTGCCTCTAACTCAGCCGCTGTGAAAACGCGCAATGGCACATCCAACCGTGCGGCCGCTGCGATAATCGCGGGCTCATCCGCCTTAAGATCAATCGACGCGACACAAGCGATAGCACCATGCGCGATATCGTTCGCTTTTAGCGTCGCAGTCACAAAATCCCACATTGCTTCAGGATCAGCATTGCGTGCACAGCCCAAGCCAAGCGTAAACTGTTGCGGATGATAAACCAAACGATCCTCGGCACCGTCGATCTGTGTCTCGGTCACACAAAGAGCAACCGCATCGCCGTGTGGCAATGTCGCCTCAAAAATCGGATCGCCTTGCCACGTCACGCCGCCGCCAGACAGCAATCGCGCCATCACGCCCTTGGCGTCATCGGGGTTCTGCAAACGGTAACCCAATGGCGGCTCATCAAGTGCGACACCCAATGCAACATCGCCCGCCGTTGTAACCGCAGCAACAGCACCCAACGCTGCAGCAATTTCAGATGCCAAACGGTTCGCACCATGATGTCCACCCAAAAGCGGCACAACAACTGCCCCATCGTCTGAGACTGAAATCACCGGCGGCTCGGCACGTTTATCCGCCAGCAGCGGTGCCACCGCACGGATTAAAATACCCGAAGCACAGACGCCAATAACAGGCACGCCCGCCGCAAATAAATCACGCGCATGATCAAGCGCGTTGGGGAAAAAGGCATCGGCCTTTTCAACCCGCCCTTCACGGCCATGCACAGCCGCACCAAGCACTGCAGCGACTTTATGGGCCACCGCTTCACCAGATCGCGACAGCGCCAGAACTACAGGTTTCACAGCCATGGATCGGCCCCTTTGGTCAGTAATATCATTGAAAAATACGGCGCTTTTTCCGGCGCCTCGGACAGTGGCAAAACCACTTCGTTTTCGAGCGTGGCCCGTTCGACGTAAACTGCCTGCGCAGTTAGGCCAAGACCATCGATTACCGAGCGGATTTTCGACAGGTGGCGACCGACCTTCATGATGACGACGCTTTCCGCACCTTCGATGCGTGCGCACAATTCGTCCTCGGGCAAAGGGCCGGGCAAAACTGTCAAACGCTCGTTGCGGGCAGCAAGCGGCATACCTGCCCGCGCAGCACACGCAGTCACAGATGTGACACCTGGCACAACTTCGACGTCGTAGCGGTCAGATAGTCGGGCAAAAAGGTACATGAACGAGCCATAGAAAAACGGATCACCTTCGCATAGGCAAACCACATCTTGCCCAGCGTCGAGGTGTTCAGCAATCAGCGCAGCACCTAAGTCATAGGCGGCTTGTGCCGGTGCTCGCTCAACGCTCATCGGGACATCCATCACGATTTCGATCGCAGTGTCTTTGATGAGATCGGCCGCAATCGCACGGGCAAAACTTTCGCCACCAGCAAGCGTTGGATATGCGATAATCGCAGCGCCTTCGATCAGACGTGCAGCACGCAAAGTCATCAAATCAGGCGCACCTGGGCCAAGGCCAACACCGTATAAAACACCCAAAGCTGGTTTGTCATTCATCGCTTCACAAGGCTCCATTGCGTGACGGGCATCGCGGGGCGCCATCCGGTCAAGCGGCCAACAGGTTCGGCGCGGTGCACCGAAAGCCGTACAAGATCGCCACCGAATTCTTTGTGCAGCGCCATCAGCACGGTTTCGCTTTCAAGCGTGACCGCATTCACAACCAACCGCCCCAACGGGCGCAAAGCAGTCCATGCCGCATCAAACGTTTCGCGGCTAAGACCACCACCAATAAAAATCGCGTCAGGTGCCGCAAGGCCGTCTAAAGCGGCAGGGACTTCGCCTTCGATCAATTCAAGCTTCGGGGTCCCCAGCGCCAAAGCGTTTGCAGCAGCCATTGCCCGGCGATCTGCGCGTGGCTCAATCCCGAATGCCCGCGCATACCGCGCTGCGCGCATCCATTCGATGGCAACCGAACCGGACCCACAGCCAATATCCCACAGTAATGCACCGCGCATCGGCATCAGTTTTGCGACTGTCGCGGCGCGTACTTCTTGCTTGGTCATTGTGCCGTCTGATTGGAACAAATTATCCGCCAATCCGGGTACACGCGGCAACAAAGCCGCGTCTGGTGCTGCCAAACACTCAACGGCCAATGTATTAAATGCAGGTACCTCGTGATCCCAGCTATCGGCATTTCCGTCAAAGCGCGCCTCGTCTTGGCCACCCATCGCAGCAAGCACAGTCATCTTTGATCCGCCAAACCCACGCTCTGTCAGAAACGCTGCAATCTGCGCTGGTGTCTCAGCCCCAGTCGTAAGGATCAGCAACCGCGCATCCGGCTGGATAAAGGCGATCATCTGCTCAATCGGGCGACCGTGAACCGTCAGGGTTTCCACGTCAGGCAAAGACCAACCCATCCGCGCCGCTGCCAACTGAAACGCTGACAGTTGCGGGTGATAGACAATCTCTGACGGATCAACAGCCCGACCAATACGCGCCCCAACCGAGAACCAAAGCGGGTCGCCCGTTACCAACACCACAGCACGCTTTCCGCGCAGCCCTTGGATCGTGTCGATCATCGCACTGAATGGCGAAGGCCACGCAATACGCTTTGCTATTACGTTACCAGCCAGCGCGTGATGACGGTCACCACCAAGGATCACTTCAGCCGCTTCAACAACGGCGCGTGTCACAGGCAGCAGTCCATCCATTCCATCTTCACCGATACCAACGATGTGTAGCCAAGGATCGCTCATGTTTTGTCCTCTGGTAGGCCAGCGGCCAATGCATTCACCGCAGCCGATGCCATCGCTGATCCACCCTTGCGACCGCGCAGTGCTACAAATTCGCAACCACGCGGATCATTCGCCAGTTCTGCTTTGCTTTCAGCAGCGCCGATAAACCCAACGGGAAAGCCCAATATTACCGCAGGCTTGGGTGCACCCGCGTCCAGCAGTTCAAGCAGATGGAATAGCGCAGTCGGTGCGTTGCCAATCGCTACGACAGCGCCATCAAGGTGCTTCCCCCACAGTTCAACCGCGGCAGCGGACCGTGTATTGCCAATGGCTTTAGCGTGGTCAGGCACTGATGGGTCATTCAGCGTGACAATGACTTCGTTCTCAGCAGGTAGATACCGCCGGATAATACCCGCGCCGACCATTTCGCAATCACACAAGACCGGCTTGCCAGCCTGCAACGCCGCATGGCCCGCAGCCGCCGCACCTGATGAGAATGCCAACCGATCAGCGATTTCGATCATGCCACACGAATGGATCAACCGCGTGACCAACGGCTGCATCGCAGGTGCAAACCGATCAAGCCGTGCTTCCGTGCGAACAGTCGCAAAGCTTGCGGCATAGATCGCTGCTGGGTCTTTCTCATAGGGGCGCATGGTGCAGGCCTTTATTAGCGGCAGGTATTTCGAAACAGGTGGGATCTAAGAGGTCTTTGTTTTCCGCGCGCTTTCGGGTCCGTGTGGGTGCTTCGCATGCGGATAGGGGGCGTGGTGGTGATCGTGGTCATGATGATGGTGGTCATGTCCGTGGTCGTGATCATGCCCGTGTGCATGCGCATGTGCGTGATCATGCTGATGGTCTAGATCGACCAAGCGGCACATGCCCGTACAGAACGTATCGCAATGCGTACAATCGGCCACGTTTGACCCCGGAGCATTCGCGCCTTGCCCCTCAACGTGGTGGTGATGGCTTTCTTGAACCGCGCCCACTTCGCTCTCAAACCCAAGGACGGCTGTGCGGTACTTGCACAACACACAAGTCGGTGGTGGCACGTCGCCAAACGCCGGATGATCAGCCCGATCTTCTGGGCTGATCTTTTGGACCTTACCACCTTCAACCGCGAGGATCTGCGTCCGGTACCCACATGTTCCGCAGTTCGGCGGAGGTGTCGCACTCGTCTGCTCAATGATCCGTTCTGCAAAAGTTTCCAGAACCTTTGGATGATCGCCAAGATAGCCGGCCTTTACGAAATCGATGTTCGGATGTTGGGCCGCAACTTGGTCGGTAAACCCGTAAATACGGTCGATCAAAATGCCCGAGAACAAGAAGTATGGGAAAACGATGACCCGCTTGTACGGCAGCATCGCCACGTGCTGCAGGCATGGTTCAACCAATGGGAACGTCACGCCAGAGTATCCAACTTCGCACCAGCCAAAGCCCATGCCCTCTTGGACCATACGCGCGATCTTAGACACGTTGCCGTTTGCATCCGGATCAGACGCGCCGCGACCAATCACAACCAAACATGTCTCAGACAATGGCAATTCGCCATGCTTGATGTTGGCGGCGTCTACGGCATCTTGAACACGGGACGCAGCAGCAGAGATCATTTTTGGATCAACGCCCAGCTCGCGGCCATAGTTGACCGATACCCCGTGTTTCGCAGCATATGTATTCAGCACAGTCGGGATGTCGTTCTTGGCGTGCATCGCCGCAAACAACATGCCGGGCACCGCCAAGATGCGGTCGCAGCCGGCTTCGCGCAAACGATCAAGACCGTCGCGGATCACAGGGTTCGCAAATTCAAGGTAGCCGTAATCGGTAATCCAATCATCCGGCAGATAAGCTGGCAACTTGTCCGCTAATGTTGCGAATTCATCAACCGCAGACTGGCTACGCGACCCGTGGCCACAAATCATCACACCGGTTTTCATGCTGGCACCTCTTCTTCATCATTGCTGGATTCTTCGGGCTCAGAGTCTTTGCGGCCCTTCAATGCTCCGGCCAATCCAATCAGGATCGCAAGGCCGATTGCAGCACCGGCGACCCAATGGTCGTGGCCTGCCAAAGTTCCCATATGTCCAGGATCAGCCAAAGCGGCCCCACCCCAAAACGTCATAATCACTGTCAAAAGATTGCGCATCCTGCATCCCCTATCATCTGCACTCGGCATCCAGAGGCCCGCACCGCTTTGCGCGCTACAAGAGGTCTGACGATGTTGCACGCTGGTCCCCTTTATGGGTCAACCTTGTGCCACCAACCTGTCTGGCCCACCGAGGGCTTCGTCTGAACCCGCGTATAATACGCTGGCCCCTGCTCGGCAAACCAATAAACGACCATTCTGTGCGACCCCGCGTCGGAAATTGCAGCGCAACACAGGTCCGTGCATTGACGCACCCTTCCTGCGCCTTCTTCAGCCTTGGTTCGCTCGCGCATATAAACTATCTGGGTATCAACAATGAAGGAGCCTGTAATGGGACAGCTAGTTGAAGGCGTCTGGCACGACGTTTGGTACGACACAAAGACATCTGGCGGCAAATTCGTCCGTTCAAATGCGAAATTCCGAAACTGGATTACTGCCGACGGCAGCGCAGGTCCAACGGGCGACAGCGGCTTTGCGGCCGAAAGCGGGCGATATCACCTATACATTTCAAATGCCTGTCCTTGGGCGCACCGTACAATGGTCTTTCGCGCACTAAAAAACCTCGAAGAACACATCTCGGTTTCTGTCGTGCATCCAGACATGCTGTCCGACGGTTGGACATTTGAGAAGGACGACAATGGCGCAAACGGTGACGCGCTTTTTGATCTGCCCTTTGTCCGCGACATCTATATTAAAGCTGATCCGCAGATCTCGGGACGCGTCACGGTTCCAATCCTCTGGGACAAAAAGACCGGAACGATTGTTTCAAACGAATCGTCCGAGATCATTCGCATGTTCAACAGCGCCTTTGACGCGATCACAGGCAACACGCTGGACCTTTGGCCAACTGAAATGCGCGATGTGATCGAAGTGGTGAACAGCCGCGTCTACGACACCGTGAACAACGGCGTCTACAAAGCTGGCTTTGCCACGACCCAATCAGCATATGATGATGCGATTGGTCCACTATTTGAGAGTCTTGATTGGTTAGAAGGGTTGTTGGGTCAAAACCGCTACCTGCTAGGCGATACAATCAGCGAGGCCGATTGGCGTCTTTGGACAACGCTCATCCGCTTTGATCCAGTCTACCACCTACACTTTAAGTGTAACCGCAAACGGATCGTGGACTATCCGAACATCTGGGCCTTCACCCGTGAACTTTACCAATGGCCCGGGGTCGCAGCGACCGTAAACATGGAACATATCGTGCGCCATTATCACTATAGTCATGAGACGATTAACCCAAACCGGATCATCCCAACAAATCCAGTCTTGGATTACAATGCGCCACACGGGCGCGGATGATGTGAAAATGGGCGGCGCTAGTTTACAAAACTAGCGCCGTGCCGCTCCCCCGAACTTTGCCCATAATGGTGGACGATTGCAGCCAGATCACTTGGCGGAGTTTTCGTCTCCATAAACGCTCTGGCGCTTGCGCTAAGCGAAAAGATTGAACCGTCTGAAAAGAAAGTCGTGTCTGTGACGAAGACGATATTGGCACGAGGCTGATTAAACTGCGCAAAATCCGCGACAGTCAAAGCACTACCTTCTTGCAATACCAAATCGAGAACGATCACGTCGTACGTTCTGCTTTGGAGTTGCAGCAAAGCTTTGGAACCAGTTTCAACCAATTCCACTTCAGCTTTGAGGCGCTGTAAATGACGGCGCCAAACCTCTCCTAGATCTTGATCACTTTGAACAATAAGAACCCGCATTATAATTCCTTATAAAATTCGCGTTAATGCATAAATATTTTATAAAATTTAACGACAATGACGCTTCATTCTGCCTAATTCCCTAACGAAACGTTAAGATTTAGAACCTACGTTACAAATTTCGCATTTTAGTCTGCAACCCTTGTGAAACCGGCGCAAATCCGCTTGAACAGGGCATCGCATAAAGGGCTCGACTGATGACAACTTGGATTACCATTTGTGACACTTGCAAACGTCCCGGCTGGGAAGAGACTGATATGCAAACAACAGATGGCGAAACTCTCGCTGCGATGGTCGAGGCAGCGGCCGTTGGGGCGACTGACGTAAAGACCCGCCGCGTATCATGCTTGATGGGCTGTAAGGGTGCGTGCAACGTCACCATCCAAGGCCGCGACAAGCTGTGTTACACGCTTGGTAATTTTGAGCCTGACACAGACGCCGCGAGCGGAATCGTCGCCTACGCCGAAAGCCACGCACAAAGCGAAACGGGCCAAGTACCATTCCGTACATGGCCACAAGCAATCAAAGGTCACTTTGTAACACGGCATCCACCACTGCCTGCGGACGACGCTTGATTATGCAGGTACGTGATCACGGAGGCGGCTTGGACGCTGCCATCGCCCTCTCAGGCGGAAATCGCGACACTTGGATTGATCTATCAACTGGGATCAACCCAACGCCCTACCCAATGCCAACCCTGTCTGCCGACGCATGGACCGCCCTGCCCGACAGCGGCGCATTTGATCTGATCGCCGCGCGTGCGCGCCAGTTTTGGAATATCCCCGAAGGTGCTGCAATTCTAGCAACCCCCGGCGCATCAGCCACAATTGCGCAGTTACCGCGGCTGCTTCCTACTGGCAAAATCGCCATTCCAGGGCCAACATATAACGAGCACGGTGCCGCCTTTCGCGCTGCCGGTTGGAGCCTCGAAGAAGGCGCACGCGATGCAACCGTCGCCGTGCACCCCAATAACCCTGACGGCAAACTGTGGGATTCAAACGACCTGAACACACCGATCTGTATTATCGACGAAAGCTTTTGTGACGTAACCCCTGACCAGTCACTGATGCATCTGGCCTCTCGCCCCGGCACCGTAATTCTGAAAAGCTTTGGCAAGTTTTGGGGCCTCGCTGGGCTTCGCCTTGGTTTTGCGATTGGTGACCCTGATATTATCGCCAATCTTGCCGAAGCCCTTGGCCCTTGGCAGGTTTCCGGACCTGCCTTGCAGATCGGTGCCGAGGCTTTAAGCGACTTTCAATGGGCTGACGAAACGCGCAGCCGTCTTGCGACGGATAGTGATCGCCTAGATGCGCTGATGACAAAGCAGGGTGCTGTACCGCTTGGCGGCACATCGCTTTTCCGGCTCTACGAAGTGGCCGATGCAAAAGCCGCGCAAGATCATCTTGCCCAAGCCCAGATCTGGTCGCGTGTCTTTCCTTATGCAGATAACTGGCTGCGACTTGGCCTTCCTGCCGCCAAAGATTGGGACAGGGTCGAGGCTGCCTTTTGATACTTTTCATCGCGATGCTTCTCGATGCGGCTTTTGGTGAGCCACAATGGCTTTGGTCGCGCATAACCCACCCTGCCGTTTTGATGGGTCGTGCCGTTGGCTGGATCGATCAACGCTATAATAATGGCCAACGCCGGAAACTCGCTGGCGCCCTTTCATTCGCAGCCCTCTTCGTCCTTGCTGGTATCCTTGGTTGGATTTTAGAATCACTACCTGGTCAGATCATCGATCTGGCCGTCTTGGCGGTTCTTCTTGCGCAAAAATCGCTCGTCCAGCATATCCAAGCTGTCGCTGATGGGCTACGCATGTCCCTGCCCCAAGGCCGCCGCGCGGTCGCGATGGTTGTAAGCCGTGACACAACGACAATGGACCAAAGCAGCGTTGCCCGCAGCGCAATCGAAAGCGGGTCTGAGAACCTGTCTGACGGCATAATCGCCCCCGCTTTTTGGTTCGCTGTTGCAGGCCTTCCGGGCCTGCTCATCTATAAAATCACCAATACTGCCGACAGCATGATCGGCTACCGCACGCCGCGCCACCAAGATTTCGGCTGGGCCGCTGCCCGCTTTGATGACCTGCTAAACCTGATCCCCGCACGCCTTACCGCCTTTCTAATCTGGCTCCCTCAACGACGAGGGAGCTGGGTCGAGATTAGGTGCGACGCGAATTTGCACCGCTCTCCGAATGCAGGCTGGCCTGAGGCAGCGATGGCATACGCCCACGATATCGCGCTAGCAGGTCCACGCAGCTACGATGGCAAGATGACAGAATTCGATTACGTCAACGCAAGCGGCCGGATCATCCTGACCCCAACTGACATCGACGAAACCTGTGCCTCGCTTTGGAAGGCTTGGGTAGGCGCACTTGTGATTGCGCTAATCCTTGCCCTGCTCTGATCGGCACGGTTGCGTCACGTCTTTGCCCTGCTAGGTTGCAATAAACGAATGACAGGAAATTTCATGCGCATTGCACTTGCCCTCACGCTTATGGCCTCAACCGCTCACGCCCAGTGCGGCGGTGATTTCAATACCTTCCTAGATGGTATTCGAACCGAGGCCGCGGCCGAAGGGATCGATACAAACGCAATCGACCGCTTTTTGGCAGGCGCCCAACGCGAGCAATCAGTTCTTAACGCGGACCGCTCCCAAGGCGTTTTCCAAAAAGACTTCATCGCGTTCTCCCGTGCTTTGATCAGCCAAAACCGCATCGACAATGGCCGCGCGAACAGCAGCCGCTACAACAGTACCTTCGACCGGATCGAGACACAGTTTGGCATCCCCCGCGGAGTGATCTTGGCGTTCTGGGCATTTGAAACTGACTACGGCGCGTTCCAAGGTGACTTTAACACACGCAACGCGCTACTGACCCTCGCGCATGATTGCCGCCGTCCAGAATTGTTCCGCCCCCAAGCCATCGCAGGGATTGAGCTAACAGCACGCGGCGGCATGGACCCTGCACGTACAACAGGCGCATGGGCCGGTGAAATCGGTCAGGTGCAAATGTTGCCCGGTGACATTCTCGAGAATGGTCGCGATGGTGATGGCGACGGTGTTGTCGATCTCAAAGGCTCTTCGCCGGACGCCCTTATATCTGGCGCATCGGTCCTCTCATCACTCGGTTGGCGCGCGAACGAACCCTGGCTGCAAGAGATCAAGGTACCCGTGTCCCTTGATTGGTCGCAAACGGGTCTGAACCACCCCAAGACAGTTGCCGAATGGAACGCGCTGGGTGTGACATCGCGCGATGGCACAGCGCCTGTGAACCTTACCGCACGTGTGCTTTTGCCGATGGGCCGCAACGGCCCTGCATTCTTTGCCTACCCAAACTTCGATGTGTATTTTGAGTGGAACAAAAGTTTTGTTTACGTGACCACCGCCGCGTATTTTGCCACCCGCCTGTCAGGTGGGCCAGTCTATTACGCAGGCCATCCAACACCCGCTCTTTCCGGCGATCAGATGCAAGCTCTCCAGTCTAAGCTAGAGGCACGCGGGCATGACGTTGGGGGTATCGACGGCATTCTAGGCGCAAAAACCCGCGAGGCGGTGCAACGCGAACAACAACGTCTTGGCATGCCAGCAGATGCTTGGCCGACAACGCAGTTGCTTGGGTCGCTCTAGATTAGCCAACCATCGCTGCGGCTTTTTTCAGATCAACCGAAACAAGCTGCGACACACCCTGTTCGCCCATCGTCACACCAAACAGCCGGTCCATCCGGCTCATGGTGACGGCGTGGTGCGTGATGATCAGGAACCGCGTCTGGGTACGGCGTGTCATCTCGTCCAACAGATCGCAGAAACGCGTCACGTTGGCGTCATCCAAAGGCGCGTCAACCTCGTCGAGAACACAGATTGGAGCAGGGTTCGCCAAGAACACAGCAAAAATCAGGGCCAGCGCGGTCAGCGTCTGCTCACCACCGGACAGCAGGCTAAGCGTGCTTAGCTTCTTGCCTGGTGGCTGGCACATGATCTCAAGTCCGGCATCAAGCGGGTCTTCGGATTCAACCAACAAAAGCTTTGCCTCGCCGCCACCAAACAGGTGCGAGAACAGTAAACCAAAGTTATCGTTCACCTGTTCAAACGCAGTCAGCAGACGTTCGCGACCTTCTTTGTTCAGGCTGGCAATACCAGTCCGCAGCGCGGCAATCGCGCTTTCAAGATCTGTCTTCTCGTTCACCAAGAGATCATGTTCAGTTTGCACTTCTTTCGCGTCTTCCTCGGCACGCAAATTCACAGCCCCAAGAGAGTCGCGCTGACGCTTCAGCCCATTCACTTGGCCTTCGATCACTTCGGACGCGGGCATCTTGTCAACTTCGACATCCAAACTTTCAAGCAAGGATTGCGGCGTCATCTCTTGCGCTTCCATGATCCGCTCAGACGCGTAGGCCACAGTCTCTTTGGCCGCATCTGAACGTGCCTCTGATCTTGCGCGGGCTTCGCGTGCCTCAGATGCAAGACGCTCTGCATCCCGCTCCAAATGCCCCGCATCGCGCAAAGCTGTATCAGCAGTTGCTAACTTATCAGCCGCTGTTTTACGGCGCACTTCGGCATCGCCAATCGCTTCAGCAAGCTCGGCGCGTTTGGCTGCAATCTCTTCTGGTGCGGCGGCGGCTTCGCTTAGTTCAATCTCAGATGTTTCTTTACGCTCGGCCAATTCAGCTGGGCGCTTGTTGGCTGTCTCAAGGCGGTGTTTCCAACCTGAAACTTCCTTCGTGATTTCCTGCGAACGCTTCAGCCGTGCCTCTCCCTCGCGGCGCACTTCGTCGTGACCAGAGCGGCGCGACATCATCGTAATACGCGCGGCCTCAACCGTCATTTTGATATCTTCAACTTGACCACGCGCATCGCCCAGATCACCCAAATCGCGCAAAGCCTTTTCAGCTTCCGTCAATGAAACACGCGCTGCCAAGGCTTCGTCCTCGTGGCGTTTCACAGCCAACCCTAGGCTTTCAAGACGGCCTTCAGATAGGTTGCGATCTGCTTCTGCGCGTGATGCAGCACGATTTGCTTCGGCAACCAAACGGTCTGCCTCGCGGCGTGCAGCGCGGGCGGCCTGATCCGCGGCTGTCAGATCGGCCATACGTTTCGTCAAAACATCATGTGCCTGCGCTGCACCTTGTGCGCGGGCACCTACGTCTTCTAAATCACGCTTCAATTCGACCAAGCGGTTCAGCTGCTGCAATCTTAGCGCAGCCGCCGATGGTGCATCTTCTGACGCGGCGCGAAAACCATCCCAACGCCAAACGTCACCTTCGACAGAGACCAAGCGTTGCCCCGGCTTTAGAACCGCCTGCAACTGCGCACCTTCTTCGCGCCGCACAAGGCCAACTTGGTTCATCCGCCGCTCAAGAACCTCAGGCACTTCGACAAATGCAGTCAGCGCCTGAACGCCATCTGGCAAACCTTGAACAGTCAGATACCCCGCGAGCGTCGCCCAGCCTGACGCCGCATCTGGACCAATAGCAGGGGCACGTAAATCGTCGGCCAATGCAGCGCCCAGCGCTTTTTCATATCCAGTTTCGACCTTCAGAAGATCAAGCACCTGACCGCCCTCAGCCGTGTCACGCTCAACCAATTTGGCAAGCGCATTCACCTCAGCACGTAAGGCATTCGCTTCGCCTTCGGCCTCGGATCGCAATGATCGCGCAGCGCTTTCTCGTTCTTGTGTGTCAGCCCGTGCCGCTTCGGTTTCGGCTAATGTAGCATCTGCCTTCTCCGCTGTTGCCACGGCCTGCACCTCGGCCTCGCCCGCAGCTACAAAATCAATCTCAGCTTTTGCAAGGGCGGCTTGCGCCACCGCAGATGCCTCTTTTGCCTTCACAGCCTCGGCTTCGCTTTTCGTCAATGTCGTTTGGTTGTCGCCCAATAGCCGCTGTGCTGATTGGTGCCTTGCAGCAAGGCGGGCCACGTCCTCGGTCAGTTGCGAAAGATCGGCCTCGCGCTCTTGCAAAATCTGTGCCGCTTCTTGCGATCCCACAGCCGCTGCGTTCAAGCGGTCCGTATGACCAACACCAGCCTTTGTTAACTCAGCACCTTCCCACTCAAGCCGCGCGAGAGTTTCGCCAGCGTCGCGGTTCAGGCTGCCTTCGCGCTCCATGTCCAATGCAAGCTGTTCGATGCGGCGTTGCAATGTCGCGATTGTATCTAACGCGCGGGTTTCTTCTTCGGACAGCGCATCGCGTTGCACCTGTAAACGCTGCAAGACAGCACCAGCAATCGCCTCTTCTTCGCGCAATGCCGGCAAAACATCTTCAGCCACTGAACGTGATTTTGCAGCTTCGCGCGCGGCCTTCTCGGCTTGTGCTGCTAATGTCGTGCGTTCGCGCAACTGGTCGGCAGCTGCCAACAATGCTTCGTCCGCTTCGCGCCAGCGGCGATACAGCAACATGCCTTCAGCCTTGCGCAGATTGTCACCAATTTCACGATATCGCGCCGCCTGACGGGCTTGACGCGCCAATTGCCCAAGCTGTGCCGCAAGTTGCTCAATCACATCATCAACGCGGGTTAAATTCGTCTCGGCCCCGCGCAGCTTTAGCTCGGCCTCGTGACGACGTTGATACAGACCCGAAATGCCAGCAGCCTCTTCCAAGATCCGTCGCCGCGACTTTGGTTTCGCGTTAATCAGTTCCGAGATCATGCCCTGCCGAACAAGTGCGGGCGAATGCGAGCCGGTTGAAGCATCAGCAAACAGCATTTGCACATCGCGTGCGCGCACGTCTTTCGCCCCGACCTTATAAGCCGATCCAGCATCACGCGTAATGCGGCGGGTAATTTCTAAGCTATCTGTGTCGTTAAAGGCAGCAGGGGCCAACCGCTCACCGTTATCAATAACAAGTGAAACTTCGGCAAAGTTTCGTGCTGGTCGCGTCGCTGCACCCGCAAAGATCACATCTTCCATGCTGCCACCGCGCATGGTCGTCGGGCGGTTCTCGCCCATGACCCAGCGTAATGCTTCGAGCAGGTTAGATTTACCGCACCCGTTCGGACCCACAACGCCAGTTAGCCCATCCGCGATAATCAAATCGGTCGGATCGACAAAGCTCTTGAAGCCATTCAGTCGCAGTTTGCTAAAGCGCAAGGCGTCGTGCCCTCATTGATTCTCAAACGTTCAAAACAATCGCCTTTGATGACGGCACGAGTCAACGCAGCTCCTACCGCATATGGCGATTATCCCCGACTTATCCCCAAGATATCGCATCATATGGGGGTTCATACGGCCCCAGCGCCCTGCTTGCCGTATGTTCAGAGCATTCAGGCAACATAATTCCGATTCGCCCCCAGCAATGCCGCGACACGATCTTCAGGCATCCCCTTGTCGGTCGCCACCCGACAAATCGCCTATTTTGCGCTAACACTGACGTCGCATCGCGATCCAAGGTCGTATTCCGCCTTGACGCACCCCACCCTTCGGGCGCACAAAGTCAGTGCATGGTTCCCCGTACGGTGCAAAGCATCAGGGGATCAAATGGGAATGTGGACGGGGCCTATCCTAACAAAGGAGGTCTTATGCCACAGCCGCCCCCGCGACTGTATGCGGAGAGCGTCTTGTCACGAATGCCACTGGGAAACCGGGAAGGCGGCAAGATGCATCGACCCGCGAGCCAGGAGACCAGCCGTGCGTGAATGCAACCAACCCCGTCGGGTGTGACGGGATCAGGAGAAGAATACATGAATAACGAACCACGCGTCATCGCAGCAACGCCAACCAAGACATCCTCAGCAACAACATCGCTGTCTATTCTTGCTGCTGGCATCCTTGGCCTTGGCATTGTGACTTTGGCTGGCCACGTACAGGCTGCAACCTTGCATGACGCTGCACACGATGTGCGCCATGCAACCGGCTTCCCCTGCCACTAAATACCCATGTTTCAGAAAATTGTCGTCAGCGCGTTGATCGCTGGCTTCGGCGCAGGCCTTGTGCATGCACTGTTGCAATTCGTATTCATCCAGCCGCTCTTGATCCATGCAGAACTGTTTGAACTTGGCCCATTGCCCGGTCTGGATGCTGTGACCGTTCCGCGCGGCGTGATTGATCCGCTGCGCGAAGCCTTAAATGTCGTTTTTGCCGCTTTGGTCTACACGGGTTACGCCCTCGTCTTGCTTGCCGTAATGAGCTTTGCCGAAGAGCGCGGTCAAACAATCACTGCACGTAACGGCCTGATCTGGGGTATCGCTGGTTTTGTCACCATGCATCTTGCCCCCGCGTTTGGCCTTGCGCCCGATATGCCCGGCCTGAACGCAGCACCGGTTGAGCCGCGTCAAGTTTGGTGGTTCGGAACGGCCGCTGCGACGGGCGTTGGTCTGTGGCTTATCGCTTTTGGTCGCAACTGGTCCATATGGGGGGCCGCCATAATCCTGATCACTGCACCACACATCATCGGCGCGCCGCTCCCGCTCATGCTGTCCAACATCGCGCCACCGGAACTTGCGGCGAACTTTGCAGCACGTACACTTGGCGTGGCGCTTGTTGTTTGGACAACGCTTGGCCTTCTGCTTGGGGCCGTGTGGAACAGTAAATTGTCTGAGGTTTGATATGCGTGCATTACTTCTTTTTGTAATCGGTTTGGTTTTCGGTGGCGCTTTTGGTTTTCTCGCCAGTGGCACGATGGAGCTGTCATCGCATCATGGGCCCAACGACGCCGATCACGACATGGCTGACGCGCACGACCATGCAAGCCACACAGACAACGCCCACGATCATTCTGCTTTGACATCATGGCAAGCCGACGTGGCTGTGCCAACCCTGTCCCTTTCCGTAACCGATGACGGCCCTACATCACGCAATCTGCACATCATGGCTAAAGGCTATGAATGGACACCAGAGCAGGTGAACGGTGCCGTGACAACGGGCGGCCATGCGCATGTCTATATCAATGGTTTAAAAGTCGCGCGCGCATACGGCCCATGGCTTCACCTTGAAGGTTTTCCAACAGACGGCCCCGTCACAGTTCGTGTGACATTCAATGCAAATGACCACTCAGGCTGGGCCGTTGATGGTGTCCCTCTCGCGATTGAGACGATCATCGAATGATCTACGCTGGTACACGACCTTTTAGGCAAAACCGAAGCCGCCCTAACGGACGAGCATCGGCAATCCATCCGTCTTCCTCAGCATCATACGCAGCCAAGGCCGCGCGCACATCCGCCGCATCGGCAAGCGTCACATCAGCAAACAAATACGTGGCTTTGCCAGTCGCCTGCACAGCAATGGCAGTTGGTGTTTCGCACATCGACAGGCAGTCGTGCATCCGCACGTACCAACCATCAATTTCGCCAACAGCCACAGCCAATGCGGCACCCTTCGGCGCCTCCCCCACAGCGGCACATGTCGCACATATTGTAAGAACCTTGGTCATGGTCCAGCCTTACCAAGCCTCCTCCAGATTGGAAAATGAAAATGGCCGCTAAGATTCCCGCAACCGTAGTCACAGGCTTTTTGGGCGCTGGCAAAACGACATTGATCCGCCACATGCTGCAAAACGCAAATGGCCGCCGTATCGCACTTATCATCAACGAATTTGGTGACCTTGGTGTTGATGGTGACATCCTCAAAGGCTGCGGTGACGAGACCTGCCGCGAAGAAGATGTTGTTGAACTGTCCAACGGTTGCATCTGCTGCACGGTTGCTGATGATTTTATCCCGACCATGGAAAAGCTGCTCGATCGTGAAGACAAGCCGGATCACATTGTGATCGAAACCTCTGGTCTTGCGCTTCCACAACCGCTTGTCCGCGCCTTTAACTGGCCCGGAATTTCAACCAAAGTCACAGTCGACGGCGTTGTCACAGTCGTTGACGGTCGCGCGGTTACAGACGGTCAGTTCGCTCATAACCTTGCTGCTATCGACGCCCAGCGCGCCGAGGATGAAAACCTCGATCATGAAACACCACTGTCAGAACTGTTCGAAGACCAGATAGCCTGTGCCGACATGATCGTTGTCAACAAGTCCGACCTGCTGTCCGAAGAAGAGGCAACAACCCTCACAGATAAACTTAAGGCGCAAAGCCGTTCAGGCGTCCAAGTCGTGCGCACCGCGATGGGCGTCCTACCTGTTGATGTTCTTTTGGGTCAAGGCATCGGCGCCGAGACCGACCTCGAAGCACGTCACGAAGTTCACCATCACCACCACGATGAAGACGACCACCATGATGATCACGGCGAGGGGCACGCCGACGATCACCATCATGACCACGCCCATGAACATGGCCATGACGAATTCGAAAGCTTCATCGTCACCCGTGGCGAGATCGCAGATTCAGCCGCTTTCACAGCCCAAGTCGCAGACACAATCCGCGCCCATAACATTTTGCGCCTCAAAGGTTTCGTCGCGATTGAGAATAAACCAATGCGTCAAACATTGCAGGCCGTGGGCCCGCGCGTTGATACATATTTTGACCAACCATTCGGCGACGCAAAACGCGAAACCCGACTTGTCGTCATCGGCGAAGCGGGCCTCGACCAAGCAGCGATCATGGCAGCACTTCAGGCATGATTATCGTAGCCATCACTGATCCACATGACCCACAAGCAACGGCCTTGCTTAAGCAAAGCCATGCGCTGATGGAAAGCTTGTTCCCACCCGAGGATAACTTCTTTCTCGATATTGATGATCTGTGTGCGGATCACATCCACTTTTTCACAGCACGCATTGGCGACCAGATTTTTGGCACCGGTGCTGTAGCAATGAAAGATGGCTATGCGGAAATCAAATCCATGTTCGTGGATAAGGCTGCACGCGGCAAAGGCATCGCCGATGCATTGCTGCGCCAACTCGAAGACACTGCCCGCAAAGCCGACATGCCGATCCTAAAGTTAGAGACTGGTAATGTCCTGCATGCCGCCCACAAACTGTATGCGCGGCACGGCTATTCCAATTGCGGACCCTTTGGCGACTACGCCGAGGCGCACTCATCCGTCTTCATGGAAAAACCCCTGACATGACGCATATCCCCGCGTTCTTTTTATTCAAAATTACCGCGGGGATTGCGCCGAATGCTCACTCAGCTTTTTTCGTTTCTGCCGCAGCTTTCATGCGTGCCAGCAATTCAACCTTCGTCTCGCGTCCGCCGAATGGTTTTTTGCCAGAGCCATGTGCATTGTGTTCGCTATGACGGGGTGTGTTTTTGCCCTTCTTCGGGGCGCCTGCTGCTTTGTAGTCCATAGTCTTTTCCCAACTCAAATCTTGCGTGTTGCACCCGCCCTAACACGAGGTCTCAGCTAATGCACCTGCTCGCCGCCACCGCTGGTGCAATCACCGATAGCGATGAACCTGTCGACCTTGGTCAGACCCCTGCAGACATCGTGATTATCTCGGCTGCGGACACAGAACTCGCTGGTTTGTCCGAGGCCCGTTCGCAAATGGTTAATCCACCCAGCCTGCGTTTAGCAAACATGATGCACCTTCAACATCCGATGTCCGTTGATCTGCATCTTGATGATTGTGCCACCAAATCCAAGATTGTCATTGCCCGTGTTCTTGGCGGCGCAGGCTATTGGAAATACGGCCTCACCCAATATGCAGCCCGCCTACATGACGCAGGTATCCCCTTTATCGCCCTGCCCGGCGACGATAAACCCGATCCTGAACTTAGCGGCCTATCTACCTGCACACCCGAGGATTACGACGCGCTTTGGTCGTACTTTGTCGAGGGCGGTCCAGAAAACAGTACGAACGTGATTTCCTACGCACGCGCAATGCTGGATGGATCGGACAAACCCCAAGCGGCCAAACCCTTGCTTCGTGCAGGTATCTACTGGCCAGGCGAAGGTGTCTCGGATGTTTCAACGGTCCATGATCGCTGCCCAATGGGCGCCCAAGTCGTCCCGATCATCTTTTACCGCGCCTTAGTCCAAGGCGGCGGCTTGAACCCGATCAACCGTCTGACCAAATCGCTGCTGCGTGCGGGCCTCATGCCCCTCCCAATCTTTGTGGCATCGCTGAAAGATCCACTTTCTACGGCGACCCTTGATCAAATTTTTCAAGCCGCTCCACCGTCTGTGATCCTGAATTGCACTGCTTTCGCAGTCGGCTCACCTCATGATGGTGACAACAGCCCGCAAAATCCGCTAACTTTGCCGTCCGCAAACCAAGCACCCATTTTCCAAACCATCCTCTCAGGCGCATCCGAAGAAAGCTGGGTTGATAACCCCCAAGGCCTTACTGGCCGCGATATCGCGATGAATGTCGCCCTGCCCGAAGTCGATGGCCGCATCCTGTCTCGTGCGATTTCATTCAAAGGCAAAGCCTTCTTTGACGAGGCAACAGAATGCCCAATCGCCACCTACCAAGCCCGCGGTGACCGCATCGACTTTGTCACACAGATAACCGCCAATTGGGCCAAGCTGCGCCAAACCAAAGTCGCCGACAAAAAGGTCGCGCTGATCCTTGCCAACTACCCCAACAAGGATGGCCGCCTCGCTAATGGTGTTGGCCTCGATACGCCTGCAGCCACGACACACGTCCTGAACCTGCTCGCTGAAAGCGGTTACGCTGTTGAGCCGCCAGCAGACGCCAAGGCGCTGATGGATCAAATGATGGCAGGCCCTACAAATTGGCTAACGGACCGCGCCGAAAAAACCGGTGGGTCGTTCCTGCCACTGTCCGTCTACGAACAACACTTTGCCAATTTGCCATGGGCCGTCAAAGAACAGATCACCGACCGCTGGGGGCAAGCCCACGATGACCCATTCATGCGCTCGGCTAACACATCAGACACCTCAACTGGCTTTGCCCTGTCAATCCATCACTTTGGCAACGCAATTGTAGGGCTGCAGCCCGCACGCGGCTATAACATCGACCCAACCGAAACGTATCATTCGCCCGATCTGGTCCCGCCGCACAACTACCTCGCGTTCTATTTTTACCTGCGCCACCATTGGCAAACCGACGCGATCGTCCACATGGGGAAACACGGCAACCTTGAATGGCTTCCTGGCAAAGCAACCGCTTTGTCCGAAGAATGCTGGCCCGAAGTCGTCTTTGGCCCGACCCCCCACATTTATCCATTCATCGTGAATGACCCCGGCGAAGGCACCCAAGCTAAGCGCCGCACAAGCGCTGTGATCGTCGATCACCTGACCCCACCACTGACCCGCGCCGAAAGCTATGGCCCGCTGCGCGATCTCGAAGCGCTTGTTGACGAATACTATGAGGCCGCAGGCGTTGACCCCCGCCGCATCGCATATCTGTCACGCGAAATCATCTCGCTCTCCGAGGTCACAGGCCTCGCCAAAGACGCGGCCTTCACTGGCGACCAAGACGTAGATCTCGCGAAACTTGATGCCTACCTTTGCGAGCTTAAGGAGGCACAAATTCGCGATGGCCTGCATATATTCGGGCAATCCCCGACAGGTGATCTGGCCCGCGATCTGACAATCGCCCTTGCGCGTGTCCCACGTGGCGATGGCACTGGCAGAAATGCATCGCTCTTGCGCGTGCTTGCGTCAGACCTTGGCATTACAATCGATCCGCTTGATTGCGATCTCGGCGCACCTGCACCCGAAAAGCCATCTGAACTCAATGATCTCTCAGACGATACGTGGCGCACAAACGGCGACACGGTCGAGCGTCTTGAACTTCTCTCGCAACAAATACTGCGAGACGGTGGTGGAGGCGTCGGCACATGCCGCGCGTCTCCGGACGTCTTACGAGAAATCGCCGACAGCATCATACCCAAGGTAAGCCAATGCGGACCCGCCGAAGGTGCAGGCCTGCTGACCGCATTGGCAGGCAAGTTCCTCAAACCCGGACCGTCGGGTGCACCGACACGTGGCCGTCTTGATACTCTGCCCACAGGCAAGAACTTTTACTCAGTCGACAGCCGCGCCGTACCAACCCCAACGGCTTGGGCGCTTGGGTGGAAATCAGCGAACCAGCTGATCGAAAAACATTTGCAAGATCACGGCGATTGGCCCCGCACGATGCTGCTTACTGCTTGGGGTACCGCGAACATGCGTACCGGTGGCGATGACATCGCCCAAGCCCTCGCGCTGATGGGGTGCAAACCCACATGGGACAGCGCCAATCGACGCGTCACAGGGTTTGAAATCCTCCCCCAAGGTGTCTTGGGCCGCCCCCGCGTTGACGTTACCCTGCGCATTTCCGGCTTCTTCCGCGATGCGTTCCCGCAACTGATCGCCCTTGTCGATAGTGCCGCCAAAGCCGTCCAAGCTCTTGATGAACCTGCTGACCTTAATCCAGCAGCTGCCCGCGCCAAAGAAGGCCAAGACGGCGCGCGCGTCTTTGGTTCAAAACCCGGTGCGTATGGCGCTGGACTGCAAGCCATGATCGACGAACGCCTATGGGCCGACAAAGCCGATCTTGGCGAAGCATATCTTGCTTGGGGGTCTTACGCATATGGCGCTGGCCGCGATGGCACTTTCGCCAAAGAAGACTTCACTCAGCGTCTGTCCCAAACCGAGGCGATTGTCCAAAATCAAGACAACCGCGAGCACGACATCTTGGACAGCGACGACTATTACCAATTCGAAGGTGGCGCAGCTGCAGCCATCTCAACCATTCAAGGTCAAAACCGCCCAATCTATCACAACGACCACTCGCGCCCCGAGCGCCCGCTGATCCGCACACTCGAAGACGAGATCGGGCGCGTTGTCCGATCCCGCGTCGTGAACCCTAAGTGGATAGAAGGTGTGATGCGCCACGGCTACAAAGGCGCGTTTGAGATGGCAGCGACCGTCGATTACCTTTTCGCCTTTGCCGCAACCACAGGTGCCGTGCAAAACCATCACTTCGATTTGGTCGAAGAGGCTTACCTTGCAGATGAAAAAGTCCGCGAATTTATCGCTGACAATAATGCGCCCGCCCTCAAGGAAATCGCGCAACGGCTGCAAGAAGCGATCGACCGCGATCTGTGGCAGCCGCGATCAAATTCCGCAGCAGCGCGCCTTAAAGACATCATGCGTGGGGGCGCAAAAGCGCCTTAAGAGATCAGTTTATGCTTCTTTTGCACACCGCTGCCTAACTGCGGCGCATTGTTCTCAAACCGCGGTGCCTCTGCAACCGACAGCTTTATCCATTCCCGAACTGCAGAAAGTCGGCGGCTGAACTTTCGCGTCTCGTGAATGACGCTCCAAACTTCGCGTTTGGCCGCTGGCGTATCTCGGATCCGTTCAAGGTGACCACCGAATTCCATAACGGAACGGGGTCCAACAGTTGCAAAGCCTGTCACAGTCGCAGCAACACGCGCTGCTTGGAAACATGATACTCTTAGGCGCGGCGGGCCACCAAAATAATCAAAGGCGAACTGCATTTCAGGCGTCCAATCCAATTCCTCTTCTAGACCGATCCACTCGCGTGGTGCCTCGCCTATTGGTGCAAAAAGCTCAAACGAGATCTCGGCGACTTTACTGGCGATCAGCTGACCCTCCTTCGGACGACCAAAGCGCAATGCAATATCCGCTTCACCATATGCAAGGCTTAACCTGCGATCAGATCCTTTGAGCGAGATGTTCGTATCTGGAAAACACGCCATCCCTTTGTCTAAGTGCGGCGCAAGGTAGTGTGTAAGCAAGAACTCGAGCGACGTAATCGTCACCACTTCGTTCTCTGATGGTGTCTCATCGTTAAGTTGAAACTGGTTCAGGCGGTTCTTAAACTCAAATGCCAGTTCGGTCAGTTCCTCGCCTTTAGGTGTAAGACGCCAATCGCCACCTTTGTTCAGGCGAAAGATCGTGAATTGAAAATCAGAAGAGATCCTTTTGATGTGCCGCGACACTGTCGTTGGGTCTGCACCAAGCAGTTCTGCGGCATGTTTAATGGTCTTGCCCTCTTTCAAAGCCAAAACGTATTGTAAATCATTCCAATTCAGCATGCCTAAATTTCCTTCGCCCTACCTAATAGTATTGGGATCTTCGAAGTTAATATGTTTGTCACCGACGCTACCGCATATTAATTCTATCCTCTTGGGCAACAACCTACCCGTTAGTATGGTGCACCCGTCCAGAATAGTCCGGCTGCAAATGTGCAGCACCGTTTCTGCATTCGCGGCACTCGCTTAAGGCGAACACCTCAGCTAGCTTTCACCAGAGCAGAAAAAACGGAGGCTAAAATGGCCCAGACAAATACTGATACGCGGAACCCTAGATATCTCGCGATTCCAACATTACTGGTCGCTTTGGTATTCGGACATGTTTCGCAGACTGTCTGCGCCTCATACGGCCTTAGCGATCTTGCATCGACAGCGATTTACATCGTCGCGCTCGCAACTCCCGTTATTGCTAAAAGAGCGATATTCTCCGCACAAACATACTCTGGACCACTTGCCGAGCCGCACCCAGCAGCGCGCTTACCGACAAGCAGATTCCAAACAACTTCAAATTACCCAAGTTTTCCTAGTCAAAAACGGCCACTCACATAACAGAACGACACGCTGCAGCTACTCCGCTCAGCTACCTTTGGCAGGAGCCATGTGCTCCTGCCACTTTTCCTATCAGTTTCTTTTAGCGTGAAGTCTTTAGAACGATTACACCCTAAAGGATATATTCCAATTTCGCCTTAATCAACCATCAAAACCAGCTGACCGGGCGCACTTTGCCCGTAACGCAAACCACGAAAATCGATATCGAATTGTAGGAGATTGTGTTTATAATCAATATCGTAGATATGATAGTAAGTATACATACAGTCTGACCGCTTTTAATCGTTCAAAAGACATCGGCGAATAAATGCCGATGCGACTGATCATAAGGGCGAATTCGACAAAAATCAGCGCACGACTGCACATCTGCAGGTCCGAGCCTGCAATCAATACACTCGCATAGGGAGAGCAGTATCAATACAACTCTCCATATAGAATCGCTCGGAGAACGAAATGAACCGGAACAAGAGGCACTTGCAAAACCCACGATATATCGGAATTCCTACGTTACTGATTGCTCTGGTTTGCGGTCATGTTTCCCAGATAATCAGTACGTCTTATGGGCTTAGCGAACTCTCATCGACGATCATCTATGTCGTCGCTTTGGGCTTACCTATTGTGGCCAAAAGGCTGTTCACATCCCATCAGGAATCGACGGATCAATGGTCAGATCAAAGTGCCGTCACGCGCCTACCGACCACAAGATTCATGACCAAGGCAAACTACGCGAGTTTCTCAAATACGAAGCGGAAGTAAAACAGATAGAACAAGGCCGGCGACACCTCCTCCGCTTGGCTAAATAGAAAGGGATCTAAGCAGTTCCTTTCTATATAGGCAGGGGCCTGAACAGCCCCTGCCTAACTTATTTGTCGCAAGCCCGACAAAACAAGCGTCTCACCTATACGCTGACAGCCAACATAGCTGTGCCGAAATAGGCAAACATCAAAACCAATGAAAAAATCCGCATCGTGTAACCCTTGTATCTACGCGGGATCTACCGACGTGGTTCAACGGTTTTTAGGGGAATTTCATTCATTCCAACGCTGTGAAACTTTGGGTCTTCGGAACAAACTCATGTGACCCCCAATTGCTTTGCAGCCTGTCGCCGCTTACACATCGGTAACAGGAGATCGCACATGACCGAAGATACAGAACGTCACGCCATGAAGATGGCGAAAAAGAAAGCCGCCCGTGATAAGATCATGGCGACAAAGACCGACAAGAAAGGTCTGATCATCGTCCATACCGGCAAGGGCAAAGGCAAATCGTCTGCTGCCTTTGGCATGATATTCCGCTGTATCGCGCATGACATGAAATGCGCCGTGGTTCAGTTCATCAAAGGTGGCATGTCTACTGGCGAGCGTGATTTGATCCT
>JAWUXS010000046.1:0-9505 GCA_034111185.1 Paracoccaceae bacterium | reverse complement strand
AAAGGAATTAGACGTCTATCGGCCCGGAATTGATCCGCGCTTTTCGCCTTTGCCTTCCCAGTTCTCAAGCGCCTCGACCGCCTCTTCTGCTGTTTCAACAAAGCGAAAGAGTTCAAGATCATCGGCAGAGATTGTGCCCGCATCAGCAAGCGCATCCCAATTGATAATGCTTTCCCAGAACGCACGACCAAAGAGCAAGAACGGCACACGTTCCATACGTCCGGTTTGAATCAAGGTAAGGGCTTCGAATGTTTCGTCCAACGTACCAAAGCCACCGGGGAAAACGGTGATTGCAGCGGCACGCATCAAGAAATGCATCTTGCGGATCGCGAAGTAGTGAAAGTTGAAGCACAGGTCAGGCGTGACGTATTCATTCGGCGCCTGCTCAAACGGAAGAACGATATTGAGGCCGATGGATTTGCCGCCAGCGTCGATTGCACCGCGGTTGCCTGCCTCCATCACACCTGGTCCGCCACCTGTGACGATAACATTCTCGCGTCCGCCAGTTTCCATGGACTTACGCGTCATGATCTCAGCGAATTTGCGGGCCTCTTCGTAATATTTGGACAGATCCGCTAGGGTATCGGTACGCGCGGTGTCTTTCTTTGCGGGCTCAGGAATGCGTGCGCCACCGAAAAGGACGATCGTGCTGTCGATGCCTGCTTCGTCCATCAGCAATTCCGGCTTGAGAAGCTCAAGCTGCAAGCGGACTGGGCGCAATTCGTCCCGGCACAAGAAATCGGGATCTGCAAAGGCCAACCGGTATTCCGGTGCACGCGTTTGTGGCGTGTCCGGCGTATGGGTCGCTGCTTCGCGGTCTTGGTGGCTGTCCCGGAAAGGGTGTTTGCGTTCGTCTTTCATGATGCCTCGCTTGTGTATTCTTGTTGAGGGTAAGAATCGCTGCATTGGCATTAAAATGCAATGGTCTGTCAGCGATACGCCTAACGCGAATGCGTGATCAGGCTGGGTCGTCCGCAAAGAGGTCTTCGATGAAGAGTGACAGCAGTTGGGTTTTACCCGTAACGCCAGCTTTGCGGTAGATCGCGGCATTCTGCGCCTTAATCGTACCTTCGGAAGTATTTCGCATTGCTGCTATTTCTGCGGTGCTAGATCCTTTTATCAAGAACATAGCGACGTCCTGTTCAGCTTTGGACAGGCCCCAACCTTCGAACCTCTCGGCGATCACATCACCAAATGCGCTGCTTGCGTGGCGCAGCGCCAGCTCGGCCCGATTGCGCATCATATGGGTGCGGCGCAGCAAGATCAGTCCGATGACAACACCCAACCCAAGCGAGATTGCAGCGAGCGTTTCGATCACTTCGTACATTTGCCAAGGGATTGGGCGCAGGGTCACGCCGAATGGTGACAATACGATTTGGCCCGCAAAAAAGAAGAACCCCATCAGTTGGAGTATGACAGCCACCGAGATGAGAAATCTTTCCGACATCAGTCGCTATCCCAATCAAACGGGTTAAGCAGGTATTCCCACCAGCTTTCATCATCGTCAGTATCGTCGCGCGGCTCGTAATAATCGCGGAGGATTTGTCCAGTTTTGGGATCAAGAATGATTTCGCGTTCGATATGTTCAGATTCAAATTCAAGGATGACGCGGCCACGGATGCTAACTTCGCGGCCAATCAGTGAGAACCCATCTGCCATAAGGTCTCTGATTAAATCGTCTTCGACCACCTGTGCGGTGGCTGCGGTCGCGACGAACAAAAAGGCGAGTATGATGCGTTTCATTGGCTCCGGTTGCCCCACGCAATTGATGCGAGGGGCTGCTTTTGTGTGACGTAAGTGGTGGGTTATGACAACTTAGTTGTTAACAGTGGCGTCAACTTCGGTTTCTACTTCTGCTTCAATGTCGTCTTCATCATCATCGTCGTGATCGTCTGCATCGTCATCTTCGTCTTCGTCATCTTCGTCGTCATCATCGTCATCATCGTCTTCGTCATGATCTTCGTCGTGATCAGATAAGTCTTCTGCGGCATCAGCATCCATTGCGACACAGACAGTGCCATCGGCGAGTAATCCATCAACGCAGTTATCATCAATTGCTTCTTGGGCTGAAATTGCGCCAGCAGCAGCAAGAGCGAGTGCAGCAACGGTAGATGCGAGTGTGATCTTCATCATGGGGTCGTCCCTTTGGTTAACGCCAAGCCGTCATGGCTGGCTGTGAACCGAAGATGTAGGTAATTCACGGTGCCTGATATTGGCATTTGGGTGAAATCGGGGTCCATAACCCAAAGGTTATGCCGATAAGACTTATGGCATAGGACGATTGCACGGACCGCGTCACGCCAGTATAGCCCATCCAAAGTTATGCAAACCGATTGGGAGACACCTGATGTCCAACGCCGCCCTTGAGACCGCCATCGAAGCTGCATGGGATGCCCGTGACAGCATTTCGCCTGCCACAACTGGCGATACCCGCGACGCGATTGAAACAACGCTGACCGCTTTGGATAGCGGCACATTGCGCGTTGCTGAAAAGCAGGACGATGGAAGCTGGCATGTAAACCAGTGGGCTAAAAAGGCCGTTCTGTTGTCATTCCGTTTGAACGACATGGAGCCGATCAACGGCGGAAACGGCGACACCACTTGGTGGGATAAGGTGCCTTCGAAATTCGCTGGCTGGGGCAACGCTGAATGGCAAGCCGCAGGGTTCCGCGCTGTTCCAGGTTCAATCGTGCGTCGTTCGGCCTACATCGCACCAGGCGTTGTTTTGATGCCTTCGTTTGTGAATATCGGCGCATATGTCGGCGAAGGTTCAATGGTTGATGGCTGGGCCACTGTTGGTTCATGCGCACAAATCGGCAAGAACGTACACCTTTCAGGTGGCGTCGGCATCGGTGGTGTTCTTGAGCCTATGCAGGCTGGCCCAACGATCATCGAAGACAACTGCTTTATCGGTGCCCGTTCCGAGGTCGTTGAAGGCTGTATCGTTCGCGAAGGTTCGGTGCTTGGTATGGGTGTATTCATCGGCCAATCAACCAAGATCGTTGACCGCGAAACAGGCGAAGTCATGTACGGCGAAGTGCCGCCATATTCAGTGGTTGTTGCAGGTTCCATGCCATCAAAGAATAACGTCTCGCTTTACTGCGCAGTCATCGTCAAGCGCGTTGACGAAAAGACACGGTCAAAGACTGGCATCAACGAGCTGCTGCGCGACTGATGATCTTAAGCAGGCAGATCGCGAAACAACGCATCGCCAAGAATGAGCGGCCCAGTTTTGTGGCCGCATGGAGCCTCGTCCTTATGGACGGGGCTTTGATCTTTGGGTTACTGGCGTTGCTTTGGGCACCTGTGGTCAGCCGCGTGATGACGCCCGATGCAGGCGTCATCAGCTATGCCATTTTGTTCGTGGTGTTCTTTGTCCCAAGCCAAGCGGTGCTATTCATAGCGTCGCTTTGGGCCGTGATGTCACGTGTCCAAGACGACCCGCAGGTCTAGCCCGCACTAGCGGTAGATGGCGCCAAACCACTTTGTCAGCAGTTCGTCGTAAATGCCTTCTTCGCGCAGTTTTAGGATTGATAGGTTCACCTGCTCGCGTAGCGGGCTGCCGGACGGGAATACGATCCCGTAATTTTCAGGGCGATATACCTTGTCGAGGACGCGCGCGTCACCGTTTGAGTTGGCGGCGTAATAGGCAAGGATCGGTCCATCAAAAACGACAGCATCGAGCCTATCGTCTTCGAACGCGGTAAGCATAGTTTCAAGATCCATGTAGCTGCGATGACCTAGCCCACGCAGATCAAGGAATGTTGACGATGTAGATCCAGCCAATGTGCCAATCTCTTTGCCATCAAGGTCGTTGAGGTTTTCAACGTTCTCGCTGATCGCTTTGACGGTCAGAGCCGCTGTGATTTGTGCGACAAAGATCGACACAAAGAACAAGCTTGAAACCACAAGGAATACTGCAAAGATACGGCCCATCCGGCTATTCGGCATACGTTCTTCGAAGCCGCCGTTCAGCATGAGGTTCAGGGCCCACCAGAACGATGGGAACAAGGCCTCGGACGCAGGGCGGTCGAACCAGCTTTTCTTGCCGCGTTCAAAGAACCACATCAGCAAGCCGCCGCCAAATAGCAGTGACAAAGCAGCCCCAGCCCAAACAGCAAATTCGTAGGTCATCAAGGCAGAGAACACGTTGAAACGCTGCTGTGATTTATTGTGCAGCATCACCTGAATACCGCTATCGAACATTGGTTGACTAAAATCGAACGTGGCTTCGCGACCAGCGGTGATTGATATGTTGGCGATGGCACCATCGACGGCCTCGGCCTCGACCGCACCCAACATGTCCGAGAATTTATCGTAGCGGGTAAAGCTGACAGTTTGGCCGAGATCGGCAGCGATCGCTTGCATCAAATCAACACTAAACCCGCTGTCACCTGTTTCGCTTGGTTGCGAAAATGGCACACGCGTCACGGTCGCAAAAGTAAGGTCCTGCGCAAGTACCGCAGCCCCCGTCACAAGCCAGAGCAGAGCAGCGCTGAAACATAGTGCAAAATATCGCAAAACCTTCCTCCCCAAGAAGCGCTGACCACATTGCTTGTTCGTCCAAATTTAGCAAGCATTAACCTAACGCCGCCGCCAGTTATGGTTGACAGTTTCGTGTTGATTGCCCATCCCCAAATGCAACATCCCAAGGGGGCAGATCATGGCCGAGAAAAAGTCGAGACACTCAGTTTACACGTTGCTGGTCGAAGTTGGCCGCAGCACAGGCGACGGCTTGCCTGATGGCTCAACTGGTGCGGCGCTGATGTGCTACGCATCTGGTGTGGACGAAGCCGAGGCGGTTCGCGAAACTGTTGCGATCCTAAAGCAAGCCGAGATGGCACCCCTTGATGTGTCCGGTTACGGCACGTTGACCGAACGTCTGGCCGAGGGTCACGACATTGAGGAAGACGAAAAAGAGCTGATGCAACGCGCATTGGATGAGAATTCAGTCATTATCGCGCAGATGACACCGTTCTTTGACGAGGTGAAGTAATGGCGATTGATCCTGTTACCCTCACAGCTGAATTGGTTCGCTGCCCATCGGTTACACCTGCAGAAGCGGGCGCATTGGTCTTGCTTGAGAAAGTACTGACTGAAGGTGGCTTTGAATGTACGCGTGTTGACCGCGGTGGCATCTGCAACCTTTATGCCCGTTGGGGCCGCAAGGGTGTAAACCGGACATTCGGTTTTAATGGTCACACGGATGTGGTTCCTTTAGGGGACGAGAACGCGTGGACGGTGGACCCGTTCGGCGCAGAGATCAAAGATGGTTATCTGTACGGGCGCGGCGCGACTGATATGAAATCTGGAGTTGCTGCATTTGCTGCCGCCGCAATTGATTTTGTGTCTGAAACGCCTCCCGATGGTGCCGTTGTTCTGGCGATTACTGGCGACGAAGAGGCGGATGCTTTGCACGGCACGACTGCCCTGCTTGATTGGATGGCTGAGACGGGCGAAAACCTCTCGGTTTGTCTTGTGGGCGAGCCTACATCGCCAAACGTGATGGGCGAAGCGATGAAGATCGGCCGCCGCGGATCAATGACCGCGTTCTTTGAGGTGACGGGCGTTCAAGGACACTCGGCCTATCCGCACCGCGCGAAAAATCCGTTGCCAGCAATTGCCCGTTTGATGGATGTTTTGGCATCACATGAGTTGGATCAGGGGACAGAGCATTTTGATCCTTCGTCGCTTGCGGTTGTGACAATTGATACCGGAAATCCGGCGACGAACGTAATCCCTGCACAGTGCAAAGCTGCTGTGAATATCCGGTTCAACGATACACACACGGGCGCGGCTCTGACTGACTGGATGCAGAAAGAGGCCGACAAAATCGCGCGCGACTTTGACGTCACTGTTGCAATGCGTGTAAAAATTTCTGGCGAGAGCTTCATCACACCGCCAGGTGATCTGTCTGACTTGATCGGCGCTGCGGTCCTTGCGGAAACGGGCCGCGCACCCGAGCTTTCGACATCAGGAGGCACATCAGATGCAAGGTTCGTAAAAAGCCACTGCCCTGTTGTGGAATTTGGACTGGTCGGAAAAACGATGCACCAAGTCGACGAGCGTGTTGCCGTGGAACAGATTGGCCAGCTAAAGGCGATCTATCGACGTATCCTGAACGACTACTTTGCCTGAATTGACCTAACTAGTGCCGCGCATTATTTGCCATGACGCCCCGCAGGGCGCGTGATAGGGCTGCTTTATGACACGCATCCCATCAAAACCCGAGATCCTTCAATGGATCGCTGAACATCCTTCAAAAGCCGCAAAGCGCGATATCGCGAAGGCGTTTGGCATCAAGGGGGCGGCCCGCATCGACCTGAAACGGCTTCTCAAAGAGCTGGAGGCCGAAGGCAAGCTTGCGAAGCGGCGCAGCAGCTACCGAGATGCGAATGTCCTGCCGCCTGTGTCCGTTGTTGAGATCCTTGGCCCCGATGCAGATGGCGATGTCTTTGCCCGCCCTGTTGAGTGGAACGGTGGCGACGATGAGCCACGGATTTTGATGGTTTCGACGGATTCCGACGCCGCACTTGGTGCGGGCGAACGGATCTTGGCACGGCTGACTGCAGTCAAAGACGAAGATCACAGCCACACGGCCCGTATCATCCGCCGGATTGGCGAGAACCCAGAACGCGTTTTGGGTGTCTACCGTGCTGGATCAGAAGGTGGGCGGATCGTGCCTATCTCAAAGGGTGCGGATAAAGAATGGATCGTTCCAGCGGGTGCGACCGGCGACGCCAAGGACGGCGAGCTGGTTGAGGCCGAACAAGTCGGATCAAAGGGTCGTATGGGATTACCCAAAGCGCGCATTGTTTCGCGGTTAGGTGATCCGTCTGGGCCGCGGGCGGTTTCACTGATTGCGATCCACCAACATGGCATTCCCGATCACTTTCCCGACGATGTTGTCGCCGAGGCTGACGCAGCAAAGCCTGCGCCTCTGAAAGGCCGCACTGACCTACGCGACATGCCATTGCTAACCATCGATCCCGCCGATGCGCGTGATCACGATGATGCTTGTTATGTTGAGGCTGACAGCAACCCAAAAAACCCGGGTGGTTTCATAATCTGGGTCGCGATTGCTGATGTGTCTTACTATGTGACGCCGGGATCACGGCTTGACCGCGAAGCGCGGCATCGCGGCAATTCAACGTACTTTCCTGACCGTGTTGTGCCGATGTTGCCCGACACGTTGTCTGGTGATCTTTGCTCTCTCCATGAAGGTGTGGAAAGGGCCTGTCTTGCTGTTGCCATGACGATTGATGCAGACGGCAACAAGATTAGCCAAGAATTCCACCGTGCATTGATGCGGTCAGTCGCGTCGCTGCATTATGAAGAAGTTCAAGAAGCGATTGATGGGAACCCGACTGAACGGACCGCCGATCTGCTTGAGCCGGTTTTGAAGCCACTTTATGCCGCCTACGGTGCGCTGCAAAAGGCACGAGAGCGACGTCAGCCGCTCGCGCTAGATTTGCCCGAACGGCAGATCGCTATTGACGATATGGGCGAGGTCACATCGGTCAATTTCAAAGACCGCCTAGATGCACATAAGCTGATCGAAGAATTCATGGTGCTGGCGAATGTCGCTGCAGCCGAAACATTGACCGCTAAAAAGACAGAGCTATTGTTCCGCGTCCACGAAGAGCCGAACCCAGACAAGCTGGATGCATTGCGCGAAGTTGTGCAATCGGCGGGTCTTACGTTGGCTAAGGGTCAGGTTCTGAAGACTGCGCACCTGAACCGCTTGCTGGCCCAAGCGAAAGGTACGGATCATGCAGAGCTGGTGAACCTGTCGACTTTGCGGTCGATGACGCAGGCGTATTATAACCAAGAAAACTTTGGCCACTTTGGTCTAGCGCTGCAGGCTTACGCGCATTTCACTTCGCCAATTCGGCGCTATGCGGACCTGATAGTGCATCGTGCGCTGATCACTGCGCATGGCTGGGGCAAGGACGGATTGTCGCCCGAAGACATCGCGCAGATGCCCGAGACAGCAACCAAGATTTCCGAAACCGAGCGTCGTTCAATGACCGCAGAGCGTGATACGACCGATCGCTATTTGGCGTCATTCCTATCGGACCGGATCGGAGCAGAGTTATCTGGCCGGATCAGCGGGATCGCTAATTTTGGTGTGTTTGTGAAGCTTGATGAAACCGGTGCCGATGGGATGATCCCGATGCGCAATTTGGGGAACGAGTATTTCAACTATGACCGTGACACCCAAAGCCTGCAGGGCGCTGACACTGGCACTGAGATCGGGCTAGGCCAACGTGTAACCGTGAAATTGGCCGAAGCGACGCCTGTGACTGGTGGGCTAATTGTTGAATTACTAACGCTAGAGGGCAAAGAGATGCCACGTGGCGGCGGTGGGAACCATCGCGGGCGTGGTGGACGCGGCGCCCCTGTGCGGCGCAAAGCTGGTTCTGCGAAAAAGAAGGCGTCAAAGATAGCACGTAAAGTGAAACGGTCGCGCAGCTAACCTAGCGCGGTGGCGCGCTTGGTGTGGCGATGCCCAGCGCGCGAAAGCGATCCAGTTCGGAATACGCATCAAGCGCTTGGCTTGCGTATGAGGTGAAGTAGCGATCTGATCCGAGGAAGTTGAGCCACTGGGTCAGTTGGCGGCGGCCACGGAATGCTTCGTCTGCTTCAGCGAGTTCTGCGCGAATTGCGGGAACAACGCCAAAGCGGCCTGTCGTTGCGACAAGCGCGCCATCACTTGCAGGAATACCGCCCGCGAATGACGCAGACTGTGACCCACCCAAAGCAGCAATTGCGTCGCCCTTGGGGTTTGGATCGGTAATATTCGTGCCACCCGGTGTCGGTTCGGGAAGCGCACTAAGAGAATTGGGTAATTCAAGCGGTGCTACAGGAACGACTGAAAATTCGTCAGGACCCTGCGTGTTTGCACGCAAGTCATGCAACGGACGCTCACCCGAAGTGCACGCGGTCAATGCCACAAGGGCGAAACCCATCAGAATAGTCCTGCGCATCAGTGCCCCTCTCAGTCATTCAGCTATGTTTAGCCTAGCTTTGCTTCGGCGTCACCTAGTCTTCTTTTTGGGCGACTTTTCTTCTGATAAGAACGCCAAACCAACTGCACCCACAAAGATTGCAACATCTGCGACGTTGAACGCAAACGGATTATCAATACCGCAGCACGACATGTTCAAAAAGTCGGCAACCGCACCGTAAATCAGGCGGTCCACGACATTGCCCAATGCGCCACCAATCATGATGCCCGCCGCGATATGCAGGTTACGTGTCCCGCCGATCTTGCGCAGCCAAATGAGAATACCAATCGAAATTGCCACGGCAACCGCAATCAGAACCCACCGCATGTCATAGCCCGCGCCGATGCCAAAATTGACGCCACGATTCCACGCCATCCGAAATTCGAGAAATGGCGACCAAACCTGAATACGGCCGTCTGGATCATTGATCAGACCCAACCAATGCACGACATAGTATTTCGACGCTTGATCAGCGAGGAAAACCCAAAATCCTG
>JAWUXS010000045.1:0-28656 GCA_034111185.1 Paracoccaceae bacterium | reverse complement strand
AGCCCGCCAGAGCGTGACGTTGAATGGACAGCATCAGGTGCTGAAGCCACGTTTAAGCACATCAACCGCGTTCACCGCATTGCGACTGATGTTGCTGCGATGGCTGACACTGCCGCGACTGATGCAGATACAGATCTGCTGCGGGCAATGCACAAAGCAATCGTAGATGTGACCAACGGCGTTGAATCGTTTGGCTTTAATGCCGCAATCGCAAAGCTGTACGGCTTTACGGCTACGTTGTCGAAATCCAAGGCGGGTGCAGCGGCGAAACGCGAAGCAACACGGACATTGGCACAGTTAATGGCCCCAGTGACCCCGCACCTGTCAGAAGAGATTTGGGCAATACTGGGCGGTGACGGTCTGATTGTGAATGCGCCGTGGCCGGCTGCTGACGACGCTATGCTGGTTGAGGATACGGTCACAATGCCGATCCAAATCAACGGTAAGCGCCGGTCAGAAATCGCCGTTGCCGCAGATGCCACCAAAGAAGAGATTGAAAAGCTCGCGTTGGCCGACAATGCTGTGCTTAAGGCGCTCGATGGTGGTGCGCCCAAAAAGTTGATCGTTGTACCTGGACGGATTGTGAACATTGTTATCTAAACCCCGCCTTTGCCTGTCGCGCCGCGCCGCTTTTTGCGGTGTTTTGGCGTTAGCTGGCTGTGGGTTTACACCTGTCTATGCACCTGGCGGTGCGGGCGACCTGCTGCAGAACAACATAGCGTTCACATCACCCGAGACAGTAGACGGATATGTCTTGCGCCAAAGGTTGGTAGACCGCTTTGGGCGGGCGAGTACGCCTGACTTCACTCTCGAAGTGCAGCTATCATCAGAGCGCGACGCCGCAACGGTTACGACGGACGGCGATACCACCCGTTTTGACATCATCGGTATTGCTGCATGGACATTGATTGAAGTTGCTACTGGCACATCACGGACAGGCCGCGCGCAGACGTTCACCAGCTACAGCACTACCGGATCGACGGTTGCAACGCAGACCGCAGAAACCGACGCTGAGAGACGTCTGTCGGTCGCGCTGGCCGATCTGATTGGCGCTCAGTTGATAACCGCGGTTACAGCGCAATGAAGTTGGCTGGAGCCGCTGCAAATGGGTATTTCCGCAAACCAGACCCGACCCATACAGGGTTGCTAATTTTTGGCGCGGACGCAATGCGCGTCGCCGAAAAGCGGCAGATGGCGATCAGCGCGCTGGTTGGACCGCAGGGCGAAGAAGAAATGCGTTTGACGCGCATGGGTGGTTCTGATCTGAGAAAAGATCCCGCAATGCTGTTGGACGCGATCAAAGCCCAAGGATTCTTCCCCGGCCACCGTGTTGCGTTTGTCGAAGAGGCGACTGATACGCTAGCCAAGATATTCGATGCGGCCCTTGCTGACTGGCAGCCAGGCGATGCGCAGGTGATTGTGACAGCTGGAGCGCTGACGGCAAAGTCAGCCTTGCGGAAAGTGTTCGAAAACCACCGCAACGCAATGAGCGTCGGCATCTATGATGATCCACCTAGCCGTGATGAGATTTCACAGACGATCGCTGATGCAGGGCTAGTGTCACCTGATCGCGACGTCATGGACGCGATCTTTGCTTTGGCCGGAACACTAGAGCCGGGTGATTTTCGCCAGACTATCGAAAAGGTCGCTTTGTATAAGCTTGGTGACGATACACCCCTTAGCATTGATGACGTTATGGCATGTGCCCCGCAATCCGCCGAGGTGGATGTTGATGATGTGCTAGAAGTCGTGGCAACAGGTCAAGCCGAGAAGATCGGCCCTGTGCTGCGCAATCTTTATGCGCAAGGCGTGCAGCCCGTCACGCTGTGTATTGGTGCCATGCGGCATTTTCGGATATTGCACACCGTCGCGTCTGATCCGGATGGGCCGCAAGCTGGTATTGGCCGCCTGAGGCCGCCAGTTTTTGGACCACGTCGGGATAAGGTAATTCGGCAAGCATCAAATTGGGGCCGCGACCGTTTAGAACGGGCGCTCACTGCATTGACGGATACTGATTTGCAGATGCGCTCTGCGGGACAGACGCCTGATCGCGCGCTAATGGAGCGCACATTGATCCGACTTGCTATGATGGCACGGCGTTAAACCGCAGCCTGCGGCAGAAGCTCGATAGTACAAAAGCAAAAAGGCAGATCCGAAGATCTGCCTTTCCGTATCTTAATTCTAATCGTTAGATTAGAAGTCAGCTGTAGCAGCTACGAGAGCAGCCAAAACACCCAGAACGATCAGTGCTGGTGAAACTGAGCTAGTTGGTGCTGGTGTGTCAACGATGACAATAGGTGCAGCGTCGATGACTGGGGCAAGGCCACCAGCGTTAGCAGCAACACCAGAAACAGCGATAACAGCTGCGGCAGCGAGAGTAGTTGTAAGGCGCATGTCGGTACTCCAAATTAAATGCACTTAGTGGACGATCAACGTTTTTCTATCCACGTTGCTCTATGAAAACAAGTAACTAAATCAAAACCAGAAGTCAGTAGTGGATTTAATGCCTAGCAGTTTTCCGCATAGCAACATCAAACTGGCTGGCTGGCCATTCCATGAACTGAAAAATTCGCATTTATCGTTATATAACAAGTTATTAACGTACGCACATTGTGCCCAGTTGGGCGAAAAAACATCCTATCTGGCTGCATTTTCAACTTCAATCCGATTAAAAATCACTTCAAAGCGGTGCGACATTGCAACAGTTCCGGCGCCAGATCGCGTGAATATCCAGTTGAATCATCAAATTCTGCGCGTTTTTCGGTCTGATTCTGAAAAGTTTGACGCAAAATTACAACCACACAGCTTTGTGGCAAGATTGGGGCAATCCTAAACTGACCGAATATTAAGCATCACCTGCCATATCGTTTCTATGATTGTTTCACATGCACGCCGATTCGTACTTTTCCCCGATCCATTAGGAGGTTCACCATTGTTGGTGAACGGCTTGGAGGCTTTTGGTGATCCAGAAATCGTTGGGCAAAAGCCGGGTATGGCCGGGCGGCCATTTTTCACCGACATGTCCCCTGTTGAAGCAGAATGGGCATTCGACAGCCTTGACCTACCATTTCGGAGCTACATGCGAATTGCCGTGATAGAAAACCCGTTTTCCCGCATGGTTCGTCTATATGAACGCATTGCCGAAAATGACCCACTTTGGATCGTGCGCAAGCGGGCAGGTTTCAGGGCGCGTGATTTTTGTAGTTGGCTGCAAACGACAAATACCGAGGGGTTTGGTGCGGCGGGGCGTCACGGGCCGCGTTGGCGGCGATTTGGCTCATGGAGCGCGAAGCATTGGTGTGGCGATCACATTACACATGTGATCAGGCAAGAAGCGATTGAGGATGATTTGCATCCAGTACTTGCTGCACTTGGTCTCGCTCCGGCGTTTGACACTGGGTTCGCGCGTGGCCCTAAACCAATTCGGCTGAATGACTATTACAATGAACGGTCCACCGCCTTGATCAAAGAAAGATACGCGTGGGATTTGGCCCAATTTGGCTACGGTACGTCAGTGCGCCGTGCAGGCTAACCCTTGATATGCTTAAGCGCAGCTAATCCAGCATGTCGACCCGACGCCAAACAGGCATTGACCAAATAACCACCTGTTGGCGCCTCCCAATCTAACATCTCGCCTGCGCAAAAGACACCGGGGCGATCTTTGAGCATGAAACCGTCCGTCAGCGCATCAAACGACACACCACCAGCTGTTGAAATGGCCTCGTCTATTGGGCGTGGGCCCGCATGTTGAACTGGCAGCGATTTTATGAGCGTCGCGAGGTCATCTGGAAACGGGCGGCCCCATTCTGCCAAAAGTGCAATTTTTGCTTGATCAAGTTTGAGTGTCTTGCGCAGATGATTGGAAAGGCTGGCCTTGCCGCGTGGTTTTGACAGTGCTGCGCGGATTTTCTCGGACGTCCAATCTGGCAATAAGTCGAGCGTCAATGCAGCACCTTCGCGCATTGCGCGGGACACGGTATAAACTCCACCGCCCTCAATCCCACGCTCGGAAATAACAAACTCGCCTCGTTTTGTTGATCCATTCACGCAAAAGCCGACGCCTTTGATTGGTTTGCCATAGTGACGCGCCATGTGTTCGGACCAATTGACCACAAAGCCCATGTTTGCGGGGGCGAATGGTGTCGTACCTGAGATAAGACCTGCCCACTGCCCGTCTGAGCCAAGGCGCGCCCAACTTGCGCCGCCAAGGGCGAGAATGGTGACCTTAGGGGTAACTGTCTGAACGCCGTCTGGCGTTTTGAAAGTTGCAGCGCCACCTTCCCATCCAGTCCAGCGCCATCGGGTCTCAAGACGAACATTGCTATCACCAAGCCGCCCCATCCATGCACGCAACAAAGGAGACGCCTTCATCATTTTGGGAAACACACGGCCTGATGTGCCGGTAAAAATCTCTTGGTCCAAGCCTGTTGCCCATTCCTGAACTTGGGCTGGACCAAAGTCAGTCAAAGCTTGGCGCATCGCGTCAGACAACGGGCCGTAAGCTGCAAGGAATTCGTCAAGCGGTTCAGCTTTGGTCAGGTTCAATCCAGACTTGCCCGCCATCAAGAACTTACGACCTGCGGAAGGCATCGCATCTGCGATGAGCACTGACATCCCATCTTTGGCCAAAGTTTCGGCGGCCATGAGGCCGGCTGGGCCTGCGCCAATAACGAGTGCGTCAGTCATGATGTTAGTCCTTTGGGCGCTTGGCCTTTGAATTCGATGACGCGGTGTGGATATGGAATTTCGATGCCGTTCTCTTTTAGTGCGTTCCAAACAAGGAACAGAACATCAGAGGTGTATTTGTTCTTGCCGTCGTCAATGCCTTCGACCCAAAACTCAACCGCGAAATCGATACCGCTATCGCCGAACCCGCGCAATTCGCAATCGGGTGCTTCGGGCGTTTGCAGAACACCTGGATGCTTTGAGACTGCGGCTTCGATAATACCGGGGATCAGGTTAATGTCAGTGTCGTAGCTGACGGAAAACGCCGCCTCGAGGCGGTTTGCCGAACCGCTGTCAGAGTAGTTCACGACGCGGGTTGTAATGAAGTCTTCGTTCGGGACAACGATCCAGCGGCCGTCGTAGGTCTCAAGGAATGTCGCGCGGGCCGTCATCTTAATAATTGTACCGGCTTCGCCACCATCAAGTTCAACATAGTCGCCAACGGTTGCTTGCCCTTCGACAAGAAGGATCACGCCTGAGATAAAGTTCGATGCGATCTTCTGCAGGCCAAAACCAAGACCCACACCAACAGCACCACCCAAAACCGCGAGGGTGCTAAGGTCGATACCCATGATATTCATCAGCAGCAGAAACGCGATTGCAAAGATCGTGAATTCAGCGGCCTTAACGATCAGCTGCTTGATGGCTGGGCGCATGGATTGCTGAGCGATGTAGGTTGCTGATTGCTTGTTCGACCAGTTACCCAGCCAAAACAACAAGCTGCCTGCAATCAAGCCACGCAGAATAGCAAGAACAGAAAAGCTGATATTACCAACAGAAACGCGGGTTTCGCCAAGTGTCAGGATCACGGGATCAAGGATGCCGAGGGCGTAAAGCGCACCGACGGGAATAAGGACGAATTTGCCCAGCAAATGCAGTAGCGGATCCACAAGGATATCGCGAGAGAACGCACGGATCGCGAGAAATAAGAACACGCGCTTACCGAATGCGATGACCGGACCAGAGCCAAACAATGATGTGACGACTTGTTCGCCAATAGCTGTGAACGCGTAGGCCAGCAGCGGCAAGATAAGCGGCAGGAACTGAAGAAAGAACCGACGAGCGGTTGCAAAGATCGACGTATTGTCAGCCTCGGGTGTGAGCAGAACAGTCAACTTTGGCGAGATGATCTTGTTGACCAATCGCGCCAAGAAGAACGCGGCGATCAGCAATCCAAACTGGGACCAAGCCGCAGGTGAAAGCAGCCATCCCAATGCAAGGTCGACACCTTGATCGAGATATCCTGAAGCTGTGTCGATCATGCTTTGCGGTTCCATAGCTGCCTCTTTCGTTGATTGGACCGTATCTGCCTGTTCAGTCCCTGCAAAACAAGGGCTGTTAGATAAGACCCTTGATCCCAGAAATTTGCGTAGCGTCAGCCTTGAGAACATCCGCAGCCAACGTTTTGGCGGTTGCTATCAAGACATCGGGTTCCGAGATTTGATCGACCAGCCCCCAGTCTAATGCGGTAGGTGCATCAATCTTTTGGCCCGCCATCAGGATCATCTTTGTCCGCGCAGGGCCCATGAGGGCGTTCATCCGCGGTGGGTCGGATGGTTGCGGCAAAAATCCGAGCTTCATTACCGGATAAAAGAACTTGGCGGTCGGCACCGAAATGCGCAGATCACAGGCAAGCGCCATGCCGAATGCCCCGCCCGCGAGTGAACCGTTGAGTGCTGCGATTGTTAAGCAAGGAAGTGCCGCGATTGCACCTGAAACACGTTCCCAAATGGGGCTGACAGCTAGACCTGCGCGCGCCGCATCAAGGTCGGCGCCTGCGCTAAAGACCCGCCCAGCGCCTGTGATGATCAAGCATTTAGCAACCTGCGCGCCCTCGGCTATGTCGGCGATTTCAGACAGCATGTCTGGCGTCAAAGCGTTGGCTTTGTCAGGACGATCTAGCGTGAGTGTCCAAAGGTCGCCGTCTTTGTCGAGGCGGATCATATAAGACCAACCGAGCGGCGAATGTTTTCTTCGCGCAGTGAAATGTCGTCGCCTAGGTATCCATCTGCCTCAGGTCCGCACATCCAAACAAGCGTTTCGGCGGGCCACTCTGGCGGAATATGGTCGGACCAATCGAGTTTGCTAACGGGGTTTATTCCAGATGCTTTGATTTCGCGCTGCATCTGTGTGGCGACCGTTCCGGGGGAAAGGCCCAAAATACGGATGCCTTTTTCGCGGTTCTCTTTGTCGGCAGCGCGGGTCAGCATATAAGCGCCTGCTTTGCTGCTACAGTAGGCTGACCAGCCCTCAGCCGGACCGTGGGCTGCGCCAGATGAAATTGTGATGATTGTGCCGTGACCTTGGGCGATCATGTCAGGCAAAACGGCCCTCATTCCGTTAAAAACACCCTTGAGGTTCACATCGATTGCGTGGCCCCACGTATCAGGATCAGTGTCTGCAAGGTGTCCAATTGGTTCAATCATGCCAGCATTACCGATGAAAATATCAAGCGAGCCAAAATGATCTTTGGTTTTCTGCACTGCATCAGCAACGGCAGAATAATCGGCAATATCGCACGTCAGAGCGAGGGCATTTTCGCCGATTTCTGCTGCAATTTCAGCTATTTCATCACTGCTACGTGCAAGAAGAACAATGTTCGCGCCATGCGCCGCAAATGACCGAGCTGCAGCCTCTCCGATCCCGCGACTTGCGCCGGTTACAACGACAGTCTTGCCTGATACGTGCTTATTTTGCATGTTTATCCCTTTTGGTTAGGCACTAGGGGCACTAAGTTAAAGTCAAGGTTTCCACACCTTGTACCCCGACGGAAGGTGAGCGACCATAATATGCAGATTGAACCGAAAGGGTAATATAATGAACGCATTTTCAAATTTGAAGGTGGCAGTTTGTGTCACCGCGTTGATGAGCGCCTCTACCGCGATTGCTGATGTAACGGCTGGCGATGTCTGGGCCGACTGGCAAGAAAACCTTGCGGTCTACGGCGATGACGGAATTGAAATTGGCAGCGAAGAGATGTCAGGCGACACACTAACTATCAGCGATATCGTTCTGTCGATGGAAGACGAGTATAGCACTGTTGAGTCGGAGTTTGGCTCTCTGAACTTTACAGAAAACGGCGACGGGACTGTCACGGTCACGATGCCCGAGAGCTACCCAATCAATATGAATTTTGAGGGTTCGGAAGTCGCGCTGACTGTATTCAACACAGGTATGAGCCTTGTGGTTAGCGGCGACCCGCAGAATTTGTCATACGAACTGAGCGCTGACACTTATGGTATCCGTGTCGATAGCATTGAAGATGTCGAAGGCGACATGCGGATCACTGCAAACAAGTTGGTTGGCACATACGGTGTCGAAGACATGGGCGAGATGCGAGATGTCTCATACGAAATTGGCGCCGCATCCATTGACGTATTGGTTGATGCAAGCGAGCCGGACGGCGACGGCTATGTGGTGTTCAGCGGTAAGATCAACGACTTCGCATCGATCTTTGCAGCAAACATGCCTGCAGACTTGGACTACGATAAGCCTGAGGAAATGTTTGTAGGCGGGTTTGGTTTCGAAGGGGGTTATTCATTCGGCGCTGCGAGCTATTTGTTCGATTTCAACGCGGATGGTGATCAAGCAGCGGGCACAGCCACGATGACCAGTGGTGGAATGGACGCTACGTTTAATGCGGCCCAGCTCGCTTATAGTGCTGGCGCTAAAGACGTCGCCATTCAGATGCAAGCACCGGATCTGCCGTTCCCTGTTCAGATTTCTGCGGCCGAGTATGGTGTCGAAGTCTTTATGCCGCTTTCTAAGACAGAAGAGCCTGCTGAGTTTGGCACGAGCATCAACCTGACCGACTTTGTCTTTAACGAAGACATTTGGGCGATGGTCGATCCGACAAATGCATTGCCGCATGATCCTGCTACTTTGCAACTTGATCTGACTGGAACAACAAAACTGTACTTTGACGTACTAGACCCAGAGCAGGCAGACGCAATGCAAGACGCCGATGTTCCAGGTGAGCTAATTTCGCTTTCTCTCGAGAACTTGACTGTGGCTGCGGCGGGTGCGTTGGTAAAAGGCGCAGGCGCTTTCACATTTGATAACGACGATCTGGAAACCTTTGACGGCATCCCACGCCCAACAGGCGAGATTAATGTCGAGATCACAGGTGCGAACGCACTGATTGACAGTTTGGTTAGCATGGGTTTGCTGCCTGAAGATCAGGCCATGATGGGTCGGATGATGATGGGTATGTTTGCCCGCACCGTCGGCGACGATCAGCTGACTTCTAAGTTAGAGATCAATGCCGAGGGTCATGTTCTGGCAAACGGCCAGCGTATCCAGTAAGTACCGAAGAAATCTTGGGGGCGCATCGGGCAACCGACGCACCCCTTTTTCTATTCAGGAGCGGTCAACCATGCGTCGTGTTTGTCAATTTGGGATTGTGGCAACCGGTTCGTTGGCATGCTTTGCTGAAATCGCGCATGCCGACATTACCGCGAATGATGTTTGGGAAAGCCATCAAGCCTACTATGCGGCGACTGGCGCGACAGTCACTGGAACGGTTCATGTCGCAGGCAACCGGACAGAAATTAGTGATGCAGCAGTGAGTTATGACCTGCCGTTCAACGCGGGTTCTTTACTGATAACACTACCCCCACTCCATATGATCGAAAATGCTGACGGGACAGTCACGTTTGATAGCCCAAGTATGTTCACCGTGACTGCCAGCGCATCGATGAATAATCGCCCTGTGTCCGCTACCATAGATATTAATCACGATAGCCTGACAGGCACCGCAAGCGGTACGCCTGATGATATTACGTTCATCCATCAGGCTGGTGCGTTTACGGTCAATTTGCGCGATCTGCAGCTGCCCGAAGACGGCATTGATTTTGCACTGACGGCACAAGGTGAAGGGTATGAAATCACATCTAGGGTCAATTTGGGTGAGCTGATCACAACGCAATCCACCTCAAAGGTTTTGCCGCGCACTGTCAATTATAGCTACGAGACGACTGGTGGGATCGCCGGCGCATCAACCGCGACTTATGGTGAAGCACAGACGACCGCCACGTTGTCGCTTGTGGCTGCGGGTGCAAACCTATTCGATCTAAGTCCAGCATTCCGCGATGGCATGGCCATTACGGTTGAGACGATTGCCACAGGCAACACATCTGAAGTGTTATCGATGCTGGACCGGGTCGTGATCTCTAAACAAAAAACGGGTGTTAGTTCTTCGGTCGCAAATATATCGCTGAATGCAAACGGGCTAAATGTGGACCTAAATGCGCACGATTTCCTCGTTTCATTGAACCAGCCCAACATCCTACCCTTCCCAATTGATTTTGAAGTTGCGTCCATTGCTGGCGGTTACAATCTGCCGGTCCTTGCAAGCGAAACGCCGCAAGAGTTCGGGTTTGACCTTGGCGTTGAGGGGTTGAAATTTGGTTCCGATCTTTGGACGCTATTCGACCCTAAAGAAAAACTGCCGCGCGAATTGGTTTCGCTTGATCTGGAATTGGACGGAACCGCTATCAATGGCGTTGATCTATTCAATATCCGCGAGCTGGAAGCCGCTTTCTCTCAACAAAACTTTCCCATTTCACTAGAGACGCTAAGCCTCGGTGATCTGTGGTTAGACATTCTCGGTAGCACCCTAAAAGGGAACGGCGCATTTAACTTTGATAACAGTGACCGTGAAACGTTTGGCGGATTTCCCAAGCCAGTTGGAGACGCTTTTTTAGCGGTAACTGGTGCAAATACCTTGCTTGATCGCCTGCTCAGCACAGGAGTGATTTCACAGAGCGAAGCCAGTGCTGCGCGATTGGCAATGGGGTTGTTCGCCCGCGCAACTGGCAATGACAGCTTTGAGACTTCGGTCAATTTTACTGAAAACGGTGAGCTAAGTGTTAACGGTCAACGCATTAGATAGACTTGCAGGCGGGGCCATGGCGGACTACCTGATAAAGATATCAAAGGACGCCCCATGACCAATTCCCTTTCTGATCTTACACAACAGATGCTTGATTTCGCACGGCAAGCAGGCGCAGATACCGCCGATGCAATTGCCGTTGATGGCACTTCAATTTCGATTGATGTGCGGGCAGGCGCGCTTGAGCATGCAGAACGATCTGAGGGTATAGACGTTGGTCTGCGCGTGTTGATTGGACAGCGTCAAGCAATTGTATCTTCGTCCGATGCAAAGCCCGACACCCTGCGCACGATGGCAGAGCGTGCAGTAGCTATGGCAAAAGAAGCGCCAGAAGATCCGCACGCAGGTCTGGCAGACGGCGCACAGTTAACGACAGATACTGATTGTACATCGTTGGATATGTTCGATGCAGGGCCCGAGCCTGATCCCGCAGAATTGCAAGACGCTGCCGCCCGCGCAGAAGCTGCAGCACTTGAGAATGGCGACATTTCGCAAGTGCAATCTGCATCAGCAGCTTACGGTCGTCGGCGCATCCATCTTGCGGCAACAAATGGCTTTTCAGGCGGTTACACGCGATCCGAAAACTCGCTTTCTTGTGTTGCGATTTCGGGTAGCGGAAACGCGATGGAGCGCGACTATGATTTCGATAGCCGCATTTATCATAGCGATATGCGCGATGCGGCAGACATTGGCCGGATCGCAGCGGCCCGCGCAGTTGAACGCGCAGGTGCGCGCAAGCCTAAGACAGGTAATTACCCAGTTCTGTTTGACGAGCGGATTTCAAGCAGCCTGATTGGGCATCTTGTTTCTGCCGCCAATGGTGCTGCCATTGCCCGCGGAGCAAGCTGGCTGCGCGATGCGTTGGGTGAGGATATTTTGCCAAAAGGTCTATCGCTGATTGAGGATCCGCATCGCCCGCGTGCATTTTCGTCGCGGATGTTTGATGCCGAAGGGCTGGCCACAAAGAAGCGAGCGATTATTGATGATGGCTCGCTGACTGGTTGGACGCTTGATTTATCGAACGCACGTAAGCTTGATATGGAAAGCACAGCCAGCGCGTTTCGCGGAACGTCCGGACCGCCGTCACCGGGGTTGTCGAACCTTGCTTTGACCCAAGGCAATGCAACACGTGCCGAGCTTATAGCGCAAATGGGTTCGGGCCTGCTGATCACGTCGATGATCGGGTCGACGATCAATCAGAATACAGGTGACTATTCACGCGGCGCAGCAGGTTTTTGGATCGAGAACGGAGAGATTACGTACCCGGTTAACGAATGCACTGTCGCTGGAAATCTGCGCGACATGTTAATGCGGATCACGCCAGCAAATGATGCGCGTTCGCATCTTAGCTATGTCGTGCCATCACTGCTCGTCGAAGGTCTTACCCTTGCGGGAGACTGATCTCTCTCTTTTAATTCGGGCGGCGCGAGAAGCGGGCGAAATCGCCAAGGGCTTCTTTGGTGCCGATCCTGAGGTTTGGCACAAACCCGACGAGGCTGGCCCCGTGACCGAGGCTGATCTTGCCGTAAACACAATGCTTGAGCAAATGTTGCCTGCAGCGCGGCCAGACTATGGCTGGTTGTCAGAGGAGAGTGCGGATGACGAAATCCGCCTTGGCAGGGAAAATGTTTTTGTTGTTGATCCCATCGACGGTACACGTGCCTTCATCGAAGGGTCGCGCGACTGGTCGCATTCGTTGGCGGTCGTAACGGACGGTGTGGTGACCGCCGCAGCAGTCTATTTGCCGATGCGTGATCAGATGTATGCCGCCCAATTGGGCGGTGGTGCCACGTTAAACGATGTGCCAATTTGTGTGTCTAACTCAAGGAATTTGGACACTTCAACCGTGCTGTCGAACAAGTGGAACTTTCGGTCCGAGTATTGGGCAGAAGGTAAAATCCCAACGGCGGAACGCCACTTTAGATCATCATTGGCGTTTCGTTTGTGCCTTGTCGCCGAAGGACGATTTGACACGATGCTGACACTGCGCCCAACGTGGGAATGGGATGTCGCGGCGGGCGCTTTGATCGTTACCGAGGCGGGCGGAACCGTGCGAACGCAGGACAATTTGCCGCCTGTTTTCAACAACCCACATCCACAATTGCGCGGTTTTCTAGCGGGTCCATTATCATTGCAAGATAGTCTTCAGGCTGCTCTCGCATAACAAGTCGGCGATATTGTATAGCAGCCGGTCTGCGGGGCCTCATGTGACATGATTTTTCACATGAAACGGATGGTCCCATGAAACATGCAGCCCTTCTCTCAGTTCTATTTCTTTCAGCTTGTGGTGGTTCTGTAGTTCGCCCAATTACAGTTGCGGCGCCCGTTCCAACACCTGCGCCCGTAACAGTGGTGCCCCCATTTGCCGAGAAAACGTATCAAACGCAGGACGCCGACAGGCGCGCGTTATTGAATGACTTTGCAGCACTAGACCTGACATCGCCCTATGACCTGCCCGCCACAGGTACGTTAACATATGACGGCCACCTGAACGCCCAGCTAGGTGACCGTGCTGATGTGATTGGTGATCTTGAGGTTGAAGTAGACATAGGGCGTGAAGAAATTCGCGGATCGGCCAGCAACTTTGTCGACCAATCCAACCGGAATTATACGGGGCAGCTTGATCTGTTTAACGGTACCTTTGACGAAGATCCGCAGCTTGATGAATATCAATCAAGTGCCCAGATCAGCGGCACATTGATGGGGCCATCTGCGCATGCTTATGCGGTTAATGGTCAGCTGGCTGGTGATGTCTTGGGCAACAGCGGCGATGCCTTTGAGGGTGTTCTTTCAGGGTTCGTTAAGGTCGATGGTGGTGGCCAAGAGGCATTCCGTGGCGGCGCTGTTGCAGTGCAACGTTAGGAATAACGAAACCCTGACTTGAGACAATGGCGCAGGCGGCATAAACTGCCACCAACGCACCAAACACATCGCGTCATTATCCAAGGAAATACTATGACCCAGCGCCTGCACCTTGTCTTTGGCGGAGAGCTAATTGATCCGACAAAGAATGCTTTCAAAGACGTAAACGATATCGATATCGTCGGCATGTTTCCCGACTACGCCTCTGCTTATAACGCGTGGAAAGGTGCTGCTCAGCGGACTGTTGATAATGCACATACGCGGTATTTCATCGCGCATATCCACCGTCTTCGGGACGAAGAGACTGCAGCGTCTTCAACCGAAGAACTAGACGGCTAAGTGTAGGTTCAGCAGATGTCACGCCCGCTTGCGATCTCGCTTTATCTGGCTTTGCAACGGGACCCGACACCTAGCGGACCTGTCCAGCAATATCCTGACCGCCCCAATGGCACTGTCATTTGGGCGGTTTGTGGATCTGATGCTGACGTTGATCGGTGTGACATTCTGCAAACGGCCTTGCAGGCGGATGGTGACCAAATCACCGTCATTCCAACCAAAGTAGGCGCAAGCGATACTGTGTTGGCGCATCCCGTTGGCAAAGCAGGCATTGCGGATTTTATTGACCATTTCCGCCCATCATTAGTTTTGTGGGTTGGGGCGGCGTTGCATCCAATGTTGCTTGATAACTTGCAGGTCGCGGGCATTGGTAGTTTTGTTCTTGAGGCGACGTCGGATATCACGGCGATCACCGAAACAAGCATGATCCCTGCGTTGACACGTGCCGTTCTTGGGTATGTCGAAAAGATCATTGCCGTTGATTTGATCGCGGCAAAGGGCCTGATCAAGATCGGTGCTGATGCGTCCCAAGTCAGCACAATGGGCCCGATCGAAGAAACGCCTGCTTTGCTTGCGTACAACGAGAAGGAACGCCAAGAGATGGCGACAGCGCTGGGTACGCGGCCAATTTGGCTTGTCGTTGCGGCGCATCTTGATGAGATTGAAATGATCGCAACGGCCCACCGCAAGGCCAGTCGGCGTGCGCACAGGCTGCTATTGATCATTGCGACCCAAAGCGCTGACGATGCGCCCCAGTTGGCGCGCGAGCTGCGCGAAAAGGGTTTTGACGTAGCAACCCGCATTGATGACGGCGAGCCCAGAGATCAGACCCAGATATTTGTCGCTGACGGTATGGAAGAGTTGGGCCTATGGTATCGCATCGCACCCGTTACCTTTTTGGCAGGCACCCTAGATCAAGGCGCGCGGCGGCATCCGTTTGAGCCTGCTTCGCTAGGCTCGGCTGTTTTGCATGGTACGCATGTGCAACCCTACGAGAAACAAATCGCGTTGTTGTCTGCCAAAGGTGGATCGCTTCATGTCGGCTGCGCCCAAGAGTTGGGCGATGCGGTTGAAACGCTTTTGTCAGCCGACAAAGTCGCCACTATGGCCCATGCAGCATGGGACGTGACAACGCAGGGCGCGGACGCGGCACAACAATTGGCGACGCTTATTCACGCACGGCTAGATCGGGTTGGGGTGTAGTATCATGCGCGAACCTCGTTTTTGGTCAAACCCAGCGAACGCACCCGGATGGCAGGCACGGATGCTTACCCCTTTGGGTAAGATATATGCGACAGCAACTGCGCGACGTGTGGCACGTTCTGGTTATGCCGCAAAAGTCCCTGTTATTTGCGTGGGAAACATTAACGCGGGTGGGACGGGCAAGACGCCCACTGTGATTTCCTTGCTCCAACGGCTGCTTGATCAAGGGCATCGTCCCCATGTCGTTTCACGCGGGTACGGTGGATCTTTTGAAGGGCCGACGCAAGTCCAAGAACGCACCCATAATGCAAGCCAAGTTGGGGATGAGCCGCTGTTGCTGGCTGCATTTGCGCCCACTTGGATTGCGAAGGACCGTGCCGCTGGCATTCGCGAGGCTGAGGCCGCTGGCGCTGATATCATTCTGATGGACGATGGGTTTCAAAACCCAAGCGTTGAAAAATCGCTATCGATTATTGTTGTCGATGCCCAGCGCGGGTTTGGAAATGGGCGCGTTATCCCAGCCGGACCGCTGCGCGAACCTGTGGCGGCGGGCCTTGCGCGAGCAGATATATTGCTTTCGATTGGTGAAGGGCCAAGCCAGAATCAGTTCCGCAGCGCATGGCCACAGTCAGGCAGCCTGACACATATGATTGGCCACCTTGCGCCTTTGCAAACAGGGATGCAGTGGACGGGAATGCCCGTTCTTGCATTTGCAGGCATTGGCCATCCCGAGAAGTTTTTTGGTACGTTGCGCAGTCTTGGGGCTAAGATAATCCATGCAGAAGCATTAAGTGACCATCAACCATTGACCCAAGCACTGATGACAAGACTTGAAGCTGAGGCACGTGTGCGCAAGGCACAGTTGGTCACCACTGAAAAAGATGCTGTGCGTCTACCCGATGACTTTCGGGCCAAAGTGCTGACCTTGCCTGTTAGGCTTGAGGTCGCTGACTGGGGGCCGTTTGACACGGCCCTCCAGCGCATTTTGCAGTCAGGCGCTTAGCCCAACAGGCCGTCCAAGACGCCCTGAAACTCTGGGTAAGCCATGTTTGAATAAGGCGCGCCGTTGATCAGGAATGATGGTGTCGAAGTCACGCCATCACGCTCTGCGTTGGCGCGGTACCAATCGACAAGGTTCTGCGCAAACTCACCATCGCTCATGCATGCATCGTAGTCTTCTGCGCTGATCCCAGCCGTCAGACCCATCGTGCGAAGTTCGGCTGAAATCTGTGCTGGATCACCAGAGGCTGTCCATTCACTCTGCTTTTCATAGAGCAGATCGGTGATGCCAAAGAATTTTGCTTCACCACCGCAACGGGCGGTCATTGATGCCCAAAGACCGAAGCGGTCAAAGTAGACCTCGCGGTAAACGAATTTGACCTTACCAGTTTCAATATAGTCAGCCTTAAGCTGCGGGTAGACGCTTGCGTGGAAACGCGCGCAGTGTGGGCAAGTGTATGACGCATATTCGATAATCTCGATCGGGGCATCGGCGTCGCCTTGCACCATATCACTGATCCCGAACTCGTTCGTGGCATCTTGGGCGAATGCTGCGAATGGTGTCAGATTGCCAAGGGCGAATACTGCGCCGCCGGTGGCAAGAAGTTTTCTACGATCCATAAATATACCTCAGGTTAACTTTTCTGTTTGGATAAGACATTTGCACCAAGTGAGGCCAATGCGGCCTTCAGCTCAGGGCTGGTAACGTCATGTGAAAGGGCAGCGGCGGCTGTTTGAACCTGCGCACTGGGTGAATTGTCGGCCTTAGGTGCGGCGGCGAATGCCACGCGCCCTTCGGCGAAACCTGTTGGGGCCGTTTGGGTGATCCGCACGCGCGAAATAGCGCGGTAGCCATAGCAGGCGTTTACCTTTTCGCGGATCTGGTCTTTTTGCATTTCAAGCATCGGTGCTTGCGCGCCGGTTGTGAGCAATGTCAGCGTAGCGCCCATGCCGCCTTTGCCATAGCTGACGTTCACTGGGGTCGCGATTTGCGCTGTCGCATCACCCACGATTTCAGCCCAATGGGTCAACAGACGCGTCACCGCAAAGCCACGCTTTTCGCTAGCCGAGCGGATGCGGGTTTGCATCAGGCCCGAGGCACGAGAAAACCCGTAGGTCGAAGTCTTGCGTTGATATGGCTGTTTCATCATCTCGTTGTAATGTAAGCCATCGCGACCGCCAAGGCACTGCGGCAATTATGAAGGTTGATAAACATTGCGTGACTTAAGCGGTGAATTGCTGACGTGGTACGACGCCAATGCGCGTGTGATGCCGTGGCGCGTGTCGCCTGCGGATCGTGCAAATGGTATACGACCTGATCCATATTTCATCTGGATGTCCGAAGTGATGCTGCAACAAACCACTGTTGCAGCTGTAAAATCCTATTTTGTTAAGTTTACCACGACTTGGCCGACTGTCGCAGATTTGGCAGCGGCTGAAGATGCTGACGTCATGGCTGCTTGGGCGGGGCTTGGGTATTATGCGCGCGCGCGTAATTTATTGAAATGTGCACGTGCGATTGTGGCGGATCACGGAGGAGTTTTTCCCGACACTCTTGCCGGATTGTTAGGTTTACCGGGAATCGGACCATATACTGCGGCGGCAGTTTCATCGATCGCCTTTGATCAACCCGAGACCGTTCTGGATGGGAATGTCGAACGGGTGATGGCGCGCATGTATGATGTGCACACGCCCCTACCCGCGGCAAAGCCCGCATTGATGAAGCTAGCCGAAGCAGTGACACCAACAGCTAGGCCAGGTGATTATGCGCAGGCGGTGATGGACCTTGGTGCAACGATTTGCACGCCCCGTTCACCTGCCTGTGGTATTTGCCCGTGGCGCGACCCGTGTGCGGCGCGGATCGCGGGAACAGCGACAGAGTTGCCCAAGAAGACACCAAAGAAAAAGACGCCGACGCGGCATGGCATTGCATATGTTGTGCGCCGAACTGATGGGGCTTGGTTGCTTGAGACGAGGCCCGAAAGCGGGCTTTTGGGTGGGATGCTTGGGTTTCCCACGACAGATTGGGCGGACGCGCCAGATGCAAACCCGCCGCTTGATACGACGTGGACTGACACAGGGCTTGAGGCACGGCATACGTTCACGCATTTCCATCTAAAGCTTGCGATCCATACAGTGACCGTGCCTGATGGCACCAACCCTGAGCGTGGGAGTTTTGTGCCGCATGATGCGTTCTCGCCCACCACCCTACCAACTGCGATGCGCAAAGTTTTTGATCTTGCTGCCGCGACGTTCCGCCACGATTGAGCCAAAGTTCTTTGCGATGTAGCATCACATAAGCAAACCGGAGCCGATGATGTCCGATATACCCGCGCCACAGCTGCGCAGTTTCAGCCGCGCACTTCCTTTCTGGCTTCCACTGGGGCTGATCCCATTGGCTTGGGTGACTGCGTTATATGGTGGGTGGTCGTTGGTGATCCTGCCATTTGCGACGTGGTATCTGTTCTCGTTTCTTGATTTTCTGACAGGACTGGAAAAGCGTAATGCTGATCCGCAAACACCAGACGCAGACCTGAAGTGGTACCGCGCCATCACGTTGATTTGGGCGCCTATCCAGATCATCACTATTTACGCGATCCTTTGGTATACAGTGACCACCGATCACCTTGTTGGTTGGGAAGAGTGGGTCCTGTTCGGTGGGCTGGGTGTGATTTCGGGAACGATTGGCATCAACTATTCGCACGAACTGATGCATCAGAAGCCGCGCATTGAACGCTGGCTGGCGGATATCTTGCTGGCTTTCGTTTTGTATTCGCATTTCCGGTCCGAACATTTGCTGGTGCATCACCGCTATGTCGGCACACCCAAAGACCCAGTGACCGCACGCTTTAACGAGCATTTCTGGAAATTCCTGCCGCGGGTACTGCGCAGTAGTTGGGTGTCGGCGTTCAACGCAGAAAAGGCGATGCTTGCGCGTAAAAACCTACCTTGGACCACGCCATCGAACCCATTCTTTCGGTATTGGGCATTGCAGACTGTCTTCTTGGTTATCGCCGGTTTGATTGGCGGCTGGTGGGGTGTCGCCCTGTTTGCCTACCAAGCATCTGTTGCGATCGTCCAGCTAGAGCTGGTGAATTATATTGAGCATTACGGCCTGACCCGCAAACATCTGGGCGATGGCAAGTACGAGCATGTCCTGCCGCGCCATTCGTGGAATGCCGAGCAGAAAGCATCAAACTGGTTATTGATCAATCTTCAGCGCCATTCGGATCATCACTATAAGCCTGACCGCCGCTTTCCGTTGCTGCAAACCTACAGCAAGGATGACGCGCCACAGTTGCCATATGGCTATTCGGTTATGACGATGGCTGCCTTGTTCCCGCGTCTATGGCGCAAGGTCATGAACCCACGTGTTATGGCGTGGCGAGAGAAGTATTACCCCGAGATCACGGATTGGCAGCCTTACAAAGACGCGACCAACCCGCTACCGAGGTAGCGCTACATAGATTCCAAAGTGAGCAATTCATCGTAAGAATAGCTAACCTTGATATCGCCATCTAACCCAGCTTCGAAATTGGGGTCTTGGGAAAGGCAGCCGATATTGCATAGCTGGCTAGCGATCATGTCAGTGCTGTCGATATACCAAAGTCGCCCGCCGGACGTTGAGACATATCCGTCAATACCCTCGGCTTCGTCACCTTCCATGTCACCTACGGATGGAAACTCGGCTGGTGTGTCGTATTCGAACGCACCGTGGGTGTGATATGACGCGACGATGACAACGTCTTGGGGTGGGTCATCAGGGAGGCACGAGCTTTCTTCACCGACAGCAGCTGGTGTAGCGACCAACGTCCCCTCGGTGTTGATGACCAGATACCCACAATATTCACGTTCGTTCTGAAATGAGACTGCTTGCAGGTCTTCGAGGACCTGTTTTGCAAGTTGAGATTCAGCCGTGTTTTGGGCAACGGCGGGTGTCGCCAAAAGGGCGAGAGGAAGTATCAGTTTCATCATACAGCGCACGATAGTTGAGCAACGTTATGTCTTCAAACAAAAAAAACCCCGCCACTAGGGCGGGGTATAGAGTTAGCGCATGTGGTCCTTCCGCATTGGGAAGGGTGGATCACACGCACCGGCGGTATTCGAATTTATGAATTAAGTGGGTTGGCCATTTCTGAACGGATCTGCTGGCGCAGCAAATCAATCGGGACCTTTTGTCCATCACGTTTGAACTGCCAGTAGGTCCAGCCATTACAGCTTGGCGCACCTTCGAGATGGGCGCCAACCTGATGGATTGACCCTTTGATGTCATCCCCGATCAAAGTGCCGTCAGCACGGACCTTGGCCTTGTGGCGACCGTTCATCGACCACAGTTCTTCGCCAGGTCGCAGCATGCCGCGCTCGACCAGAACACCAAAGGCGACACGTGGCTCTGAACGCTTCGATACTGAAACCTCAAGCGCCTCATTGTCGAACTTGCGGGTGTTAGCGATCCGCTTGGCCGCTACCTTGCGGTATGCTTCTTCGCGCTCGATCCCGATGAAATCGCGGCCAAGCATCTTAGCAACAGCACCCGTTGTGCCCGTGCCAAAGAATGGGTCAAGAACAACATCACCTGGATTGGTTGTGGCGATCAGAACGCGGTGCAGCAGTGACTGCGGCTTTTGCGTTGGGTGGGCTTTTTCGCCCTCCTCATTCTTGAGACGCTCGTGACCAGTACAGATCGGAAGCACCCAGTCAGAGCGCATCTGAACGCCTTCGTTCATCGCCTTAAGGGCTTCGTAGTTGAATGTGTATTTGCTGGCTTCCTGCTTAGACGCCCAGATCAGAGTCTCGTGGGCGTTGGTCAGGCGTTTGCCGCGGAAGTTTGGCATCGGGTTCGACTTACGCCAAACAACATCGTTAAGAATCCAGAAGCCTTGGTTCTGCAGCTCAGCACCCATGCGAAATACGTTATGGTAGGAACCGATGACCCAGATTGCTCCATTCGGCTTAAGCAGGCGCTTTGCAGCAGCGAGCCATGCTTTGGTAAAACGGTCGTAAACGGCGAAACTATCGAATTGGTCCCACGCATCGTCAACAGCATCGACCTTTGAATTGTCAGGGCGATGTAGATCACCCTTAAGCTGAAGGTTATACGGTGGGTCCGCAAAGATCAGATCAACACTGCCCTCGGGCAAGCTGTTCATGACGTCAATACAATCGCCATCGATGATCGTGTTCAGGGGTAGCGTCGCCGCTACTTTGGCCCCTTTCGGGGCTTTCGTTTTAATCGCCATTTTTTGCCTCTGCCTCGGCGGATTTTCCGCTCATTGGTTGGCCCTAATGTGAGTCACAGAGGATTCGCTGTAAATAGTTTTAATGAATCAGTCGGTTAGGTTTTTTTCTTGCCACAAGATATTGTGTACGGGGGCGAAAGTACGCCGATGATGTAGAGTTACACCGTGGCTTTTGAGTCCCGCTTTATGTTCTTTTGTGGGATATCCGGCATTTGTTTCCCACCCATAGCCCGGATGCTGTTGCGCCAGAGTCACCATAAGACGGTCGCGCCACACTTTAGCCGCAATTGAGGCCGCAGCGATGCTGAGCGAACGGGTGTCACCTTTGACCAATGAACCAGCGGGTGTGTTCAACCCGCGAGGCACCATGTTTCCATCAATAAGTGCAAAATCGGCTGGCGCAGACAAACCGGCGATAGCGCGCACCATCGCGATATGGGACGCGCGCAGAATATTATGTTCTTCAATTTCAAGAACCGAAGCCTCCGCGATCGACACATCAGCAGTCTCAAGCAAGATGTCGTAGATGGCATCACGCCGTTTCGCCGATAGTTGCTTACTATCATTCAATCCATCGGGAATATTGTCAGGGTCAAGAACCACAGCGGCGGCAACCACGGGGCCAGCCAATGGGCCGCGCCCAACTTCGTCAACACCAGCGACGCGCTGGTAGCCGCTTTCTTGTGCTTCAAACTCGTACTGGAATGTCGGAACTGTTTTCATGGGGTTTAGTGACCAGACCCGCGCCGTGTGATCAAGCAAAAAGGGACAAGGACCCCAGCTCCTTTTCGGTGCGGGATCAAAAATGACCCCGCACCATGCCCAGTCAAACCTTAATGGCGGTCCGACCGGTATCCTTGGGTCTGCAAACATGTCGGATCGTACCCGCGCACAGGGCCATCAAACGTGCGCAGACGGATCGCGCATGAAGCGGGCAGGTTTGCGACGTATGGATAGCGCTCGTTCAAACACTGCGTACTAAAGACCCGCTGCGGGCCACGCTGCGTTGCGTGACGTTGCACGCAGGCCGATGGCAAAACGCGCGGATCCCTGCGGCGGGTGTTTTGCACTGCCGGTGCTTGTGGCTGCAATCTGTGCCCAGCGCGGGGGGTAGGTGTTGGGACAGGTGCGGGGGAATGCTGCACAAGCGGTTGGCTGGACGAAAGGCTGCGCGTGTTGTTGTCGTGAATAAGCTTACCAATAATCCCAGCAATCGCGAGACCAAAGATAAGCCCACCAAAGTTATCTTGCTCAGAACCAGTTGCCGCAGCAGGCGCAGGTGTGAGTGTCAAAGACAGGGCCGTTACCCCTGCAACGAGTGTCTTATACATGTGCATCACTGTTTTCCTTTTCTTCGGGACGCCTAATGCGCCGATGAATTCAGGATGCCGCACAGTCGTGTTGTCGCGCGATAACGGGGGATGGATATGCGATGGCAGCCCAGATAACATCGCGCGATATTGAATAACCAACCACCCTGCGCCCATTGTGAGACTATGAAACAGTTTACCATTTCAATCGTCGCCTTCGTGGCAACAGCATCAACAGCACAAGCTGCCTGCTTTGCCGACTATAAGGCCAAACAAGATGATCCTTTGCGACTGCACTATGGTGTCGCTGAGGTTTCGGGCGACTGCACGGCCGAGAATGCCACCACACAGCTACCAGAACGGATTGCTGGCGATGACTGGCAGTTATTGACTGTGCTTGGCGTCTTTGAAGACGCAGGACTTGATGAAAGAAGGGACAGCGCCGGTGACTATTACCTCCGCTATTGAGAGCCGCCAAACTGGTAACCGCATTGTTGTAGCTGGGATCGCGTCCATCGTGTTGATCCTTGCGATTGTTGCCGTGGTATTGTTCATTAACTTGCCTGACGCGAATGCGTTTAACGCACGGGTCGAGCAGTTGTTCGTTGAGAACGACACACTAACGGGAAATGCCGAGATCAAACTGCTTGAGATCCTTGCACAATCCGGCACGGCGTTCTCAGATACACTTTCATCTTACCGCTTTGTAATTTTTGTTCTTTTAGTCTTTGCATCAGCAATGCTGATTGCGGCTGTTGCGTTCCTTGTGATGCTGATCGCGCTGAACCGTCGGATGGGCCAGATTGAACGTAAAGGTATCGAAGTGAACTCGCTTATGATCTCTCGGGATCAAAAGGCGGTCTATTTGAACAACTTTGAATTCAAGCTGACCGAAGCTGCGATGGAAACATTATCTGTATTGGCCGAGGCACGGATGGACGATGAGGTCATGTCAGGCGCCGAGATCGAGGGCGTAATCTCGGGTCGTGACGCCGCCGATTGTGACGAGGCGGCAGGTGCCACGCGGATCAAGCGTTTGCGCGATACTTTAGGCAACCAGATGGTCAGTGTCTTGCTGGTCAAGAACGTCGCCCGCAAAGGGTATATGTTGGCGATTGATAAAGACGTCATTCGTATGGTCTGACGCCTTGGTTTGATTAAGACCGCGTCACATCTTGCGGACTGGACCTAACTGCGGGCAGACTGCGGATATGGGACAGAAGTTTGATCATATTATCGCAGGCGGACAGGTGGTCACGCCTGCGGGCGTTGTAACTGCCGACATCGGAATATTGGACGGTAAGATCGCCGCCGTTGGTCGATTTGAGGCGACAGCCCCAGTGACAGACGCACACGGGTTGATCGTGACCCCCGGCGGCGTCGATCCGCATGCACATATTGAGCAGATGTCGGGCATGGGCGTTATGAACGCTGACACGTTTGAGACTGCAACACAGTCCGCGCTGATTGGTGGCACGACGACTGTGATTTCATTTGCAGCGCAGGCCAAAGGTCAAAGCATTGCTGAAACCGTGGCCGACTACAGCGTCCGCGCTGCGCGTGGTGCAATGATAGATCATGCGTTTCATATGACAGTGACGGACACGCGCGTTGCTGGTTTCGAAGACGAGCTGGCTGCGATGATCGACGCAGGCCACCTTTCGATCAAAATTTTCACGACGTACAATATACAACTGGATGACGCCGCTATCTTGGCGGTCATGCAAGCAGCAAAGGATGCGGGTGCGTTGATTTGTGTCCACGCAGAGAATGATGCGGTCATCACAGCGGCCAAGGCCAACCTAATTGCACATGGCAAAACGGCCCCTATCCATCATGCTGCATCCCGCCCCCGTATGGCCGAGATTGAGGCGATTTCGCGGATGTGCTATTTCGCTGAACTACTTAATCAGCCTGTTATGATCTTTCACGTCTCAACAGCAGAGGGCGTCGCAGTGATCCGTGCCGCCCGTGCGCGTGGCGCGCCTGTCTGGGCTGAGACCTGTACACATTATCTACTGATGACCGAAGAAGTTCTCGATCAGGCTGGAGTGACGGGTGCAAAGTGGATGTGTTCACCGCCGCAGCGGACCAAAGCGGATCAAAACGCGCTTTGGGCTGGATTATTGGGGGGTGATCTAGACCTCGTTTCATCTGACCATGCGCCGTATCGCTTTGATGCGTCGGGCAAGCTTTCGGCGGGGGACAATCCGCCGTTTCAAGATATTGCCAATGGTTTGCCGGGGCTTGAGACACGGCAGCCGCTTTTGTTTGATGCGATCGTCAGCCAAGGTCGCGGGACGCTTGAGGATTTTGTTCAACTTACGTCGTCTGCGGCGGCTGACCTTTATGGGTTAACACAAAAGGGACGCATCGAAGTTGGTAAGGATGCAGACCTGACACTGTGGGATCCTATCCAAAAATTCACCTATGGTGCGAATGATCTGCACGACAACGTCGGGTACAATCCGTGGGAGGGGACAACAGTTACAGGCTGGCCTGTTCAAACATTCCTACGTGGGGATCTTCTGATGAAGGACGGTGTTTGCCTTGCGAAAGCGGGCCACGGTCACTGGCTAAACCGTGCTGCCGGTAGCATGGTAAAGCCATGACCGAAAAATCGCTGATCATTATCAACCCAAATTCATCTCAGGCTGTGACAGACGGCATTGATGCGGCCATCGTACCTCTGCGCCAACTGGGTGTGCCCATACGTTGCGTGACCCTTGTTGAAGGACCGATTGGGATCGAGTCTCAGCTGGAGGCCGATCTGACAATCGCCCCAATGCTTGCGCTGGCCAAACGCGAAGAGGCAAACGCACTGGGTTTTGTCATCGCATGCTTCGGCGATCCGGGGCTTTTTGCATTGCGCGACCAGACCACCCTGCCCGTTTTCGGCATTCAAGAGGCTGCAGTCATGACCGCAATGACCCTTGGGCAGAACATCGGTGTCATCGCAATCAAACAAGGATCGATTGCGCGCCACATGCGGGCCTTTGGGGCGATGGGCGTCTTGCAACGCATCGTCGCTGATCGTGCGCTTGGCCTAAGCGTTGCGCAGCTTGCTGGTGATGGCACGCTAGAGGCGATGATCGAAACTGGTCGCAGGATGCGCGACGAAGATAATGCAAACGTCTTGATCATGGGCTGTGCTGGCATGGCGCAATACCGTGATCCACTTGAACAGAGCCTCGGCATTCCCGTGGTCGAACCCTCACAAGCTGCCGCAAGCATGGCCATTGGCCGGATCACCCTTGGGCAGTCACACCGTACTAAAGGATCTTAAATGCTCGATGAAACAGCCAAGGGCGTCTTTACGATTGCTTGCACACCTTTCACACCAGATGGCGCATTGGATTTGAACTCGGTCGATACGATGGTCGATTTCTATTTATCCAAAGGCTGCACTGGCCTGACGATCCTAGGGATCATGGGCGAAGCGGGCAAACTATCCGCCGAAGAATCCCTTGCCGTGGTTAAGCGTGTCGTGGCGCGCACTGACTTGCCGGTGGTTGTTGGCGTGTCATCCCCCGGCTTTGCGGCGATGAAGGCGCTTTCTGATGCGGCGATCGATGCGGGTGCAGCAGGCGTCATGGTCGCCCCACCAAGCAACCTGCGTAGTGATGACCAGATCGTCAGCTATTATCACAACACTGCAGACGCATTGGGTAGCACACCGTTCGTCTTACAAGATTTCCCGCTGGTGACAGGTGTTCAAATCCCAGCCAAAGCGATCCTCAAGATAATCGAGGACTGCCCGACATGTGTGATGCTCAAACACGAAGACTGGCCAGGATTGGCCAAGATTTCTGCGCTACGAGCGGCGTCTAATACGGGATCACGGCGCATTTCGATCCTGTGTGGAAATGGCGGACAGTTCTTGCCCGAAGAAGTCGCACGCGGTGCTGACGGTGCCATGACTGGCTTTGCCTACCCCGAGATGATGGCGGATGTGGTTGCGGCCTACGATGCAGGCGACGCGGACCGTGCCCGCGACATCTTTGATTGCTATTTGCCGCTTGTCAGATTTGAGAGCCAGCCGGGTCTAGGTCTTGGCGTACGCAAGCACATCCTAGAAGCAAGGGGCGCGATTGCCCATGCGACATTGCGCAAGCCCGGCGCTGGTATTGATGCGGCAACTGCGGCCGAGGTGGCGGTATTGGTCGCGCGGCAAACCGCAAAACTGGCGGCCCTTAGCTAAAGATTACTTGCGCAGGAGAGTTTGGCCAAAGGCAATCTTTGGCTCAAGCTCGACCCGCGCGGCAGTCTCGCCAGCGCCGTAGTGGGCTGAGATAATCTGTGCAGCTTTCTGCCCAATCTCACGCCGACAAGCATCCATGGTTGCTAACTGACGCGGCAAACCATCCAACAATTCGACACCGTTGAAACCCGCCAAACCAATCTGGTTGGGGACATCGATACCTTTTTCCAGCAGATAAAGTAGGCCACCAGCACCGATCATATCATTTGAGAAATATAGAAAATCGAGGTCGGGCGTTCGTTCCAACATCTTTTCTGTCATCTCTCGACCCTTTGCGAGGGCGGAACCACCTGAATAAAATTCCTGATCTGCAATCTCTACACCCGCTTTGGCGAGAGTGCGCGTGAAGCCTTCGAACCGTTTGCGTGCGCGGTGATCGAGCGGCATTTTTGTACCCATAAAGCCGATACGTTTATAACCAGCCTGCAGGATTTCTTCGGCCATCATTCGCCCAGCGCGACGATGCGAAATGCCGACGCATGAATCGATAGGCTCGCCATCGACATCCATGATTTCAACAACTGGTATGCCCGCTTGGCGCAGCATTGCAATCGAAGCGTCAGAATGTTCAAGACCCGCAATGATGACACCGGATGGGCGCCATGACAGCATTTCAAACAAAACTTTCTCTTCCTTTTCAGGAAGGTAGTCCGTCACACCGACAACTGGCTGCAGTTCTGTATCTTCAAGAATTTCTGAAATGCCTGCCAAGACTTCTGGAAAAACCATATTACCCAATGATGGGATGATCACGCCGACTAAGTTGACCCTGCTTGACGCCAATGCACCCGCGATTTTGTTTGGGACATAGCCAAGTTGCTTTGCAGCGTCCTGTACTTTTTGACGGGTCGTGGCACTGACATCGCCCTTATTACGCAAGACGCGGCTGACAGTCATTTCACTGACGCCAGAGGCCTCAGATACATCACGAAGCGTCAAAGGACGCCGGGGTGGAGGTGTCACGGTGCGAATTCCTTCACAGCTATCATTAACCTATGTCTACGCCCCCTTGCGCCCCGTTCCAAGCACAGATCGCATCACCCGTTGACCGGCCCAAAGATCACAGGCATTTAAAGCTTGTGGCTCCGTGGCTCAACTGGATAGAGCAGCCCCCTCCTAAGGGGCAGGTTATTGGTTCGAATCCAATCGGGGTCGCCATTCTTTATTTTGCACTGATTTAATCCTTGTATAACAGTAGTTTAAAATTGTGTGTCCCAGTCTTGGGTCTGTGTGTCCCATTATGCGGCACCTGCAATAAGCTGGATGATCCGCTTTCGATCCGCCGCTTTGGTGTAACGCTCCACTTCGGCAAGGCTCAGGCGGCCAGACATTGCAGCGATTTCATGGGTCGTTTTACCGCTTTCAGCCCAATAAACGCAGAACGCTTTGCGCAATCCATGAAGGCGAGATGTGATGCCCGCTGCGCGCGCCGCATCCCCGTAGAGATTGCCAAGGCTTTCAGAGGTGTATGGCTTGCCGTAGGTATTTAAGATGAATGTGGGGGAGATGTCGGGCGTACGATTGATAACTGCCCGCAGATCGCTCGTAAGAGGAACGTAAGTTTCCACTTTGGATTTGTGCCTAGAGAAGGTCAGTATGTTGCCTTGAATATGGTGGCGACCCAATCGCGCCAAGTCTACCCGGGCTGCGCCAGTGTATAGTCCAAGGTCAAAGATCAGGCGTTCACGGGTGCCAACTTCCCAACGCTTAATGAACGCCTCAATCTCATCTGCGCTTGTTGTGGGAAAGCCTGTTTTCGCGGGCGTGTCCAACTCGACGTCTGCCGCTGGGTTTTTGGGGAAATTTCGCAATTTCTTCAAATGGTGG
>JAWUXS010000044.1:0-15045 GCA_034111185.1 Paracoccaceae bacterium | reverse complement strand
CCGTCAAACCGTGTGTTCAGATCATCAATGATGTGATTGACCACCTGCAATGATCCGTCTGTGCCAACTGAAACAACGCTAAGCGAGTTGCTGCCCGCAGAGGCGAGGATGACATAGCTCTCACCGTTCACTGTGGCCGTGACCATCGCAGAGGGGCCATTGATCCATAGCCCATCAGCCGTAGATACCGTATCCTTTGCCTTGAGTGTGCCACCGGATTCCACGGCCCATGCTGTGATACCCAGATCGTCGCTTCCGGCGCTAAAGACATACTGGGTTCCTGCAATTTCTGTACTGGCAAGGGCCGTGACGTTTCGCGCCGAAACAGACCCTGTATCAGGGATAATGATACTGTGTGTAAGGGATCCGTCGGCGGCAAAGATCATCTGGGCCACGCCGCTGCCGCCTTGTACGCCGCCATAAACCGCGGTGGCCCCACCGCTAAGCGCTACAGAAAGTGGCTGTACCAGGGTCCCTGCGTTTGTGCTGGCGCTGCCAAGGTTTTGCGCGGCGCCTAGACTGCCGTTATTGTTGATAACCTGCAGGGACATCTGGTTGCTGGACCCACCGCCCGATAGCAATGTGGGGTCTCCGTTGCGGGACACAAAAACCAAACCAGGCGTCGCACCAGCAAGGGCGCCACTGGCATAGGTGGCTTGGTCTAGTTTGTTTAGCTGGTTACCAGCAATGGACCATGCCGCCTTTTCCCCATCATAGCGTGTCGTACTATAAAGGGTTCCCCCCGCGGGATTGATTGCAAGGTCAGTGATCCGCGACATGCCCAAGTCATCCGGCGTGGTCAGGCTTGTGATCAAGGTAAGGCGGGACATCGGGTGGCCCTTTCAGACAATCTGCCTGAAGTGTCGGTGTGCGGGGCGCACAGCGCGGGGCGATACTATGGCAGGACCGCGCCCCTTGTGATTGTTTTGCTTCAACTTCACGGGTGCTTTGACTAAACTTGTGCGTGTAAGCCCGCATGTGATCGCAGGGCCGTCACAGAAAAGGACGAATACCTCTATGCCCCCTAAGTTTGGAACCAGCGGCCTGCGCGGTCTTGTGACGGAATTGACGCCTGCGCTTGTGGCGGATCATGTGCAGGCCTTTACGGCATCATGTCCTGTTGGGACGGGGCTTTATGTGGGGCGTGACTTGCGGCCATCATCGCCCGATATTGCACAGATGGTCATGGATGCCGCCCGCGCCGTTGGGGTGCCTGTGGTCGACTGTGGTGATGTGCCAACACCAGCGCTGGCGCTTGCGTCTATGGGGGCGGGTGCTGCCGCTGTGATGATCACTGGCAGTCATATTCCCGCTGATCGTAACGGGCTGAAGTTCTACGTGCCCAATGGCGAAGTCAGCAAGGCGCATGAGCAGGCGATATTAGGCGAGTTAGGCAAAGATAGGGTCTATTCAACGGCAGACGTGCAAATAGATACGACTGCTGCTGCTGCCTATGTGGCGCGTTATGTTGATGCCTTTGGCGGGGAAGCCCTTGGGGGGCGTACGGTTGGTGTTTACAGCCACTCGACCGTTGGTCGTGATATCTTGATGGATGTGCTGCGCGGTTGTGGTGCAAAGGTGGTTGAGCTTGGCCGTTCTGCCACGTTCATCCCCGTCGATACCGAAGCCGTTGATCCTGACACTCGCATTCAGTTGAAGGCTTGGGCGAAGGAACACACGCTTGATGCGATCATGTCGATGGACGGTGATGGCGACCGACCTTTGCTGACTGATGCCGCCGGTACCGTAATCCCAGGCGACGTGCTGGGGCAGATCACAGGGTCATGGCTTGGGGCTGAGGTGGCTGTGACGCCAGTCTCGTCGAACACAGGCGCCGAGGCGCAGTTCGCCCAAGTTCGGCGCACCCGTATAGGATCACCCTACGTGATCGCTGGCATGGAAGAGATGGGCGGCAATGTTGTCGGCTATGAAGCCAACGGCGGGTTCTTGTTAGGTTTCGCTGCGAAAGGTTTGTCACCATTGATGACACGCGACAGCGTGCTGCCGTTGCTTGTGCCGTTGCTGGCCGCAAAAGGGCAGGGGCTTGCTGATCTGGTTGCATCGGGGCCTGCGCGGTTCACCGCGGCTGATCGCCTACAAGAGGTCCCGACCGAGCGGTCATTGGCTTTGGTCGCTGATCTGCGCAGCGATGCAGGCAAGCGGGCGGCGTTCCTTGCTGGGTTTGGCAGTGATGCGGTAACGATCGATGAAACCGATGGATTGCGCATGACATTGGCTGACGGACGCATCGTGCACCTGCGTCCTTCGGGTAATGCGCCTGAACTGCGGTTTTATGCCGAGGCCGCATCAATTGCCGAGGCCGAGCAGACACTCGCACTGGGTCTCGATTTTCTTAGAAAAGCGCTTATTTAGACTCTGATTGCCGCCATTTAGTCGGCGCCAAACAGATCCCTGCTAAAGACTTTGTCTGACACATCGCCAAGATCGTCATGCGCGCGGTTGGCGATGATCACATCGCAACGGGATTTAAAGCTATCTAAGTCGTGGGTGACCTCAGATCCAAAAAAGTCTGCCGCTTCCATCTCGGGCTCATAGACGACGACTGGAATACCTTTGGCCTTGATGCGTTTCATGATCCCTTGGATCGACGACTGTCTGAAATTGTCCGATCCGGTTTTCATCGCAAGACGGTAGATCCCAACGATTGCTGGTTTCTTAGCGATGATTTGATCTGCGATGAAATCTTTGCGCGTCCGGTTCGCATCGACGATGGCTTGCATCATGTTCTGCGGCACGGCTGCGTAATTGGCCAAAAGCTGTTTGGTGTCTTTGGGCAGACAATAGCCGCCATAACCAAATGACGGGTTGTTATAATGGCTACCGATCCGCGGATCGAGGCCGACACCCGTGATGATATCGCGCGCGTCCATGCCATGGGCCATGGCGTAGCTGTCGAGCTCGTTAAAGAACGCGACCCGCATGGCGAGGTATGTGTTGGCAAACAGCTTAATCGCTTCTGCCTCGGATGTGTCGGTAAACATCGTGGGGATGTTGCGGGTGGTGGCGCCCTGCTGCATCAGTTGGGCAAAGGCCGCACCGCGATCACCTTTGTCGCCAATGACGATGCGCGACGGGTTGAGGTTGTCGTGCAACGCGTGGCCTTCGCGCAGGAACTCGGGGCTGAAAATGATCCGGTCGGTGTTGTGCAATCGGGCTTGGTCGGCGGTGTAGCCCACAGGGACGGTCGATTTGATCACGATGGTGGCGCGGTCGTTGCAGGCCACGACTTGTGCGATCACGGCCTCAACGCTGCTGGTATCAAAAAAGTTGGTATCAGGATCATAGTTCGTGGGCGTGGCAATGATCACGATGTCGGCGTTTGCATAGGCCTGCGTGCCATCCGTGACAGCCACAAGGTCGAGCTTTTTCTGCAAAAGATACCCTGCCATTTCGGGGTCTATTATTGGGCACCCACGGGCGTTGACCATATCGACGCGCGTTGCGTCAATATCAACGGCTGTCACCGCATTGTGCTGCGCAAGGATGACGGCGTTTGACAGGCCGACATAGCCGATGCCTGCGACGGTAATCTGGGTTTTGGACATGTGTCTCTGCTCATTGTGGCCCTTATGCTGGGCTTTGGGAAAACGTTACCCGCGTTTGGCGCTGCACAAAAGCGGCCCACCACAAATGCAGCCAGACAGAGTCATTCTGACAACAGGTGCCGTTTGTGATAAAATCCCCCATGTTATGGTTCGCGAAACCGCCCTAGAGTTCTCGCAAAACAAGAACCCGAAGCAGGACTAACCGTATGACATTCCCTACACCGCGCCGCATCTTGATCGTTGTGGAAAATCTTCCTGTGCCGCTGGATCGACGTGTCTGGCTTGAGGCGACGACCCTGCAGGCGGCGGGTTATGAGGTGTCGGTCATTTGCCCGATGGGCCGCGGCTGGGATAAACCGTTTGAGATTATCGAAGACGTACATATCTACCGCCACCCCGAACCACCCGAGGCACATAGTGGCGCTGTTGCTTATGCAAAGGAATATTGGCACGCGATGAAGGCGTGGTTCCGGTTGTCGCGCGTTGTGTGGCGCGAGCGGGGGTTTGACGTGATCCAAGGCTGTAACCCGCCTGACCTGATCTTTATTCTTGCGTGGTGGTACCGGCTTTGGGGGGTCACCTATATGTTCGATCACCATGATGTCTGCCCTGAATTGTTCGAGGCAAAGTTCGACAAAAAGGGTTTGCTGTACCGCGTGATGCTGATCTGGGAGCGGATTACATTCGCCAGTGCATCGGTGTCGATGGCAACGAATGAAAGCTTTAAGGCGATAGCTGTGCGGCGTGGCAAGATGAAACCGGACGATGTGTTTGTTGTCCGCTCTGCGCCCAAGATCGATAACTTCATCCCCGGTCCGGGTGATAAGTCTTACCGCAAAGGCGCGAAGACGGTGATGGGCTACGTCGGTGTGATTGGCCAACAAGAGGGGATGGACCTGCTGGTTGAGGCCGCAGATCACCTGATTAATACACTTGGCAAAACGGACGTGCATTTTGCGATTGTAGGTTTTGGTCCGCATCTTGAGATTGTGCAAAAAGACGTAAAATCGAACGGGTTAGAGTCTTATTTTAGCTTTACAGGTGCGCTGTACGGCGATGATATGTTGGCGGTTCTGAATGCCATCGACATTGGTGTGTCGCCTGATCCAAAGAACACGATGAATGATATCTCGACCATGAATAAAGTCATGGAATATATGACGCTGGAAAAACCGACGGTGCAGTTTGATCTGACCGAAGGCCGCGTGTCAGCACAAGGCGCATCGCTTTATGCGGCGAACAATGATCCGATTGATTTTGGCAACAAGATTGCAGAACTGATCGACGATTCTGATACGCGCGCCACGATGGGCAAAGAAGGTCGTGCGCGGGTGCTAGGGCATCTGTCGTGGGCACATTCAGCGCCAGTTCTACTCGCTGCTTATGACCGGATTTTCGACAAGCGTGGCTAGGTCTATTCGGGGATGAAGCGCGGCAGCTTTGGCAGCATCTGCGCCATGAAACCTTGCATGCGTGCGTCTGCGTCGGCCTCTGCTTCGCCCTCTAAAATAGGCGTCACAAAGCGGACGATTGCGCCATCGGTCCGACCCAACAACAAGCTGTCGTAAACCACAGTGACCTTGGCTGCATAGTCATTGGTCATGCGGCGGCCACGTTGTTCAAACCAGTAGTAAACCAGCTGCTTGGAAAGGCCTTGCTGGATGACGGCGCGGTTCAGTTCAAAGTCACCATAGATCGTATCTGGAAAGCTGACGGGTGTGGGATCGATTGAGAATACCTCCCAACCACCAACAGGCAGACACACCTCGGGCGAATGAATGCCGGAGCCTTCGGTCTGTTTTGCATACCATGCTGAAAAGACGTTCACGGTCGCCGCTTCGCCTGCGTGGGAATAGGTGGCGTTGATATAATCGCTGGCATCAAGAACCACTTCGACCTCAGGGTCGAGAGGGATGACATGGGCTGACCACGCGCCGATCTGGCGCGGAAAGAGATTGAATGTATCGCGCTCTGGTATGACCCGTTCAGGTGTGGGGGCCAACAGGAATGCGGCGGTGATCACCGCACTTAGGATCGTGGCGATGCGCAGCCCGCGTGACGGTGCCATGTGGCGCAGGTTTGATGCTTCTTCACCAAAACCGTCGAAATCCAGATCGATCACTTCGCTAAGGGGTTTTGGGTTACGGGTTAGACGCTGCAGGCCAATTGCGATGGCAAAGAGCAGGCCGATGCAGGCACCAAAGATAACCCAGCCCTCGAACCAATGCAGGAACCCTTCGGCCTGTCCGATGCCGTAGCTATCGACCAGAATGCCGATCATTCCGATGCGGAAAGCGTTCATGAAAATTGTCAGTGGCGCTGCCATGATGAACAGCACCGCTTTGTGCCAGAACGGTCCGCGATACAGGATCGCATAAAGGTATGAGAACGACAGGATCGGGAACAGATACCGCAGGCCTGAACATGCTTCGGCGACCTGTAGTTTATAAACGCCAAGGTCGATGATGTTGCCGTGCAAAAACACAGGGATGTCCGCAAGGCGGATGAACCAAACGCCAAGCTCGCTTGAGATGAGTTGCAGAAAGATTGTCATCTGCCAGTAAACAAACTGGGGCAGGGGCAGCATAAAGATCAGGTGCAGCACAGGCGCCCAATGACGCTTACCGCGTTGCCAGCCAAAGCCGGTCAGCAGCACGCCACCAATCCAAAGGATCAGCGCATAGGTGACCACATCAGGGATCTGGATCAGGTTGCCAAAGATGCCAAACATCAGCGACAGGGCAATCAAGATGATGCCGGGGGTGCGGTTAACAGGGCCTGTGTAAGGGTCTGCTTTGCGCAATTCACGCAAGAACAGATAAAGCGAAATCAGGGGGATCAGGGGGCCGTGGCTATATTCTGGTGTTATCCATGCCGCACCCAGTGACTGCAGGCCCAGCCAAAAGATCGGGACTGACACGGCGATCAATGCGGCAAACCACAAAAGCCCCGTACCCGTAAGGGTCAGGCCGCGCGCGCGTTGGGAAGAAACCACCGTGTTCATTGGTTCCGATTAGGCAACAATCCGGGCGGAAATACGGCGACTACAGCACCATTTCAAGCCAGCCAATTTTAGCGGAAGAACGGTACCATGCGCGCATGCCACAAGGTATCAACCAAGAACGCCAATATGACCGTCAATACGATTGTGAGGCTGGCAAAAATGACCGTATCAGCAGGTGCCTCCAAGAGGCGTGTCAGTACTGATGAGATCAGGGGATGCAGCAGATAAACGAGCAGGGCAGCCCGTGATGCTTTGCCAGACAAGGCCGTGCCAGGAAGGGGCAGGGTGGTGCAAAGCGCGAGCAGCACAGCGGCCAGAATAAGCTGGGGCGTTGCTGCCCACCCAGCAGACAGCCCAATCAACCCAAGGGCTGAGATCAACATCACTTGCCGTAGCGCACCGCCGCCGCTGAACGCGAGGCAGAGCGCGAAGGTAATGCTGGGTAGGGCATAGGCCCATTGCGCCAGTGGAACAGGCAGGTTGGTCCGAAGGGCGAGGCATAGTAACGTGAGCAGTCCAAAGCCAAAGGCCAGAGGGAACCGCCCAATCTGTGGGATCGAAGCCGCACGTTTCATCAGCGGATAGATCGCCACCGAAACGACAAAAGCAAAAGGCAGAAACCAAAGATGGATCGCGGGCCCAGTAAGCAGCATGGTGAGGTTAAATTCAGTGTCTAACCTGGCTGAAGTCAGCCAAATCGCGGCTAGTTTGATGCTGCCATACAAAAGGCAACACAGCAGCCAAGGCAGCAATAGACGTTTGGCGCGCAGATGCATGTAATCGGTTTTGGAGTGCTGCGCAGAAGAGGCGAGGAACAACACAAGCAAGATCAAAAAGAACGCGAGCCCTGCGTATCCATATGACGCGCCAACTGCCCCACTGTGGAACCAGACAATGCCAAAAGAAGCGAGAAGCTTTGCGTAATCTAGGCTGCCGTTGCGGTTCGATATCAACGTTTCAACCTTATACTTTGCAACAACTACCAGGTGGCGAAGCGTCGCTTGATAAGGTTAACAAAAGGTTAATTTTTCGATGATATCTGCCGTGTCAGAGAGAGCTAACCCGTTAGATATTATGGGCGCAGATCAAAGCTGCGGCGCAGGGTCAATGCAAGCGATGAACTGTCTGCATCTGCAAGCCCTGTAGTGGACCGCTGACGGTAAGATGCGGTGGCATCGACGGACCAATCTTCGCTTACATCGTGGGTATATGTGACCCCAATGCTTGAAAGGGTTGTTTGTTCGGATGACGCCAGCGTTTGGCCGTCACCATAGCCTACATCCAGTGACATCCGGCCATAGTCTGATACTGCAGTGCTTGCCTTAAGCGATAAGGTGGTCAGCATCTCTTCGGCGTTGTCGTTATTGACGTCTAACCGGCGCTCTGCTTTGGCGGTGAACCTGGTGCCCGCCAGATTGTGATTTGCAACGATATATCCGGTCGCAAAAACGTCTTCTGTTGTGGCCCGCGACGCACCAAGCGCAAATGTGTAAGACGAGGTGGGGAGTGCTATTTCACGTGCAAAAAGCAAACTGGCTTGTATGCCATCTTCGCCGTCCACGATACGTGTATGGCCGCCATAACTGCCATCGGGGCGATCAATTGTCAGCCCAAAGTCTGCACCTGTGCGGCTACGTGTGGTGGTCGAATTATCAAGCGATGTGTAATGCAAAGCAGCGGTCGCTTGCATCACATCAGAAATATCAAAGCGGGCTTCGACCTCATGGCGGCTACGGGTGCTATCGGTCAGGTCTGGATTGCTCGCGTCATAGTAGGTCAGGTCGGACACATTGGTTGAAAACGCGAGCCCGAACGGCGCGTCATCCCAGATAGATAGCTTGGCGCTAAAGGCCAATGCATCACGTGTACCTGTGCCAGTCAGGTCTTCAAAATCTGTTGTGATAGATCTTTCGCCATCGGTATTCAAAAAGCTGCTGAGTGGATCTGCAGACCCAATTTCGGTGCGGATCATGCTGGCCATCACATCAAGTCTGCTGGATGCTGCGTACTGACTATAGGCCACGGCTATGCGCGGATCGACGGCACCAAGTTCAATGCCGTCAGTGTTGGGGCCATCAGACATGCGCAGTGAACCACTGAGATCAAGATTGAATATCTGGGTCCGTGTCTCGGAATTCAGGTTAAACGCCAGTCGGGTATTTGAAAAATACACGGTGCCATTAGGGTCTTCTGAGAGCGAGGGATTGCTGTTTGCCTCAAGCCGCTGCGCCACATCGAGGGTGTAAATCATGCCGCCGCGTTCGCGGGCAGGATCAGCACTGCGGGTTTGCGCAAGCACAGCAGGAGAAATGGCAGCCCCAAAGGCTGCCGCAATAGCGAATGTTTTTTTGACAGATGAAGTCACTGCCTGCCGTCCTCATATACTGTCTGTGCTTATGTCCCGCACCAAAGCGCGGAACTGCCAGATCTTGAGGCTCTTATAGCATAGTTTTCAAGGAATTATCTAGGATTATTCGAAAAGCCTACGCTGCGGCACAACGATCACATCACCAGGATATAGTTCAACCATACCGTCACTGCTCATGCCGGCTTCGATTGCGTCATAGTCCAGTGAAAAGACGTCTTCGATGCCCTGCTCATTGGTGCGACGCAGCTGAACGCGGCCCGTTGCTGCAAAGCGGGTAAAGCCACCCATCTGTGCAAAGACCTGCAGGACAGTCGCACCAGGTTCGATGGTCATCTTGCCTGGGCTGCCTACTTCGCCCAGCACAAAAATATCCATTGTTGGATCAGGTTCTGGGGTGGTTGGCGCTGCGGCACGGCGTTCTGCCAAACGCTCAACCGCAACAAAGACGTTGGGCGTCGATTGAAAGTTCGCGGCAAGCTGTGATGTCAGCTCGTCTTGGATTGCTTCGATAGAACGACCAGCTGCTCGGATAGGTCCTGCCAAAGGAATTGAGATACGGCCATCTGGTGACACAAGCGCAGAGCGGTTCAGCGAGGAATCCTCGATGACTTCGATACGCAGCGTGTCGCCTGCACGGATACGGTAGCTTTGCTGTGCAGAGACAGCGGTTGCTACAAGCTGTGACAGTACAAGCGCAATGGCTGTGTATAATACGGAAAGTTTCATAACGATCTCCATGGCCTCAACGATGTCGAACGGTTGGTCCGCCCTGACTTGGGTCCAGTTTTCGTACCAGAATGTGGTCAGAGTGCGGCAAAACCTAGGATTGTATGCGTTCACGCAACAATAGGGGTGCTATGGGCTTTATTGCACGCCCAGCTCGGCCAGCTTTGCGCGGGCCACTTCGAACTGGGGCAGGTCACTATCGCCAGCCAACTCTAGGGCTAGGGCCAATGTCTCGCGTGCCGCTGTCTTACGATCGAGAGCGGCATAGGTCATGCCAAGGTGAAACTGCACCAGTGGGTCACCGGACAGGCCAAGGGCCGCAGGGCGCAGGTATGATAGCGCCTCGGCATGATCACCGCGGCGTGCCGCGATCCAGCCATAGGTGTCTTGGAACGCAGGAATATCCATGCCGCGCAGCCGTCGTGCGATGGTAAAGGCGCGATCCAACGATGCGGCATCACCACGGTGGGTGGCAATCAGGCTTGCGAGATTGTTGGCGACAATCACGTCACCACTGTTAAGGGTATAAAGCTCTTCGTAGATGGCAATTGCTGCATCTATATCGCCTGCGCGTTCAAGCATGCCCGCCTTGATCCAGCGTAGGGTCGCAGCGTCTGCATTGGCTGTGATGCCTGCATCAAGCACGCGGGTCGCTTCGTCTAATCGGTCTTGTTGGAACAGCACCGTATATAGCAGGCGATTTGCGGTCTCATTGGCGGGGTCTGCGTTTAGCACAACAGCGAACGTGTCTTCGGCGGCGTCAGCATTGCCAGTCATCATATGCAAGCTGCCGCTTAGGATTTGCAGGGTGATGTCGTCAGGTGCTGCGGTCAAAGCCGTATCAAGGTAGCTGCGCGCCTCGTCCGTTTTTCCGCTACGGATTTGTGCCAGCACGACAGTCACCGTGGCGCGGGCCTGATCGCCCATATCCGCTAGCTGTTCTTGCAAGATAGCGAGGCTTTGATCGGCTTGGCCTTCGCCCATTAATATCTCGGCCTCAAGGGTAATGGCCAAGTTTGCAGCCTGATCACCAGACAGGCGGTGCAGGTCAGCCAATAGTGCGCGCGCAGAGGCCCAGTTTTGGTCCTGCAGCCAAAAGTCCGCCAACCGGCTGATGATCTCAAGGTCTGTGGGATGGGCGCGGTGCGCTTCGACAAGCACGCTTTCAGCGGCCTGCCTGCGATTGTCTTGCAAGAGGAACTGCACGTAACGCAAAGCTGCATCAGGATCAGATCCCGAGACATTCACCGCAAGGGCAAGACGCTCGCCTGCCAGCTCAGAACTGCCGCCGCGTGTGTGCGCCTCGGCCATCAGGGTAAGAATTTCTGCGTCGCGCGGCGATTGGTTCAGTGCTGCCCGCAGATCGGTGATTGCAGCGTCGGGGTCATCCGCCTCAATCAGCCACGTAGCGCGTAGTTTCAGAGCAGGCACATGGCTGATGTCGGTATCTAGAATGGCTGCGACTTCCTCTGCGGCGCCAGCCCTGTCGCCCAAGGTGTCAAGCATCCTTGCAAGCATGATGCGGATGCGTTGGTTTTGTACGGTAGGTTCTTGGTCTGTTGTGATCGCGCGCAATGCGGTAATCGCCTCGGGGTGATTGCCTTGGTCAAAATCAAAGACAGCGATCATCGCTTGGTAAAGATAGGCATTCTCAGTGCCTGCATTGGCGGCAATCAGACTGTCCAATTCGGCCCTTGCGGCCTGCTCTCCGTGGGCGGTTTGCAAGAACTGTACGACGGTCACATGCGGGCCAGTAGGCCCCTTGATGTCGCCCGCCAACTGACGCAGAAGATCCTCGGCGGCATCATAGTCGCTGCGACCCAGATACCATGCCACGAGGCTACTGCGGACTTCTTCGTTGTCTGGGAAAAGGTCAAACATCAGGCGTAGCTGGGCGACTGCGGCGTCTTCGTCGTCAGCAAGCAGGCGCAGTTTAAGGACGTTAAATTCAAGTGAGGTTGGATCGGCAGCAAGGGCTGCGTCCACATGGGGCAGGGCCTTGGCCGGGTCGCTGCTTTTACCCAAGGCATCAATCACAATGCGTCGGGCGGTGATGTTGTTGGGGTCTTCGTCAATCACGGCGCGTGCATTGATCACAGCCTGCGCCGCGCCAATCTTATCAAGATCGGCGACGGCGGCGCGGTAATCTACTGCGGCTCTTAGGGCGCGAGCGCGGGGGGCATCAGGGGTAAGTGCGAAGGCGGCATCGCCGTGGCGGCGCACCTCTGGCCAGTCGCCACGCAGCACGGCAATCTCAGCCAAGATCATACGCGCTTCGACCTCATCTGGGTATTGTTCGATCAGGCGGAGATACTGGGCATACGCCTCGCTGAATAGGCCGCGCTCAAGTTGGACCTGCGCATAGGTGATGCGGGCCTCTTTGTGGAAGCCGTCATATTCAAAGACATTGCGGAATTCGACCAAAGCGCGTTCAACATCACCTGCCTCAAGCAAGGTTAGGCCGGATTGATAAAAGCGTTCTGCTTTCTCTTCGGGGCTTTCACAGGCTGTCAGTGCCAGTAAAGCCAACAACGCCAAAACGGCGCGGAAAGAAGTGATCATGTCTGTATGCCTGTTGATAAACTGCTTTTGGGTCTTTGCCCGCTTTTGACACAGCCTAGCATATTCAGATGGGTGTTGTCGCTGTGTGCATGCACCACACGATCAAAGTGTTATGCAAAGTGTTGTGAGCCTGCTTCAGTATCTTAGTGACCTGTAGCGCGCGCGACGACACGAATGGTTGATACCAGCATCTTGAGATCTTCGAAGAACGAAAGACTGCGCGCATAACGCGTGTCAAAATGGGCTCGTTCGGCGAATGTGGTCTCGTTGCGGGCAGACACCTGCCACGGGCCAGTGATGCCGGGCAATAGATCGTAATAGGCAGTGCCCGGATACATCACTTGCTGTTCTGGCAGCATAGGGCGCGGGCCTACAAGGCTCATCTCGCCTTTGATGACATTCAAAAGCTGCGGCAGTTCATCCAAAGATGTTTTGCGCAATAAGCCACCAAAATAGGTAATGCGCGGGTCATTTTTCAGTTTCTGAGTGCTGTCCCACTCGGCGCGGGCCGCAGGATCAGACGCAAGATACGTCTCAAGCTTTGCATCAGCGCCAGCAACCATCGTGCGCAGTTTCCACATGGTATAAAGGCGGCCATCGCGGCCAACACGGGCCTGACGGTAAAAGGGCTTGCCGCCATCAAACGCTACCAGAACCGCGAGCAGAGCAATCATTGGCACGATCAATGGGGCAGCCAAGACGATACAAGTCAGATCAAAGATCCGTTTGAGTGTCTGGCGGTAAAGAGCAGATCCGCTTGGTGCTTCTCCGAACATGGCACGCGCTAACACTTGATTAGCGGACGCAACCGCAGGGGCTGTGACCTCGTAATCAAATGCAAGAGCACCGACAGGGGTGCTGTTTTTGCGCATGTCTTTCGTAAAGTGCATCGGGGTGGAATCCATCCAAGCTTGTCTGCGTTAAGCAAACATTAGCCACGTCCCGCGCTGTTTTGAGGGAAATTTAGCGACAATTTTAAGGTTAAGATCCGGTATGTTAACACATTTCCGCCTTGGTTCTGATCCGTCTGGGTCGCTGACATGGCGTATCGGGGATGTAGCGTCACAAGGGTGACGTAAGGGCATGTTTTTCGATTGTACGTGCAAAACCTGCTGTGTTCACAAGATGCTGTTATATATGTTGCCGTTTGGCAAAGGCTTGTTGTAATCGACATGCCGCCGTAGCGGTGTGCTTGCATCAGATATCAAAGGCCGTCATCCCTAATTTGTAAGAATTAACCTTGGTTAAAAATCAGGGTGAAAAAATCTAAGCGGCCAAAAAGTGCCGCAAAGGATTAGTAAAGATTCCAAGTATTAGTAACGATGCCAAGTTTTTTAAGAATCAGTAACTCAGTAACGATGTCAGGCGTTTCAAGGCATCAGGATAGATATGGGCAGTACGCTGGACCTTTATACGGCTCACTTTGGGCTGAGAGAGCGACCATTTTCGCTTGTCCCCGATCCGGAATTCCTTTTCTGGTCGGATGCGCATTCGCGTGCATTCGCCATGTTGGAATACGGTATCCTTACCCGCTCGCCTATTACGCTGATCACGGGCGAAGTTGGCACAGGTAAAACCACGCTGCTGCACCAACTACTGTCTCGGACGGATGATGAAGTCACTGTTGGTCTGATTGCGAACGCGCATGGCGACCGAGGAGAGCTGCTGCGCTGGGTGTTGATGGCCCTTGGTCAGCCCGCCGCACCCGAGGCGAATTACACGGATCTGTTTGGCCAGTTCCAAAACTACCTTGTGTCTGAGTATGCCGCAGGCCGTCGGGTCATCTTGATCTTTGACGAAGCGCAGAATTTGACGCGCGATGTTCTCGAAGAGTTGCGGATGTTCACCAACATCAACGCCAATAAAGATGAGCTGCTCCAGCTTGTGCTTGTTGGTCAGCCTGAGTTGCGCGAGATCGTGCAGCGCCCTGATCTACGTCAGTTCGCCCAGCGTGTCGCGGCCAGCTTTCATCTGCCCGAAATGGATGTCGCTATGGTGGGTGCATATATAGACCACCGTCTGCAGGTTGCTGGCGCGCAATATCATATTTTTCTACCCGAGGCCGCGGGCCTGATCCACGACGCCACACGCGGCATCCCGCGTTTGGTCAACCAGTTGTGTGATCTGTCCTTGGTCTATGCTTTCACCATGACCCAGCAACAGGTTAGCCGCGCGACGGTGCAGCAGGTTTTGAATGATGGTGTGTTCTTTGGGGGCGGCGTTGCCGAACAGGCCCCCGCGCAATTTGTCCGCTCGGACACAACTAGCCGAGGCTGACATCGATGGATTTCCGTTTCTACTTCTCACTATTTATGCGGCGCTTTCCGTATTTCCTTGTGGTGGCTGCTGCATGTACCGCAATCGGCCTGACCTTGGCCGCTGTGCTTCCGCCGGTTTACCGCGCCGAGGCCGTGCTGATTGTTGAAAGCCAGCAAATCCCAGACGAGCTGGCAGCGACCACGGTGCAAACAGAAACCACTGAGCAGCTACAGATTATTCAACAGCGCATCCTGACCCGTGACCGCCTGCTTGAGATGGCGAACCGTTTGAACATCTATGAGGCCCAAGGCGGCACACGGCGACTGCCCGCAGACGAGGTTGTGGCCGACCTGCGCGAGCGTATCAAGATTGTAACCACGGGTGGTGCTGATCGGCGCGGACCTGTGCAGGCGACAATTGTGCGTGCCAGCTTTGCCGCCGAAAGTGCTGCCCTTTCAGCCGCCGTCACAAACGAGGTCGTGACGCTGATCTTGCAAGAGAACGTTGAGATCCGCACGAACGTTGCGGGGCAGACCCTTGAGTTTTTCACCGAAGAGGTG
>JAWUXS010000043.1:0-21798 GCA_034111185.1 Paracoccaceae bacterium | reverse complement strand
CCGCAACCGATGAACCAGGGGTTTCTAGCCAAGTATGTCCACAGTTTGAGCATTGTACATCGCGACCAGCGGCCGGGATAACGTCGCCGGCGACTTCGTATTGCGCTCCGCAATTGGGGCATATTAAGCGCATTACCGTTTCCTTTTAACCATCAATACGCAGACATTCCCTGCACTTTCATCTTAACTTCTACCAATCCTACGGCCAAACGCCAATGATTTGAACATGCATAATGTGCGATATGATTGAAACCTGTTGCAGATTTGGGCAAAAGACTACGTAACAGGCGCGGCGCGTGCCTAAAGGAGCGTTTTTTTGATCGAACTAGAAAAAGTTGCCTATAGTTACGGTGGTGCGGAGTTATTCTCTCAAGTTTCGCTAAACCTTGCTCCGGGATCCTTCCATTTTTTGACTGGACCATCAGGTGCCGGCAAGACCACGCTACTAAAGCTTTGCTACGGTGAACTGCAGGCAACTGCCGGCGAAGTCCGGCTATTTGATGCGCCAGCAAGGGATCTGGAGCGTGATCAGGTTGCAATGGTTCGCCGCCGCGTTGGTGTTGTTCACCAAGATTGTCAGTTTTTAGATCACTTGCCGCTGGCCGAGAACGTGGCGCTACCACTGACTGTTGCAGGCCGTGAAGGCGAAAGTGCTAACCTAGACGAGTTGTTGTCTTGGGTTGGACTGCGGTCACAGGCCAATCAACTGCCGCCTCAGCTTTCTGGTGGTGAAAGGCAGCGTGCCGCATTGGCGCGTGCGGTCATCATGTCGCCTGATGTGATTATTGCTGACGAGCCAACCGGCAACGTGGATTGGGAAATGTCGCAACGATTGCTGACTTTGCTAGTTGAATTGAACCGCATGGGCAAAGCTGTGCTCATCGCGACGCATGACCTAAACCTTATCCGAGCTGCGAAAAGTCAGGTTAGCACGCGGGTATTACGTCTAAAAGATCGCCGTCTTCAGCTGGCAGGTGCAGAGCTATGAAGTTTAGTATGCGCCAAATATCCGAAGTCATTACGGGTGATCCGCAGGCTAATAAAATTGTACCGCCTACAGGTTACACCGCACGTTTGACCGTTTTCACCGCCGCTGCGATGGCTTTCCTTGCTGTGTTTGCGATGGCGCTATCGCTTGCGACTGGTCGCTTGGCTGATCGCTGGTCTGCCGAACTTGCACGGACATCTACGTTGCGGATATCGGCACCAGTTGATCAGGCGGATGCGCAGTTGCGTGCAGCGATCAACGTGCTTGAGACCACACCGGGTGTTGCCGCTGCGCGGGCGCTGACGTTGGATGAACAACGTGATTTGCTTGAACCGTGGTTTGGTCCAGATCTGCCGCTTGAGACATTAGCGATCCCGCAGTTGGTTGAGATCATCGAAGAGGGTGACGGTTACGATTCTACGGGCCTTCGGGCGCGTTTGCAGGCCGAGGTGCCGGGTGCAGTGCTGGATGACCACACCCGCTGGCGGGAGCCGCTGGTCGAGGCGGCAGGTCGTTTGCGGTCGTTGGGCTGGATTTCAATTTTGCTGATTGCGTCTTCGACTGCGGCGATGATCACGCTTGCGGCGCAGGCGGCCCTTGCCGCAAACGCCCAAGTGATCCGCGTTATGCGCCTAGTCGGGGCGCAAGACAGCTATATCGCGAGCGCGTTTGTCCGGCGCTTTACTGTGCGCGCATTGATTGGTGCTTTGGCAGGCACCGTGTTTGGTTTGTTGGCTGTGATGATCCTGCCGAGTGCTGATGTGGCAGGTGGGTTTTTGACGGGTCTTGGATTCCAAGGTTGGCATTGGTTCTGGCCGCTGATCATTCCACCTCTGGCTGCGATTGTCGCGTTCATAGCAACACGCGCGGCAGCGCTGCGCACCTTGAAGGAACAATCATGAGCTACGCAATCCAATGGGTGCGGTCCTTGATTTTCATCTGTTTGATGTACATCACGATGCCGCTTGTAGGGCTCGTATATCTGCCATGGGCAATAGTTTCCCGAGACGGCGCGATGGCAGGTTGCCATGCATACTGTCGCTTGGTGCGATGGCTTGCGAGCCGGATCATTGGTTTGCACACCGAAGTGCGTGGAACGCCGCCAACTGGTGAAGTCATGATCGCGGCCAAGCATCAGTCTTTCATGGATGTCTTGGTGATTTTTGGTGCCGTGCCTCAGGGCAAGTTCATTATGAAAAGCATTCTGAAATATGCCCCTGTCATCGGATGGTTTGGTTTGCGGATTGGTTGTGTGCCGGTTGATCGCGGTAAGCGCGGGCAAGCGATCAAAAAGATGTTGGCCGAGGTCAAAGCTGGTCGTGACGTTCCGGGGCAGTTGATTATCTACCCCCAAGGCACGCGTATTGCCCCGGGTGTTTCTGCGAAATACAAATTAGGGACAAGCGCGCTGTATCAAGAACTAGGGCAGCCAGTTGTTCCCGTGTCCTGTAACGTCGGGGTGTTCTGGCCCAAGCGTGGGATTTACCGCAAGCCGGGCAATGCTGTGATCGAATTCCACGAACCGGTGCCTGTGGGGCTGTCCACGCAAGAGTTCATGAAAAAGATCGAGACGGTCATCGAAACTGGGTCAGACGCACTGGCTGCAGAAGCAGGTTTTAAGCGTGTCACAGAAGGCTGATACCATCACCGATATCGCAGCACTTGAGGGGCTGTACGGCACACCTGCTAAGGCGTCGTTGATCAAGGTCGCGGATCGTCTAACGCCAACTTACCGCACATGGATCATGGCATCAAAACTGTGTGTCCTATCCACCGTCGGGCCAGAGGGGACTGATGCAAGTCCACGTGGTGATGATGGCCCTGTTGTTCAGGAAATGGATGCGCAGACGCTGTTGATGCCGGATTGGCGCGGCAATAACCGGATGGATAGTTTGCGTAATATCGTGCGCGACGGGCGTGTCAGCCTGATGTTCATCGTGCCAGGATCAAACAATGTTGTGCGTGTGAATGGTACCGCAACAGTGTCTGTAGCAAATGATTTGCTGGAACGGTTTAGCGATAAGGGACGCCAGCCGCGATCTGTTGTTGTGATCAAAATCTCTGAGGTCTACAGCCAATGCGCCCGCGCTTTGATGCGCGCTAGTACGTGGAAGGCTGGCGATGAAAGTGTGGGCCTGCCGACGATTGGTGACATGCTGGCTGAACTAGAGGCTGGATTCGATGGCGAAACGTATGATGCTGCTTGGCCGCCGCGTGCCGCCAAGACGATGTGGTAGCCTAGCGCTATCTGTTCGTTCCGAACGTAAGGTTAGTTGCTTGGCCCAGCAGATGTCGCAGTGCAAAGCCAATCAGAACAAGGCTCATAAACAGCCACATCCCACCCCACATGATTGTTGGGCCGCCAAATTCCTCGGCCAGCATACGTGCGTCGGATTGCAGGGACGATCGCGCGATTGTGTCGCTGAATATGTCGTAGGGGACGTAGATCATGCTAGTTAGCCCGATCACGCGAAGGATCAGGTCATTAACATCGATGGGCAGGAACCGCGCTGCCGCGAGCAGGGCAATGCCACCTATTGCACCAAAGCTGATCGCAAATAGGTCGCGCATATAAAGCGCTGTGATGACGAGTAAGATGATGCCAAGACCCGCCATGACATAGCGGTCCAAGTTGGTGCGTAGGGCAACCCAAAGCAGGGCAAGCCCGATCAGCAGTGACCCCAAATACCCTGCGGACAGTGTCAGGAACCTACTACCCCCTCGGGTCCATGCTTCGCCGCCTTGGGCGGGCGAGACTGATATGCTGATGATATCGCCACCTGTGAAAACAGCAGTCATCGCATGGGAGAGTTCGTGCAAGAAAACTACTAGGATTTTCAGCGGGATCATCACAGGTGTCGTCCAAAGCAAAAAGACGGCGATGATTATCGCCGCCAATTGCCAATGTCCGCGCAGGAGGCTCACTTAAGCAGCGAGGCCCTTGGACCCAAGATCAAGATACTTTTTGCGACGCTCTTGGCGGATCTCGTCAGGTGATTTGCCTTCATAGCTATCAAGCATGGCTATAAGCGCATTGCTGACGCTCTCGATCACTTGATCCTTGTGACGATGTGCGCCGCCGCTTGGCTCTGGCACGATACGATCACAGACACCCAGTTCATAAAGGTTCTGGGCAGTCAGACGCAAAGCGTCGGCGGCTTCGCTGGCTTTGGCTGGGTCTTTCCAGAGGATCGATGCGCAGCCTTCAGGGCTGATCACGGAATAGACCGAGTGCTCAAGCATCGCGACTTGGTTCGCTGAGGCAAATGCAACCGCACCACCCGAACCGCCTTCGCCGATCACAACACTGATCAGTGGCACTTTGATCTCAAGACACTTCTCTGTTGAACGGGCAATTGCTTCGGACTGGCCGCGCTCTTCGGCACCTTTGCCGGGATATGCGCCGGGTGTGTCGACAAGGGTAATGACTGGCAGGCCAAAGCGGTCGGCCAATTCCATCAAACGAATTGCTTTGCGGTAACCTTCGGGACGGGCCATGCCGAAATTACGCTCAATCCGCGATTTTGTATCGTTGCCCTTTTCGTGGCCAATAACCATGATCGGGCGTCCATCAAGACGGGCGATGCCGCCCATGACGGCGTGGTCATCCGCAAAATTCCGGTCACCAGCAAGTGGCGTGTATTCGGTGAACAGTGCTTCGATGTAGTCTTGGCAATGCGGCCGCTCGGGGTGGCGTGCGACCATGCATTTGCGCCAAGGCGTCAGGTTGCCATAAAGCTGAACCAGAAGATCGGCTGCTTTTTGATCAAGCGTCTCTGCTTCTTTCTCGACTTTGGATTCTGGGTTCTCACGTGCCATCGCCCGCAATTCTTCGGCTTTGCCTTCAATCTCGGACAGTGGTTTTTCGAACTCAAGATATTGGGTCATACGGCACCTTTGTTTTGTTGCCCCAGATATAGGCGTTCTGGTGGGGGCATTGCAATGGAATGCAGTAATTGTGCTTTGTATTGAAAAGACTGATAACCCACTCACATTTAAAGATAAGGTTACTCGTGATGAAAAATATTACTGCACTCGTTTGCATTATTGCGCTGACGACGGGTCCTGCATGGGCTGATGTTGTTGAATTTGGTGATGATAGCAGCGAATGGGCGAACGATGGCGAATGCGACGACGCGCGCTTTTTGGGCGCTGGTATGGCGCCGGCACCATTGTTGTTTGAAGACGTCGAAACAGATGCGACTGACTGCTCGACCGCATTTTACGATGATACGATCAACCTAAGAGGCGTCAGCCTAAGCGGTCAGATCGATTTTGGTGATGACAGCAGCGAATGGGCAAACGACGGCGAATGCGACGACATGCGTTTTGTCGGCGAGGCGATGACATCAACGCCGCTGAATTTCGAAGACATCATGGCGGACGCATCTGATTGCTGGATGGGCTTTGAAGTCGAAGCGCTGTTTTTGCGTTAAGTAAAGCTGGTCAGTCTGAGAACAGCTCGGATTGACCTACAATGACTTCGGCTTGTTTGATGCTTGCGATATCGACCAAACGACCTTTGTAGACTGTCGCACCTTCGCCGCGTGCCTTGGCATCTGCCATCGCAGCAAGAATTTCGCGTGCCTCGGCGACGGCTTCGGCTGAAGGTGTGAAGACTTCGTTCGCAAGTGCGATTTGTTTAGGGTGGATTGCCCATTTTCCAACCATACCAAGCGTCGCCGAACGGCGCGCCTGTGCGCGGAAACCATCGTCGTCGCTGAAATCACCAAACGGGCCATCAACAGGTAAAACACCGTGGGTGCGGCAGGCCGCGACAATTGCTGTTTGCGCCCAATGCCAAGGGTCGGAGTAGTGCCGTGCGTCGCCTTGCAGCATGTAATAGTTATCTTGCGTGCCACCTATCCCCGTTGTTTGCATACCCATTGAGGCCGCAAAATCGGCAGCGCCAAGGCTGATCGCATCAAGTCGCGCAGATGATGCCGCAATTTCATCAACGTTTGAAATGCCAGCGGCGCTTTCGATGATGACTTCAAAGCTGATTTTCTTGGAACGGCCTTTTGCAGCCTCAATCGCTGTAATAAGCGCGTCTACAGCATAGACGTCAGCCGCACAGCCAACCTTAGGGATCATGATCTGATCGAGCCTGTCCGAGGCCTGTTCAAGCAGATCGACCACGTCTTTGTACCAATAGGGCGTATCAAGGCTGTTGATCCGCACCGACAGGGTTTTGTTGCCCCAATCAACGTCGTGGGTTGCTTTGATAATATTTGCGCGGGCAGCGTCTTTGTCCGATGGCGCGACTGAGTCTTCGAGGTCGAGGTTCACAACATCGGCGGCGCTTGCTGCCATCTTTTCAAACAGCTTCACGTTTGATCCGGGGCCAAATAGTTGGCAGCGGTTCGGACGGGCTGGGGCGGTCGGCTGAAGGCGGAATGACATGGTGTGGCTCGGTATGATAATTGCGCTATAGTTGCCTTTAGGCGTAGATTATTGCGCAGCCGTTCGCAAGCGTATTTCGCAAGTGCAGCATTTTCATGCGCGCACGTCGAACGAACAGGCAAAACACTGCGCTGTTTCTAGATCAAATTTACATTTGGGGGAGGGTCGGGAGTAGGAGGCCGCCAGTGGCAGCCCCCTGAATGTATTAGATACCAGCGTCGATGATTGCTTTGGCAAGAATTGGAACGGTTGCCTCATTAAGGCCCGCAATGTTCATCCGGCTATCGCCAACCATGTAGATGCCATGGTCTGCGCGCAGTTTCTCTACCATCTCTGGTGTGGTGCCGAGGCGCGAAAACATGCCGCGATGATCTGCAAGGAAATCAAAGCGATCTGAGTTGGACAAGCGGCGCAACTCATCTGCAAGCTGCTTGCGCAGGCCAAGCATGCCGTTGCGTGTTTCTTCTAACTCGGCTTCCCAATCGGCGCGAAGCTCTGGGTCGGTCAAAATTTCTGTCACAACCCGTGCACCATGATCGGGTGGGAACGAGTAGTTCTGGCGGTTCAGGTAAGCGAGAGTTTGCTGGGTCAATGGTTGTGCATCGGCGTCTTTTGAGATCGCCATCAGGATGCCTGTGCGCTCGCGGTAGATACCAAAGTTCTTAGAACATGACGCGGCGATCAGGACCTCGGGGAATGCTGCTGCGATAGCGCGCGTTGCCATTGCGTCGTCGTTCAGGCCGTCACCGAAGCCTTGGTAGGCAATATCGACCATCGGTGTGACGCCGTTGGCTTTCAAAAGGGTGATGACTTGACCCATTTGTTCAGCCGTCAGGTTTGCCCCCGTTGGGTTATGGCAGCAGCCGTGCAGCAGCACGACGTCGCCCGCTGGAACGTTGCCGAGGTCTTCCATCAGGCCCGCGAAATCGACGCCGCGTGTCGCGTTATCGAAATAGCGATACTCGCCCATTTTCATCCCAAGGTATTTGATGATGGATGGGTGGTTTGGCCATGTAGGATTGGAAAGCCAAACAGTCGCGTCAGGCACGGCCATTATAATCAGCTCAAGCGCTTGACGGATGGCACCAGTGCCGCCCGGTGTGGCAACAGCAGCGATGCGGTCACGTTCAACCGTATCGCCAAGAACAAGATCAATCATGGCATCCGCAAAGGCAGGATCACCAGCTAGGCCGGTGTATGCTTTGGACGTTTGGTTCGCGACCAAGCGGCGCTCGGCCTCTTTGACGGCGCGCATAACAGGCGTGTTGCCAGTCGCATCTTTGTAGACGCCCACACCAAGGTCGACCTTGGTGTCGCGCGGGTCTGCGCGATACGCTGCCACAAGGGCGAGGATTTTGTCAGCTGGTTGTGGCTTAAGATTTTCAAGCATTATGCGGCTCCGGTCGCGATTGGTAAATCATCATACATGCCCCATTCGGACCATGATCCGTCATAGAGGGCGTGATCGGTTTTTCCGATCCGCTCAAGTGCGAGGCAAAGGATTGCGGCTGTCACACCAGACCCGCAGGTGGTGATTGCAGGCTTGTTCAGATCAACGCCAGCGGCCTTCATCGCGGCGCGAATTCCAGCCTCGTCTTTCATTGTCTGGTTCGGGTTTAGCACTTCGCCAAACGGGACATTGCGCGACCCTGGAATGTGGCCAGAGCGCATGCCCGGGCGCGGCTCTTCGGCCTCGCCTGTAAAGCGTGCGGCGGCGCGTGCGTCGATGATCTGGTAATCGCCAAGCTTCGCCGCGCGGGCAACTTGGGTTACATCGCGGACCATCTGGTTTTGACGTGACACGGTCATGTGACGGTCGCGGATCAGGGGTTTGTCGTCGGTGACTTCGCGACCCTCGGCGATCCATTTTGGTAGGCCGCCATCAAGAACGGCAATGTTCTTTTGACCCATTAAGCGGAACAACCACCAGACGCGCGCCGCCGAGAACAGGCCAGCCCCGTCATAAACGACGACTTGGTGGCCATCGCCCACGCCCATCGCACGCATGCGAGACATGAATTTCTCAACTGGTGGAACAGTATGTGGCAGCTCAGAGCGGTGGTCGCTGACTTCGTCGATATCGAAAAAGCGTGCACCTGCGATATGCGCTTTGTCATAGGCAGCGCGGCCGTCGCGATCATCGTTCGGCAGATACCAAGATGCATCAAAGATCCGCAGGTCGGGGTCTTTGAGATGTGCGGCCAGCCAATCAGTGCTGACAAGTGTTTGTGGATCGTCAATCATCGGGTCGCCCCTATTGTCACATAAGCCAAAAAGCTATCGCCTGAGTAGCGTGGGCTGTCTACGGACACAAGTCAGGTTTCGGATGACAAAAAGGGTGCCCACGCGGGACACCCTTTGAAACTGGATAAACGATCTGTATCTTAAGCCAAAGGCGCGGACGCCTTTGGAAACACAGCCTTAGGCCATGAATTTGTTCTTCAAGAAGCCGACAACCGCCGTAACAACAACACCGCCGACGCCGCCGCCAGCAAGGCTGCCTACGATACTGCCAATGTCGAGGCCGGGTGCTACTGCGTCAGTTGCGCCAGCAGCCATTGCGCCTGCGCCGCCCATGAGGCCGCCCAGCAAAGTGCCGCCACCGAGACCACCAACCGCACCAGCGACTGTGTTCAGCATGCCGCCCATTGAGGCAGATTTCAGGCCAGCGCCTGCAGCATTACCACCAATGGCACCGCCAACGAGTTGTGCAATAATTGTTTCCATAATCCCCTAATCCTTCTAGATGGGTCGTTATTTTAACAGCGTAGCATGACCCAAGCGTGCGCCGATATACGACCCTAGCACGTCTATTATATAACACTACAGTGGGAGTTTTTGACAGGCTTTCCCCGCCGTGAATTAGTCGCCGTGACGCAAAAGGCGCTGCTTTTGACGGCCCCAATCGCGGCTTGCCTCGGTTGCACGTTTGTCGTGATTTTTCTTACCCTTACCAGTCGCGATCTTGAGCTTAACAAGCCCCTTGTCGTTGAAGTACATCACCAGCGGCACAATCGTCATACCTTCGCGCTTGGTGGCGTTCCATAGGCGTGACAGCTCTCGCTTTTTGCACAAAAGCTTGCGTTTGCGGCGTTCTTCGTGGCCGAACATGGCGCGGTCGTAGGGTGCGATATAGGAATTCGTTAGCCAAAGTTCTTCGTCATCGACCGATGCATAACTCTCGGCGATATTCGATTGACCCGAACGCAGTGACTTCACCTCGGAGCCCATGAGGATGATACCAACCTCGATGTCGTCCTCGATCGCATAGTCGTAGCGGGCACGCCGATTTTCGGCGATGACTTTGTAGTTCGATTTTTCGGGTTTATTGGCCATAATATAGCTGAAATAGGCGATGCGTTGCGCGTGTACAAGGCATGGGCTGGGCAAGTCGGGCATTTGCAGCCGCGTGATGGCGGTTTGCATTGTCAGAATGGCGGCGTAGGCTGCATTCTATTGCACAAATACGCGGATAAATTCATGTCAGTTCCTGTCCTTTCTAACGCCCACGCGCGGCATGTTTTTTTGGATCGCCACGGGTTGACGGGCATGCGGTCGGGCACTGGCAAGGGTGAAGACCTGCAAAGTGTGATTTCCGAGCTTGGTTTTGTGCAGCTTGATTCTGTGAATACATTCGCGCGTGCGCATGATCTGATCTTGTGGGCGCGACGGCAGCAGTACCGCCCACCAGCGCTGGATCATCTACATGCTCGCGATAAACATGTGTTTGAACACTGGACACATGACGCCGCTGCAATTGACATGAAACTGTTCCCGCATTGGCGGCTAAAGATGCAGCGGGATGCAGAGATGTTGTCGGGTCGCTGGAAAGAGTGGCGGCGCGATGATTTCACCAAAAAGATCGACGAAGTGTTGCGGCAGGTCAGCGACCAAGGCTGCTGTACTTCGGGCGATGTCGGTGAAGGCGAAGAACGCGGGAAGGGCGGTTGGTGGGATTGGCATCCGTCTAAAACCGCCCTCGAATACCTGTGGCGATCAGGGCAGCTTTCGGTTGTTCGGCGAGACAAGTTTCGCAAGGTCTATGATCTGACAGAGCGTGTCATTCCACCAGAGCAATTGAACGCACGTCATCACCCAGATGAAACGGTCGAGTGGGCCTGTAGTGCCGCACTTGATCGGTTGGGATTTGCCACAAGCGGCGAACTGGCAGCGTTCTGGGATATTGTCACGTCAGCCGAAGCGAAAGCATGGAGTATTGCGGCTTTGGCGGACGGGCGCGTGGTCGAGGTTGATGTCGCGGGCGCAGATGGCAAGTTACGGCGATCTGTTGCGCGGCCAGATATGTTGGACACGCTGCCTGACGCGCCTGCAAAACGGATGCGTATTCTGTCACCGTTTGACCCTGCTTTGCGTGACCGCAAGCGGGCGGAACGGCTATTCAATTACCGTTACCGGATTGAGATTTTTGTGCCTGCTGCGAAACGTCAGTACGGCTATTATGTATTCCCAGTCATGGAGGGCGACCAGATGATCGGCCGGATCGACATGAAGGCAGACAGGCCAGCCGCGTGTCTTGATGTGACAGCGTTCTGGGCTGAGGTGGATGTGAAAATGGGGGCTGGGCGGATTGCGCGGCTCAAGGCCGAGATTGGCCGTGCTGCGCGGTTTAGCGGTTGTGACAGTGTGACCTATGCAGACGGTTGGCTACGCAGCGCGTTATAGGTCGAGGTATCGGCGGGCGATCCGCCCACCGATGTAATGTTGTCGTTTGCTTAGTTTAGCAAACCAGCGTGAACCATCGCATCGCGCATTTTTTCCTTGGTGCCATCCGTAAGCGGCACATGCGGCAAACGTACTTCGTCTGAACACAGACCCAAAAGTGACATGCCGTATTTTGCACCGATCAAACCAGGCTCGGTAAAGATCGCCTCGTGGAGGGGCATCAAGCGGTCGAGCATTGTGAGTGCTGTACCAAAGTCGCCAGCCAAAGTTGCAGCCTGAAATTCGGCGCAAAGGGCAGGGGCTACGTTTGCAGTGACCGAAATGCAGCCAACACCGCCGTGGGCGTTAAAGCCCAATGCGGTCGCGTCTTCACCTGAAAGTTGAACAAAGTCCGCACCACAAGTCATGCGCTGCTTTGGTACGCGGGACAGGTCTGCTGTCGCGTCTTTTACACCGATTATGTTTGGCAGCTTTGACAAACGACCCATCGTTTCGGGTGTCATGTCGACGGCCGAACGGCCCGGGATGTTATAGATGATCACAGGCAGGTCGCAGTCGGCGGCGGCTGCAAAGTGGGCATATAGCCCTTCTTGTGTTGGCTTGTTGTAATACGGGGTCACAACCAAGGCCGCATCTGCGCCGACGGCTTTTGCCGCTTGGACCAGACGGACAGTCTCGACCGTATTGTTTGAACCTGCACCTGCGATCACGGGCAAGCGGCCAGCAGCGGCTTTGACTACGGCATCAACAACTGCGTCGTGCTCTTCGTGGGTCAGTGTCGGGCTTTCGCCAGTTGTTCCAACAGGCACCAAACCATCGCTGCCCTGATCAACATGCCAGTCGACAAGTTTTTTTAGCGCGTCGAAGTCCACTTTGCCGTTCGAGAACGGCGTGACAAGTGCGGGCAAAGATCCCTTAAACATGACGCGCTTCCTTATTTGAGAGGGCAGATTCGCCCATTGATTTCGCGCGGAACCTAGACAGCTTTCCGCCGATTGCCAAGTTTGCCGTTGCTTGTCCGGCAAGCAAGATTACGTTTATATTAACCAAAACTTATCAGAGTTGTTTCATGCGTATTATTTTAAGCGTTTTTGCCCTTTTTCTTATGGCTGTTCCTGCTGTGGCTCAGGATGTTCCTGCAAGCCGCATCGCGGCTATTGATGCTGCCGATGATGACGATTTCGCAACAGCATTTGAAACAGCGGGCGATGACGCGTTGTCGCGTGACATCATAAGCTGGATTTATCTACGAAGTGGTGAGGCTGATTTCGCAGATTACGAATCTTTCTTGGAGACACATGCCGATTGGCCAGGGCTTGAGCGTATTCGCGCACGCGGCGAAGAAGCGATGGCGCCAGATATGGCCCCCGCAGATGTGATCAGTTGGTTTGGCGAGATATCCCCAGTTACGGGCGAAGGTGCAGTCAGGTTGGCCGAGGCGTTGATCGTTCTGGGTCAAGAGGATCGGGCAAACGCAGTATTGCAGATCGCATGGGAGGAATTATCGCTGACCGAGACGGGCCATCAGGCGATGGTCGACGGGTTTGGTGATTTGCTGGCTGACTATCATGCTGCGCGCGTTGACGCGTTGCTGTGGCGCTGGCGGACCGACGAAGCGCGATGGATGTTGCCGCTTTTAAGTGAAGATCAGCAAGCGCTTGTGGCAGCGAGGATTGGCTATATCCGCAAAGGTAGTGGCCTTGATGCGCTGAGCGAGGCTGTGCCAGAAAGCTTGGCTAGTCATCCGGGGCTTGCCTATGATCGGTACAATTGGCTTGCGAACCAAGGTCGTCGTCTTGATGCGATCGAGATTTTGTCTGAGCGATCGGTCAGTGTTGCAGCACTGGGCGAGCCTTTTCGCTGGTCTGGCTGGCGTCGGTCGCTGGCGCGGTGGGAAATGCGCGAAGGCCGGATTGAAAGCGCATACGATTTGGCCTCGCAGCACTTTTTGACCGAAGGGTCATCGTATGCAGATCTTGAATGGCTGGCTGGGTATTTGGCGCTGCGGTATTTGGATGATCCGTCGAAAGCGCTGACGCATTTTGATAACTTTGCCAACGCTGTGGACAGTCCGATCTCGCTTGGTCGGGCAGGGTACTGGCGCGCGCGTGCGCATCTGGCGCTAGGTGACGCGAACGCAGCTGCAACAGCTTATGCGGATGGGGCAAAACACCAGACTGGTTTCTACGGGCTTTTGTCAGCCGAGGCGTTGGGCATGGAACTAGACCCCGCTTTGTCGGGTGCTGGCGATGCGACCGACTGGGAAGGCGCTGACGTTATGAACACCGATTTGACACGTGTCGCGCTCGCGTTCTTGGCGGCAGGTGATCGTAGCTGGGCTGTGAATTTCTTTGCGGAATTGGGCCGTACTTTGCCAGCCGATGACATCTCGCGATTGTCTGCTTGGTTACAAAGCGAAGATGAGGCATATTTTGCTGTGCTACTTGGTAAAGCAGCGGCGCGACGTGGAGAGATTATCCCATCGGCCTATTTCCCGCTGCATCCGTTAAAGGACATGGATCTTCCTGTTCCAGCAGAGCTATCGCTTGCCATTGCCCGCCGCGAAAGTGAGTTTAATGCAGGCGCTGGTAGCCCCGTCGGTGCGTTGGGTTTGATGCAATTGATGCCTGCGACTGCGCAGGAAGTATCTGGGTTTCTATCGCTTCCCTATGCGAAATCTAAGCTGACAAGCGATTGGCAATATAACGCGTTGCTAGGGTCAAAATACCTGTCGATTCTTGAAGAGCAGTTTGGCTACTCGCCAGTTCAGATTACTGCAGGTTACAATGCTGGTCCGTCGCGGCCCGAAGGGTGGATGGACACCTTTGGCGATCCACGTATTGACGACATCGATGTGATCGATTGGATCGAACACATCCCATTCCGCGAAACCCGCAATTACGTGATGCGCGTGACCGAGGCGATGCCAATCTATCAGGCGCGATTGGGTGCTGACACAGGCCCAATCCGGTTCCGGTCGTTGCTGATTGGCGGCAAGCCACTGATACGCCCTGTCGCGCGTGGTGATCGACGTGCCGCGGCTGCTGAGGAAACAACGTTTGTCGCGCCTTCTGCATCAACGTCAACATCAACCGCACCAGCTGTGGCAGCACCCACTGCAATTCCGCGACCATCGGGCGCGCAAGGTATCCGGCCAATTTCGCGGCCTGGTGGTTAGGTTTTACGTGCTTGGGTTAGCGTAAATAGGCCTGCGGCGATGATGATTGCTGCACCTATCGCCACATGAAGCGATAGTGTTTCACCAAATAGCAGGATGCCTATGGAACTTGCGAATACCATTTGAAGATAGGCGAATGGTTGGACTGCACTTGCTTCGGCCATTTCGTAGCATTTGATCAGCATGTAGTGTCCTGATGCACCGACAGCGCACAGGACGGCCATCCAAAGGTAATCGCCTTGGGTCATCGGCTCCCAATACCAAACACCGATGATGGTCATCAAAACTGCACCGGTTGTGCCTGTCCAGAAAAAGGACGTGGCCGTGCTATCTATGCGGGCTGCGTACCGCGTGAGCAGCGAATAAAGCGCAAACATCAGCGCTGAGATAAGCGGAATTATTGCTACGGCAGTAAAGACAGTGACACCGGGTTGGAGAATTATCAGAACGCCAACGAAGCCGATACCAATAGCTGTCCACCTGCGCCAGCCGACGTGTTCGCCCAATAAGGGCCCTGAAAGTGCGGCAACGATCAAAGGATAACTTGCGAAAATAGCATGGCTTTCGACAAGGCCAAGCAGGACAAAACCAAGGATCATGATGCAGATTTCTGCCGCAAGGAGGAGCCCGCGAAATGCTTGCAGAATGGGTTGTTTTGTCGCCGCAGCGGCACGGATTGATCCGGCTTGTTTGCGGGCGATTGCAATGACGAATGCCGCAAAAAACCAATAGCGGATCATGACGACCATCAGAACGTTGTATTCGGAAGCTAGGTGGCGGCTAATGCCGTCTTGGATAGCAAAAATCACCATCGCAGCAACCATATAGCCGATGCCAAGGCGTGTATTATTCTGCATGCGATTTCCGCCCGACGGTCATGTGACGCTTGCGGCCAAACCCAGTTTCACGCGTGATCGCGAAGCCAGCGTCGGCTAATCCGCGCCGGACAAAGCCTGCAGCGGTATAAGTCGCGACTGTTCCGCTTGGTTTTGTATGATCACCCACGGCTTGCATAAGATCGGCCCCCCACAGTTCGGGATTTTTGGCGGGCGAAAACCCATCAAGGAACCACGCGTCTGCGTGCTTGTCCCAGTTTGGCAAAGTTTCGCGGGCATCGCCAACGATAACGTGCAGTGATGCCGTGTCGGTGACCATCGTTGGTCCCGCATGTGCAGCACCCCACGCATTGATCAGTGGGGTCGCAAGGTCTGCAAGTTCTGGAAAAGCGGCAAGTGCTTCGGCGGCTTCGGTCGCGGTGATTGGAAATGCCTCAAAGCTGGTGAAGTGGAATGTGCCCTTGGGATCGGCATTCCATGCCTGCAAAGTCGTCAAGAAATTCAGTCCGGTACCAAAGCCCAATTCAGCAATCTGGAAACCATCGCAGAAACGGGCGGGAAGGTCGTTGCCACCCAAAAAAACGTACCGTGTTTCGGCCATCCCATCATCCAGCGAATAGTAGGGATCATCAAAGCGGGTTGAGACCGGAACGGGACCAAGATCAGTGTCGCGCCAAGTGAGGTCTGTAGTCTGGTCGTGCATGCGGTGATGCCTTATGGGTCGGGCTATCTTTGGCGCGAGGTATACGGAATGGCAACGGCAGATGTAACGGTTTTGGGTGCGGGGGTCTTTGGGCTTTCGGTGGCCTATTCGTGTGCACGCCGCGGTGCGAAGGTCTTGGTAATTGATCCGGCTGGTGTCGGGGCAGGCTCAAGCGGTGGGATTGTTGGCGCCTTAGCACCCCATGTGCCCGAGCAGTGGGAGCCGAAGAAGGCGTTTCAGCTTGAGAGCCTTTTGATGTCAAAAACGCATTGGGCCGCAGTGGAAGAGATCAGCGGGATGCAGACAGGCTACGCGCGGTCGGGTCGGTTGCAGCCGCTGGCTGATGATGCGGCGGTGGCATTGGCCAAGATCCGTGTGAAAAGTGCGGCCCAGCTATGGGAGGGGCAGGCGCAATGGGATGTGGTTCCCGCGCCTAGCAGTGGTTGGACGCCGCCATCACCAAGCGGCATGATCGTGCGTGATACCTTGTCTGCTTTGATCCATCCACGGCAATCGGTGACTGCATTGGCCGAAGCGGTACGCGCCTTGGGTGGTCGAATCGAGACGTCAGGCAGCCATGAAGGTGCTGTTGTCTGGGCCACGGGTTGGACAGGTCTTGATGAAATGACAGCGCAACACAAACGCTTGGTCGGGAACGGCCTTAAGGGACAGGCGGCGTTGTTGCAATATGACGCCAGAGGGCAACCACAGTTGTTTGCGGATCAGCTACATATCGTGCCACATCTGGATGGTACTGTCGCGATTGGGTCTACGTCTGAGCGGTATTTTGACAACCCAACAAGCACGGATGAGCAGCTTGATGACATCATCGTGCGGGCCATCGCTGCGTTTCCGGTTCTTGCGGATGCGCCAATCATATCACGCTGGGCTGGGGTACGGCCACGCAGTCGCAGCCGCGCACCGATGCTGGGGCTGCATCCGTTTGAGGATGGCACCTATCTAGCCAATGGTGGTTTTAAGATCGGGTTCGGCATGGCGCCGCTAGCTGGCGAAGTCATGGCCGATCTTATCTTGGACGGTGTGAACCGCATACCCGAAGATTTTGCGCCTGCGCAGTCGCTCTAGGTTAGGTCGCCTTGGCGACCATGCATTGTTCGCCACGCGGGCCACGCACCCATGCGGCGCCTTCATTCCAGCATAGCGTTGCCGTTTCGTGGTGCATCAGCGGGCCAGTCGCGCGGTAAGTGAACGTTTTTAGGTCGCCCATTTTACGCTGGGCTAAGTCCATAAGTAGATGCGCCAAAAGCGGCCCATGAACCACAAGACCATCGTAGCCTTCGACGTCGCGTGCGTATGCCTCGTCATAATGAATGCGGTGACCGTTGAAGGTGAGGGCTGAGTAGCGGAACAGCTGAGTTGTTGTGAACGACACCTCAGTCGCGTCTATTTCGTCGGTACGCGCGGTGGGTGGCGTGCCGTTTGGCGCGTCGGCGGGACGGTACACCAGTTCTTGCCATTCGGTCAGCACGATGGACTGCCGTTGTTTAATGTCGTGGCGCATACGCACAAACGCAAGCGGGCCAGAGCGGCCATCCTTGCGCGTCACGCTTTCGATTGCGCTGGATTTTTCGGCACGGATACCGGCGAGCAGGGGGCGGTGAAACACCAACTTGCCCGCAGCCCACATGCGGCGTGGTAGATTAAGATCGGGGATGAAGTCACCCGTTGCAGGATGCCCATCTTGGCCCAATGCATAATCTGGCAACGGATCCCAGAAATAGATTTGGTGCCCAAACAAGGGGAGCGGATCGCCAGACTGGATCGATGGCTCTGACCCTAGTGTCGCTTGCAACGCGCGCGCCCGTGCGGGATCGAGCGGATCGACGTGGGATTTAGACTGGTCTGTGGCGTTATGGTCATGCATCGCAGTCTTTTGACGCAAAACCCGCGGCCACGCAAATGCAGGCGGACGCGGGGGTCTTATCGGTGCGGTCGCAGGGCTAGATTGCTGCCTTCAACTTATCCATCAGTTCCGCGATCGCTTTGAGGTTCGCCTCGTTTGACAGGGTGCCTTGATCATCAAAGGCTTCGTAGTTGCTGCCGACTAACACCTCTGGTCCCATAATCAGTAGCGGGCGGAACGGTGCGAGGCACAATATCAAAGAAGATTGGGCGCGTTCACCGCCGGAACGACCTGCTGTCGCCGACATGATGGCAACAGGTTTGCCCGCCCACGGGTGACCCTTGGTTCGGCTTACCCAATCAAGCGCGTTTTTAAGAACACCGCTAAGGGCTTTGTTATATTCCGGCGAAGAAATGATAACTGCGTCAGCGTCTGCAATTTGATCCGAGAGCGCCTGCACATCGTCAGGAATGCCTTCGGTCGTTTCAAGGTCGCCATCATATAGCGGCAGGCGCAGGTTGGCCTGCGTGAACGATGTAGGGGCAAAGATTTCGGCGGCTGTACGGACAAGTGCAGTGTTGGTCGACTGCGCGCGCAGTGCGCCGGAAATGCCAAGAAGTTTAGTCATAGTCGTCGATCCTTTTTGTGTCGTGTTGGCTTGCAACCTAATCAATTGCCGCGCGGTGCCAAGTGACTTGCCTGTGCGCCCGCGCTGGCACATTGTGCGCTGAAGTTAAGGGAGATCAATATGATCCGGCACGGCGGTAAAATCTTAAGCGATCAACTGGTAAAGCTGGGGGTAGAGCGCGTGTTCTCTGTTCCGGGAGAGAGCTTTCTTGCGGCGCTTGATGGTCTGCGCGACAGCGGAATTGCAAATATCGTTTGCCGCCAAGAAGGCGGTGCCGCGATGATGGCCGAAGCATATGGCAAGATGACTGGAAAGCCGGGTGTATGTTTTGTGACGCGCGGACCGGGGGCGACGAACGCCAGCGCGGGTGTGCATATTGCGATGCAAGATAGCACGCCGATGGTGCTGTTCGTGGGGCAGATTGATAGCCGTCAGACCGACCGCGAAACATTCCAAGAGGTTGATTACCGCGCCATGTTTGGTGGGTTGGCTAAATGGGTCGCACAAATCGACCAGACCGAGCGCCTGCCAGAATATATCGCCCGTGCATTTCGGATCGCCCAAAGTGGCAGGCCGGGGCCGGTTGTGCTGGCGTTACCTGAAAACATGCTAAGTGCGGTGGCTGATGTTGCTGATTTCACAGGGCAGGTGACAGTGCCATTACAGCCAGATGCCCGTCAGTTTGACAGCATGATGGCGGCATTTCACGCGGCAAAACGTCCGTTGGTTGTGGTTGGTGGGTCTGCTTGGTCGCAACAGGCTGCGAACAATATCGTTACCTTTGCAGAGCGTCAGAACGTGCCTGTTGTGACGTCGTTCCGGCGGCAGGATTATATGGATAATCGGCATGCGTGTTTTGCGGGCGACCTGAACGTTGGGATTAACCCAAAGCTTGCGGCACGGGTGCGCGATGCGGATTTCTTGTTGCTGGTTGGGACGCGTTTCGGGGATATCGAAACACAAGGCTACGGGCTAGTTGATCCAAGCGCGCCTGCAAAAGTGATCGCGCATATTCACAGTGATGCCGATGAGATTGGCCGTGTTTACGGTGCGGATCATGCGGTTGTGTGTGATGGCCCACGAGCGTTGGAGATTCTGGTTGAGGCTGATGCAGGCCTTGGGTGGGCAGATTGGACAGCAGCGGCGCGGGCTGACTATGAGGCTTGGATCAAACCCCAAGAAAGCCCGGGGGCAGTGAAGCAAGAGCAGGTCATCAAGTGGCTGTCAGATACGTTGCCAGATGATGCGATCTTGACGAATGGTGCTGGAAATTATGCGGCGTGGCTGCATCGATATTTCGTTTACAAACAGCATGGTACCCAGCTATCGCCGACGTCAGGATCTATGGGTTACGGTTTTCCAGCGGCGGTATCTGCATCAATCGCGCATCCTGAAAAAACAGTTGTTTGCTTGGCGGGCGATGGATGTTTCCAGATGACGTTGAACGAGATGTCGACAGCAACGCAACATGGATCAAAGCCGATTGTCGTTGTGATGAACAATGGGCGCTATGGTACGATCCGGATGCATCAGGAAAAAACCTATCCGGGGCGTGTGTCAGGAACCGAATGTGCTTCGCCTGATTTTGCTGCACTTGCGCGGGCGTATGGCGGGCATGGTGAAACCGTACGAGATGGCGCAGAATTTGCGGATGCATTTGCGCGGGCGCAAACGTCGGGTGTTCTAGCTGTGATCGAATGTGTGCTTGATCCTGATGTAATGAGCACTGGCGCGTCTTTGTCAGACATGGTCGCAAAGTAAGTTCATCTCACCGTTTTGGGTGCCGCTGTTTTGCGATTTGCGCAGTTGTTGGATTACTGATGCTTTAGCTTTGACGCCAGTTTGCGGATTGATCTGGCAAAAATGCCTCAATCGCGGCTGTCGCAATAACGTGTGTTTCGCCGCTTTCTGGGTTGGTCACATCTTGGCCGCCCAAGACTGCTATGACAGTCGCGTTGCCACGTGGGAGCAGCGCAGCGAGGGCATCTGTGTCGATCTTGTCAGGTTTCTGAACACCGATAGTGACCTGTACCCGCATTTCAGCGCTGGGGACGTCGATGCTGCCAAAGATTGATAGCGTTGAGTGACGCAGGGCATCACCGATCGCGCGTTCGGCCGCTTTTTGGTAATCTTGGCGGTGCAGGTTATTGCCCATGCCCATTTCAATAATGATCCGCTTTTCCATCAGACGCGCTCCATCTCAAAGGACACTGAAATCGCCGCGTGGGCGATGACGGTTGGCAGGCCTGTGCCCTCTGGGCGCGGAATGTCGAGACCGCCGATTGCGACGCTGACGCTGGGCTGACCGTATGGAAAGATGTCGAGAAGGGCCGCCGTGTCAACTTGGTCGGGCTGCTGACAGGCGATTTCGACGTCGATGATCATCGTCTCTTTCGGAAAGCCAAAGAGCTCGGCCATGTTGATCGAGTTATGCCAAAGCGCATCCTGCAAAGCGCGTTTCGCGGCTTGGGTATAGTCTTGGCGGCGCAAGCTGGTGCCCATGCCAAATTCAGTGAGGACGCGGTGTTTGGGCATGTTAGGCTCCATGGTAGGGGGCTGTTTTAGTGACTGTGCCGCTGACATCGCGGTACGTTTGGGTGCCATTTTTGATTGTAACTGTATCACCATTGTCTGTGTAAGTGACGACATCATCGCCAGAACGCGTTCCTATGACGAGATAGCGGGCGTCGATCGCACTGACGTTCATTAAGCAATGGCCAATTTCGGATCCGGCTTTGAACGTTGCAGTATCACCTGTGGTCAAGGTGGTTTGGATGTCGCTTTCGATCAAAACAACACTACCAGACAACATGTAGATCAATTCATCTTCAGAGCGGTGCCAATGTGGCCGTGACGATTTTGACCCTGCGCTTAGCGTCTCAATGAATGCACCGAATTGCGTAAGTCCGCCGGTGTCCGATAACAAGGCCGCATGGAATGAGCCCAACTCGTCAGAGCCAGACTCAGTCATTATCTTGTCAGGGTCGAGGCGAGGCATGCTGACTTAAAACTCTACGCCAATCTGCGCTTTCACCCCAGACCTAAACGGATGCTTGACCAGTTCCATCTCTGTCACAAGATCTGCGATCTCGATAAGGTCGGCGTGGGCGTTGCGGCCGGTAAGAACGACGTGGGTCATGTCGGGCTTTTGGGTCGCGAGGAATTCAACAACTTCGGCGATATCCACATAATCGTAGCGGATCGCGATGTTGATTTCGTCGAGAAGGACCATGTGATTGGTCTCATCCAAAATCAGTTCTTTGGCCTTGGCCCATGCGGCCTGTGCCATTTCGGTATCACGCGACTTGTCTTGGGTTTCCCAAGTGAAGCCTTCGCCCATGGTATGGAACGCACATTCGTCTGAGAATTTTGATAGGATCAAATCACGCTCGCCAGTAGACATGCCACCTTTGATGAACTGAACCACGGCGCATTTCATGTCATGCGCGATACAGCGGAATATCATGCCAAAGGCAGCAGACGATTTGCCTTTGCCCTTGCCGGTATGGACGATG
>JAWUXS010000042.1:0-7672 GCA_034111185.1 Paracoccaceae bacterium | reverse complement strand
GAGAAATTGGAGTTTTTGGGATCGTGAAGTCGGGTCGGGTCGACATTCCATCAGTATAAAATCGCCGGGTTCAAATCTTGCTAGAAGGTCATTTCCGGTTCTGGTGGATGCATATTTGGCTGCCAAACTGCCCCAGCTTCTATAGCCCTCTTGCTTAGCCACAAGGTTCAAGGCTTGGCTTAGCAACAAGTCAGTTTCGCGGCTAATCTGGCGCTCGCGACGCGTTAGTAAAAATATTGGTGATGAAAGCCTCAACCCCAATCCTCCATACGAGATACATACACATTTCCTCCTTATGTGGCGGCTCACGATGGGGCTACGGTCAGAGCTACCTTACATGTAAATGCTTTCCCGGCGGAGGAGGGATGCGTAGGTGACGCTAACCCATGTTATTTGGTTCACATTTTGAATTCAAGATGCTATCTTGTCAGATGGTGAATTTAGAAATTCCTGAAGCTTCGTAAGGATTTTTGAACAAATTTTGTTGCAGAAATTAAAATAGCTATATTTCCAGCTAGGATGATATTGTGAGTTCCGTTCATGATATTGTGCTGCTGCTATAATTTCTTCAGGTTAATTCCAAAAAACGGAATGCAACCATAGACATGTATCGTTACCGTATTACATAACAGTAGTGGCTAAAGAGACTGTTTTGTTAACGATTTATACCGAGGTAATTTGTAGTTCCAGTTTCATGATGCGCAGTATCAGATTATTGGGGTAGACGTTGAAACATAGAGTTTTAGAAGTACTTTCGGGCGTGGCAGAACATGGCCCGATTACTCTGGACGGTCTTTGCGAGCGTATCCCACGATCAAGATCTGCAATTTATCGTGCTTTAAAAACTCTTGATGATGATGGCTGGATAAGACGTTGGTTGAACGGACGTGACTACGTTGTAACTTCAAAGCTGGACGAACTCTTGGCATTTGCCGAAATTGGCACATCTGAGGTCGAGCGCTTTGTTCTTAAGTCCAAGAAGATTGATCTTGCTAGTAAATTTGTTGTCCGTGTTTCCATTCAATACGAAAAAGATACCCTGCAACTGGTCGATTCTTCGGTATACGATCCGTCTCTGAGCGCCAGAAATCCAACGATTGAGGCTATAGAACAAAACCTTGTTGCCGCCACGACACTTAGTCAAATGGGCATCAGGCGGCATAGATGCTACGACACTTGGTCTGAGCGAGACGAAAAGAGATGCTGGGAAACGCTGCAGTCAGATGGGTACTTTTTTGACGAAATCAGTAGCTCGGGTTATGTGGTCGGGTTTTCAAAAAGTGTACAGCTTATCGTCATTGAAGTTGCGCCCAAAGGTCCATTCTGGGCTCAAGAGCAAATACATAAGATGACCCAAAACATTCGCGACTTGGCCAGATCTGAGCAGATTTTGGTCGATACGCCGCTCCGGAATGTTGCTTAGCTAGCAATCCGATAGTCTGGGTTTGTTTCTGATTTGTATTTTCGAAGGTGTTGAAAGATGCGTTCGATATGCACCAATCAACCCTCACAAATGATCCTGCCACATTGCTGCACGGCGAATTTGCACCTGTAGTGGCCTGCATCGGCCTTAAACGGTCAGATGCTAAAGATGCGGCTTTTCATTGCGTTATTCGACGTTTCCCAAGAATAACAGATGGGGCTTTGTGCTGCCTTCGGCGCGACCGCAGGGCGGCGAAGCAATACGCATCAGCTGCAGGGCCGCCTATCGCCACGTTGTCGCTAAGCAAAGTAAGCGAACCTAATGTGGGTCGTTTCAAAATTAGGGAAGTTTGGTGGAGCCTAGCGGGATCGAACCGCTGACCTCCTGCATGCCATGCAGGCGCTCTCCCAGCTGAGCTAAGGCCCCATCAGAGGCGTGCGAACACGCCAGGGATCGGTATTTCTACCGCGTGCTGCGTTCTAGGCAGCGGGCGGGGCGGGATCAAGTGATAATCCGCCCATCGCCCAGATATTTATTCGTCGCTAGGTGCAGCAACGTCCGCGAGTTCGTCGAGGCTGACTGTGTCGTCATCGTCGTCATCCAGAACATCATCGCCCAGATTAACGTCGTCCTCTTCGTCTTCGTCGTCATCGAGAACCAGATCCTCTTCGGATTCGGCCTCTTTCATCTTCTTGGTTTGCGCGTCTTCAGCATCTGCGACCATCGTGCGGGTCTTAGATGTATCAACGGCGACCTCTTTACCTGTGTACGGGCTCACAATTGGAGACGCGTTCAGGTCGTAAAAGCGTTTGCCGGTCTCGGGGCAGAGGCGCTTTGTGCCCCATTCTTCCTTAGGCATTGGCAAGTCCCTTCAAATTCTTAGTGTGCCCATGGATCGGGCACTTGCAGCGGATCGCTGCCAACTGCCATAAGCAGGTGATAGTGTCAAAGGCTTTGGCACATTTGAGCAACGGAAACGCGGATATGGACACTCATGTCCTCAGTGGCAACCCCCCAATTGAAGTCGTGCTGCGGCGATCGAAACGCGCCAAGCGTTTATCGTTGCGTGTGTCGCGTCTTGATGGGCGTGTTTCACTGACCTTACCGCTGCGTTTAGCCGAGCGAGAAGCCTTGGATTTTTTACATGACCGCGAAGACTGGCTGCGCAAACATCTAAGTACAGTCGAGGCCGTGAGGGTCGTAGATATCGGCACTGATGTTTTGTTCCGTGGGGTGCGATTGCCGATTGTCGCAGGTTCGGTGAAACGCGCAGTTGCGCGTGACGGTGCGATGTTGGCCCCCGACGATGGCACTGCAGGGACACGGGTCAAGGCGTTCCTGAAATTGCAGGCCCGCGATGCATTGGCTGAGGCATCCGATCGTTACGCGGCTCAGGTGGGCAAACAGTACACACGGCTATCTATACGTGACACACGGTCCCGCTGGGGGTCGTGTTCATCACAAGGGGTGCTGATGTATTCGTGGAGGCTGATTATGGCCCCACCAGAGGTGCTTGACTACGTTGCCGCCCACGAGGTCGCCCATTTGGTCGAGATGAACCATTCGCAGGCGTTTTGGGACGTTGTTGCCGATATTTTTCCCAACCACCTTGGTTGTCGCAAATGGTTGCGTGAAAATGGCGATCAATTACACCGCGTGCAGTTCGGCGATTGACGCTGCTGTCTTTTGTGATCACAAATAACACATGATCCCACCACGCCCCGCCGATCCCACCGCTGCTGCCCATGAACGGGTTTACCGTGCTTTGCGTATGCAGATTATGCACGGAGAGATTGATCCTGGTGCTGCGCTGACATTGCGCGGGATCGGTAAGCAATTTGATGTCTCAATGACACCCGCACGCGAGGCGATACGCCGCCTTGTAGCCGAAGGTGCATTGTCATTGTCGTCGTCTGGTCGTGTTTCCACCCCAGCGCTGTCAAATGACCGGATCGAAGAGCTAGCCACATTGCGCGCCATGTTGGAACCTGAATTGGCCAGCCGCGCGTTGCCACGTGCGCATTTTGCATTGATTGATCGTCTTGAGGCCATCAACCATGGCGTAAGCCAAATGGTCGCACGCCATGATGCGTCTGGATATATTCGGATGAACCTCGAATTTCACCGCTCGCTTTATCTGCGGGCACAGGCGCCTGCGATGCTTGCGGTGACTGAAACTGTCTGGCTGCAACTCGGACCGACGATGCGATCACTTTACGGACGTCTGAACCGGACTGAGCCGCCATATCATCACAAGCTTATATTGGCTGCATTAAAGGCCGGGGATGAACCCGGCCTTCGGTTGGCTGTACGAACAGACGTCACGCAAGGTCTGCGGATGCTTAAGAACTAGGCTGGCTGGCTGCCGTCCATACGAAAGCCGCGCGTTGAAGAACGGGCTTTCTTTTCGCCTAACATTTTTGCCAGAATGCCGCGCATCGCGCCGCCATCAAGACCAAAACCCTGCGCCATGTTGCAGATAAAGTTGTATTCAGCTTGGTCGATTTTACCATCAGCAACAGCGACCATCATAGCGGCCTGCAACAGAACTTCGCGTTCTTTGCCCTCAAAGGCAGCAGAAAGACCTGCGATATTAACAGGACCTTGAATGGTAGAAAACTGCGCAGATATCTGTGCTTGCTTGATCGGAGTGTTCGTCAATTTGCGGTAGATGCGGCCGATTTCATTGATCTCAGTTTGGTCAACATCGCCATCTACGAGTGCAACATGGCACATCACATCTACAACAGCCTCTAGCAATTGCGCGCGTCGTTTCGGGTCAACCTTGTGGCCAGCAACTTTTTTGCTTTTGCCAAGGCTGCCTAGCAATGCAGCACCAAGACCACCGACCAATAAAAGACCAACTAGGCCGATAACGCCGAAATTAATGATCTGGCGAAAGGTGCTGATCTGAGGAACCGCCGGAATACTGGCGTCGATTTTACCCCAAAGCTGTGCACCTGCTAGTTCTTCGGCTGTGAAGGGAAAGTATGATTTGGTATCGCAGTTGTTTTCAGCGATGGCATAGCCTTGGCTACTGCGATGATACGGGATCAGCATGGCGGTTTGGTCTTTGACTAAATGACAAAGTGCCAATGGCGCACCGCTTTCACTGGTAAATTCTGTAGGAGCGACAAAAACTAATTTTTCGGCGTATCCTGAGCCACCACCACGACGGGCTTCGGCTGGTGTTGCGATTGCGGTCGTCAAAAGAAGTGCTGCAATAATTCGTATCATAAAAATTGGCCTTAAATTTGCAATAAATTCGAGACCTTATTGGAGGGCATTTGTGGCGTGGGTGAGAAACGCACAGGACAAATGTGGGTCGATCACGCAGGGATTGTGACCGTCAGATGTCGATGTCGTACTTGCGAACGAACCAAAGCGAGAGCGGGATTTCGAGTATTATCAATATGATAATTGAGAACACAGCCCAGTTTGTGTCGAATAAAATAAGGCTAAAGCGCACACCTGTGTCCCAATACAGCATTCCGGCGACAAGCAACGCAGCAAGGCTGATCGCTGTGTCACGCAACATGATCGCAGAAATCGTTTTGTGGACAATTGCAGGGTACGCCCAAAGGTAGGCGTAGGCCATGAACACGGCATTAATGATAAGAACCGTTGCTTCTGGGGTCATGGCCTTGTTCCGTTACATGTGGATCGCACCGTCACCACAAGCAAGCGCGGCTTCGCGCACGGCCTCTGAGTAGGTCGGGTGAGCATGACAGGTGCGCGCGAGGTCTTCTGCGGCTGCGCCAAACTCCATTGCGACGCAAATCTCATGGATCAAATCGCCAGCCATTGGGCCAATAATATGGGCGCCAAGGATGCGATCAGTTGTGGCGTCCACGATGATCTTAACAAAGCCGTCGCCAGCGAAATTCGCCTTGGCGCGACCATTCCCCATGAACGAGAATTTACCAACTTTATAAGCGCGACCCTCTTCTTTGAGCTGCTCTTCGGTTTTGCCGACGTTGCTCACCTCGGGGTGGGTGTAGATCACGCCAGGGATGACGCCATAGTTGACGTGCGGCTGCTGTCCGGCGATGCATTCTGCGACGGCCATGCCTTCGTCTTCGGCTTTGTGTGCCAGCATTGGACCTGCGATTGCGTCGCCGATGGCATAGATACCCGCAACGTTGGTCGCGTATTTTTCATCAGTGACAATCTGACCGCGGTCAGACATCGCTACGCCCAGTTCATCAAGCCCAAGACCGGCTGTGAATGGCTTGCGGCCTGTGGCGACAAGCACAGTGTCAGCTTGCAACGTATGCTCGCTGTCGTCTTTGCGCAGCTTGTAAGTGACGGTGGCTTTTTTGTTTTTGACTTCAACGCCTTGAACCGCAGCGCCCATCTGGAATTTGAGGCCCTGTTTGGTCAGCATTTTCTTGAACGTCTTGGCGGTTTCAGCGTCCATCCCTGGTGTGATCGCGTCAAGGAATTCTACGACTGTCACCTCAGAACCAAGGCGGGCATAAACCGACCCCAACTCAAGTCCGATAACACCTGCGCCGATTACGACGAGGGACTTGGGGATCTTGCCCAACTCTAACGCGCCTGTGGATGTCACGACTATCTTTTCGTCAACCTCGATACCTGGAAGGGCGGACGGCTCTGAACCGGTTGCGACGATGATGTGTTTCGCGTCGTGTGTCTCTTCTCCGACTTTTACTTTGCCCGCTGCAGGGATTGAGCCCCAACCCTTGAGCCAGTCTATCTTGTTCTTTTTCATCAAAAATTCGACGCCGACTGTGTTCTGGCTGACGACTTTATCCTTGTAGCCCAGCATGCCAGCCCAATCTACCGAAGGGGCCTTACCCTTAAGACCCATTGAGGCAAAGTTATGCTCGGCTTCGTGCAGCATGTGTGTCGCGTGCAGCAATGCCTTGGACGGGATGCAGCCAACGTTCAGGCATGTGCCGCCAAGTGTCTCGCGCCCTTCAACAATGGCAGTTTTCAGACCGAGTTGGGCGCAACGAATAGCGCTGACATAGCCGCCAGGGCCGGAACCGATAATGATGACGTCGTATGCGGACATGAGGTGTCTCCTTGGGCGAAATTCGGCACTTTGGGCCGTATGATTTGCGTATGCGATGCGTATGGAACGCGTATGGCAAGATTTAGATGAAAGTTGATAGCAACATGCCCATGGTTGCAAGGAACCCCACAAACCAAATGAGCGACCGCCATGGCGTGAGGCCGAAGTAGTAGGCGGGGATGTAGAGAACGCGGGCGGCGAGATAGCTCCATGCGCAGATCGCAGAGAACGCGGTGGCTTTGTCGCCAAGCACAACGACGACGACGGCGAGGGTGAAAAGGATTAGCCCTTCGAAGTGATTGTTCATGGCACGGATCAAGCGGGCCGTTTTAGTGCTGACCTGACTGGTCATAGGTTCTGGCATGCGGTCTTTGTCACGGGGTGACATCGTTTTACCGACGCCAAGTTCGATGTTGGCTGGGATCGCCATCAGGGCGAACTGCACGCCTTGCAGAAGGCCTGCTAGGGTGAGGACATTTAATTCCGCTGAGGCGAAGGGGAGGTTCATGGGGTCGCCCTTTTTGTGCGAATTAGCAAGATTGACCCACCGATTATCCAAACAAGTGTGAGCGGGGCCAAGATTGTAGCGAAGAAAGTTATCGTACCAGCAAATTGATATAGAGGGTCAACGTTGAGGCCGCGGAACATACAGTCAGGAATTGGTGCGCCAAGGTTACCTGTCGCTCCTGTGCAGCCAAATTTCTCAAACAGTATGGTTACGAGAAACGCCAAGATCGGCAGCACCGTCAAAATTGATATGATGGTTAGCTTGATCATCTTAAAATTATCGCGTCCTGCTAGCTTGTCCGAGCAACGTCCGAACCTCACATATCGGGAGGGCGCGAAAGCACCCACCCTGAGGTTCGGACGTTGCCCTGACGTTTTGCAGGGTCACTGAATTACAGATCCATCAACATGCGGCGTGGATCCTCGAGCGCTTCTTTTACGCGGACAAGGAAGGTCACAGCGCCTTTGCCGTCAACGATGCGGTGATCGTATGACAGGGCAAGGTACATCATTGGGCGGATCACAACCTGTCCGTTGATCGCCATCGGGCGGTCTTGGATTTTGTGCATGCCTAGGATGCCTGACTGCGGAGGGTTCAAGATAGGCGCGGACATGAGCGAGCCGTAGACACCACCGTTTGAGATGGTGAATGTGCCGCCCTGCATGTCAGCCATGGACAGTTTACCATCGCGGGCTTTGCC
>JAWUXS010000041.1:0-10043 GCA_034111185.1 Paracoccaceae bacterium | reverse complement strand
CAACTCTGCCAAGCTGGCACAAAAGGCTGGGTTCGGTGGCGTTCAAATCCACGCGGCCCACGGCTTTCTGCTTAGCCAGTTTTTGTCGCCGCTATTTAACAAGCGAGACGATGAATATGGTGGGCCTATTACAAACTGCATGAAGCTATTAATAGAAACGATCGAGGCAGTACGTGCGGCCGTCGGTCCGCATTTCCCAATTGCGGTTAAGCTGAACTCATCCGACCAACTCAAAGGTGGATTGGAAGAAAATGATGCGCTTGAGGTTGTCGCCGCCTTGGATAAAACCTCTATTGATTTAATCGACATCAGCGGCGGCACATATTTCCCCGGTGCTAAATCAGCGTCTGATAGTGCAGGCAGCGGTCCCTATTTTACTGCGTTCGCCAAGCGGGCGCGCGTGCAAACGTCTAAGCCTTTGCTGCTGACAGGTGGTTTCAAAACCCGAGCGCAAGCTGAAGACGCGCTATCAAGTGGCCTCGCAGATATTATTGGTCTTGCCCGCGCTCTCGCTCTTGAACCCTCGCTTCCTAACCTGTGGATGGAAAACAAGATGCCAGAGCCAGCCTTTCCACGGTTCGCTGATGCACCCGAAGGCGGGATTACTGCGTGGTACACAATGCGGCTAACTGAAATTGGCGATGATGCTGAAACGAGCAAAGTTGGAGGCCTCGCCAAAGCTGTTCAGGATTACGAAGCACGCGATGCCATTCGAACAGAAATTTGGGGAAATCACTTTGAGCTGTGAGGCTTCGTTTTCCGCGCGAATGGCGAAATCCGGTTCTCAAAATCCGCCATACACATAGCATACGGTTTGCATACGCAAATCTGACGTGCCTTTGGCGACCCCAAAGGCAAAATGATATTGCCTGATAGGAAACTTTTTTGACTAACAGTCTTGCTTTTGGAGGCAGTCTGAGTCTCAATTGCTTCAAACAGATATCAAACCAACAGGGATACATTAATGGCCATTCTTTGGAGATCATCCGCACTCGCTCATCGTCACGCTGAAATCGGTGGAGAGCTAGAAGACTGGAACGGTATGGGAACCGCTTGGTTCTACGACGACACGCCCGAGCGCGCAAAAGCAGACTATGAAGCCGTCCGCACAAAGGCAGGTCTTATGGACGTGTCTGGCCTGAAAAAATGCCACGTGTCTGGTAAGGACGCAGCTTATGTCATCGACCGTTGCACAACCCGCAACGTTGAAAAAATCGCACCGGGTCGCGCCATCTATGCCGCGATGCTGAATGCTGACGGCAAGTTCATCGACGACTGCGTAATCTACCATATCGCGGTCAACTCTTGGATGGTTGTGATCGGCACTGGCACAGGTATGGAATCTTTGACAGCAGTTGCGGCGGGCAAAGATTGCACGGTTTTGTTTGATGACGACCTGCATGATCTGTCGCTTCAAGGTCCTGTTTCAGTTGATCTGTTGGCCAAAGAAATTCCAGCGATCCGCGATCTGGCTTACTTTGGCATTATGCAGGGCCGCCTTTATGGTCGTGACGTGATGATCAGCCGTACTGGCTATACTGGTGAGCGGGGTTACGAAATTTTCTGCCGCCGCAAAGACGCGGTCCACCTGTGGGACAACATCCTAGAGGCGGGAAAAGACATGGGCGTGCGTCCGGTTCAATTCTCAACTCTCGATATGCTACGGATCGAAAGCTATCTGTTGTTCTATCCAGGTGACAACTCTGAGACATTCCCATTCGCAGACGGTCAGCCATGTGGTGATACGCTTTGGGAGCTGGGTCTTGAATTCACGGTATCTCCGGGCAAAATCGGGTTTATTGGATCAGAGAACCACTTTGCATCAGAAGGCCGCGAGCGGTTTAAGATCTACGGCGTGCAACTTGCTGATAGCATGGCGCAGATGGATATGGGCGCGCGTGTTATGCACGGCAGCACAGATGTCGGTGTCATCACCTATGGCTTGTCGTCTGATCTAAATAACTACAGCGTCGCGATTGCGCGGATCTCACCAGAGACGGCAAAGCCGGGCACAAAGTTGACAGTTGTACAGCTTGACGGAACCGAGCTTGCGGCGACTGCCGAAGAGATGCCGTTCTACGATAAAGACAAATCAGTTCGCACCGCGAAAGGTTGATTTGAAGACGGGCGCGGGGAACATTCGCGCCCAATTTCGTTGCTAAAGGCCCACCTGAAGGACAGACATGTCAAAGTTTACGTTTCCGCCCAGTATTCGCAGCCGCCCTGTTTATGGGACCCTTGAAGCCCGCGATGGTGCTGCACATCTGATGATTGCAGATGCCCATGGGGCGCAGGCGATCTTGGACGTGGCCACACCTGACATGATGGCTAAGGCACACATTATCTATATCCCCAAGGGCGAAGCGTACGAAGAACAATTGCAGGCTTTAAAGCCTGCACAGTTCTACACGGGGCCTTCATATGCAGCAGCGGAAAGCCGTATTCAAAAGGCATTAACCGATGGGAAGATGGGGTTGCAGGTTTACCTGAGTGGCACTGAAGGTGTGATGGGGCAGGCGCAGCACGCAGCGATGCAAGCTGGCATTCCGCATACAGCAATCCAAACGGAACACCGCGGCAGTGTCGCACGCCGTATGCAATGCGTTCATTGCAAAGGCATCACCGAAGATGTGGAAACTGATCCGTTCGTTTGCGGCCACTGCGGTCTGAATCTGTTTGTACGTGATCACTATTCGCGCCGCCTTGCCGCCTATCAGGGCGTTTGCATCGATGCCGAAGATCCGGGCAACGTGCCTGCGTCCAAGGGAATTTACGCCGAGGAGTCTGATCAATGAGCGGTGCTGAAAAAATTGCCGTCACAGTCACGGATGTCGTCCCACTGAACGAATTGGTTACCCGTTTCGAATTCAAGCGGACAGACGGTGGCCTGCTGCCTACTTTTTCTGGCGGGGCGCATACGGTCGTTGAAATGCGCGACGGTGAAGTTACGCGGATGAACCCCTATTCTTTGATGTCCGATCCGATGGATCAAAGCACCTACGCAATCTCAGTGCGTCGTGATGACGAAGGTCGCGGCGGTTCGCTATTCATGCATAACAACGTCAAAGCCGGCGACGAAATGGTCGTATCTTATCCCGTGAATCTCTTTTCGCTTGACCTGCGAGCCAAAAAACATCTGTTCCTTGCAGGCGGTATTGGCATCACGCCATTCCTTGCGCAGATCAAACAGCTTGAGCGGTTTAATGGGAACTGGGAGTTGCATTATGCCTGCCGGTCCGAGGCGCTGGGGTCGTATGTGGATGAGCTGTCCGCTAATCATCCGAACGAAACACATGTGTATTATGATGACGAAAAACAGGCGATAGATCTGGTAGGATTGCTTGAAGGTCAGCCACTTGGCACCCATATTTATGTTTGTGGCCCAAAGGGTATGATCGAATGGGTGCGCAAGACAGCAGCAGCCGAAGGGTGGCCACGCGAAAGCATTCACTACGAAGAATTTCTTGCCCCGCAACCCGGTAAACCGTTTGAGGTTAAACTGGCTGTATCGAACAAGGTTATCCAAGTCGGCGAGCAGGAAAGCCTGCTTGAGGCGATGGAGCGCAGTGGCGTTGATGCGCCATATCTGTGTCGCGGCGGTGCCTGCGGGCAATGCGAAACCCGCGTTATCGACTACACCGGAAATTTCATCCACCGCGATCATTGGCTCGAAGATGATGAGCACGCGAGTGGCGAAAAAATCATGCCATGCGTTAGCCGCTTTGAAGGCAAAACATTAGTATTGGACAGGTAAGATGACTATTCAGTTCAACGACGAGACCTTCCGCGACGATTACTCCTTTCATAACTCACAACGGGCTATTGACCGCTTTCCATTCCCGTTCCACGAAGACAGCTACATGTATTCTGTCAACATGGAGCAGCATCGCGGTGGACCTGTAGATTCCATTTATGAAAAACGGTTTGATGTCGACGAGCATTATGTATCCGAGATGCGCGACCGCGCACTGGTTCTGGCCGACGATCCATTGCGTTGCCAATCTTTGCCGCACATGACGCTTGCTGGTTGGGATCTGCTTGAACTGATTATGGTGTCCAAGTCAGAAGATTACCCTGAGCTGTTTGAGCTTCACCGCGACGGGCATAATTGGCGTTGGGTGAACAAGCCGCTTGGCATTGATGATAGCTTTGTGTTCTTGGACGAGACCACGCTGCCTTATGGCCCGATGGAATATATCACACGTCAGGCTCAGGGTGATTTCTGTGTGTTGGATCAGCGCGATGGTAACCTGTGGATGGACGCAGGAACTGTGACCACGCAGGCCGATTGGTCGCTTGATTTTGATATCGGGATGAATTTTTTCGAATGGCATGCACCTGTGCCCTTGGCCCATGAAAAAGGTATCTTTGTACGTGCTTTAAAATTCCTTTTGAACATTCAGCAAGGGTCGCCTGCGCGTCGTTTGAATTGGACGATGACCGTGAACCCGCTGCTAGATACCTCGCCTGAGAACTACCACAAATGGGGTGTGCAAAAGGGAACCGTGACACCGGAAAACATCGGGACCAAGCAGCATCTTCGTGTTGAGTTGCAGACGTTCTTCCGTTTGCCGCGATCAAACGCGTTGGTGTTTCCTATCCGCTGCTACTTGTGCTGCTTCGATGACCTGATGACCAAGCCGAAATGGGGACGTCGCCTGCATCGCGTCATTCGCGATCTGCCTGATGAACTGGCGACATACAAAGGGTTCATCGACAACCGTCCGATGATGCTGGACTACCTGTCAAAGTTTGATGATGGGTTGCCGACGTCCGCAGGAATCTGGCCTGATGTGGCAAGCGAGCCTGCGCTAAAAGGGTAACTACCCGTTCTGTGGATAGCTGATGATCGACAGATAGCGTGCTGGCAATGTGACGAGCACCTCTGGCCCGTGCGGCGCGTCAGCGTCAAAAAACAGGGTATCGCCAGGTCTCAACGGGTAGGTTTGATCCCCGTGGCGGTATTCAACCTCGCCCTCAAGCATATAAATCGTCTCGATACCGGCGTGCTGGAACGTTGGAAAAATGTCAGACTCAGCGTTGAGTGTGATCAGGTAAGGTTCAACAATTACACCGCTCGCATTTGCACCAATATGGCCCAAAAGGTTGTACTGGTGATTGGCACGTGTGCCGGCGCGGGCCAATTCGACACCTTCGCCTGATTTTGTATGGACGGCCTGTCGACGTTCCTCAAACCCCTTAAAGAATGTGGTCAGTGGGATCGAAAGCGCGTTTGCTAAGGTCTGCAAGGTCGTCAGCGAAGGCGATGTATTTCCGTTCTCGATTTTGGACAACATGCCGATCGATAGACCCGTTGTGGTCGACAGCTCAGCCACTGTGATGTTTTGCTGGCGACGGGGTGCACGGACTTCGCGGCCAATGGCCACTTCGAGAACTTTTTCGCGGGCGCTGCGGACACGGTGTGGGTCTTGTCCCAGGTTTGCGGCACTCATAATCAGTTCCTTAGACTGCTCGTTCATCACAGGGATCCCTTTCCATAAACCTTATCGACGTGGCAAGGTGCCAATCTATCGCTGGTTGCTAAAAAGACGCTATCATGGCCCAAAACTTTCCTGTTAGTATAAAAACATGACGGAGAATAAAAAAATCTCGGTTGGGTTTCTTGTCTTCCCGGATTTTCCGATGGCGTGCCTAACCTCAATGATCGAACCGCTGCGCGCGGCAAACGAGATCGTGGGCTATGAAGCTTTCGATTGGAAAATCGTGTCTGAAGATGGGGCAACGGTTACATCCAGCGCGCGGGTCATGTTCCAAGCGGATCTTGAGTTACAAGAAACAGAAAGCTTGGATCAGCTTTATCTATTGTCGGGGCCATCTAGTGAATTTGCGCATCCGGTGCCTTCGCGCGGGAAATTACGCAAGCTGGAACGCCATGGTGCTTTGCTCGGCGCTATTAGCGGCGGGATCTTTCCCCTCGCGCGGTCTGGGTTGCTCGAAGGTGTGACGACGTCAGTGCATTGGTGCTACGCGACCGCCTTTAACCAAGAATTTCCTGAACATCCGGCGACGGATGATGTGATAGCATTAGGGCCGCGCCGTGCCACGGCATCTGGTGCAGCGGCGGCATTTGATCTGGCTCTCCATATGATTGGTGACAAATTGGGCGAAGATGTCGCGACAGAAGTGGCCTGCTGGTTCCAACACCCGCTGGTGCGCGGAGAAGGCGTGATCCAAAAAGTGCCCACGGTTTCAAACCAAAGTACCGATGATATGTTACCGCCGATCGTACGGCAGGCCGTTGAAATCTTTGCGACCCATATCGAAGATCCAATCAATGTGGCGGATGCAGCGTCTGTCATCGGGGTTTCTGTGCGCCAGCTTGAGCGGATGTTTAAGCGTACAACGGGGAAGAGCCCGCTACATTATTACCGTGCTATGCGGATGAAAGCGGCCAAGCAGTTGGTGCTTTATTCCAAAGATAACATGACAGAGATCGCGCTGGCCGTTGGCTATGCGTCATCAACGCCGATGATCCAGAATTACGAAGAAGTGTTCGGCATTCACCCAACCGCGGATCGCGAAAAAATTAACCTGTTCCGTGTGCGCGATAATGCAGTGGTGCCGCGGGCAAGCTAAGATTTAGGCGATGGAGTGTGCGGCGGTGATCAGCGCGTGATGCAGGGATTCTGCCGAAGACCGTGGGCCCATAATGCGAATATGATTGACAGTATTCCGACGAATTACAAAGCAGCCCATCTGGTGTATGGTGGTGCGGGTAGCATCACCTGCGACCATCGTGCGAATTGGCAAATTACACAGCAGCTCGCAGGCATCCTCCATCTTGTCGCCCTGCATATCAAAAACCACCCATGCGTCGGTTTGCTCTGTGACCGATGCGGTGTCCTTGAGCTTTGCCTTAAGTTGATCCGCGAGATCTTCATGCGTTGCAAATGGCGCGCCAATCATCCATTGGTCTGGACCCATCCAAAAACCTGCCTCGGGATCGTGTTGTTGCGATCGACCGGGGCCGGGGACAGGTGCCTTGAGTATTTTGGCAAGAACATTGGCGCAGGCTTTTTCCTTGCCCGATCTTGCAGAGACAGAGGCCAGAGCCACACTAGGATTTTCAGAAATGGTGAGGGTGCCGATGACATCGACACGCGGCTCAGACCCGCCCATTGCAGTGATTGGTGACAAATTATGCACGCAAACGTTCCCCCTTGGGATCAATAAAGTGGGCGCTGACAATCTCGACAGTAGTGTCGACGCCAGTCAACGGGCTGACAAGACGCATGACTTCGCCCATGCGGTTACCGCCGTCTTTTAAGAATCCGATTGCGATGTGATGCCCAAGGTTGGGTGAATAACACGCGGATGTCGCATAGCCTTGATCGTGGGCAGCATCGACAGGGCCGGTTGCATTCATCAAATGCGCACCAGCAGGTACTTTGTCGGCGGGATCAACCGGCTTTATCCCAACTTGAACAAGAGCATCTGCGCGGTTCATCCCCTCGCGTTCTGAGAGCCTTGAGCCGATGCTATCTTTGGCTTTGCTGACCATACGGCCCATGCCAAGGTTGACGGCTGAAGTTGTTCCATTCAGTTCATTACCAGCGGCGTGACCCTTTTCGATCCGCATCACGCCAAGCGCCTCTGTGCCGTACGGGACGACATCGTATTCAGCCCCAGCCTCGATGATCTTACGGATCAGTGCATCACCGTAGCGGGTTGGAACTGCAATTTCGTAAGCGAGTTCACCCGAGAACGAGATGCGGAAAAGACGTGCACGTAGTCCACCGCATACGGTTATGTTTGCACATCCCATGAATGGGAAAGACTCGTTTGAGATGTCAAACTCTGGATCCACGATCTTTTGCAGTAATGCGCGGGAATTTGGACCTGCGACCGCGTATTGTGCCCATGCCTCAGTCGTTGAAATCAGTTGCACGTCGAGATCGGGAAACAGGCATTGGCGCACAAATTCCATGTGACGGTAAACGTTCACAGCATTGGCGGTTGTGGTGGTTACTACGAAATGATCTTCGGCCAAGCGACCTGCTGTGCCGTCATCCATCGCGATGCCATCTTCGCGCAGCATCAAACCGTAGCGGGTTTTGCCAACAGCAAGTTTTGCAAACCCGTTGCAGTAAACCTTGTTCAGGAACGCAGCCGCATCGACACCTTGGACGTCAATTTTACCCAGCGTGGTCACGTCGCAGACGCCAACAGATTTGCGCGTGGCAAGAACTTCGCGGTCGACGCTTTCGCGCCAATGGGTTTCGCCGTCAAGCGGGAACCATTGCGCGCGCAGCCAATTGCCGACCTCAACAAAGACCGCGCCTTGTTCCTTGGCCCAGACATGTGACGGGGTCTTGCGAGTTGGATGAAAATCCATACCAATCGCGCGACCAGCGAATGCGCCCATCGCGGTTGGAGTATACGGCGGACGGAAAATCGTTGTACCGACCTCTGGGATCGTTTTACCCGCAAGTTCAGCCATGATAGCAAGGCCGCCCATGTTTGATGTTTTGCCTTGATCGGTGGCCATGCCAAGTGTTGTGTAACGCTTAAGATGCTCGACCGAACGGAAGCCCTCTTGGTGTGAAAGCTTTACGTCTTTTACGGTGACGTCGTTCTGCTGATCGAGCCATGCGCGCGATGCGCCTTCGACATACCAAAACGGAGTGACATTCACTGGCGCGTCTTCTGCAGTTGGCAAAGCAGGTAAGCGGCCTCTCATGCCTAGGGCAGATTTGGCTGCAGCGGCGCCTGATTTCAAAGCGCCCGCTGTCGATAGATCACCATTAGCCGCTCCTGCAACCGTCATACCGGGGGGCAGCGTTCCGCCCGGTACAAATGCAGCTAGGTCATCGTTCCATATAGGGCGCCCGCGTTGATGGCAGGTCAGATGCACATTGGGATTCCAGCCACCAGACATTGCGATTGCACCACACTCTATCGTTCGCATGGTGCCGTCTGCCTGGCGGACTTCGGCAAAGCTAAGTCCAAGACGGCCTTTAGTATCCACTACTTGGGCTCCGGCAAGCACTTCGTAGTCTTGCGAAATTGGTGCATTGCTGCGCGTGTCCACAACAATCGGCTTAATGCCTTTTGCGTGTAGGTCTAAAGCGGTTCGGTGACCATCGTCGTTGTTGGTAAAAACTGTTATCCGTTGTGCTGGTGTCGCGGCAAAGCGGTTTGCATAGGTGCGCACCGCGGATGCCATCATAATTCCGGGGCGGTCGTTATTCTCAAACGCGATGGGGCGTTCGGTTGCACCTGCACACAGAAGGGTCGCTTGGGAGTAAATGCGCCACAGGATCTGACGAGGTTTGCCGGCGGCAGGGACGGGCAGGTGATCGCTAACCCGTTCGACCGCACTATATATACCATGATCGAATGCGCCAATGACGGTTGTGCGGGGCATCACACGTACGTTTGGCATGTTTGCCAATCCAGCGACGGTTGCCGCAGCCCAATCCGCACCTGATATATCGCCAAGTGCAAAGGTTTCACTGTTGAGGCGGCCACCCATCCGGAAGTCTTCGTCGGCGAGAATAATCTGCTTGCCAGATTTAGCCGCCGTTAGGGCTGCTGCCAAACCAGATGGGCCTGCTCCGATAATTAGAAGGTCGCAGTGCAAGAAACCCTTGTCGTAGCTATCAGGATCATCGTGCAGCGACAGCGACCCGAGGCCCGCAGCTTTGCGGATGACCGGCTCATAGATTTTTTCCCAGAAGGCAGCCGGCCACATGAAGGTCTTGTAGTAAAAGCCGGCCGTCAGGAAGTTTGAGAAACGGTCGTTTATTGCGAGCAAGTCGTACTTAAGCGAGCCGAGATGGTTTTGACTGCGAGCGGTCAGGCCATCGAATAGTTCTGCAGTTGTGGCGCGTGTGTTCGGCTCTTGGCGCGCGCCTGAGCGGAGTTCGACAATAGCGTTGGGCTCTTCTGAGCTGGCGGTTAATGGTCCGCGTGGGCGGTGATACTTGAATGACCGGCCCATGAGGCGGACGTTGTTGGCTAAAAGGGCAGAGGCGAGCGTGTCGCCTGCGTGACCCTGATAGGATCTGCCATCAAATGTG
>JAWUXS010000040.1:0-40760 GCA_034111185.1 Paracoccaceae bacterium | reverse complement strand
AGGCGGTGCGCAACACGTGCGCCACGATCATGGGCAAGAACGGCGAAACTCTCGTGACCAAAATGGGTCATCAGCCCCGCCATGTCCCCCGCCATCGCGCGTTTCGATTATGGCGCGTGATCAGGCGTTGATGGCGGCTTGGCCGAGGCGCCGTATCCGCGCAGGTCGGGGATAATCAGGGTGAAGTGGTCACGCAGCAAAGGTGCCACTTTGTGCCACATCACATGGGTCTGCGGATAACCATGCAGGAGAAGCAGCGGCGGACCGCTGCCAGCCGTGACGCCGTGAATGGCGATGCCGTCAATGGTGTGGGTGAAGGGCGTGGCAATTTGGAACATGGGGTGGATGTTAGGACACGTTAAGCCGTGTTGAAAGAGCGGTGTTATGCACCTTTCGCGGGGCCGTCACCTAGTCTAAACGATATGTGCGGTCCTTGAGAAACTGTCCAAGCTGTTCTTGTGTCATCGCGCCATTGACCACATCAACAACCACATCGTCCCAGCGATCTCCTAGCCTCGTTTCTAGCGCGTAGTCACTACGCTCAAAAAGCAGAAAAAGCATGAGCATCGACGTACGCTTGTTACCATCAGCAAACCCGTGAGAGGTAGCCACTGCATGCAACAGCGCAGCACCCTTGGCCCAGATTTATCGGTGATAGCCGTGATAGGGCCATCCCAGCGCACCAAGCAACTTATCGACGTCATGTTCGCCTTGAAGCCCGCCAAACTCCTCCACACAAACGTGATTGGCGTGAACCGCGTCGGAAAGCGTCACCTTATAATGACGCCTACCTATCGGCTAACCGCTTGAGAGCGTCCCTGTGAGCGGTCACTGTGCGGCTAAAACTTTGCCTGATTTTGGGGTCACCGACTGAGGACGTTGCGTAAGCGCACTCCCCGCCGCAGTCTTTGCGGTCGACCTAGGAACGAAATGCCCCCCATTAGATACCGCCTTTTTCGTGGTCATCGCTAACATCCTTTGTTGCACTATACATGTACATTGCATGCGAAAATATCAACGCTTTCTTATCCGAGCGCACGAATATCGTTGAAACAACCCTGCCCTACACAAACAAAAACCCCCGCAGTTGCCTACGGGGGTTTTCTAAATTCGAAACGTCAAAGGTTTGATTTACATCAAGCCTTCACGCTGCGCTTTCTTACGCGCCAGCTTACGCTGACGGCGGATTGCTTCGGCCTTTTCACGGGCTTTGCGGATAGACGGCTTCTCGAAATGTTGCTTAAGCTTCATTTCACGAAAAACGCCTTCACGCTGGAGCTTTTTCTTCAGAGCACGCAACGCCTGATCGACGTTGTTATCACGAACACTAACCTGCATGTGGTTTTCACCACCTCTCTAAGTTGGATTTGCAAAATTGCAGGAATTTGTCGCATAGCAAAGGCAGGCTCATTTGTCTAGGGTTGTGCCAACAGGAGAGCGCGCTGATGAAACAACCCGTAGACCCAATGAAAATTGCACTGCTCGAGGCTGCGTTGCCCCATGTCGCCTTTGATGGATGGGCGCAGTCTGCGTTTGATTCTGCTGTTTCCGAGGTGGGAATCGATCCCGCGCATGCAAAGACATTGTGTCCGAAGGGGCCTGTTGATCTGGCCGCTTTGTATCATGAGCGCGGAGACGACGCGATGGTCGCAGCCCTTAAGGCCGCTGACCTAAGCGAAATGCGGTTTCGCGATAAGGTTGCCCATGCGGTACGTCTGCGCCTTGCTGCGGTCGACGACAAAGAGATCGTGCGCCGCGGAAGCGCATTGTTTGCACTGCCCCATCTTGCGCCGATTGGTGCGAAACTGATTTGGGGCACAGCGGATGCAATTTGGACAGCGCTGGGTGATACATCGGACGATGTGAACTGGTACACGAAACGCGCGACGTTGTCGGCTGTCTACGGATCTGTCGTGCTGTTTTGGCTGGGCGATCAAAGTGACGACGGAGCGGGTACAGATGAATTCATCGACCGCCGTATCGACAACGTTATGCAGTTTGAAAAGATAAAGGCGCAGGTGCGCGACAACAAAGTTCTTGGTCCTATCGTTGGTCCCTTGGAAAAGATGTTGGGCATGATCAAAGCACCGCGCCAAATGCCGATGAACGATTTGCCGGGTATGTGGCGCGACCCTGAATAATTCTCTGACCATCGAAAGAGCATCCTGATGACCCTTCCTACACATGCCCGCGCCATTGAAATTTCCGAGCACGGCGGACCTGAGGTTTTGCAACTGACGCAAGTGCCTGTTGTTGCGCCCGCGCATGGTGAGGTGTTGATTAAGGTGGCCTATGCGGGTGTGAATCGCCCCGACGCGCTGCAAAGGGCTGGCATGTATAATCCGCCAAAAGGTGCGAGCCCCCTACCCGGACTTGAGTGTTCGGGCACAATCGTTACGGTTGGTGCTGGTGTCACAGGTTTGGCGATTGGTGATGAGGTTTGCGCGCTTCTACCCGGCGGTGGTTATGCAGAATATGCGCTGACGCCTGCCGCCCACTGCCTGCCTGTGCCAGCGGGTCTAAGCCTGAAACAAGCCGCATGCCTGCCCGAGACGTTCTTTACCGTTTGGTCCAACGTTGTGATGCGTGGCGGGTTGCGAGCGGGCGAGCGGATTTTGGTGCATGGCGGATCATCTGGGATCGGCACGACAGCAATCCAATTGGCCAAGGCGCTAGGTGCGCGGGTTTTTGTAACTGCCGGATCAGACGAAAAATGTGCAGCCTGCGTCGCATTGGGTGCTGAGGCTGCGATCAACTACCGCGATGCGGATTTCGTTGAAGTGATGAAAGCGCAAGGCGGCGCTGATCTGATCCTTGATATGGTTGGTGGTCCTTACATGCAGCGTAATCTATCCGCGCTTGCCGATGATGGGCGGCTTGTGCAGATCGCATTCTTGCAAGGCCCCAAGGCCGAACTGAACATGGTGCAGATGATGACACGACGCTTGACGTTAACCGGATCAACGCTGCGCCCGCAGTCTGATTTGGCAAAGGCGCGGATTGCTGGGCAATTGCTAAGCAAAGTTTGGCCAATGATCGCAGCAGGTCGCATTGCCCCAGTTATGGACCAAGAGTTCCCGCTTGGGGATGCAGCCGCAGCCCATACACGGATGGAAAGCAGCGCGCATATTGGCAAAATCGTCCTGCGCGTCTCGTAGGATTAACGTGGTGGTTTTTCACCACGCTGGCGCATGAACAATGAGATGCGCGGCGTCGTGCCTGTTTCAGAACGGGACCGCGTGCGCAAAACTGGTGTGTTCTGTGATGTTCCCGTGCTTTCGCGCAACACGATGTAGAGGCCAGAGGCGATGATAACACCAGCACCGAGTGCCGTTGCCCCATCTACATTCTCGTCGAAAAAGAAATAGCCATAGACCGTAGCCCAAACGATTTGGGAATACTGCATAGGTGCGATGATTGCAGCTTCGCCTGATTGGTAGGCTGCGATGATCAGGCGGCTTGCGGTCCATGCAAACAGGGCGACAACACCAAGCATCCCAAGATGTTCAATCGGCATCGGCACATACACCAGCGGCAAAAGACACGCCATCACAACGAAATTTGTCACCATCGGATAAAGCAGCATCACAACTGGGCGTTCCTCGGCCCCAATTTTGCGCACCACGATTGATGCGATGGCACCGCCCGTCGCACAGGCAAGAGCTGCAGCATGTCCAAGGGTCAGTTCCGTCTCGCCCGGCCGTAGGACAATCATCACACCAATTAGGCCAACGATCACGGCGCCCCAACGGCGTAGGTGCACCTTTTCACCTAGCACAGGGATCGCAAGGACCGTGATCATCAATGGGGACGCAAAAATGATAGCATAGGTTTGCGCCAAAGGCAGAACCGAAAAGGCGTAGAAGGCTGAAACACCAGTGACCACGGCGGCTACGGTACGTAACGCCAGCCACCAAGGATGCTTTGGCCGCAATGTTCCCGGTGTCGCGTCGCGCATCAGCATCAAGGTTGCGAGCGGGAAGGAAAGCAGCACCGAAAAGAACACGATCTGGATCGGGGAATAGATACTCCCGAGGACTTTAATAATCACGTCATGGCTTGCGAAAATGCCGAAAGCGGCCAGCGCAAATAATGCGCCACGTGCGTTTGGTGACATCGATCTCGTCCTTCTCAGCAATAAGCTGTTATCGCTAACTGGCAAAGGATTGAGGTCAGGTCAACTTATCTTCGACCTTGGACAGAAAATGTCTGGGAAACTAAGGCCGACGAAATACGCATCATCAAGAGACCTAAAAGGCGTTTGGGGCACGCTTGCTAGGAAGGTTCAACATCCCAGCAAGCGCAGAGCGACCTGCATCAGCAGGTCAACATATTATCAAAGTGACGCGTCGAGAGCAGCCAAGATGGCATCGCCCATTTCAACAGTCGACATTGGCGTGCCGCCGTCTGCAGCCATCAGATCAGCGGTGCGTGCGCCAGATGCAAGAACGGCCTCAATCGCGGCTTCGAGGCGGTCTGCCTCGGTGCTTTGGTCGAATGAGTAACGCAGCGCCATTGCGAACGACAAGATGCACGCGATTGGATTTGCTTTGGCTTGGCCTGTGATGTCAGGTGCAGAACCGTGTACCGGCTCGTACATTGCTTTCGGGCGACCGTTCGCCATTGGCAAACCAAGGGATGCAGATGGCAACATGCCAAGCGAGCCGGTCAACATTGCCGCACAGTCAGACAAGATGTCACCAAACAGGTTGTCAGTATAGATCACGTCAAACTGCTTTGGTGCGCGCACCAACTGCATTGCGCCGTTGTCGGCGTACATATGAGACAGCTCAACCTCAGGATAGTCGGCGTGCACTTCGGTCACAACATCGCGCCACAAGATGCCCGATTCCATGACGTTGGCTTTTTCCATTGAGCAAAGACGCTTGTCGCGCTTCATCGCAAGTTCAAAGGCAGCGCGTGCGCCGCGCTCGATCTCGGCCTCGGTGTAGCGCTGGGTGTTCACACCAACACGCATGTTGTCTTCGATGTGGATGCCGCGCGGCTCACCAAAGTAGATACCTGATGTCAGTTCGCGGACGATCATGATGTCGAGACCCGCAACGATGTCTTTCTTCAATGATGAAAAGTCAGCCAATGCGTCAAAGCACTGCGCAGGGCGCAGGTTTGCAAACAGGTCCATTTCTTTGCGCAGGCGCAGCAGGCCGCGCTCGGGCTTAACCGAAAAGTCGAGATCGTCATACTTAGGTCCGCCAACAGCACCCAGCAGAACCGCGTCCACCTCTTGGGCTTTGGCCATTGTGTCGTCGTGCAAAGGCACACCGTGCTTGTCATATGCAGCACCACCAACGAGGTCTTCGGAGACGTCAAACGCCATATCGCGCTTGTCACCGTACCAGCCGATGATCCGCTTCACTTGCGCCATGACTTCGGGGCCGATGCCGTCACCGGCAAGAATGAGGAGAGATGGGTGCGACATTGGACTACCTTTGGTCTGAAATTGTTACCGTCGCCCTAGCCGTTTCAGACGCTGGGATCAAGATACCAGCGGCTTAAGCCCAGCAAGCAGCAAGTCCCAAACCCGCCGGATGCGAGGTGTTTGGCGCATGGCCTCGTGTGCGGTCAGCCAGACGGGCAATGGGGGAATTGGAAAACCAAGTTCGATTTCTTGAATAGATGGGTCGGCGCGGCCCACGTCGCCCTGCGCAAAACCGATGCCGCAGCCTGCGCGGACCAGCTCCCAATAGGCGATATTGTCATCGCATCGCGTTTTAAAGAAATCACGCGTGACGTCGAAACCGGCTAGGGCGAACCCTTTCCAGATTGCGGGATTCGTGTCGTATCCAACAAAGTCATGCTCCAAAAGTTGTTCGGGACTAGTGGGGTGACCGCGCTCTGCAATATAGCTTTTGGCGGCGAAAACGCCCAGTCCGATATCGCCAACATGCTGGGTCACCAGATCAAGTTGGGTGGGACGGTACATACGTACAGCGATGTCGGCCTCTCGGTACAAAAGGTTGCGGCTTTCGTCGCTTGGCACCAGTTCAATTGCGATAGCGGGTTCTGCGCGGCGGATGTCAGCGATGATGGCTGGCAGGTGATAGCACGAGGTTGCGGTGCTTGCCGTGATCCGCACGGTCCCTTCGAGGTCAGCAGTTTGGCCCGCAGCCGTCAGTGAGATTTGATGCACCGCGTCGCGCATCGCCTTGGCCGGAGAGACAAGGGCCATCCCCGTCGTCGTTAGCGTAAAACCACGCGGCGCACGGTGGAACAGATCAGCCGCAAGCTGTGCCTCCATCGCTTTGATCTGGCGACCAAGCGTGGGTTGGCTTGCGTTCAGACTGCGGGCAGCAGCCGAGAGACTGCCGGTTTCCGCGACCGCAAGGAAGGCCTGAACCAAAGACCAGTCGAGGGTGTGCAAAGGTTTATCCATTCACAAATGAATACATGATCTGCAATTTCAGGCAATTTATTTTCGAAACTGAATACGTCAATTTCCGAGCAGCAAACGAAAGGAAAGACCATGACACAGACAGTTTTGATTTTGGGCGGTAACGGAAAGATCGGTAAGCACAGCGCAGAGGCGTTCTGGAATGCGGGCTGGACCGTACGCCATTATGACCGCAGCACCGGCGATATGACTGCCGCTGCGATGGGTGCCGATGTGATCGTGAATGGCCTGAACCCTCCGAAATATCACAATTGGGCTGTCACAATTCCTGCCATCACTCATCAGGTGATCGCTGCAGCAAAGGCCAGTGGTGCGACAGTGATCGTGCCGGGCAACGTTTATAACTTTGGCGACCGAGGCGGGTTGTTCGACGAAAACACACCGCAAGAACCGCAGACCCGTAAGGGCAAGATCAGGGTTGAGATGGAAGACGCCTACCGTGCGGCTGGTGTGCAAACGATCCTGCTGCGTGCGGGGAATTTTCTTGATCCAAATCGGGAAGGTGACGTGCAATCGATGTTGATCCTAAAGGACGGGCATAAGGGTGTTGTGACGACGCTAGGCCGGACAGACATCCCGCAATCGCATGCGTATTTGCCTGACTGGGCGCAGGCCGCGGTGATGCTGGCTGAGAAACGCGGCCTGCTTGCGACGTTTGAAGACGTACCTTTCCCGGGTCATACGTTCAGCATGGAAAGGCTGCGCGATGCGGTTGCGGCACGGTTGGGGCGCCCTGCAAAGATCAGCCGTTTCCCGTGGATCGCGGTCACGTTGATGGCACCGTTTTCCGAGATGATGCGAGAGTTTAAGGAAATGCGATATCTTAACGATATGCCACACTGGCTAGGCTCTGAGAAATTCAACCGTCTGCTGCCTGACTTTACGGCGACGGATGACCAGACCGCGATGCTGGCTGGGCTAGCGGGTGATGTCAGCCCAGACCAACCGGTGCGGTCCGGCCAAAAGTCCGTCATCGCCTAATATAGCGATGAGAGGATTATCGGGGGCGGGCCAGAACACGCCTGCCCCTGTGACCGTCCATGTTGCTGCAGGCAGGACGTAGCTGACCCGCAAGTTTCCAGGGCGGGTATCTGGCCAATCTGCGGTGTCATGTGCAGGGTTGCCAAGGTGATCGGGATCGGCCGCACGCATTGCCCCCTCGCTGGTCGGCTGTGGGGCTTGCAAACGCGGATCGGCCAAGAACGCGGCCATGTCTTCTGCGTAACCATCGCCATCAACAGGATCTAGGTTCGCATTTCCAGCAATCACAAAGTGCGCTGGCGTTTCGCCAGCATACCCATCTAGGACAAGGTTCCACATGCGCAACTCATCGCGATTGCGCAGACCATTGCGATCTTCGGGTCCGTCGAAAACCGGAGGCGATGCGGAGAACGCCAGCAGCGATAGCGGACCGTCCGGCGTTGTAACAGGGACTATCCAATGTCCGCCGTTGGATAGCCGCTGGATCCCATAGACCTTCTCTGCCTGACTATGAACCGGCAGGGTCGCGCCGGGCACATCGCGCCACAAAGTTGCCGACAGGTCTGACACCTTACCGATGGGAAAGCGCGATAGGATCGCCATGCCGCCATCGCCCGAAAACCGCCCATAGGCCATCGCATCACGCGCATCGCCTAAATATCCGTTTTCATCCAGATCAAGCCCCGTGGCTTGGCCTGTGTTCGGCTCGGTCGTGAATGTATGTGAATAGCCGCCCAATGCTTGGGCAAACGCGCCTAGCGCAAGGTGATCTGCGTCATAGTCAAAGTCAGTCAGCAAAAGGATATCGGGGTCTATCGTTTGGATGACTGATATGATCGCGGTGATGCTAGGATCTTCGTCACGCTGAATATCACGCAGCAACAAGCCGGGGCCATTCCGGCTAAGCGGGGCAGCATAGGTCGCGACACGAATGGTTTCGGCTGAAAGAGCTGTTGCTAGGACCGTGCAAAAAGCGGCGATTAAGCCAACTGCATGCCTTTTTTGACTGCGGCGGCGTATGCTTTTTTGCGCTGCAAATAGATCATCTGCGCCACACGGTTGAGAGCGACGCCACGCATCAACAAACTGGCTGGCAAAAAGGCCCATGCGGTGACTGCCCAAATCAAAGTATGCGGGTCCTGAAAGCTAAGCGGGCTAATGATATTACCCGTAAACTTTAGCACTGCTGGGATCATGAATGGCAGCAAGAAACCTAAGATAAGGTTAACTTGGCTATCGCGGTTCAAACGCTCAACCACATCACCACCCGCTGTTGGGTCGAAAGTCGGCAGGTTTACCCACACGTTGAACTGCCCATTGCGGCGCGGCCAGCGGTTGCGATGCAAAAGCACGACAAACACCGCCAATGAGATCAACGAGATGAAGTAGGACAATCCAGCGGCGGTACGCAGCGACGTCAAAGTAGCGGCGTCTGTATTGTCGGGCATCATGACGATCATCAAGCGAACTGGAGAGTAGGGGAAGTCGATCGACGCCCCAATGCGTTCGCCAATGACTTGGAAAAACTGGGTGAAAGTGGATGGATCTTCGGCACCACGAAAGATGATGGACAATGCAAGGACTGATCCAAAAAGCGCACTAAAGCGCACGCGATTGAACGGCGGCGCATCGCGGAATTCGACAAGACTTGGGCTGGCTGTACTGTATTCAGCAATAGTGAAGATGGCCGCGAAAAGCGCGACCAAAGTTACGACTTGAATCGTCTCAAACCCTGCATCGCTCAAAAGAGCGGAAGGAGTGACGATCATTAAAATCACCAACACTGCGCGTAGCACAGCACCTGTTAAGCGTGAATACACTGCCTTTTTACCCTCAATCCGGCCGGACGCGATACGATGCCGCTTCCTTGTTCCGTTCTGATCCTGCGTTTGTTTTGCAGGTTGCCTCAATATTGACATCTTTCTGCCCATTTTGCGGTGAGCCATCAAGGCTCCCTCTTGTCAGACCAACAAACTGCGGCGGTTTTGCGGCGGGACTGGTGCGCGATTGCAACCATTTCCAGCCTGCAAAAAGTCTGGCGTGAACACAGCACAAGATGTTGTGTGTACGCCGTTTTTCCACGCAAGCTTCGCAGTGCTTGAGTGTCTAACAAGTTAAAATGTTTTGGAGTTTGAGCCAGTTCTGGCTGCATTTGCCTAACAAAGTAGGGCTTTGCCGCGCCCAACTAAATTGGGCACGGCAGGTTTTTGCTGTTTAGACCCAAGGACGCGACGTTGCAGCGGCGGCCTCAAACGTGTCGATTGCTGCAGCCTTTTCCATTGTCAGGCCGATGTCGTCGAGACCGTTGAGCAAGCAATGCTTCTTGTGGCTGTCCACTTCGAACGGAAAGACTGTGCCGTCTGACAATGTGACCGTTTGTGCCATAAGGTCGACTTCGATGCGGGCGTTCGCGCCTTTTTGGGCGTCAGCCATCGCAGCTTCGCGCTGATCTTCTGGCAAGATGATCGGCAAGATGCCGTTCTTAAAGCAGTTGCTATAAAAGATGTCGGCAAAGCTGGTTGAGATCACGCAACGGATGCCAAAGTCAGCAATAGCCCAAGGCGCGTGTTCACGTGAGGAGCCGCAACCAAAGTTATCGCCAGCGACAAGGATCGATGCGTCACGGTAGGCAGGTTGGTTCAAAACGAAGTCAGCGATTTCGGTGCCATCAAGATTAAAGCGCATCTCGTCGAAAAGGTTCGCACCAAGACCAGAACGCTTGATCGTTTTCAGGAATTGCTTTGGGATGATCATATCGGTGTCGATATTGACCAAAGGCATCGGGGCAGAGATGCCGCTAAGTGAAGTGAATTTTTCCATGGGTTCGGTCCTATTGATCGGTGTTATGCAGCGCAGCGCGGGTGAAGTGTCATGCCGTTATCGAGGCAGATCCCACGTAAATGCGCGATGAGTTTTGAAAGGTCGGGTTGGGTGAAGCGCTTTTGATTGGCCTCCACCGTCAGTTTCTTTTCGCGTGCAAGGCGGCGCGCCTTGGTCAGTGCAAGCTTATCGCTGAGCAGAACTTTGCTTGTTGCCCAGCGCCCGCCGTATGTTGTGCCCTGCAATGGACCCAACACGCCACGTTTCGCCAGATCACCCATCAACAATTCCGCCTGCGCCACGTTTAGATTTGCAGCCTTTGACAAGCCCCAAACGCTAAACACTGCACGCGACTGTGCGTAGTAGATCGCAGCATGCACCGCCGCGGGGCTATACGTCACCTTTTGCGCTGCTGCAGCGAATGCCGGAGCAGGAACAAAGGGGGCAGTGACAGCGGCACCAAAGAGGCCAAGGAATTTACGTCGTTGCATCATTGTCTCCTTATACAGTCGCGCCGCAGCGCGGGCTGAGTGTCATGCCATAGTCGCGGCATAACTGGTGCAGGTGCGCCATCATCGTATCGCTGTTGGCTTGCTGTCGGCTTGTCTTGCGGGTTTTGCGTGTTTCAGAGCGGGCCTTACGATTGGCGGCATCAAGCCCCCAAGCATCTGGCCTAAGAATGTAGCTAACAGCGCGTACGTTGCCCCCTGCCCCAAAGACAGGTTTCACAAGTCCGTTTGTTGTCATCTCGGCGATCATAGCCTCGGCTTGGGCCACTGGGACCTTTAAGCAGTAGGCAATGCCACGTGCGCTGACATGCGCGCGGGTGCGGGCATGAAAGACGGCCAAACCGTAAGAGTAGCGATTGTACGTCGCAGCCGTTGCAGCAGGTGCAATAGCTGGCAATGCTGGGGCTGCGATTGCGGCACCAAGGAATTGCAGAAAGTTACGACGTTTCATAGCGACCCTTTCTCCTAGGCAAAACAACGGGGATGCAAAGTCATCCCACGAGAGACACTGAGTTCGCGCAAATGTGCGAGCATAAGATCAATGTTTGCATCCACCGTCGCGGACTTTGCCTGCATTTTATGCTGGCGCGACTTGGCTTTGGATGCGACCTCGGTTGGGCGTGGTTTCGATGTTTTCTTAATACCCCAAACGTCATTGGTAAAAATGTTGCTTGAGGCACGCACTGTGCCCGGGCGCGTTGGATTGATTACCCCTACAATGCCTTCTGAAGACATCTCGGAGATGATCGCTTCGGCCTGTGGGGCCAGAATACCAATACGCTTGGACATGCCACTGACGCTAACCAGCGGAAACCGCTTAGCATGCGCAATCGCAAGTTCATAAGTTGAACGCGAATAGCCAGCCGCCGGAGCCACCATAGGGATCAAAGGCGCCGCCACAGCAGCACCCAACATACCCAGAAAGTTCCGGCGACCGATTGCCATTACATCATATCCCGAATGTCAGTCAGTTTGCCCGTAATCGCAGCAGCCGCAGCCATCGCAGGTGACATCAGGTGTGTACGTCCGCCACGGCCCTGACGGCCTTCGAAGTTACGGTTTGAAGTCGCCGCACAACGCTCGCCTGGCTTGAGCTGGTCTGGGTTCATTGCAAGACACATTGAACATCCAGCCAGACGCCATTCGAAACCCGCATCGATAAAGATTTGGGCGATGCCCTCTTCTTCGGCCTGTGCGCGCACAAGACCTGAACCGGGCACGACCATAGCGCGCATACCGTCCTTGATCTTTTTGCCCTTCAGGACTGCAGCGGCAGCGCGAAAGTCTTCGATCCGTCCGTTTGTGCAAGACCCGATAAAGACGGTGTCGATTTCGATGTCTGAAAGCTTTTGACCAGCGGTCAGGCCCATATATTCAATTGAACGCTGTGCAGCGCCTACTTTGCCGCCTTCAAAGCTTTCTGGTGCAGGGACAACGCCAGTGATTGGCAGAACGTCCTCGGGCGATGTGCCCCAAGTGACCAGTGGTGCGATGTCTTCGGCTTTGATCGTCAGAACCTTATCGAAATGCGCGCCTTCGTCTGTGACAAGCGTCTTCCAATACGCAACAGCAGCTTCCCACTCGGCACCCTTTGGTGCGTGCGGGCGGCCCATGCAGTAGTCGTATGTTGTTTGGTCAGGTGCGATCAGGCCTGCGCGTGCGCCGCCCTCAATTGCCATGTTACAGACGGTCATGCGACCTTCCATAGACAGGCTTTCAATCGCAGAACCACAATATTCGATCACGTAACCAGTACCACCGGCAGTACCGGTTTCACCAATCACAGCCATTGTGATGTCTTTGGCAGTCACACCCGGCATCAGTTTGCCAGTGATCTCGACCTTCATGTTCTTAGACTTTTTCTGGATCAGCGTTTGCGTGGCCAAAACATGCTCAACCTCGGACGTACCGATACCGTGGGCAAGCGAGCCGAACGCGCCGTGTGTCGCTGTGTGGCTGTCGCCACAAACAACTGTCATACCAGGAAGGGTCCAACCCTGCTCTGGTCCAACGATGTGCACGACACCCTGACGGACGTCCGTCACTGGGTAATAGTGCAGACCAAATTCCTTGGCGTTTGTGTCGAGGGCTTCAACCTGAATGCGGCTGTCCTCGGTCATGCTTTTGGCATTCGCGCGATCAAGCGTGGTTGGCACGTTGTGATCAGGCACAGCGATTGTCTGATCAGGGCGGCGCACAGTGCGGCCTGACAAGCGCAGACCCTCAAAGGCCTGCGGTGACGTCACTTCGTGAACCAAGTGGCGGTCAATATACAGAAGGCATGTGCCATCTTCGGCCTCGTGGGCGAGATGAGCATCCCAGACTTTGTCATATAGCGTTGTGGGGGACATGTGGTCCTCTCCCGTGTTGGTGATTTTCATGAAAGGGTAATGCGAGCGGGAACGGCGTTAGCCGTTAATGAGAATTGCGCAAGACGCACCGAAAAAACGCCAAGGCAGGCGTGCGCGGTCGTCCATGTCAAAAACCATATCCATGAGGGGTAGATATACACCATATGGCTCTCTCGCAAGGGCTGCGGGTGTTTGGAATGCTTAGGAAATGGGGCAAAACGCCTAAAAATCATGGTTGGAAGCGCAATTACCCATGCTTGATTCCCTGCTATCTGGCGTGCAATCGTAATGTCGCAACAAAGGGGCCCACCATTGGCAGAGCACACGCAGCCTAACGGCACCGAAGACAGCAATTCAGCCCAGCAGGTCGAAATAGCGATCGAACAAGCGACGGCTGTAGGGCAAAATCTGTTCGTCCAAGCCGAGATGTTTGTGATGAGCATGTTTAGGCCATGGAACCTTTATCAAATCCTGATCGCCTTGGGCCTGTTCATCTTGGCGCATTGCCTTGTTGCGATTTTGGGCCCGCCGATCCGAAATTGGATGGCAAATCGTAAGGATTGGCCAAAATGGCGGCTGCGCATCCTTGCCGTCATTCATATGCGCCTGCGTCCGATATTCTTTGTTATTCTGATCTGGACCGCGATTTATGCGATGCGTGAATACACTTGGCCAAGCCGCAGCTATCTGCTTAGCATCATAGGCGCGCTTGCGTTTGGCTGGTTGTTCGTCGTCTTCATCACCCGACTAGTCAAAAGCCCGACGCTGCGCAAAATTGTGCGGTATGGTGCGTGGACCTACATCGCCTTGTATATTTTGGGGCTAACGGCGCAGGCCGAAAACCTGCTTGAGAGTGCGGGTTTCACCGTTGGTGGGTTCCGTTTCTCAATGCTGCTGTTGGTGCAGTCTGTTGTGATTTTGGGCGTGCTGATCGCGCTTGCAAATTTCATGACGAAAACCACGTCAAACCGCATTCGCACAAACGAAGATATTAGCCCGTCGATGCAGGTTTTGATCGTAAAGGTCATGCAGGTCGTGTTCTACGCGGCTGCGTTCTTTATCGGGGTCAAATCCCTTGGCATTGATCTGACGGGCCTCGCGGTGCTGTCGGGCGCAATTGGTGTGGGTCTTGGTTTTGGCCTGCAAAAGGTGGTGTCGAACCTTGTGTCTGGTGTGATCATCCTACTGGATAAATCGATCAAGCCAGGTGATGTGATCAGCCTTGGCAGTACGTTTGGCTGGATCAACTCTTTGGGTGCGCGGTACGTGTCGGTTGTGACCCGCGACGGCAAAGAATACCTGATCCCGAACGAAGACCTGATCACTGGGCAGGTTGTTAACTGGTCACATTCGAACGATTTTGTGCGACTTGATATCAACTTTGGCACGGCCTATTCGGACAATCCGCATGACGTGCGTCGCCTCGCGATTGAGGCTGCACAAAGCGTGGATCGCGTTCTGAAAACCCGTCCGACGGTTTGCCATGTTGTGGGTTTCGGCGACAGCTCGGTTGATTATATCCTACGGTTCTGGATCGAAGACCCGACGGGTGGTCTGACCAACATTCGCGGCAATGTGTTCCTCGCGCTTTGGGATACATTTGCTGAAAACGGTATTTCGATCCCGTTCCCGCAGCGCGAAGTGACGATGTTTCAGGCGAAGGCCGATGAAACCCGATAAATTGCCAAACGCGTAACCTGACCTACTTCTTATTCACTAAGGAGTAATTGAATGGCGAATGTTCTTTCACGCGCGGCCTTTGTCGCAATGGGATTTGGTGCAGTCACAACAACGGTTGAGGCCGAGACGGCCTATCGCGGATACGAGGCCCCGCCGTATCAGGTTGAACGCGTTATCGGTGACGCTGAGATCCGGTTGTACGGCAGCTATATCAACGCCAAAGTTACGGTGCGTGGTGATCAGTCAGCGGCCCTTAGCCGTGGCTTTGGCGTGTTGGCCAATTACATTTTTGGCGGTAACACATCATCCGCCTCGGTCGATATGACGTCGCCCGTAGCCCAGCGCCCTTCTGAAAGTATCGCGATGACATCGCCGGTTTCGCAAACTGGCGGAAAGGATGATCTTTGGACGGTCACGTTTACGATGCCATCCCAATACACGCTTGAGACATTGCCGGCGCCAAAGGCTGACACCATCCGTTTTGTTGAGGTCCCGCCAGAGCGGCAGTTGGTTCTGCGGTTTTCTGGATGGGGCAGAACCGACGCGTTGAATTTGCAGACCTCAAATCTGCGGCAAATCGCCGAGGCAGAGGGGCTGAGCATCAGTGATGACCCTTCGTACTATTTCTACGATGATCCGCTCACGCTTCCTTGGAAACGTCGTAACGAAGTTGCGTTTGTTCTGACAGGCGCGGGTCAGTGAATGCGTTCAAAATGGACCACCAAGCTTAGGTTGTGGCGCGGCGGTCGTTTGGTGGTCCATTTCTGCCACTTATGCGGGTGATTTTGGGCAAAACTCTGATTGAAGCCCTTGATTAGTTCGCGCGATGGGCAGACAGCCCCACAATGAATAGAATCTCTAGCCGGTTGAAAAACACCTGTGGGTCCCCTATTTTTGTGATGAGCCTCGCGCCGGGGCCAAAGCTCTTGATATTTTTCGGCGCGCGACGGGGGACAATGAACTGTCTTTATCCACATCGGTTGCTGACGCAGCCCAGCCGAACGCCGCTGCAATGAGCGGCAATCAGCAAGCAAACAGCGAGAGCATTCTCGCGACTATTCTTTCGTCAATTGACGAAAGCAAAGGCGAGGACGTCGTCCAGATCAACTTGCGTGGCAAGTCCGAGATGGGTGATTATATGATCATCGCTTCTGGTCGCTCTTCGCGCCAAGTATCGGGTATGGCTGAAAAGCTGGCCGATAAGGTCAAATCCGAGTTCGGCATTTTGTCGAAAATGGAAGGCCGCGAAACTGGCGATTGGGTTCTGATCGATACAGGCGACGTGATCGTCCATATCTTCCGCCCAGAAGTCCGCGAGTTTTATCAGTTGGAAAAGATGTGGATGCCGAGCACGGCAACTGCATCCGACTAATAAACCGCGATGCGCGTACATATCTGCGCTGTGGGCCGTTTGCGAAAAGGGCCCGAGCGCGAACTTTATGATGACTACCTGACCCGTTTTGACCGTACCGGACGCAGCATGGCCCTTGGGCCTGCAAACCTGATCGAGGTTGAGGACAAAAAAGGTGGCGGCATGGCAGCCGAAGCAGTTTTGCTGGAAAAAGCTATTCCCACGGGGTCCCTAATTTGTGTGATGGATGAACGCGGCGACGTCATGACGTCACCTGTGTTCGCGGATCGCCTAGGCGGATGGCGCGACCAAGGTCGGCAAGATGTCACATTTGTGATCGGCGGTGCTGACGGAGTTGATCCTAAGCTGCGCGCGCGCGCTGATGCCTCGCTTAGCTTTGGAAAGATGGTTTGGCCGCATATGCTTGTGCGGGTGATGTTGGCTGAACAGTTGTACCGTGCGGCCTCAATTCTGTCCGGCGGTCCGTATCATCGGGTTTGATATATTGATTACGGTCGATTGATACCCAGATGAATCTGGAAGACTTGCACAAGATCAGTTAGATCAACGTTAGTATTCTATGGGAGTGATCGATGTCAGCGCCAAAGCCTGTTGTTTTATGTATTCTTGACGGCTGGGGACTGTCCGACGTCCAAAAAGGCAACGCGCCTTATCTGGCGAAGACACCCAATTTTGATCGCGTTATGCAGGGCCCGCATGCGCAGTTACTAACCCATGGCCGCGATGCAGGTTTGCCCGAGGGGCAGATGGGCAATTCTGAGGTTGGACATACAAACATTGGCGCTGGTCGTGTTGTGCCTATGGACTTGGTCAAAATCGATAATGCGATCGCGACTGACACGTTTGCGTCGCAAGATGCCCTGCAAAACTTTATCAGTACACTTAAGCAAAGTGGTGGCACTGCCCATCTTATGGGTTTGGTGTCTGATGGCGGCGTGCATTCGCAGATGACGCATCTGATCGCAGCAGTCCGTGTCATTACAGCTGCAGGCGTTCCCGTTGCCGTCCATGCAATTACCGACGGGCGTGATGTCGCGCCAAAATCTGCGGATGTATTCATTGCTTCGCTCCAGAATGACCTGCCTGATGGTGCTTTTATCGCGACTGTTTCAGGACGCTATTTTGCACTGGACCGTGACAACCGTTGGGACCGTGTCAGCATGGCCTACGGTGCAATAGTTTCAGCCGAGGGAGAGGTATCTGCAAATGCCGAGCTTGCTGTTTCTCAGGCCTATGCGAGAGATGAGACTGACGAATTCATTAAGCCAACTGTGCTGGATGGCTACAAAGGCATGACCGCTGCCGACGGTGTGTTCATGCTGAACTACCGCGCTGATCGTGCGCGTGAAATCCTAGAGGCGATTGGCAATCCTGATTTCGATGGTTTCGCACGTGGCGCGGCCCCTGCCCTAACCGCGCGGCTGGGCATGGTAGATTATTCCGAAGCACATAATGCATGGTACAAAGCTGTGTTTCCCAAAACGCCTGTGGTGAATGCCCTTGGTGCTTGGGTGGCTTCCAAAGGATTACGCCAGTTCCGTTTGGCCGAAACCGAGAAGTACCCACATGTGACGTTCTTTTTGAACGGCGGTGTCGAGGTGCCAGAGAACGGCGAAGACCGTTTTATGCCCAAGTCACCCAAAGTCGCGACATACGATCTGCAGCCTGAGATGTCGGCAGGCGAAGTCACTGACGCGTTCGTGGGCGCAATCGAAGACGGCTATGACCTGATCGTCACGAATTTCGCGAACCCCGACATGGTTGGCCACACTGGTGATATTGCTGCTGCTGTCGCCGCATGCGAGGCGGTTGATGCGGGCCTTGGTAAGGTGCTTGCCGCACTTGAAAAGGCTGGCGGCGCGATGATCATGACGGCTGACCACGGCAATTGCGAAACGATGATTGATCCTGAAACTGGTGGCCCACACACAGCGCATACACTAAACCCTGTACCGGTCGCATTGGTCGGCGGACCTGCGGACGTCACGCTGCGTGATGGACGATTGGCCGACCTTGCGCCGACTTTACTGGACCTGATGGGTCTGGAGTTACCTGCCGAGATGACCGGCAAAACGTTGATCCAACGATGATCCGCCTCGCTGCTCTTTTATGTTTATTGGCTTTGCCAAGCTATGCGCAGGACGATTCTGTTGCTGTTGCCCAAGCCGCGGCTGAACGTCTTGCCGCCGTTCAAGGTCAGCTGGTCGCAGCCGACGGTGCGCGTGATCGGGTCAAAGCATTGACGGAAACGGTGCAAGCTTATGAGCACGGGCTGATCGCAATGCGTGATGGCCTGCGGCGTGCGACGATCCGCGAACAGACCATCCAGACACGACTAGCGGGCAAAAGCGCGAATGTGTCACGGCTGCTGGGCGTTCTGCAGTCCATCGGCCGCGCGCCTGCGCCATTGCTGCTGTTACACCCGACTGGCCCTACAGGTACGGCGCGTTCTGGAATGATTTTGGCCGAGGTCACACCAGCACTGCAGAGTGAAGTGGACGCATTGCGTCTACAGCTAGAGGAAGTCGCTTTGTTGCGGTCAATACAGGCAAGCGCTACGGCGACATTGCAAGACGGCCTTGAAGGGGCGCAGACAGCGCGTGCAGCACTTAGCCTTGCGATCCAAGAACGCACAGATCTGCCGCAGCGGTTTAGCGAAGACGGCGTGCAAACAGCGCTTCTTATTGCCAGCACCCAAACGCTTGAGGGGTTCGCGGCAGGCCTAAAAGATGCGTTCTTAAATGGTCGCGAGACAACGATCCAAGCAAGCGCCATCAAAGGCGATTTGCCTTTGCCTGTGCAGGGCCAAATCCTGCGCGGATATAATTCTGCTGATGCCGCCGGTGTTGTGCGTCCTGGTGTGATTATCGCTGCGCGCCCTCGGGCTTTGGTGACCAGCCCTGTTCCTGCAACGATTTTGTTTCGCGGTCCGTTGCTTGATTACGGAAACGTTGTGATCTTAGAGCCTGCTGCGGACGTACTATTTGTAGTAGCGGGATTAAACGAAGTGTACGGCACCCCCGGCGAGGTGATCCCAGCGGGGTCGCCGATCGGGCTTTTGGGCGGAGATCAGCCTGATGTTGACACGAATTTTACCCAATCTGGCGCTAATACCGCTGGGACCCAGACACAGACCCTTTATCTTGAGGTAAGAGAAGGGCAAGGTCCGGTAAATCCTGCAACATGGTTTGCTTTGGACGTGAGATAGGAAGAAACATGAAAAAACTGTTGATGGCTGCAGCTGGTGGTTCAGTTCTAGGCTTGGTTTTGACCACACAAGTGGCAGGCCCTCTGATCGCACAAGAAGCCGAAAGCAATGCTTCGGTTTATGAGCAGCTTGACCTGTTTGGCGATATTTTTGAACGTATCCGCTCTGGTTATGTTGAAGACGTGGATGAGAAAGAGCTGATCGAGGCGGCCATCAATGGCATGCTGACATCGCTTGATCCGCACTCAAGCTATCTTTCTGCTGATGACGCGGCAGACATGCGCGTACAAACACGTGGCGAGTTTGGCGGTCTTGGTATCGAAGTCACCCAAGAAGAAGGCTTTGTGAAAGTCGTGTCACCGATGGACGGCACACCTGCTGACGATGCGGGCATGTTGGCCGGCGATTTCATTACTGCTGTGGACGGTGAAAGCCTGCTGGGTCTAACCTTAGATGACGCTGTCGAATTGATGCGTGGTCCTATCGGGTCTGAGATTATTATCACTGTTGTACGCGAAGGCGACCCAGAGCCATTCGAAGTTTCAATCATCCGCGACACGATTAAATTGACTGCAGTACGTACACGGACAGAAGGCAACGCAGTTGTTCTGCGTGTCACGACGTTCAACGACCAGACATTCCCGAACCTGCAAGAGGGTCTTGCCAAGCAGATCGAAGAAGCTGGCGGCATCGATGCCATCGACGGTATCGTGCTTGATCTTCGTAACAATCCAGGTGGTTTGCTAAACCAAGCGATCTACGTCTCGGATGCGTTCCTTGATGCAGGCGAAATCGTATCAACCCGTGGCCGTGATCCGCAGGATGGTGACCGTTTCAATGCGCAGGTTGGTGATCTGGCCGAAGGCAAACCAATCGTTGTTTTGATCAATGGTGGCTCTGCCTCAGCGTCAGAAATTGTTGCTGGTGCATTGCAAGATCATCGTCGCGCAATTGTTGTCGGTACAAAGTCATTCGGCAAAGGGTCTGTTCAAACAGTTGTACCTTTGCGTGGTGATGGTGCGATGCGCCTGACAACTGCACGGTATTACACGCCGTCTGGCCGCTCCATCCAAGCGCTTGGTATTTCGCCCGACATCATTGTAGAGCAGCCACGCCCACAGCCAGTGGACGAAAACGCAGAAGAAGAGGAAACACGCACATTCCGTTCAGAAGCGGACCTGCGCGGGTCACTTGATAACGACAGCCTGACCGAAGACGAGATCCGCCAGATTCAAGAAGATCGTGAGCGGGCACAGGCTGCTGCAGACCTACGTGAAGAGGATTACCAACTGGCCTATGCCATTGATATCCTCAAAGGCTTGAACGCATTGGGAACAAGCGGCGAGTAAGCAATACGTTTTGCGAGCGCAGTTCATGCGCCCGCAAAACAGCCTTTGCGAGCATTCCATTTTGTGTTTTCGGCAAGAAAAAAGCCTCCATTAAGAATGGAGGCTTTTTAAATTCTTAGACCTTCGCACGTTCGCCTGTCGGGTCGTAGAATGGTTTCAAGCTTACCTCGGCTTTAACCCGCGTTCCCATCACATCGATCTCATATGATGAGGCAAGCATTTCCGCAGGCTTTTCGCCGGGTTGTGCGCACGGCACGTAGCCCATGCCAATGGCCGAACCAAGGTGGTGGCCGTAGCCGCCCGATGACAAGTAGCCAACTGTTTCGCCATCACGCAAAATAGGCTCGTTGTGGTACAAAAGCGGCTCGGGATCGGTCAGCTTGAATTGCACAAGACGCATGCTTAGACCTTCTTGGCGTTTGCGCAGCACGGCGTCGCGCCCGATAAAGTCAGGCTTGTCAGTTTTGACAGCAAAGCCAAGGCCCGCCTCGAGGACGTGATCCTCGGACGTGATGTCATGGCCAAAGTGACGGAAGCCCTTTTCCATCCGGCAAGTGTCCATCATGTGCATGCCGCACAGACGCAACCCAAAATCAAAACCTGCCTCGGCGAGGGTTTCAAACACGTGGCCACACTGGTCGGCGCCTACGTAGATTTCCCAACCTAGTTCGCCAACATAGGTCACGCGATGCACACGCGCGAGGCCCATACCTATCTCGATTTCTTGTGCGGTACCGAACGGATTCACATCGTTGCCAAAGTCGTTCGGAGAAACTGCTTGCAGTAACTCGCGCGAGCGTGGGCCCATGATTGCCAGCACACCTTCGCCTGCGGTCACATCTGTGATCACCACGTTAAACGCGCCCTTGTTCCGGCGCATCCACGTCTGGTCGGCAAGGCGCGTCGCAGCAGGTGTGACAACCAGATAGCAGTCTTCTTCGATGCGGGTGACGGTGACATCTGCCTCAATCCCAGCGCGCTTGTTCAGGAACTGGGTATAGACGATTTTTCCGACAGGAACGTCATATTGGCCACCACCGACATAGTTCATGAATGCCATCGCATCGGGGCCTTCGACACGGATTTTGCCGAAGGACGACATGTCGTACATGCCGACATTTTGGCGCACTGACATGTGTTCTTCGCGGACGTTGTCAAAGAAGTTTTGACGCGACCAACTGTATTCATATTTTGCTTCTTGGGCTTCGCGGGCAAACCAATTTGCACGTTCCCAACCTGCGATTTCGCCCATGACGCCACCGCGCTCAAGCAGGTGATGGTGGAATGGTGTGCGACGTACGCCACGCGCTGTCGCCTTTTGGCGGAATGGGAAATGGTCTGCGTACAACAGGCCAAGTGATTCCGTAGCGCGTGCCGCAAGATAGGTCTTGTTGCCTTGGAACGGCTGCATGCGACCGATGTCGACATCCCCAAGATCAAATGGTTTTTCACCAGCATCCATCCACTGCGACAGCGCCATTCCAGCCCCGCCCGCAGATTGGATACCGATTGAATTGAAACCTGCCGCGACCCAGACGTTGTCCATCTCAGGCGCGAGGCCAAGGTGGTATGCGTCGTCGGGCGTAAAGGATTCAGGACCGTTAAAGAACGTGTGGATGCCTGCCTCGGCCAACATCGGCATCCGGTTCACTGCTTGCTCTAAGATCGGTTCAAAATGATCGAAGTCTTCGGGCAGTTGGTCGAATTCAAAATCAGCGGGGATACCATCGACGGCCCACGGTTTTGCAACAGGTTCAAACGCACCCAGCAGCATCTTACCTGCGTCTTCTTTGTAGTATGCGCATTCGTCAGGGACGCGCAGGACCGGCATTTGGGTAAGGCCTTCGATTGCTTCGGTCACAATGTAAAAGTGTTCACACGCTTGCAAAGGCACGTTCACACCGGCCATGCGGCCCACTTCGTGACCCCACATGCCGCCGCAATTTACGATCATGTCGCAAGCGATCTGGCCAGTCTCGGTGCCGTTGTTCCAATCCACAGATGTGACACGGCGGCCTTCGCGGTTAATTTTGGTGACTGCTGTCCGCTCGATCACTTGTGCGCCGTTTTGGCGGGCACCTTTGGCGAGGGCCAAAGCAATGTTGGCAGGGTCGCCCTGCCCGTCCAAAGGCAAGAAAACGCCCGCTTTGACATCATCAATGTTCAGATGCTCATAGCGCTCTTTGACTTCTTTTGGGCTGATCTCTTCGACTTCGACGCCAAATGCGCGGGCCATGCCCGCCTGCCGAAAGATCTCTTCTTTGCGTTCGTCCGTCAGTGCTGCGGTGATGGAACCAACCCGCTTAAAACCTGTCGCGACGCCAGTCTCTTCCTCAAGGTTCCCATAAAGCTCTTGCGAATATTTCGCGAGCTTTGTCATGTTCGCTGTCGCGCGAAGCTGCGCAATCAGACCCGCGGCGTGCCACGTTGTGCCAGATGTCAGCTGTTTGCGTTCAAGCAGAACGACGTCCTTCCATCCCAGTTTAGCGAGGTGATACGCGACCGAACAACCGATGACGCCACCACCGATAATGACAACACGAGCATGAGTTGGGACTGATTTGGACATAGTGAGGTTCCTAAGGCTAGAAGCGCGAAGCGTTATGAGCAGGTTCCACGAACCACAGATTCGGAACCAACCAAAAGCGTCAAAGGTGACGCAAATTACCTATTTAATGCGACCTTTTCGGCGTGCTGCATTTGGTGTCATCCCAAACGTCGCTTTGTAGACAGACGAGAACCCAGAGGGGAAGCCGCAAGCAAGCCCGATTTCGTTGATCGACATGTCCGTGTTCAGCAACAGATTGTTGGCCTTTGCCAATCTAAGCTCTCGGTAATAGCCGTTTGGCGTGGTGTGTAAAACCGAATGGAACCGCCGCTCAAGCGAGCGTTTTGAGATACCGGAGTCTGTCGCAATTTGGCTAATGGGAATTGGAAATTCAATATTGTCCTGCATCAGGCCAACACAGATATCGAGGTCACGATCACCAGTCGCCAATGCCTCGCGTCCGCCGAACGGTTGCAGCGTGTTATAGTGCCTGATCCGCTCGTGCAGAAGAATATCGGCGACCGTCATCATCGTGGCCGATGTGAGGTGATTGGCGGCAAGCGATAGGGCCATATCAACCGTGGCCCCCATGCCTGCGCAGGTCACGATAGCACCGTCATCCACGACAAGGGCCGATTTGGTATCGAACAGGCCCAGACGCTCAAGCAGGATCGCGCGGTTCTCCCAATGGGTCGTATGCTTTGCCCCATCATCGCCCCGCTCGGCGATATAGCGGCTTGCTGCTTCGGCAAGCAGAACAACGCGGGTTTGGCGCGCGGTGTATTGCGCGATGACCGGTGAAAGCCAAAGGTCCGGATGTTCGGGGTCCGCGTTGCCAAGAACCACCGCGTAAGTCGCATCAGAGCGCGTGGACAACGGCAAAGTTTCGACCATCGCCGTACTACTGCTGGCAACCAATCCACCATCCGCTGATAGAAACCGCCACGCAAACACATCACGCTTTGTGACCCGATTTGCGAGACGCAGAACATCAACGACGCCTGCCATCTCGGTCAAGACAAACCCCGAAGCGACAATCACGTCAAAGCTGATCGTGGTTTCTACCATTGGTGTGTTTATACCACCTCGTGTCCGGCGGCCTTAAGGCGCTCTGCCATCTTGGCGATATGAGCAGGGCCAACTTCGCAACAGCCACCGACAATCGTGGCGCCAAGTGCGACCCACGCCATCACGTGATCTGCATAGGCGTCGGGGCCCATGTCACGACGCTGTACCAGCGCATCAACGGTTGGGTTCTCTTCGAGGAAACCAGATGTGATCTGCGTGAAGCCGTTTGCATAGCCACCAAACGGAAGTTTTGTACCAGCAAGAACCTTAAGGCCCGCACCAACAGCCTCGGGTGAGGAACAGTTGATCAGGATCGCTGCTGCGTCAGCCTCGGCCAATGCAATGACATCGGCGATGTCTTCGCCTGAACGCAGCTTCGTCCCGTCGCGATCATCAACAGTCACAGCAAGCCAAACAGGTACGCCAAGGTCGCGGGTACCCGCAAGAACACTGCGTGCATGCTCAATGGACGCAACGGTTTCGCAAATAAGCAGATCACTGTGCGGTGCAAGCGCTTCGGCAATTTCACGGTAGAATGGCACTGCCGTTTCAAAGTCAGGATGCTTGTCAGGCTGGTAGGATGCGACAAGCGGGCCGATAGCAGCAGCGATGCGCGTACCGGTACGTTTGGCATTTTTGGCCTCGTCCATCGCGGCCTGCTGCAATGACGCAAATTGGTCTTCGACACCTGCTGTCTTAAGGCGATCGCGGTGAATGGCATATGTATTGGTCGTGGCGATTGTCGCGCCCGCGTCAAAATAATCCGCGTGAACTTGCGCCACAAGACCCGGATGATCACGCATCACTTGGGTTGACCAAAGCGGTGTTGGTTTGTCGCCAGCACGGTGGATGAGTTCTTGGCCCATACCGCCATCGAGAAGGGTAATTTGTGTCATAGTGTGTTTGTTCTTTGCAAGATCACGCACCGTGAGAGCGGTTAGCGTTATTGTGGGGTGGGCACGCCCAGTTATTATGTTCGATTCGCTCATTACGCCCGAATGCGCGCGTTGTCAGCATCCCAAAGTGGTGCGTCGGCGTGGACAGTTGCCATAACTTTGTTTCCGTAAACCTCAACTTCGACCTTGGTGCCGGGCAGGTTCAGGTCAGTGCGTAACATGCCAAGAACAACAGCTTGGTTAATGCGGAACCCGTAATCGCCAGATGTCGTCTGACCGACAACTTCGCCGTTATGCCAGATAGGCGACATGTAAGGCGCATCGGCTGCACCCGCGTCGTCCAGTGTCATTGTGGCAAAGCACTGCTTAACGCCGTGCTCTTTCTCGGCGAGCAGGGCTGCTTTGCCTGGGAAGTCTTGGTCTTTGTTGAAACGGATGAACCGCTCAAGCCCGCCTTCGAGAAGGGTGTAGTCAGTAGACAAGTCACCCTTCCAAGTGCGGTAGCCCTTTTCGATCCGCATTGAATTCAGTGCGAACATACCAAACGGCGTGGCACCTGCGGCGCGTACGGCCTCATATGCTGGGGCGCTTTGATCGAAAGGTGTGTGGACCTCCCAACCTAATTCACCGCCAAAGTTGATGCGGAAGAACTTGGCTGGTTTGCCCGCGATTGTGCCGTCTTGGATTGTAAGCCAGCCAAGATCCCAATCCGCCTCGGCAATGCCGGACAGCAGGTCACGTGACTGCGCACCAGAGACGATCATCGTCGACCACTCTTTGGTGATGTCAGTCATCGTCAAACCCGGAGCAAGGCGGTTTTGCAGGAACTCAAAGTCATGCCACTGGGCAACAGCAGCTGTCATCAACCAGAAATCGTCTTCGCCCCAACGAATGATTGTGACCTCGGTTACGATGCGACCACGGCTATCTGCAAAGTAGCCAAGGTTCATCCGGCCAGCCTTTGGCAAAGCACCGGAAATCTGGGTCCGTAGCCATTCGGCAGCGCCCTCACCTGTCAAAGTATAGCGCGAGAAACCAGGCATATCGAGAACGGCTGTGCCATTGGTTGCCGCCTCGACTTCGCGTGCGATGCCAGCTTTCCAAGGGCCCTCACGTTCCCAAGTCTCGGTTGATTCAACGGACGTATCTTCGCCGTCATGCGCAAACCAGTTGGCGCGTTCCCATCCGTTGTAGGCACCAAATTGCGCACCAGCCGCCTGCAGACTTGCATGGTTTGGTGACAGCTTTTTGTCGCGACCAGCGGGCCACATTTTATGAGGGAAGTGCATGCCGTATTCGTGGCCATATGTCTCAAGCGCTTTGGCTTCGCAGTAGTCTGCATCGGCGTAGTCAGTGTAGCGACGTGGGTCGACGGCCCACATGTCCATCTCGGTTTCGCCCTCGGTGATCCATTCGGCGATGACTTTGCCTGCGCCGCCGCCTTGGACGATGCCGAAGGTGAATGAATGCGCTTCGAACGCGTTCCGAACGCCCGGCATTGGGCCGATCATCGGCAGGCCATCTGGTGCGTATGGGATTGGGCCGTTGATATTTCGACCAACGCCTGCAGTTCCCAAAACAGGCACACGCTCCATCGCGTCTTCGATGTACCACTCCAAACGCTCAAGATCGTCTGGATACAGCTGGAAACTAAAGTCCTGCGGCATCGGATCTTGTGGCGTGACCCAATGGGCTTTGCAGTTAAATTCGTATGGGCCAAGGTTCAGACCATTCTTGTCCTGACGCAGGTAATAAGACGAATCTACGTCACGGATCATTGGGGTCTTTTTGCCGTTTTCCTTGGACCAAGCTTTGATCTCGTCGATTTCTTCGGTCAGGAAATACTGGTGTGACATGACGGTCAGTGGCACATCGCGTCCGCCATATGGCTTAAACCATTCACCGACGCGGGCCGCGTAGTAGCCTGCTGCGTTGACGACTTTTTCGCAACGGATATCACCCTTTTCAGTGTGCACGATCCAATCGCCAGATTCTGTCTGAGTAACACCTGTCGCTGGGCAGAAGCGTTCAATTTTAGCACCAAGATCACGGGCGCCTTTGGCCATTGCTTGGGTCAGCTGTGCCGGATCGATGTCACCATCCAATGGATCCCAAAGAACGGCCGACAGATCATGTGTTTCGATGAACGGGTTAAAGTTCTTCATCTCTTCGATGTTGATCATCTCAAGCGGGAGGCCCATTGATTGGGCTTGACCTGCGACGCGCTCAAACTCTTGACGGCGCTCTTTGGTGTGGCCCAAGCGTAGCGCGCCTGTCACGTGGTAGTTCATTGGATAACCAACGTCGTCAGCCAGCGTGCGATACATATCCAGCGAATACCGCTGCATGTTCATCACGGCCCAGTTGGGCGCAAAGTTCGGGCAGTTACCAGCGGCGTGCCACGTTGAACCAGCAGTCAGTTCGTTCTTTTCAAGCAAGACACAATCGGTCCAGCCCATTTTGGCCAGATGATAAAGCGTAGAAACGCCGACAACGCCGCCCCCGATGATGACCACACGGGCCTGAGTTGGAAAATCTGACATGTTCGCTCCCTAGTATTTCTTGATCTGTGGGGCATCGCCCGCAATTTCGTAATAATCGCCCTTGTCGGCGGTAAAGATGTGCTTGCCAGCTTTGAGGCCGGTCGGTTCGTCAAGGCAGCCTGCGGCAATGCCGACGCCATCTTCGGAGTTCATGCGGTAGAACAGGCTTGATCCGCAGGTGCCGCAAAAGCCGCGCTTGGCCCAGTCGGACGAGGCGAACCATTTCAAGCCCGCATCTGATGTGAATGTCACGCTATCCCAAGGTGCGTTTGTTGCAGCCCAGTGATGGCCAGATATGCGGCGGCATTGTTTGCAGTGGCACATGGTCACCGCCTCGCGGACGGATGGGACAGTGAATGCTACGGCACCACATTCGCATTGGCCTTTGATCATATCATTTCTCCATCAATACACGGGTGGGGCGATCACCCAGATCACCACACAAGGGATGTCATGGGGGTTCGCCCAACTGTAGGAATGTCCACGAATGCGGAAACTGTCGCCAACGCTGAGATCAAATTGTGTGTCGTCGATCCAAAGTGTGAGATGCCCTGACACGATATACCCAACCTCTTGGGTCGGTCGTGAAACGGCGGTCATCAGTGACGAACGTGGCTCAAACGTTGAATGGATCATCTCGAAATCGTCAGTCAGGTCGGGCGACAAAAGCTCCTCGACTGATCCTGCGACCCGTGACCCGATAGGGCGTCGCGCATTTGCACGTACGATCAGGCCCTCTTCTCCGGGTGCCGCAGCGGCGCGAAACAGGCTTGAGATTGAAACATCCAGTGCACGTGCAATGTCGCGTAAATCAGATACGGCGGGTTCTGAAATGTCCCGCTCAACCTGACTAAGCCAGCCAACTGAACGGCCTAATGTTTCTGCAAGTCCGACAAGAGTTAGCCCCCGTGTCTTGCGCAGCGCGCGCAAGTCAGCACCAAGAGTGCGAGCGTCGGAAGGTACGTCATGCAACATTTAAACAGCCAATTTGATATGGAACTGTCAACTTGTGTCATGGCTTCGTGAAATTTCAAAGCAAAATTTCACGAAGCGTCTAAAAGCCTATTTTGAAAATGTTGCTTTCAGGATGCCCGAGAGCTGGTCCGCATCTGTTTGCGTAAAAGCATTTGGCTGGTTGCTGTCGATATCCAAGACCGCAATTATTGCACCCGATGCGTCCCAAACTGGCAGGACAACTTCGGATCTTGTCGAGGATGCACAAGCTATGTGACCGGGAAAAGAATCAACATCAGCCACCAATTGCGTTTCACCAGTACGTGCAGCGGCGCCACAAACACCGCGCGAAAACGGTATCTGCAAACAGCCATGGCCGCCTTGGTAAGGGCCGATTTTAAGCATCTCTGGCGCGGTCACGCGGTAGAAACCTGTCCAATCAAAACGGTCATCCGCATGATGCAATTCACATGCCACCGTGGCCATAAGTGCAACTGTATCGGTTTCACCTTCGGTAAGCGAAGCGATCGATTTGGCGATTTGGTCGTAGTCGATATTCATAAGATTCGCCCTTGGGCTAAAGAGTACGATTGACACCGTTTCAGAGGGTTCAGTCAGGTCGTCCTGCTTAGTATTTTAGCGTTAGAACTTAAGGACGTTCAATTGCGATTGCCGTTCCCTCACCACCACCAATGCAGATTGCCGCGATGCCACGTTTCAAGCCGCGCTTTTCCAGAGCATTCAAAAGCGTCACGATAATCCGTGCGCCCGATGCTCCGATGGGATGACCTAATGCGCAAGCGCCGCCGTTCACATTGATCTTGTCCCGCGAAATGTTCAAATCCCGCATCAGTGCCATTGGGACCACGGCGAAGGCTTCGTTCACTTCCCACAGGTCCACGTCTTCAACCGACCAACCGATTTTAGCCATCAGTTTTTGGGCCGCAGGAATAGGCGCAGTTGTGAACCAACCCGGGGCTTGGGCATGAGATGCGTGGCCAAGGATGGTTGCGCGGATCGGGCCAGTCGCGGTGCTTTCGGTTTGCAACACAAGGGCAGCTGCGCCATCAGAAATGGAAGAAGCATTTGCAGCCGTCACAGTGCCGCCCTCGCGAAAAGCCGGCTTGAGGTGCGGGATTTTATCCGGCATCGCACGACCCGGCTGCTCATCTTCAATTACTTGGGTTTCGCCCTTGCGGGATTTAAGGGTCACAGCCGCGATCTCGTCCGCGAAAGCACCGCTTGCTTGTGCAGCCTTCGCATTCGCGAGTGATGCCAGAGCATAGGCATCCTGATCTTCGCGGGTAAATTGGAATTTCTCAGCACAATCTTCGGCGAAACTGCCCATAAGGCGGCCTTTGTCATATGCGTCCTCAAGCCCGTCTAGGAACATGCTATCAACAACAGACTGATGGCCAATGCGCGCGCCTGCCCGCATCTTAGGCATCAGGTATGGCGCATTCGTCATGCTTTCCATGCCGCCAGCCACGATGGTCGATGCGCCACCCAAGGCAAGCGTGTCAAACGCCATCATCGCGGCTTTCATGCCGGAACCACACATCTTGTTCAGCGTGGTCGCAGGAACATCATCGGTCAAACCAGCGGCAAAGCCGGCTTGACGCGCAGGGGCTTGGCCCATGCCCGCTGGCAGAACACATCCCATAAGAACCTCGTCCACTGTCGTTTGTGACAGCGGTGCCAAAGCGGCAGAAATTGCTGCTCCGCCAAGCGTTGCGGCATCTACGCCCGCAAATACGCCCTGAAAGCCCCCTATCGGCGTACGTGCAGCCCCTGTGATGACAACTTTTTCCATGCGAAATCCCCTGTTAACTTTGAAATAAACCTATGCGAGTGCTTGGGGGACGAAAAGCCCTGAAAGAGCCACAATGAGATCACGGAATCGCCCATCAGAGTGATCATACATATCCTTGTAGCTGCATAGCTTCATTCGGTACCGCGTCGTTATAGCCCCCACCCAGTGGCGCGGTGCCGAACTTTCCCCCATTGAAGCGCCATTCAAATGCCCTAGGATATGATCCGAATAGGGGACAGTTTTATGCGTGATTTTTCAGCCGGTGGGCGTTCAGCAACTTTTGCAACAAACGGGATGTGCGCGACGTCGCATCCCCTCGCAGCAAAGGTCGCTGTGCAAATGCTTGAGGCAGGTGGCAATGCTGTTGATGCGGCGATTGCAGGTGCGGTGCTGCTTGGTATTTGCGAACCTCAGATGACTGGTATTGGCGGCGACTGCTTTGTGTTGATGACCCCAGCTGGTGAAGACAAGGTTGTCGCACTTAACGGATCTGGCCGTGCGCCAGCAGGGCTGAGCGCGGATGCAATGCGTGCGGCTGGCCACAAGACGGTTCCCGTTCACGGCGTCGAGGCTGTGACTTTGCCCGGCGCTGTTGATGCGTTTTGCACGCTTTCACGTGATTACGGGCGGTTGGGCCTTAAGGCATCACTTGCCCCTGCCATTCACTATGCCGAAGTTGGTGTGCCTGTCGCCCCACGTGTGGCGTTTGACTGGGCGCAGTTAACAGGTGATTTGCAAGGCGCCGCGCGCGAACGTTATTTGCTAGACGGCCAAGCACCACGCACAGGGCAGATCTTCCGCTCGCCGGAGCAGGCCGAGGTTCTGCGTAAGATAGCGATGAACGGACGTGAGGGGTTTTACGAAGGCGAAGTTGCCGAAGATATGGTTGCGTCACTCAAGGCAATGGGCGGCAATCATACGCTAGACGATTTTGCGAATGTTTCGTGCAATTACACCGATCCCGTTTCAGGCGGGTATGGCGGGCTTGATCTATACGAGCACCCGCCGAACGGCCAAGGTGCGACTGCGATCTTGATCCTGAATATCCTCAAGTATTTTGATCTGGCTGGTCTGGACCCAATGGGATCTACCCGCGCACATATCGAGGCAGAGGCGACAAAGCTGGCCTATGACACCCGCAACCGCGTGATTGCCGACCCCGATCATACGGTGCGTTTGGCACATATGCTGGCACCAGAGACTGCGGAAAAACTGGCGGGTCTGATTGATCCTAAGCGCGTTTTGTCAGCTGACCTTGCGGGGGCAGAGGCTGTTCACAAAGACACAGTTTACATCACAGTGGTTGATAGCGACCGCATGTGTGTTTCGCTGATATATTCGATCTTCCACGGCTTTGGGTCAGGGCTTGCCTCGGACAAATATGGGATTTTGTTCCAGAACCGTGGCGCTGGTTTTACCCTCGAAGAGGGTCATCCGAACGAGGCTGCAGCAGGCAAGCGGCCAATGCACACGATCATACCCGGACTGCTGAAAAAAGATGGAAAGCCTTATATGCCGTTTGGCGTCATGGGCGGTGCGTATCAATCGACGGGCCACGCGCGGTTCATCAGCAACATGCGGGATTACGGAATGGATGCGCAGGCCGCAATCGACGCGCCACGCTGTTTTGCCGAAGGGCCCGAGCTGCGGGTGGAAACTGGATATGACGCAAAGGTTCAACAAGAACTGGCAGACCTAGGCCATCAAGTCGTGACGCCTGATGGCCCTATCGGTGGGGCGCAGGCGATTGCGGTGCATGAAAGTGGCGTTCTTGAAGGGGCATCTGATCCGCGCAAGGATGGTTGCGCATTAGGGTACTAAAAATCAAAGTGGGAGAGCGGTTGTCTGACGCACCGTCCTAAGTGCGAAGGACGACTGCATCTGCGCCACACCCGGTAATGTCGCGAGGTAACGGCGGTGAATACGGGCGAAATCCTCGGTGTCTCCGGCGACGACCTTAAGCAGGTAATCAGCGGACCCAGCCATCAGGTGGCATTCGAGAACATCGGGAACCCGCGCGACTGCTTTTTCAAACGCATCAAGAACTTCGTCGGCTTGACCAGAAAGCGTTATCTCAACAAAAACCGTTGTTGGCACGCCGACTTTGCGCGGGTTCAACAGTGCTACATAGTCGCGGATGTACCCATCTTTCTCAAGACGCTGGACCCTGCGGTGGCATGCGGACGCGGACAGGTTCACCTTTTCGGATAGATCAGCGTTGGACATACGCCCCGACGCCTGAAGTACCGACAGGATTCGGCGGTCTATGCTGTCTAATTCCATATCACGCACGATCCTTCGATAAATTTAAGGTACTGCGCAATTAACTACGGTTGTTCGCGCTAACGTGCAATCATTTTACTGCAAAAATTCTAGTCGAAAGGGCAGAGTATCCCCAAGAGAGAAGGAGACACCTCATGCATATCGGTTGCCCAAAAGAGATCAAACCCCAAGAATTTCGCGTTGGCATGACACCCAACGCAGCACGCGAGGCCGTTGTAAATGGCCACAGCGTCACAATCGAAACACAGGCTGGCGTTGGTGCTGGATTTAGCGACGAAGATTACATCGAAGCAGGTGCCGCAATTGCAGGAACTGCCGCCGATATTTTCGCCGCGGCTGACATGATCGTGAAGGTCAAAGAGCCACAGCCAGTTGAGCGTAAGATGTTGCGCAAAGGTCAGATCCTATTCACCTACCTGCACCTTGCCCCCGATCCTGCGCAGACACATGACCTGATCGCATCCGGTGCGACATGCATCGCATACGAAACAGTCACGGATGATCGCGGTGGTTTGCCACTGCTTGCGCCGATGTCAGAAGTTGCTGGCCGCTTGGCACCACAGGTTGGTGCGTGGACTTTGCAAAAGGCGAATGGCGGTCGCGGTGTTCTGATGGGCGGCGTTCCGGGTGTTGGTCCGGCAAATGTTGTTGTGATTGGCGGCGGTGTTGTTGGCACGCATGCAGCGAAAATCGCGGCAGGCATGGGCGCTGATGTGACGGTCCTTGATCGTTCGCTGACACGCCTTCGCTATCTTGATGATGTGTTTGGTGGCCAGTTCAAAACGTCATACGCAAGTGCGGGCAACACGATTGAACTGGCACGCGCTGCTGACTTAATCATCGGTGCCGTCCTGATCCCGGGTGCAGAGGCGCCCAAGCTGATCTCACGTGCGCAGTTGTCAGAGCTTAAGCCGGGTGCGGCACTTGTTGACGTTGCAATCGACCAAGGCGGTTGTTTTGAAACGTCCAAAGCCACCACGCACCAAGACCCGATCTACGAAGTTGACGGCATCATGCACTACTGTGTGGCGAACATGCCGGGCGCGGTTGCGCGAACATCTACGATCGCTTTGGGCAATGCGACGATGCCGTTCATGCTCGCACTTGCGAATAAGGGATGGCGCAAGGCATGTGAGGACGATCCACACCTGCTGAACGGACTGAATGTACATGCAGGTAAATTGACGTATTTCGCAGTCGGCAAAGCACTGGGCCTTGATGTGTTGTCACCGCAATTGGCGTTGAAAGCTTAAGGGTCAATTAGACCCCACAAAAACGTTAGATGACAGGGCGGTATTTGCAGTTACAAGCGGGACATGATCCGTTTATTCCTGCTGACCGCCCTGTGTGTTTTGGCCAATGCCAGTTTTGCACAGACCAATCCAAATTCGATCCTGCCGGGCGCACCATGTCATGGGCAGGAACCCTGCGCCTTGGATGGTCGTGAATACCATGTAAAAGAACCCGATGGTTGGGATGGCATGACGCCCCTGCCCGTCTTGCTGCACTTTCATGGCTGGGCACGCACCGGCAAAGTCCCTGTTTATCATACGCGCATTTCAGGTGCGACGCGCCGCCGTGACGTGTTGTTGGTCGCACCTACCGGGCTGAACAAAACTTGGAATTTTCGCCAAGACAGAAGTTATGATGTGGCGTTCGCAGATGCCGTGTTGGCAGATGTGGCCAAGCGCTATGCGATCGACCCAACCCGCATCTACGTTTCAGGATATTCGTTTGGCGGTCTGATGGCATGGCGGTTCGCCTGCGAAAGCGGGAATGACATCGCGGCGATGATGAGCATCAGTGCCGCCCTAAACGCTCTGTCGTGTGACGAGGCCCCAACCGAAATGCGCCAAGTTTACGGATTGCGCGACAACGTTCTTGATTTTCCGTTTGGTCCCGATGGTGACACGACCCAACCCGTACGTCTTTGGCGCGATATCTTTGGATGCGCCAAAGACGGTACAAACCTAGGGGAGTGGTCGGCAACGGGCCAGCGGGTTTTCACACGGACGGTTTGGGACTGTGGTGAAAACAAAGTGACGCTCGACCTGCATCCGGGCGGACATTTGATTCCGCGGGGGTGGATTGCCCAGCAACTGGATGAGCTGCTTTCGTTAGAACCTGCTTAATTGCCAATCGCGATGAACTTGGCAGCTCCAAGTCTCGACACACCATCGCTTGCTTCAGGAACCCGTGTGTCCAAAACTACATCAGGGGTTTGACAACCAAATCGTATCCCTACCAGATTGATTGCATTTGCGTCGCAATAAGCTACTGCTTCCGCCGCACTCACGAAAGCCACGACGTCCTGTTCTCGGTTATCAATATAAAGCCGGAGGGATCCCGCGAGTAGGATAAGCGTGGTGGCTAGGATGATTAAATTCCGACCTGGTTCATCTTCTTCCATTACGACTTCTCTTTCCGATAATAATTTGACCATTTACGCCGCCATAATCTCTGAAAACTATGTCGAAATTGGGACTGCTGCAGGACAAGTTCACGGCCCTGCTTTTACATACCAACGCTTTGAGGTAGGACGGTTGCAACCTGATATATTGACCGGACCGAATGCATGAAATTCACCCTCTCTTGGCTGAAAACCCACCTTGAAACCGACGCTTCTGTTGATGAGATCGCAGAAGCCCTGACCGATCTTGGTCTTGAAGTCGAAGGCATCGAAAATCCAATGGCAAAACTTGCGGATTTCACAATCGGATATGTGGAAAGCGCTGAAAAACATCCTGATGCGGACAAGCTACGCGTTTGCCAAGTCAGCACCAAAGACGGCCCGACCCAGATTATCTGTGGTGCGCCCAATGCGCGTGCGGGCATCACAGTCGTGATCGCATCACCTGGCACTTATGTTCCGGGCATCGACACGACGATTGGCGTTGGTAAAATTCGCGGCATCGAAAGCTTTGGCATGATGTGCTCTGAGCGCGAGATGGAGCTGTCAGAAGAACACGATGGCATCATCGAATTGCCGTCCGGCGAAGTTGGTCAGACCTTTACAGACTGGTTGCTGCAGAACGATCCAAGCAAAGTTGATCCGGTCATTGAAATCGCAATCACACCAAACCGCCCAGACGCGCTTGGCGTGCGGGGCGTTGCACGTGATTTGGCGGCGCGTGGTTTAGGCAAACTCAAGCAACGCGAAGTCGAAGTTGTCCCGGCTGAGTTTAAAGCTGAACTGTCCGTTTCTATCGATCCCGACACACTTGATGGGTGCCCCGTTTTCACAGGTCGCTTAATCCGCGGTGTTAAAAACGGCCCAAGCCCTGATTGGCTGCAAGCCCAATTGCGCGCCATTGGACTGCGTCCAATTTCGTTTCTTGTCGATGTCACCAACTGGTTCACATATGATATGAACCGTCCTTTGCACGTCTTTGACGCTGACAAAGTCGCAGGAAACTTGCGCGTTCATCGCGCCAAGGGTGGCGAGACGCTGACAGCGCTTGATGACAAAGAATACACGATGCAAGCGGGTCAAATGATCATCTCGGATGATAATGGCGCTGAAAGCATTGCTGGTATCATGGGTGGTGCTGCGACCGGATGTACTGAAGAGACTGTGAATGTCTTTGTCGAAAGCGCGTATTGGGACCCTGTTCAGATCGCTTATGCGGGTCGTGCGCTTAAGATAAACTCGGACGCGCGTTACCGGTTTGAACGTGGTGTCGATCCGTCGTTCACACCTGACGGGCTTGAGCATGCAGTGCGGATGATCGTTGATCATGCAGGTGGCGAAGCGTCACAGATCATCGTTGCAGGCCATGTGCCTGATGTTTCGCGTGCCTATAAGCTGGACGCAAAGCGCGTCATATCCCTTGTCGGTATGGATATCCCCGAAAGCACGCAGCGCCAGACGCTAACGGCATTGGGTTTCCGTCTTGAAGGTACGATGGCGCATGTGCCTTCGTGGCGTCCTGACGTGCAGGGCGAAGCTGACCTTGTTGAAGAAGTTGCACGCATCGCGTCACTGACCAAGCTTGTGGGTAAGCCGTTGCCGCGCGTGGCTGGAGTGCCAAAACCTGTGCTGACACCAATGCAACAACGCAATAAGGCCGCGAAACGCACGGCTGCGGCGTTAGGATACAACGAATGCGTCACATATAGCTTTATCGATCGCGAAGCTGCCTCCCTGTTTGGCGGTGGTGACGACGCAACGATGCTTGAGAACCCGATTTCTTCGGACATGTCGCACATGCGCCCTGGTTTGTTGCCAAGTCTTTTGCGGGCTGTTGGTCGCAACCAAGCGCGCGGCTTTGCTGACATGGCATTATTCGAGGCGGGCCACGCGTTCCAAGGCGGAGAGCCGGGTGAACAGCATATGCAGATCGCAGGTGTTCTTGTTGGCCGGACCGGTCCTAAGGATGTTCTGGGCGAAAGCCGTGCGGTCGATGTTTTCGATGCTAAGGCTGATGCAGAGGCTGTGCTGGCTGCAATCGGGGCACCTGCCAAGGTTCAAATCCTACGCGGAGCAGAGGAATGGTGGCATCCGGGTCGTCATGGTCGGATTTGTCTGGGACCGAAAAAGGTCATGGGTGTCTTTGGTGAAATCCACCCCAAGATCCTGCGCGAGATGGGTCTGAAAGGCCCTATCGTTGCCTTCACACTTTATCCTGACGAAGTTCCGCTGCCAAAGAACAAGACGGCGACACGTCCGGCGTTGAAAGCTACGGATCTGCAATCGGTCGAGCGTGACTTTGCCTTTGTCGTTGATGCGCAGGTTGAGGCGCTGACACTTGTGAATGCTGCGGCTGGCGCTGACAAAGCGCTTATCGCAGACGTGCGCGTGTTCGATGAATTCATCGGCGGCTCGCTGGGCGAAGGTAAAAAATCCCTCGCCGTTACTGTGCGGCTGCAACCTGTCGAGACAACGTTGAAAGACGCCGAGATTGAAGCCATCGCTGCGAAGATCATCGAGAAGGTTACCAAAGCGACAGGCGGCGTACTGCGCGGTTAAGCTGCGACTTTATCGTGATGAGCTAAAATACGGCGGCATCGGGTTCTTTAGGAACTTGGTGCCCCAATGTTAGACCTACAAAACAAGGTGATGTTATGAAGATTTATTTGTCCGGTGAAATCCATACAGATTGGCGTGATCAGATCGTTTCAGGTGCTGAAGGGCTTGATGTGTCTTTCACAGCACCCGTGACTGATCATGCCGCGTCTGACGATTGCGGCGTCGCGATTATGGGCGATGAGGACAATAAATTTTGGCATGACCACAAGGGCGCAAAGCTAAATGCGATCCGTACGCGCTATGCGATCCAGTCAGCGGATATCGTGGTTGTTCGGTTCGGCGATAAATACAAACAATGGAACGCTGCATTCGACGCAGGTATCGCCTCGGCGCTTGGAAAGTCACTAATTGTGATGCACGGTCCTGACATTCAGCACCCGTTGAAAGAGATTGATGCTGCGGCGCTTGCCGTCGTTGAAACGCCGCAGGAAGTGGTGCAAATCTTGTCGTATGTCTTGGACGGCCAGCTGCCTTAGACCGGACGCGCTGGGATGTTTTTGGCCTTTGCAACGGCTGGGCGCGCGTAAAAGCGTTCTACATAGGCGGGCACGTTTTTCAAATCATGATAGCCAACGACATCTTTCGTGCCGTAGAACTCCAACGCATTTAGCCACGGCGCAATCGCCATATCTGCGATGGAATAATCACCTACAATCCAATCGCGGCCCTCTAGCTGGCCATCAACGACGGCAAGCAGACGCTTTGCCTCTGCGACAAATTTTTCGCGCGGGCGCGGGTCTTCGATCTCTTTGCCTGCGAATTTGCTAAAATATCCCAATTGCCCAAGCATCGGACCAAGGCCACCCATTTGGAACATCAGCCATTGGGTTACATGGGCTTTCTCGGTCGCTGTATTACCACCGAACTTGCCCGATTTCTCTGCGAGGTACAGCAGGATCGCACCACTTTCCCAAATACCTACGGGGCCATCAGCACCATTTGGATCGATGATCGCAGGGATTTTGTTGTTTGGGTTAAGCGACAGGAATGCTTCGCTTTTTACATCCGCATCCGAGAGGGTCACGAGGTGAGGCTCATACGCCAGACCCATTTCTTCAAGCGCGATGGAAACCTTAACCCCATTGGGCGTTGGAAATGCGTACAGCTGGATTACGGACGGGTCTTTGGCAGGCCAGCGGGTTGTAACCAGAAATTCAGATAGATCAGACATAAGGCAATCCTTTGCAAATTTGTCGCTTGTCCAACACTTAGGGGGAACTGAACGCAATAAAAGCCCTACTTATGTTCCCGAATTGCGCTAAAGGTGTGCGCAGTTGCGTAGCTGGCTAAAGATCGGCACGCTTGTTTAAACTTAAGGGAATATCCAATGTTGAAAGAATTCAAAGACTTTATCGCCAAAGGCAACGTCATGGACATGGCTGTGGGTATCATCATCGGTGCTGCGTTCACAGCTATCGTTGGGTCACTTGTTGCAGACATGATCAATCCATTGATCGGCCTGTTCATGGGCGGTGTTGATTTTGCTGGTCTGTCCGCAAGCGTTGGCGAAGCGACATTCACATACGGTAACTTCATCATGGCGATCATCAACTTCTTGGTCATCGCGTTTGTTGTGTTCATGCTGGTTCGTCAGGTGAACAAGATGAAGAAAGCTGAAGAGCCAGCTGCACCTGCAGCACCTGCTGGTCCAACAGCAGAAGAGCTTCTTGCTGAAATCCGCGACGCACTGAAGAAGTAAGTCTCGTATCTCTAACGAAAAAGGCCTGCCAATTTGGCGGGCCTTTTTTGTATCTTCAGGTGTTTGGTTTTTAACTGGCAGGTCTTAAAGCTCGCGACCGGCTAAATCCTCGACCAGTTCAAACTCTTCAAAGATCAGCAACATCTCTGGGTCGTATTCGCCGCCGTTACGCTTGAAATACGCTTTGTGATCTTTGCGCCATCCCAACAGCTCATCGTTCTCGCCCTCTTTCAGCGCCAGTTCTTCTGACACATCGCAAAAGCGGATTTCGGTGACGTTGGTGGTGCGGATCACAAGGGCGGGCGTGCCGTCCCAGTTCGCCGCGATATCGCAACGGCCCACGACGGGCATTGCGTCAGGGTCATCGGCAAACTCAGCCGCCACCGCACATGTCGCTGTCTTCTTACCTTGGCGCACAAGCGCGAGAAGGCTTTGGCACAACTCTTGGCTATCACCAAACTTGAACGTGCCCGCACCGGGGTAGGTTTCTTGGAGGTCTTCGATTTCGTCGGCCATTTGAAATGTCCTTGATTGAGACAAAGGGCGGAAGCCACCCCAATAGCATCGTTTAGATCAGCACATCACTTAGAATTAGCGAGATAACCCACCATCCAACGTAGGCACGTTCAACGACTGGAAGCCGTAGTGGCGCAACCAGCGCAAATCTGAATCAAAGAACGCGCGCAGATCGGGGATACCGTATTTTAACATCGCGATCCGGTCGATGCCAACGCCAAAGGCAAAGCCTTGGTGGATGGCAGGATCGACGCCAGCGGCTTGCAGGACCTTGGGATGAACCATGCCTGAGCCAAGGATTTCGAGCCAATCATCGCCCTCGCCTACCTTCAGCGCGCCGACTTCCCATGAGCAGCGAATATCGACTTCGGCTGATGGTTCAGTGAACGGAAAGTGGGAGGCGCGGAAGCGGAGGTCAACGGATTCAACTTCAAAGAAAGCTTTCACAAATTCTTCAAGACACCATTTCAGGTTCGCCATTGAGATGTCGGTGTCGATGGCAAGGCCTTCAACTTGGTGGAACATCGGTGTGTGCGTTTGGTCGTAATCAGCACGGTACACGCGACCCGGACAGATGATGCGGATCGGTGCGCCATTCGCCTCAAGCGAGCGGATCTGCACGGGGCTGGTGTGCGTGCGTAAGACGTGCGGCGGACGGTCATCACCTTCAGCGCGGTGCGTATAGAATGTATCCATTTCGGCGCGTGCAGGGTGGTGACCCGGAATGTT
>JAWUXS010000039.1:0-49290 GCA_034111185.1 Paracoccaceae bacterium | reverse complement strand
TATCCGTGTTGGTTCCAATCACCTCAAGGTCTGCCAAACGATATGAACCGTCACGGGTGACCATATCGAACCCGACTGGGCCAGTGATATCCACGATAAGATCAGCACGTTGTGCTGGGGCCAGCACAAGGTCTGTCATCTGGCGAGGCACAGGTAATGCCATGCCATCCAAGGCAACGACTGACCCAGCGACACCGCTGACCACTACAGGGAAAATGCGGTTCGTTGCGGCGTTTATCAGTCGAAACCTAACCCGATCCCCAGCCTTCACTTGATCTTGGGATAGGAACGCACGGGCATAATTGCCCATGTAACCTCCATGGGCGACACTGTGCATATCGGTAAACTCGTCAGACAGACTGCCATCCTCCTGAATTTTCCAATCTGACATCAGCACAGTGATATCGTGATCAACATCGGGGGGCGTTTCATCTTCGACGATTAAAGGCCCCATCATGCCACGTGCGACTTGTTCATGAGAAATGTAATGGGAATGGTACCAGTAGGTGCCTTCATCAGGTGGGACAAAGCTGTAGGTTTTGGTGTCGGAGGGTTCGATCAACTCTTGCGTCAGCATCGGCACACCATCCATCTGGTTTTCCAGCCTGATGCCGTGCCAATGCACTGCTGTGCCTTCATCAAGGCCGTTCTCGACATCGATGTTCACCCGCTCACCGCGCCGCACACGCAGTTCGGGACCTGGCATCGATCCGTTAAAGCCCAACATGGATGTTGCACCATCTCCGTCAGGCAAGATTTGCTGCGTCACCGCTTCTGCCTTCAGTCGCAACGTGTCTTGGGCTGCGAACGTGGGCATAGGTAAGATCGCTGTGGCCGAGACAGTAGCCAAGAAGTGTCGTCTGTTCATGTGGTGCCTCATGTTGGCAGGGTAAGGCTTGTTGTCAAAACAGCGGTCGTTCCCAGCACTGCAAGGATGACCAACCATTCAACTGATATGGATTTGGAAAGATGGTTTGCCGCTGCTGAATCACCGATGCGCAGCGCAGGTATGAACCGAAGTTTGTTGACTGCCGCCAATCCAAGAAGCAAACCGACTAGCAGAACCTTGATGATCAATGCCTGCCCGTAGCCAGTTCCTACAAGCGCAGAGAATGACCCGACAAGCTGGTAGGCCATGTAGCCACCGACGATGATCAACAAGGGGACAGTGACAGAAGCAATAACGCCAAATCGATGCCCTAAATCCGCAGCCGATGCATAGGTGTCCGGCGATGATGCCAAGCGTTTCAATGGTGTAAGGACACCGATCCAGAGCGAAGCAGCCAATAAGTGTGCCATCAAAGCGGCGTCGAGGAGCGTGGCGTCAAGGCCAGAGACGTGGCCAACGTGATCGAACGACCAGATCGCAACAATGCCACCCAACATCGACACCCAAACCCCGACACGGCCCCCGACGCGGCCCATGAATAGCCCCGCAATCAGCAGACTTAGCCCCGCCAAACGTAACAACAAAGCTGTACCAACAGGTGTGGTCCAAAGAATGCCCAACATCTCGGGGTCGGTCATGCCGCTGACATCGCCCGTTAGATTGGCACCGCGCAATGAAAAGGCGAGGATCGTTGCAATTAATCCCAAAACTGCGAAAGCAACTGTCAGTCCTCGTGTACGATCCAGCCGAAACATCAACGTGGCCATGACCGTGCCAACCGCAGTCAAAATACCTAGATAAAGTGCAAACTTCGTGACGATTGCCGCCAAACCAAAAAGATCAGGCATCACTATTCAACAGTGAAACTAAATGTGCCGTTCAGGGCATGGCCATCAGCACCAAGCCCACGCCACTCGACAACGTATTCGCCAGCACCCATGTCCTGCATTGGCAATGTAAACTCCTGCGTGAAGGCTGTTTGTTCGCCAAGGTCAACGTCCAAGCTGCGTGTGTCTGCATGAGTGATAGCGACCCGTGTCAGACGGATGTCACCTTTGAAGTCCATCAAAACTTCAGTCGGCATCTCTGTAACGATGGCCTCATTGGCTGGGGTCGTTGCATCAAGGGGGGAATGCGCCATCGCACCCGTTGCCCAAATTCCGATCATTCCCGCGAGTAGAATATACTTCATCGTTGTTTCCCGTCATGTTGTTGGAATTCAGTTGATCCCATTGGCACGTTGCAATTCTCGAATGTAGGCGATGATCATTGTGACGTCACCACGTGTTACGCCCTCAACAGGCGGCATGTCGCCAAACGGCCAGTGATGGCCCCGAACGCCCATAGCTGCAGCCCGCTGGAACGCTTCGTCACCGTGATGGCTCGGTTCATAGATGATGTGGATCAAAGGTGGCGCCACGCCATCTTGGCCCGCTGCATTCAGCCCGTGGCATGCTGCGCACTTAGCTTCAAAGCCGCGCTTACCAATCTGCGCGTTCTGCGAAAGCGTTGCGGGCAACAAAACATCGGCAAGAATCGCAGCTTCAATATATGCGGTGGTGTCATGCGCGGGTGCTTGTCGTGTTGCAGGCCACATCGCGTACCCCACGCCACCCGCAACCAGAATGGCGGCAAATACGATAGTCGATTTCATTGAATACACTGCCCCTTATTTCTTTTTTGTAGTTGGTAAGCCTTCCTGTAGGTGGAGGGTCAAACAATAAATTGTCACAGCTTCGAGAGCATCCAGATCGCCATGCCTATCATCATCAGGTTTTCTGTAAGCGACACAAATCCCAGTGGAACCTTGCTGTCACCGCCGACGCAAGCGCACTTAAGTTCACGTTTGTCGATGTAGACCGCCTTGAACACGCTGATCGCGCCAATGCTGGCGACAAACAGCGCCGCAGGCGCGGAAAACCACGTAAGAACACCCGCCATCATAAGCAAACCCGCCCCTGTCTCAACAAACGGATAGACGTATCCATAGCGCACCCACCGCTGTGCGAGCAGGTCATAGTTCAGGAACATCGTCGCGAACCGCTCAACGTCTTGCAGCTTTTGCAGCCCCAACAGCACCATGGATATCGAGATGAACCATTCCACTGTCCGCCCCGTGAAGACGGTACCTAAGGCCACCCAAGTCACAGCGATGGCCATCAAAAATGCGACTGCGAACAATGCGATGACAGGTTTATAGGTCGTGGCATCTTTGGACTTGGTAGCTTTTCCTAGATGTGCGCTCAGGTCATCGAAGCCACCAATGTGTTCTTCACCAATGAATGTCTGTGGCGTTGTCTTCACATCATGCTTGGCTTTGAACGCATCAACCTCGTCACGGCTGGTGAGGTGGCGATCATCAATTTGAAAGCCCTGACGTTCTAACAGGTCTTTCGACTTCAACCCATAGGGACACATGTGATCGCTCATCACCATCCGATAGAGCGTGGCAGTTTTGGCAGCGGTATCCTTGTGCATGTATCAAATCCTTATGCGGGTGCAGGCATCCATCACAAATGGCACCCTTGAAACTCGTTCACCACCAACCTAATCTCTCCAGTAACTGGAAGGTCAAGGGCGAGTTTTATGAATATCTCTGCTGCATCAAAGGCTGCGGGTCTCCCCGTCAAAACCGTGCGTTACTACGCCGACATCAAGGTGGTCGAAGCACCGTCGCGATCAGAGGCGGGATACCGCACTTATGACGATGTAGCCGTGCGCAAACTTGTGTTCGTTCGACGATCACGTGCGTTCGGGTTCAGTATCGAAGGATGCCGCGAACTATTGGGTCTGTATCAAGATCAGGACAGGACGAGTTCGGAAGTGAAACGCATAGCATCTAAGCGACTTGAAGAGATCGAAGAGAAGCAGAGGGAGCTACAGTCACTGCATGACGAGTTGGCGCACCTTGTGACATCATGCCGTGGTGACCACATGCCCGACTGTCCGATCATCGATTACCTTGGATGATTTCGATACAATCGAGGTGTTTTTCGATACAATATCTCTATGAGTCAGAAATGATTTCGCTTAATAGCCCTTATTTTCATGACCTATTTGGTGAATCTTATTTGATGCAAAATTTGCTTCCGGCGAGATAAGGCTCATCCATGCAAATGCTCAGGCTTAGAAGAACCAGATCATCCTGCAATGGGGCAATCACCTTGTTCCCATCGTGGCGATTTAAGCGCGTTACAGAGCCTCTGGCGATGACGTCAATCGTCGAAAAGACTAGCAAACATCATACGGGCAAAGGCTCTGAGCTGATCCACAAATCTCATTAAGGTATCAGGATCTCCCCGCGTTCGAACTGCGCGACTTCTGTCATACCATCGTCGTAAGTGATTTCGACCTGCACCGATGTGATGCTTTCACCGGGAAACGACACATATGGCAAGAAGTTCTCAATGTCGTTCATCACGTTGGGTTGGGCGAATTCTTCGTTGCATGGTTCCATCGGCATAATTGTGTCCGCCGGATCGCCATTCACGCCATAGCGAATTTCCCAAAGCCCACAACGCCAAGCCATAAGGTGCGTGAAATAGACGAGGTCCTGCCCATCATAAAGGCGAACAGCGGCCCAACTGGTTTTTGTCATGCCTAAGATCGGCCGGATCTCCAACGCAGTGGTGAATTTTCCTGTAGCCACTTGTGGCTCTGGCGTGCGGCCAGTCGCATTCGTGTCTGATACGGCTTCGACAGCTGGCGACACATTGCTGTTTACCGTTGTTTCCATGCTGTCAGAACTATCCACCGGCGGATTTATTCCAATCGAGACGCCCAAAATAAATGGCAAAAATAGATCAATCATTGTTTTTCCCTTCTAAATCAAATTAACGGGACCGCAGTGGGTTTTCCCCACAGAAAACCCCCCTATAGTGACCGCAGAAATGCGGGATAAGCAAATTATGGCGAAAAAGTCAGCATCAGGCCAGCCATTCAACATTATGATTGTTGGTCAAAACGGTCGCTTACAATATGAAGCGATCCTTTTCCTTGCCTCGTTACGCGCGAAATCGCCCGATTTTGAGGGCCGCGTCATCGTGGCCGAACCGCAGCCGGGATCACATTGGGACGATGACCCACGCATGTCTGATGACATCAAAGAGGTCTTGATTGAATTGGGCGCCGAGGTTGTTCCATTCGAGAACAAGCACTTTGGACAGTCGTATCCATATGGCAATAAGATCGAAGGCCTAAAGGCGCTGCCTGCAGGCGAGCCGTTTATATTCTTTGATACAGATACGATCATCACTGGCGAGCTGATGGATATCCCGTTCGATTTTGATCAGCCCGCAGCATCGATGAAGCGCGAAGGCACGTGGCCCGAAGAAGAGCTATATTGGCCCGGATACACGGTTATTTGGAAATCGCTTTACGATAAATTTAATCTTGAGTTTGAGAGCACGCTCGATCTTGGCCAACCGGACGAGTATTGGAAACGCTATCTCTATTTCAATGCGGGTTGGTTCTTTGGTGCTGATCCTGCTGCCTTTGGTGAAAGGTTTCTGGAATATGCATTGGCGATCCGCGATGACCGCCCTGATGCGCTGGTCATTCAATCGCTTGATCCTTGGCTAGATCAAGTTGCCCTGCCGCTTGTCATCCATTCCTTTGGTGGTGGCCGCCCTGGCCCTGAATTAAGCGGCTTGGACGGTCCAATCACCTGCCACTATCGACTACTGCCTTTGTTCTATGCACGCGAAAGCGATCATGCTGTGCAAGTCATGGAAGAGATTGCAGCCCCGAACAAGATCAAGAAATGGGTCAAGCAATACGACGCCTTTAAGCGGATGATCTACCAAGGTCGCGGCCAAAAGGTTCGCGCGATGTTTGATCAAAACGATTTGCCCGTGAAAGAAAAACAATTGCGCAATAGGATCAAGTCAGCAGGATTTTGGGTGCGTTAGCATTTTACCCGTATGTTATTGACTCATTATTACCCCTGATTTAATAAAGCGATCAGGAGAGATAACAATGACCAATTATACCGCTTTTGAAGACGGCAAGATTGTAGCCATCGGCGACATGTCCGCAATGATCACAGCCCAACGCGCGTTTTTGCCACGTGGGATAAACCTGCTTATTTTTGACGATGCGTCAGGCAAAGTCCGCGATGTGGATCTGCGCGATGCACCACCCCCTGCCCGTGGGCGGCCCAAGCTGGGCGTAAAAGCCCGCGAAGTCACGCTACTTCCGCGGCATTGGGAGTGGCTGGGCCAGCAACGCGGCGGCGCATCCGCGGCATTGCGTAGATTGGTTGAGGACGCAGCACGCGCCGATGCAGGCAAGCGCGATCCAAAAGCCGGACAAAATGCGGCCTATTCGTTCTTGTCCGCAATCGCAGGCGACTTGCCGGACTATGAAGAAGTGCTGCGCGCATTGTTTTCGTCTGAAACCGATAGATTCGCGGCGTTGATTGCGGCTTGGCCAACTGACGTCCAGAAATACGCGATGCAGCTACTGACTGGCGAACCTGCGTCGGCGTGACCTTTTCCAAAGGAAATAATTCCAAAAACAGTCACTGAGACGAAAGACTTATCCCAATTTGTGCCCCACTCATTGCGCGTGGACAGGCTTTGGCCGTACTAATTGCGCAACCAACTGAGGGAAAAGAACCATGACTGACGGACCAAGCTACGGCTTTGATACATTGCAAATCCACGCGGGCGCACGGCCTGACCCAGCGACGGGTGCACGCCAAGTACCAATTTATCAAACAACAGCTTATGTTTTCCGCGACGCGGATCACGCGGCCGCTTTGTTCAACCTGCAAGAAGTGGGCTACATCTACTCTCGCTTAACAAACCCCACAATCGCCGCACTGCAAGAGCGCATTGCGACACTTGAAGGCGGTGCTGGCGGTGTATGCTGTTCATCTGGTCACGCGGCACAGTTGATGGCGCTATTCCCGTTGATGGCCCCTGGTTTGAACATTGTTGCATCTTCGCGCCTTTATGGCGGCACGATCACGCAGTTCTCTCAGACGATCAAACGGTTCGGTTGGTCTGCTTCTTTCGTGGACTTTGATGATCACGACGCCGTTGCAGCAGCGATCGACGACAACACACGCGCGGTGTTCTGCGAAGCTATCGCCAACCCAGGCGGTCACATCACGGACCTCGACGCGATCTCGGCAATCTCGGATGCTGCGGGCATCCCGTTGATCGTCGACAATACAACAGCGACACCGTACCTCTGCCGCCCGATCGAGCATGGCGCGACACTTGTTGTGCATTCGACCACCAAATATCTGACTGGCAACGGCACTGTGACAGGTGGCTGTGTGGTCGATTCAGGCAAATTCGACTGGGCAGCAAACGACAAGTTCCCTTCATTGTCCCACCCAGAGCCTGCGTATCACGGCCTCAAATTCTCAGAGACATTCGGCCCGCTTGCCTTTACATTCCACGGCATCGCAATTGGCCTGCGCGACCTTGGCATGACAATGAACCCACAAGCCGCGCACTATACGTTGATGGGGATTGAGACACTTTCCCTGCGTATGGACCGCCACGTTGAAAACGCCGTGAAAGTCGCAACTTGGCTCGAGAATGATCCGCGCGTTGACTATGTAACGTATGCGGGTTTGCCATCATCGCCGTATCACAAGCTTGTCTCCAAGATCTGCCCTAAGGGTGCCAGCGCCCTGTTCACTGTAGCAGTGAAAGGTGGTTACGAGGCTTGTGTGAAGTTGGTTGATAGCCTCGAGATATTTAGCCACGTGGCTAACCTTGGTGATGCGCGTTCGTTGATCATCCACTCAGCATCAACGACACACCGCCAGTTGACCGCCGAGCAGCAAGAGGCCGCAGGTGCTGGTCCGGGTATTGTGCGTTTGTCTATTGGTACTGAGGATGTCGATGACATCATAGCCGATCTGGATCAGGCTTTGTCAAAAGCTGCATCTTAATCGACAAATAGTTTAATAAAGGCCGTTGCGGGAAATCGCAGCGGCCTTTTTCGTTTAAGGTTCAAGTTGGTAGATAATCTCAACGCTGCGCGCGATATCAAGTTCTCCCACCGCAACAGGCGTAGAGCCACCCCGAGATTGCGCCATTTCCATTGCTGCGAACGGGGCACTATGGCCCCCAACTTCTCGGATACTCATGATTGAACCAAGAGCTATGCCTGCCGCCTGCGCATAAACTTCGGCTGCGGAACGGGCATCGGCAACTGATGCCTGACGGGCCGCCAACACATGCGGGGATCGGTCGGCCACATCAAATTGCAGGCCATCAATATTGTTTGCTCCGTCTTCAACTACCACATCGATAACGCCACCTAACGCGCTGATATCACGTACGGTTATGGTCACAGATGTCGACGCTTCAAATCCTGCTTTGACCACGCCAGATGACAGACCAGAGTTTTCATAACGCTGCTGCAAACGAATTGTACCGGTCTGCATGTCTGCCGGATCAATACCAGCAGTGCCAATCTGCTCAAACACGCGGTTCATCGCACTGCGCATCGCAGCCATCGCGTCGGCTGCGGTATCAGCGTCCTCGCGTATACCGATGTTGATCCGTGCAATATCGGGAACAACACTGATCACGCCAGTTCCGACGATTGTGATCTGGGGCATGTTCGCGGTGTCATCTGCCCAGACGGGGACAGCAGCAAAAAAGGCCGTGAACGTAACCACTTGGGTAATAAATTGGCGTAGCATTTTGGTGTTCCTCACGCATGGTTAATGGTTTCTTCACTACTTAGACGCAGGCTAATCCCAGTTCCTTGGTGTAACCACGTCAAAAGGTTGGAATTGGCGGGAAATTGCGTTAAAGGTAAATCTACGCCTAAAAACCCTTTTTTTCACTTGAAACAAACTGCTAGAGCATCTGCATGACTCCGAATTTCACGCTTTCGCTCTCTTTTGATGGCATCAAGTTAATGCACCGCGTTTCTGGCGGCTGGCATTTGGTGGGCGAAGCAGCCCTAGAAGACCCAGATTTGACTGGCACTTTGGCGCGTTTGCGGCAAACAGCGCTGGCCTTAGAACCAGGCGGCTTGCGCACAAAGCTTTTGCTGCCTAGCGATCAGATCAAGTTCCTATCAATCGATACAACAATGACCTCTCACGAGGATATTGAACATGCTTTGCATGGGGCAACGCCCTACGCGATCGAAGAATTGGTCATCGATTATAACCGTTCTGGTGGGCGGACGCATATAGCAGCCGTTGCACGCGAAACTTTGGCCGAAGCTGAAGCATTCGCAATTCAGCACAAGTTTTCGCCAATTACTTTTGCCGCGGTTGCAGATGACTACACGTTCAATACCGAAGTTTTCTTTGGCATGACAAACTCTGCACCAAAAACCCTTGGTGAAGGCGTCGTTGTTGAGCGCGATGCAGTGGCAGTTGTCGTTGTTGGGCACACGCAAATGCCCGAACCGCCGCAAACCCCCGAGCCTTTGGAGGAAATTGCGTCTCCGCAAGAGCCTGATCCTCGGCAAGAATCCGAACCACAGCAAGAACCCGAGCAACCGGAAGAACCTGTTCCGCCGCAGGCTTCTGTCGTTCCAGAAGTTTCAGAGACACCCGTGTTTAGTCCAGAGGCAGAGATTGCTCAGGCAGACGTTGACGCCATTGAACCTGAACCCGAGCTTTCTTTCCGCCGCGCGCCTGACGTGTCGCCAATGCCCGCTGATCCACCAACCGCAGCGCCAACATCAGAGCCAAATCCTTCTCCTGCGGTTGAAGAACCCATTCTTTCTTTCACGCGGTCCACACCGCTTGTCGCGGATACGCTTGCCGAAAAAAGCACGCCAGAAGTTTCCAAACCGATTTTGCCCGAAATTGACGAACCTGTTTTTGCGTCACGGCAACGGGCTGAACCAACGTCAGTTACGCCCGTCGCGCAGGCGACCCCAACAATGGCAGCGCCAGCTATCTCGGAACTACCGCCCGAGCCTGTGTTTGCACGCAACCGCGATGCGGCGCTAACCCCTGGCATTACTTACTTTCCGGTATCAGAACCCGATGCGCCGGCAGTCCCAAAGCCAATAATTGCGCAAGCACCGTCTGCGCTGCCGCCACCCCCAACTGCGGCCCCAAATGCGGCCCCAGCTGGCATTCCAGTGCCAAAGCCAACTCCGGCAACAAAAGCACCTAGGACATCAGGCGTTGCAGCAACTGCAGGTGGTTTCTTGGCTAATCGTCGCGCGCGCCGCACAGCGAAGGTCGCGGCGAAAGCCCTGCCACCTGGCGTGGGTACCCTTGGCGGGAAACATGCAACGCAGATCGGTGGAAAACCTAAACACCTTGGATTGATGCTCACTGCAGGACTATTGCTGTTCCTCGCTATTGTCGCTCTGTGGGCGAATACGTTGTCTGAGAACGGGATCGCGGGACTGCTGGGCTTTGGTGACGACGAAGGTACTGTCATTACGGCCACCGAAACCGGCGCCGTCTCGGAACCGATTGAGCAAACATCCGAAGCAACCCAGCCCATCATCGCAACAGCCGAGGTTGAAACAGCAACGCCCGCGATGCCAATTGTCACAACTGTCCCTGGTCGCGTTCTAAGCCCGGGTGAAGCAGACCGAATCTATGCGGCGACTGGCGTTTGGCAGCGCGCACCACGATTACCGGACCTGCCCGAAGCGACATCATTGGCTGAACTGCGTTTGATTGCAGCCTCTCAGATTGTCCCGACGCTTTCTCGCCCTCTTGATCTTGTTGGAGCATCTCAGGGAATTGAGGCGCTTTTTCTAGCCCCACCAAATCCTGCCCCTGCAGGTACAATCATCCCGCGTGATGAAGACGGATTTATTCTAGCAACCGCTGGCGGCACGGTCTTGCCCAACGGCGTTCTTGTTTACGCACGTTCGCCGCAAATTACGCCCCCTACGCGCCCGAGTACATCAGTTGCTGCCGCAGCAACGGTTGATCCTGCCGCGGCTGATCTGGCAACTGATCCCGCCGCGGCTATTCAAAATGCAACTGCCGCAACCGTAGCGGCCGCTTTGGCTGCCTCTCAATCTGCAACCGATGTTGCTGCAGATACCGCCGCAGCCTCTGCTGCAGCCACAGCAAATGTGCTCGCGCTTCCTGAAATCGCCCCGCTTGCGCGGCCAGAAGCCCTCGAGAATGTGGCGTTGGCAATTCGTGAAAATGATCAACCAGTCACGGACGAAACGGACGCAGCCAGCATTGATGCGGCCGACACCCCGCTTGTTGTTGATCCTGCATTGGCAGGCATCCGGCCTTCGCTACGCCCAGCGGGCCTTACGCCAGAACCACCATTCGCGGATCCAACACTTGCTGGACTACGCCCCTCTTTGCGCCCAGCCGACCTTGGCCCAGCAACTGTGGTTGAAACTGATGATGCAAGCATTGATGAGGCCGTTGCTGTCGCAGCAGCCACCCCTGACATTAATTCGGTTATCGCGACAATCGCCGCAGCAGCGCCCCCAAGCGCGCTGGTTAGCCCAACACGACAAGCAATCGTTGCGTCCCCCCGCCCAGATCCGCGCCCGAATAACTTTGCGCGTGTCGTGGCAAGTGCGCAGGCACGTCAACAAACACAACCCGCGTCATCACAATCAACGCAAGCCCCAGCACCCGCAGTTGCATCAAGTGCAGCAGCGACCCCAACCGGATCAGTGCCCAGAAGCGTTGCAGATGCCGCCACACAAGACAGCACTATTAATCTAAGAAATGTGAACCTTATTGGCGTCTACGGACGCAGCAATGACCGTCGCGCGTTGGTGCGTTTAACCAATGGCCGTTATGTTAAGGTAGAAGTCGGGACATCGTTTCAAGGTGGCCGCATCACTGTCATCGGCGACAGCGCATTGAACTATGTGGTCGGCGGGCAGACCTACTCATTGCAGGTGCCCGCCAGCTAATTAGCTTGCTTCAAGAACGCCACGGGCGACTTGGTCAGCTTCGATACTTTCAAACAGCGCTTTAAAGTTTCCCTCGCCAAATCCATCGTCGCCTTTGCGCTGAATAAACTCAAAGAAAATTGGCCCAATGACCGTCTTGCTAAAGATTTGAAGCAAGATCTTGGTCTCGCCACCGTCATCCACGCCTTCGCCGTCAATTAAAATGCCGTGCTTAAGCATCCTATCTTTAGGCTCGTCATGTCCAACGACGCGGTCATAGGAAAGGTCATAGTACGCGGCAGGTGGCTTTGGCATAAACTTCACGCCGTTCTCTGCGATCTTGTCTGTCGCGGCGTAAAGGTCGTGCGCACCGACGGCGATATGCTGTATGCCCTCACCATTATAGCGGCGCAGATATTCAACAATCTGACCCGTCTCGCCCGTGTCTTCGTTGATGGGAATGCGGATGCGACCACAGGCAGACGTCAAGGCACGGCTACGCAGGCCAGTGTATTTACCTGAAATATCAAAGAACCGGATTTCTTTGAAACCAAAAAGTTCCTCATAGAAATGGAACCACTTGTCCATGTTCCCTTTGTGCACATTGTGCGTCAGGTGATCGAGGTAATAGAAACCAACACCTGTAGGATGCGCGTTTGAGACCCAATCAAATTCTTTGTTGTAGGGATTTGCTTCGTAATATTGGTCAACGAAATAGATTAGGCTGCCACCGATCCCGACAATTGCAGGCACGTCAATCGTCTTGCCCGCGCCATCATAGGCTTCGGCACCTTTTGAGATTGCGTGCTCATACGCATGCTGCGCGTCGACAACCCGCCACGCCATCGCAGGTGCACACGGGCCATGGGTATCAACGAAATCGCGCGCATGGCTGCCTGGCTCGTTGTTGATGACATACGTGATTTCGCCCTGCTGCCAAAGCTCGATGTCTTTTGTTTTGTGGGTCGCTGTGTGCGTGTACCCCATGCGCGTGAATAGCGCGCGGAGGGTTTCCGGCTCTGGGTGGGCGAACTCGACAAATTCGAACCCGTCCGTGCCAGCAGGGTTCTGATCGGTAATTTTGGCTTTTGGTGCGTTATGCGGAAACGGGCCCATGCGTACTCTCCTAAATTGATGTCCCAAAATACGTCATAAACCATGCGGTTGGTGCGCATTTTGGTATAATTTTTGATCCAGATACGCGATAATGACGCATGCAATCTGCAAATTACAGGACATTCGCGCATGGACATCGACCAAACCGACCGAAAACTACTGTCAGTGCTGCAATACGACTCGACCCTATCGGTGCAAGAATTGGGCGAACGGCTGCATCTATCTGCATCCCAAGCAGGCAGGCGAAAACAACGGCTTGAGGCTGCAGGTTTCATATCGGGCTACCGCGCCAATGTTCCGTCCGAAAAGGTCGGTCTTGGCGTCCAAGCGTTTATCCAAGTCGTTATGGCCACGCACACTGCGCAAAACGCCCAAGATTTTGTTAAATTGACCCGCGACCAAGAACAAATTGTCGGGGCTTGGACACTAACAGGCGAGGCTGACTATCTCTTGCGGGTGTTTTGCGCCGATCTGACAGCCCTAAATGCGTTGGTGCAGAAAGTGTTGTTGCCCCATCCGGCGGTTAGCCGCGTACAAAGCCAAATCGTCATGGAAAAAGTCAAGCCGGACGCACCTTTACCCCTGTGATACATTGCTAATTCACTTTTGCATTGCAATATGGACCTAATGGAAACCTTCCTCTTTCAAGCAACCATCTACCTCGGGGCTGCGGTGATCGCAGTGCCTTTTGCTGCGCGTTTGGGGCTCGGCTCCGTCCTTGGGTATTTGCTGGCAGGTATATTGATCGGGCCCGTTTTTGGCTTGGTCGGGTCGGAAACCGCCGACCTTCAGCACTTTGCCGAATTTGGCGTCGTGATGATGCTGTTCCTTATCGGGCTTGAGTTAGAACCGCGCACCTTGTGGAACATGCGGGATCGCCTGATTGGGTTGGGCGGATTGCAAGTTACCGTGACCGCCGCTGCGATATTCCTAGGTGCAAAGTTGCTTGGGTATGACAATTCAATATCGCTAGCGATTGGCTTGATATTTGCGCTCTCTTCGACGGCGATTGTGCTACAAACCCTTGCGGAAAAGGGACTGACACAGACTAGTGGCGGACGATCCATTTTTGCCGTGCTGCTGACGCAAGATATCGCAGTGATCCCGATGCTAGCCTTTTTGCCGTTGATCGGTGTTGGGGCGGCCGTGAAATTGGCGGCTGACGGGTCAATGCAGCTAGCCGATCATGCAGCCGACGATCATGGCACAATTAGCCTTGTTGCCGGCCTGCCTGGTTGGGGTGTGACGCTGGTCACTTTGGGCGCAGTCGCGATGATCATCCTTGTCGGCATCTTTCTAACGCGCCCGATTTTCCGGTACATTCACCACGCAAAACTGCGGGAAATGTACACGGCATTGGCCCTTTTGATCGTCGTTTCGATTTCGGTTTTGATGAGCATGGTGGGCCTGTCCCCTGCCCTTGGGTCATTCCTTGCTGGTGTTGTCCTTGCCAACTCAGAATTCCGGCATGAGCTGGAAAGTGACCTTGAGCCATTCAAGGGGCTGTTGCTGGGGTTGTTCTTTATAACTGTGGGCGCAGGCATTAATTTTACGCTGCTGTTCAATAATCCAGCAAACCTGATCGCAATCACACTTGGGATCATGGTGATCAAAGGTGTGATCCTATTTGCCCTGACGTTTCCGTTTGGTATTCGTGGGAAAGACCGTTGGCTGTTTACGCTTGGCCTCGCTCAGGCGGGTGAATTCGGCTTTGTCCTGATTTCTTTCTCGCTATCGCAAGGCGTGTTCTCACCGGCACTTGGTGATCGCTTGCTGTTGATCACTGCCCTTTCGATGCTGATTACACCGCTGTTCTTTCTGGCCTACGGCTTTCTGACCCACCGTTTGGCTGAGGCTGAAACCGAGGACGAAGATGAAATTGACCATAAAGGGACCGTGATCATCGCGGGTATTGGCCGCTTTGGGCAAATCGTGAACCGGCTTGTACAATCCGCTGGTTTCTCAACCGTCGTGCTGGATGCAGATCTCGCCGCTGTTCAGGCGATGCGCAAATTCGGGTTTCGCGGCTACTTTGGTGATCCAACCCGCCCTGACCTGCTTAAGGCATCTGGCATTGATGATGCGCAGGTTCTTGTCGTGGCCATCGACGATAAAGCCCAAGCGATCAAGCTTGTCACGTATGCCCGCAAAATCCGGCCAGACCTACACATCGTCGCGCGGGCGCGTGACCGCGTGCACGTTTATGAACTGTATGCCGCTGGCGCCAATGACATCGTCCGCGAACTATTCGACAGCTCCCTACGTGCGGGTCGCTACGCTTTGGAGAACCTAGGCCTGACTGAATATGAGGCCTCGGAAGTTGAGACCGCATTTTATCAGCATGACCGTGCCAGCCTGCGTGAATTGGCCGATCTGTGGAAACCGGGCGTGCCGGTGTCCGATATCCCCGAGTATGTTGAAAAGGCGAAGGCACTTAACAACGAGTTGGAAACGACGCTGGCGACAAACCAACAAACCAAAGAAAAGACGTCGGCTAAGCGTCGTCCGCTTTAGCCCGCAGCCACGCCTGCTTCGGCGAATGTTACCATACCAGAATGGCAAGCAACCGCGCCTTTCAGCACACCAATCGCAAGTGCCGCACCAGAGCCCTCTCCTAGGCGCAAACCAAGTCGCAAAAGCGGCTCTTTGCCCAATGCATTCAGCAGGTTTTCATGGGCACCTTCAGCGCTCAGGTGGCCAGCGACACAGTGATCCAAGGCCCCTTCAGCGGCTTTAAACAGTGTCGCTGCTGCTGCAGAGCAGATGAAACCATCCAAGATCACAGGGATACGGTGCGCACGCGCCGCAGCAATTGCGCCCGCCATTGCCGCCAATTCGCGACCACCAAGGCAGCGGAGTGCCTCAAGCGGATCGCTGACGTCATGCAAAGCAAGGCCTTGCGCCACAACTTCGGTTTTGCGCGTCAGGCCAGCATCGTCGACGCCAGTCCCGCGCCCAGTCCAATCGGCAGCCGTGCCGCCCAGAACAGCCGCAGCAACAGCCGCTGCAGACGTTGTATTGCCGATCCCCATTTCGCCAGTGACAAGCAAGTCAGCGTTGGGATCAACGGCCGCCCAGCCTATGGCAAGGGCTGCAACGACCTCGGCTTCGGTCATCGCAGGGCTTTGCGTAAAATCAGCTGTTGGGCGATCCAATTCCAATGCGTGTACGTCCATCTTTGCGCCAAACGCCTTAGACAGTTGATTAATGGCCGCCCCGCCATGTTCAAAGTTTGCCACCATCTGCTCGGTAACTTCTGGCGGAAACGCGGACACGCCCTGTGCACAAATTCCATGGTTTCCAGCAAATACGATAACTTGTGGGTTGTTCAAAGAAGGCTGGCCGTTGCCCTGCCATCCGGCAAACCAAATCGCGAGATCTTCAAGCCTGCCTAAAGCTCCAGGTGGTTTGGTCAGTTGAGCATTACGATCTTGGGCCGCAGCAATTGCAGCAGTGTCAGCATCAGGTGCGTTGCTCAGAACGGTGCGGAATTCGGAGAGTGTTGTAAAAGGTGCTGACATGGTGTCCCCATTGCAAGATCGTTTTGACCTGTCTAACGATCACTGCGTCAAGTTAAAGACTGCAAAGGGCATCTCAGTGACAAAAGACGACAAAGCCATCATGACGCCTTCTGATTGTATTACCGCACTCGGACTTCTGAGCCGATTGCCCGTCCGTGTTGACATGGAACGTGCCCAAAAGCGCGGTGCCAAGGCAGCTTGGGCCTACCCAATCGCAGGTCTCGTTCTAGGCGGGTTAACCGTTTTGTTCGGCATTGCCCTAATTATGCTTGGCATCCCTAACATCGCCACGGCTGGAATCATGCTGATTTTCATGACCGTGATTACCGGAGCAATGCACGAAGACGGGTTAGCAGATAGTTGTGACGGGCTATGGGGTGGCTGGGACAAGACACGCCGCCTTGAGATCATGAAAGACAGCGCAATCGGTGCGTACGGTGTTATCGGGCTTATTCTTACGCTCGGGCTGCGTTGGGTTGGGTATTGGCTGTTGATTGAAAACAACGCAATTTGGGCATTGGTCGCCGTCGCAGCATTAAGCCGTGCAGCAATGGTGCCAGTGATGACAGCCCTGCCAAATGCGCGGGATACTGGGCTAAGCCATCATGTTGGTCGCCCTGCCCCACAAACAGCTTGGATCGCCATTGCGATCGCGTTTGTGGTATCCATCGTTGTTTTGGGACTGACAACAGTGCCTGTACTGATTGTCATGGCATTGGCTGTCACCGCATGGGCCGCAACGGCCCATCAAAAGATAGGCGGTCAAACCGGTGACATTCTGGGCGCTACGCAGCAGGTCGTCGAAATTGCGGTGCTTTTGGTGCTGGTATCAGGTTACTGACAAGTCATCGCATTAGTTAGCGATGCGCGGCCCAGATGTGGGCCCATGTCGCGGGTCGTCAGCGTATTGCCCACTAGCTTTGTCGCGATGACGCGCCGCCAATCGGCAGAGGCTGTAATCATCTCGATCACACCATCGCAGTCGCGTAACCCACCGCCTATATCAGCTTCGCCAATACTATGATTTGTGAGACCGGCAAGGTCAGCGACACTCACTAGCGCGCCGTCAATATACCGCCAGACGCGCAAGGTTTTTGCCAAATGGGGACGGTCAATATAGGCAACCTCGACGTTTCCATCACCGTCCAAATCCGCAGCACCAATAGGCGCAAGCCAACGATGAGTTCGCCCAATATGCGGGGTCGCCGCCTTAAGTTGGCCGTTCTCGTCATAAATTGCCAAACGGGCACCAAGGCTGATCTCGGTCTCGATGACCATAACCTCTTGATTTCCGTCGCCATCAATATCGATCAGGCGCGGGATCGTGTCTTCGAATACATGGGTTTGCGGCAGCGTGACTGTGATTTGTTGCTGGGTGCCAGCAGTATCGACAGTCACGATAAGCGACCCAAATTCTATGGCGTCACCAAGAATTCCGTGGCCGTAACGATCCGTAGGTGCGCCAAATTCGGCAGCAACAACATCAGACAAGGCTGAGTTGGGGATCACGCCGCCGATGGCAACAAGGCCAAGTGCGGCCGCACCCCAAAGGGCGCGGCGACGCATTAGATCTGCTTTTCTGGCATTTGAACGCGCAGGCCGTCCAATCCGTCAGTGACCTTAAGCTGGCAGGTCAAACGCGAGCGTGCAGCATCAGGTTCAAATGCGAAGTCGAGCATGTCTTCTTCCATAGCGTCCTTTGCAGGAAGCTTTTCAACCCAAGTAGCATCCACATAAACGTGGCAAGTTGAACAGGCGCATGCACCGCCGCAATCGGCCTCAATCCCTGGAATGCCGTTGTCACGCGCGCCTTCCATAACAGTCAGACCATTCGCCACGTCGACGACATGCTCTTTTCCACCGAACTCAATATATGTGATTTTAGCCATTTGGTGTTGGTACCTTCTTAGAGATTCAAATCCGTTGATGCATATGTAAGCGCTGCACATCGCGCTGCACAGTCACAAAATGGGCAGATTAGCCACGCAGGTTGCAACTTTACGCCAGTTCATGACCGTCTTGGCGGTTTGGGCTTTGCGGTCGGCTGTCCAAGGCATAAGGTCTCCAAAGTCAAATAGTTCAAAAGACACTTCTTGCAGATGAAAAATGCCCTCTACTTTGTTGCAGCAATGATACCTCTTGCTGCCTGCGAGCCTGCGGTTGGAACCGACCAAGGCGCTCAGACGAACGCTGTGAGCGTTCTTAATCAGGGCGAAATCGAAACCGCGTCTGACGGTCGGTGTTTTGCCAGAACTAATGCCCCTACCCAAACCATCATCATTGAAGAACAAGTTCTTGTTGTGCCCGAGGTACGCGATGCAAATGGCACGATGACGTCGCGACCTGTATTTCGCAATATTACCCGCCCACAAACTGTCGATGTTGGTGTCGGCGAGAGATTTGAAACTCTTTGCGCGCCTCAGTACACGCAGACAATGATCGCAACGTTGCAGCGGGCTTTGCGCGTTCGCGGAACGTATGCAGGCCCAATCAGCGGCACGCTTGATGCTGCGACCTCTCAGGCAGTATTGGATTTCCAGCGCAGCATTGGGCGCGACAGTGCCGTGCTTGATATGTCCACGGCACGGCAATTGGGGATTGTGACGACACCAATTGATCAACTATAGCGCAGCTAACCGCTGTCCTTTCTTGATCACCGCACTGTAAGCTTACGTCATGAGAATGAAAAATGACGCCCTGCGAAGACCGCTCCGTATCCTTGCGCTGCTTGTTAGCGTAACGGCGTTATTTTCTGTTCTCTATGCCGTGCTTATGGGCGTGTTTTTGCGCCAAGCTAGCGAAGCCGCGCCGATCAAGGCCCAAGCCATCGCTGAAAGCATCGAATTCGCGTTGGCGCGGTTGGACCATTTACCATTCGTGCTCAGCCAAGATCCTAAGTTGGCGACCGCATTAAGCACCTTAAACGGGGATGATCTGAACCCTACTTTGGCCGAAGCGGCCCGTCGCTCAAACGCCGAGGTCATTTATGTTATGTCGCCAGCGGGTGAAACGATTGCCGCATCAAATTACGATCAGGTTGGCAGTTTTGTTGGAAAATCCTATTTCTTCCGACCCTATTTCCAGACCGCTTTAAACGGCAATGTCGGTCATTTCTTTGCGGTTGGCGCAACGACGGGTCGCCCGGGTTATTTTGTGGCAGAGCCTGTTCGAAATCAACAAGGCACCATTAGCGGCGTGGTGGTGATAAAACTGGGCCTCAATTCCCTGACCGATGCTTGGGCGGATACAGAGGAGGAAGTATGGGTCACAACAGCCGAGGGCATTGTCCTAACAGCGAAAACACCCGCGCATCGCTACCGCACGCTGGCTCCTTTATCCGCCACCAGCCGTTCAATCGTGGATGAGCAACGCCAATTTGCAGATGCCCCGCTTGAACCGCTTGATTGGAAAACCGAAAATGGTCGTGTTGCGCTGAATGGGCAAACCTATTTGGCGACGACGGCGTCGCTGTCGCGTGACAATTGGACCCTACATCTATTGACGGATTTACGCGGGATTCGCGCCGAGGTGTTTTGGTATATCGGGGTCGCATTTGCCGCGATATTGCTTTTGGGCGGCATAGCGATGAGTTATCGATCATCCCAGTTGCGCAGTGCACTGCATCATTCCAATGCAGACAGAGAACGCCTGAGTATCGAGATTGAGGAACGAAGGCTTGCGCAATCGCAGCTTCAGGATGCCCAGACCGAGCTTGCGCGGAATTCCCGCCTTGCTGCATTAGGACAGCTGTCTGCTTCGATCACGCATGAACTTGGGCAACCGATTTCCGCTATGCAAAATTATTTGACCGCCGCAGAAATACAATCTGGCGCTGCTCCAGGGGGTTTTAATGCCAATTTATCTGGGCTGGTCGCGCGAATGCAGAACATCACCGAACAGCTAAGGTTTTTTGCGACCCCTGCAAGACGCGAACCTGAAATCGTTTCATTACAAGACGTTGTCGCCGAGGCCAGCAAACTGATGGAACACACTTTGAAAGACGCAAACGTACCTTTGACAGTTACCGCACCCAATCAGCCAATTCGGTTCAAAGGTGTGCGGCACCGTATGGAACAAGTCGTTGTAAACTTGCTCCGTAACGCTCTGCATGCAACGCAAGACATGTCGTCCCCGAAAATCCATGTCGGGATCAGCGCTAAGGATAACAAAGCAATCCTAAGTGTCACCGACAACGGTTACGGTTTGAAAGAAAAGAGCATTTCTGACCTGTCAGAGCCGTTTATGACGACAAAATCTTCTGGCGAAGGTATGGGGCTTGGCCTTGCGATCTCTGCCCAGATTATAAAAGATCACGATGGCGCCATCGCGGCAAAAAATGGTACCGACTGCGGCGCGCAATTTGATGTGACATTGCCATTGGTGACAAAACTATGACCTCAAAACTCCATGCATTCGTCGTTGATGATGACGCGTCCCTACGCAGCAGCCTTGTACATTTGCTGGAAACCGCTGGGTTCCAAACCACGCCGTTTGCCAATGCGACATCGGCCCTTGCGCAGTGGCCGAAAGCCACGCCAGATGTGATCCTGTCTGATGTGCGTATGCCCGGAATGACAGGGCTAGAGTTTCTCGACGCTTTGCAATCCGCTGATGCGCCGCCGCCATTGGTGTTGATCTCGGCGCATGGCGATATTCCGACTGCAGTGAACGCGATGCAGGCTGGCGCCTACTCGTTTCTTGAAAAGCCCTTCGATCCGCGCAGGCTAATTTCTATACTCACCCATGCAGGCGAGCAGCACAGGTTGGCGATGACGACTGCCAGACTTCAAAATGACCTTGCTTGCCTGACGGGTTTAGACCGCGTTTTGTTAGGCAATGCCCCTGCTATTAAGTCACTGCGTGAAATGATTTTCGACCTCGCGCCTGCGACTGCGGCAGTCCTCATTACAGGCGCTACGGGAACCGGAAAAGAGTTGGTCGCGCGCGCGCTACATAACTTGGGTCCACAAAGGGACAATGCGTTTGTCGCTGTAAATTGTGGGACACTTGCGGCTGAGAACTTTGAGATACAGATATTTGGCAAAGCCGGAAAAGCGAGCGGCGGCACCTTGTTTCTTGACGAAATTAACGCGGCGCCGCCTGAAGTTCAAACAAGGTTGATCCAGCTTTTCGACGCGCCGGATATGCGCATTATCGTTGCGTCCCATGAAACACCCGAGGACAGCATTCGCCCAGACCTGTTCTACAGGCTGAATACATTCACCCTTCATTTACCGCCACTTGCGGATCGGGCAGAAGATGTCGTTTTGCTGTTTGATGCATTCGTCACGGAAATTTCGCTGACCTATGAGATTGCACCTCCGCCGCTTACCTCAGAAGATGCCGCAGCACTTTTGACGCATCGCTGGCCTGGCAATGTTCGCGAATTGCGCCATGTGGCAGAACGCCGTGTCCTTTCAGCAAGGCGCGGATCAGGATCAGTCGCCGAAGCGATCTCTCTCACAGATTTGGCCGATGACATTCCAGATAATTTGCGCAGCGCAGTCGCAGGGTTTGAACGGACATTGATTGCCAAAGCAATCCAATCGCACAACGGCAAGATGGATGCAGTAGCCGAGGCATTGGGTATCGGGCGCCGTACTCTGAATGAAAAGATTGTGAAACTAGGACTCGATAAAGCAAGCCTGCTGGACCCATAGCGCCTTGCGGAAATCCGCAGGGCAGTTAGCGCCCAGCTTGCGGTTTCATTCCTAGTTTTGTGGATGGCTTTGCGTATTTTCCCCTTATCGGGCCACGCATGGCCCATTCTGGGAGGAAACCATGAAATATTTCACTAAGGTCGCACTTGCGACGTCACTCGCGCTTACGACAAGCCTGACAGCACCAGCCGCCATCGCAGAAGAAGCGAGCTATATCCTAGCCACAGCTTCGACTGGTGGTACGTATTATCCGGTTGGTGTGGCGCTTTCTACGCTTGTTAAGGTTAAGCTTGAGCCGCGCGATAAAATTGGCATGTCTGCAATCAGCTCAGCCGGATCAGGCGAAAATGTCCGTCTTTTACGCGAAGGCGAGGCACAGTTTGCCATTATGCAGGGCCTTTATGGTTTCTACGCTGCATCAGGCACAGGCCCGCTAGAGGAAGCAGGCGCACAGACAAATCTTCGTTCCGTGTCCATGCTTTGGCAGAATGTTGAGCAGTTCGTCGTCTCGTCTGATGCCGCAACCACCGGCACAATGGCCGATATGGTCGCGCTGACGGGTTCCGCCATGGCACTCGGCAAAGAGAACTCAGGCACAATCGGGTCGAACGCGACACTGCTTGATGGGTTGGGTGTTGATATCAATTCCGACTACACATTGGTTCATGGCGGCTACGGCCCATCTGCCGAAGCACTGCAGAACGGTCAGGTCGCAGGCATTGGAACGCCAGCTGGTGTTCCTACTGGCGCAATCAGTCAGCTAATGGCAGCCGCAGGTGACAGCGTTACCATGTTGTCGTTCACGGATGAGCAAGCAGCCGCTGCTGATGGTGGCAAAGACCTATGGACGCCATATCTGATCCCTGCGGGCACATATCCAAACCAAGACACGGATGTGAACACGATCGCACAGCCAAACTTTTTGGCGACAGATGCGTCAATCTCAGAAGAGAACGTCTATATGATCACCAAGACGATCTATGAGAACTTGCCGTTCTTGCAAGCGATCCACCCTGCCACCAAAGTAATGGCGATTGAGGCTGCGATTGCTGGCCTGCCAGTCCCATTGCACCCAGGTGCCGCGCGTTACTACGCCGAAGTAGGTGTGGACATTCCTGAGCGTCTGATCGCTGAGTAGTCGCTAAATACTTAGCCCGCGCATGGGATATCCTATGCGCGGGCTTTTCACGTTCTGGGGGGATGACATGACGACTGAATCTAAAACCGAAGACGAAGGGCTGATGCAGCGAAGGTTCACTGGTTTCACCGACCACGCCCTCTCATTGCTTTGTGCATTGATTGCTATCGGGCATGTCTACGTCGCCTTCTCTCCCATCATATCTGAACTGGAGCGCAATGCGTTTCACTTTGCTGGCTTTGCCTTTTTGGCCGCCGTCCTGACACCGGCGATACGTGGGCGCACACGTAATCACACCTTACTTGCCGTCGATTTGGTGTTTGGATTGGCCATCGCAGTTTCTGCTGTCTATCTCACATTTGCTGAAAACGGCATTTATGACCGAGGCGTGAAATTGATCCTTGCCGATTGGGTAGCGATTGCAATTTGCGTGTTCGGGGCAGTTGAATTGACCCGCCGCCTTACTGGATGGGTTATCCCCATACTGATTATCACAGCGCTGACTTACATCGGCTTTTGGGGGCGCTATGTATCCGGCGTTTTCTCGTTCCCGGGGTTAAGCTGGGAAACCATTGCATTCAGGTCAGTCTATGGCGACGACGCAATGTTTGGAACAATCGCGCGTATTTCATCAACTTATGTGTTCTTGTTCATCATCTTTGGCGCGTTCTTACTCCGCTCTGGCGCGGGGGATTTTGTCATCAACCTTGCACGTGCCGTTGCTGGCCGGATGGTCGGTGGACCGGGTATCGTTGCGGTCATCGCCTCAGGACTAACCGGCACGATCTCAGGCTCTGCTGTTGCGAACACAGCGTCCACAGGCGTGATCACCATTCCGCTGATGAAAAAGGCGGGGTTCCCCGCAAAGTTTGCAGGCGGCGTCGAGGCGGCATCATCAACCGGCGGTCAGTTGATGCCACCTATCATGGGTGCGGGTGCCTTTGTCATGGCCAGCTTTACCCAGATTTCATATGAAACGATTGTCGCGGTCGCAGCATTGCCTGCCCTGCTGTATTTTCTTTCTGTCGCGTTCTTTGTCCGCATCGAAGCACAGCGCCTTGGCCTGAAGCCGATGCCAAACGATGGTGAGACACTTGGGTCGGCTTTCCGCAAAGGTGGGGCAAGTTTTGTCATCCCTATCGCGGGCCTGATTGGTATGTTGGTTGTCGGGTTCACCCCTGCCTACGCCGCAGTCTTTGGCATTATTGCTGTTGTTGTATCAAGCTGGCTGACAGAGAACCGCATGGGGCCACGCGCCGTCTATGAAGCCCTCGTGATGGGGACAAAGGGTATGGTCATGACGGCAGTTTTGCTGTGCGCTGTTGGCCTTGTCGTCAACGTCATAGCGACAGCGGGCATTGGCAATACATTCAGTTTGATGATCGCGAGCTGGGCTGGTGGTAACCTTCTTATTGCAATCGTTCTGATTGCTTTGGCGTCGTTGGTTCTGGGCATGGGATTGCCTGTTACAGCTGCGTATATCGTGTTGGCGACACTTTCGGCCCCTGCCCTTGCTGGTATGATATCAGATCGCTTTGTAATTGAGGCATTAGCCGCAGGCACATTAGGCGATGCAGGGAACGCTATCTTGCTGTTTGGCATTCCAGAACGGGCGGCAGAGCTGGGCCAAGCGATGTCACTTGAGGCCGCAACTGACATTGTACGCCTGCTCCCGCTCGAGGTTGCGGCACCTTTGCGTGATATCGTTGTCCCGTCCGAGGTCGCAATGGCCGCTGTGCTGTCCGCACACATGATCATCTTTTGGTTATCCCAAGACAGTAATGTGACGCCGCCTGTGGCATTGGCGGCATTCACCGCTGCCGCGATTGCAAAGGCACCTGCGATGGCTACAGGTTTCGCGAGCTGGAAGTTGGCAAAGGGATTGTACATCGTGCCATTGATGATCGCCTACACACCGTTCCTGTCAGGCGATTGGGGCGTGATGCTGTTGATCTTCTTCTTCGGTGTCTTTGGTATTTACGGCATCGCGGCTGCACTTCAGGGCTGTATGGAAAAGCCAATTGGATTGCCTTTGCGTGCAGTTGCTCTGATCGCTGGTGCCGCATGTCTGTGGCCCGCACCGTTGGCGTTGCATGTCTGTGCAGCAGCGATAGTGACAGGCATGTTTATCTACACAAAACGCCGCGCATAAATGCAAAAGGGGCAGCCAAATGGCCGCCCCTTTTCACTCATATACCGTCTGAAATTACTCTTCTAAAACAAGAGCCACAAACCGCGGATCGCCACCGCGACGCACCAAGAGCAAGAGAGACTTGCGCCCTGCATCGCGTGCTTCGGAAATACGGTCTTCAAAGTCAGAAACGCTAGCAACCTTTTGCTGGCCAGCTTCTGTGATCAGGTCACCAACAACCAAACCCTTTGATGCTGCTTCTGAATCAGGGTTGATCGCTGTGATCACCAAACCTGCATCGCTTGAAAGGCTAAACTGTTCTGTCAGTTCAGGCGTGATTTCAGACAACATAAGGCCAAGGATTTCGGCTTCCTCTGGTGTCTCAGGCTCGCCTGCCGCTGCTGGGAATGCTTCGGCTTCTGATGTCTCACGGCGGCCAAGAACTACAGTCAGGGCAACCTCGTCACCGTTGCGAAGAACCAATACTGGCACTTCTTTGCCTACCGGCGAGTTTCCGACGATGCGCACCAATTCACGGGTATTTTCGATGGCGATACCGTCAAAGTCGGTGATGACATCGCTAGGCTTCATGCCCGCGTCTTCTGCGGGGCCCGCAGGAACGTCAGTTACCAATGCACCGCGTGCTTCGGTCAAGCCATCTATTGCATCGATCATATCAGGTGTGACGTCTTGAATGCGTACACCCAACCAGCCGCGACGTGTCTCGCCGAACTCCTTCAGTTGATCAACGACGTTGGTCACTACGGCCGATGACATCGCAAATCCGATACCGATTGAACCACCGTTTGGTGACAAAATCGCGGTATTCACACCAATGACGTCGCCATCCATGTTGAACAGCGGGCCGCCCGAATTACCGCGGTTAATCGCAGCATCGGTTTGGATGTAGTCGTCATATGTTCCTGACAAGGCACGATTGCGCGCGGATACGATACCAGCGGAGACTGAAAAACCTTGGCCGAGCGGGTTGCCCATTGCCAAAACCCAGTCACCCACACGAGAGCCGATAGCATCGCTGTCACCGAATTTTACGAACTCAAGCGGCTCGCCGTATTCGACTTTTAGTACCGCGATATCAGTATTTGGATCGGTACCAACCAGCTCTGCCTTGAGCAGTTCTGTCGGTTGTCCTTCTCCCGGGAAGAATTCAATCTCAATCTCGTCGGCGCCTTCGATCACGTGGTTGTTCGTGACGATGAAACCATCCGCCGAAATTACAAATCCTGAACCCAGCGCAGCAGAGCGACGCGGCTCGTCTTCGCCATCTCGGTTCAGATCTTCAAAGAAATCTTCGAACGGTGATCCTTCTGGAACGATACCTTGTGGTCCGGTGCGTCCAGCGACGACCGTTGATGTCGTGATGTTGACCACTGATGGGCTGACCGTTTCGGCCAAATCAGCGAATGAAACTGGCCGTGCCTGCGCTTCGCCTACTGATGCTTGCGTTAGAACCAACGCCATAGCGAGGCCGGTTGCGAGGACCAATGATACGAACGCATTGCGCTGACGATGATCCGCCTGTGCGATAGCAATTACTTTTGATGTCACGAGGAATTCTCCTTACTTGCATGACTGAGGACACCCATGCGGCTATCCAATCCATATGATGTTCTATGTAGGGCGTAAAAGACACAACACAAATATGATCTCATTCCTGCACGTAGCTGTGATTTGATTGCATGCTTTTCTCACATCGCCGTGATGCGCCAGCTATGCCTGCCAAAAAGAATGTCTTTACGGATGATTTGCTTTGCTATCATCTGTTCAAAATAACACCCGAGAGACATCATGTTAGCTGACTTACTGACACCCTCAAAGCTGATTTTAGCGGCGGGAAGTTTTCAAGTCCTTAGTTTTTTGTTGATAAACCAAACCCTCTTACGTTTCAGTATGCTGATCGGCAGCGGATTTTATATCGCTTATTATTCAACAGTGGCCGACACCCCACTTTGGGATGCGATATCGCTAACAAGTCTGACTGTCGTCGCAATTTTGATTGGCTTGGCCAGCATGTCTGCACGCAATTCAAAACTGGCGATACCGCGTGCGCATGCAGACCTTGTGCCGATGTTTGGTGACTTATTGCCGGGTGACTTTCGGATGCTTGTCCTTGCGGCAAAACGTCATGTCCTCGCCTTGGACGAAACAGTGACACAGCGCGGAGCAAAGCCGGACAAGGTTTACTTTGTGATCAATGGCGATTTTTCGGTTACGAAAGGTGGGCATGCTTTTGCGATGCATGGACCAACGTTTGTAGGCGAAGTCGCCTATCTGCTAGGTAACAATTCAGTTGCAACAACAGTTTTACCTGCTGGAACCGAAGTACTGGAATGGTCGTTTGATGATCTTGCGAAACGCGCAAGAAAGACGCCACGCTTTAAGCTTGCGCTGGATGCGATGATTTCCAAAGACCTTGCTGGCAAAGTGGCCCTTGCGGTTGCCCCTACCCGCTAACGAATTCGCTTTGCAAAACGAAAAAGGGCCACGCTTTGCAGCGTGGCCCTTTTCAATTCATGTCGTCAAAATTACTCTGACGCTACACCAGTGTCGCTCTTCAAGTAGTTGAAGAACTCGTTGTCTGGCGACAGAACCATCGTGGATGATCCTGGCTGCAATGCGCGCGTATATGCGATCATGGAACGGTAGAATTCAAAGAATTCCGGGTCCGCACCAAAGCTATCAGCAAAGATCGCGTTACGGCGGGCATCCGCTTCACCGCGTGTGATCTCAGACTGACGTGTCGCATCTGAAACAAGTTCAACCACTGTACGATCAGCCGTCGCGCGAACACGCTGGGCTGCCTCGTTACCGCGGGCAACTTCGTCTGCTGCTTCACGCTCACGCTCTGCCTTCATACGCTCATAAGTCGCGCTCAGGTTTTCTGGTGGCAAGTCTGTCCGCTTAAGACGCACGTCGATCACCTGCAGGCCAAGGCCATTCGCCTCGGTGATTGCTTGGTTACGGATACGCAACATAAGAGCAGCACGATCAACAGACAGAATGTCGTTTGATGATACTGAACCCAGAACCTCACGTGTTTCAGCACGCAAGATTGAATCGAGACGGCGCGCAGCAGCCTCAAGTCCAGCAGCACCGACAGCCTGACGGAACCGTTCCACGTCTTCGATACGGTAACGTGCAAACGCGTCCACGACCAAACGACGGTCATCAGATGGCGTAATCTCAAGCGGTTCAAGATCGCGGCTGAGGATACGGTCATCATATGTGACAACTTCTTGGATCAGAGGGATCTTAAAGCTGAGACCTGGATCTTCTTTGACGCGAACAATCTGTCCGAATTGAAGAACAAGCGCTTTTTCACGCTCGTCTACGATAAACACAGACGACAGCAGTCCTACGAGAACAACGATGACCGCAGGGAAAAGGAGTGTTGATTTCCGCATTAGTTTGACCCTCCTGTCGTTGGTTGACGACGGATTTCGTTAAGCGGGAGGTAAGGCACAACGCCTTGTCCACCAGCGGTATCGTCCAGCAAGATGATATCTACGCCGCCGATGATTTGCTCCATCGTCTCAAGATATAAACGCTTGCGCGTCACCTCTGGTGCTTTTTGATACTCAGCAAGAACGGCGCTGAAACGTGAGGCTTCACCTTCGGCTTCGTTTACGACCTGACTACGGTAACCTTCAGCTTGTTCAAGCTGCTGGGCCGCTTCACCACGGGCTTCGGCGACAACGCGGTTTGCGTAGGCGTCAGCCACGTTTTGCAGACGGTCGCGTTCCTGCTCGGCGTCTTGTACCGCGCGGAAGGCCGCGATGACTGGCTCTGGTGGGTCAGCCTTGTCAAAGTTCACACGGACAATGTTCACACCACTGTCGTAGCTATCAAGCGTCTGCTGGATCAAATCGCGCAAACGGTCAGCAATCGCACCACGGTCACGGTTCAAAATCGGAGCAAGCTCTGACTGTGAAATAATCTCGCGCATGGCGGATTCTGCAACAGCAGCAATGGTTTGTGGTGGATCAGCAAGGTTGAACAGGTACATCTGTGGATCAGTGATGTTCCAAACAACTTGGAAATCGATATCCACGATGTTCTCGTCACCTGTCAGCATCAGACCTGCATCAAGACCTGCACGTGATGTGCCGATGTCGATGTTACGCTCTGACGTTACTGCAACAACTTCGCGTGTCACGACTGGCCAAGGGGCAAAGTTCAGACCCGGGCCGCCTGTCTGGGCGTAGCGTCCCAGCATAAGCTCAACTGACTGCTCTTCTGGCTTAACAGTATAGAAAGACGCCATCAGCCAAAGAACGGCTGCGCCAACCACACCAATACCAACCATGCCGCGCGTCACGGCAAAGCCGGGTCCGCCGTCACCGCCAGAACCGTTTGGCCCGCCGTTGTTGCCATTGCCGCCCCCCATCAGCACGCGCAATTGCTCGCGGCCTTTGTTCATCAGCTCATCAATCTCAGGGATTTGGGGGCCATCATTCTGAGGCTTGCGCCCACCACGATCGCGGTCATCGTCGTTACCGCCACCTTGTCCGTTGTTGCCACCGCCGCCCCACGGGCCACCGTTGTTTCCAGCCATTGTGCTTCCTAAATTATGGCCCGCGAATAAGCGGGCCTGATGGTCTTAAGTCACTCACACCTTAATGTGTAGGTGATCTGTGCAAAATCAAGTCGTTCGCACCGGTTCCTTCATCGTGACCAGCTCTTCTGCCATGGTGGGATGCACCGCGACGGTCCGGTCAAAGTCTTCTTTTGTGGCACCCATCTTAACAGCGATGCCTGCTAATTGGATCATTTCGCCCGCATGATCTGCGACGATGTGACATCCCAACACTTTGCGGGTTGCTTTGCTGACGATCAATTTCATCATCACTTTGTCTTCGCGACCTGCGAACGAATGGTTCATTGGCTTAAAGGTTGTTGCATAAACCTCGATTGGTTCTTGCTTTGCGCCCGCCTCTTCTGAAAGGCCAATTGTACCGAATTCCGGCTGCGTGAATACGGCTGACGGGATCAGCTCGTGATCAACAGGGGTCGGGTTGCCCTTAAATACAGTCTCAACGAATGCCATGCCTTCGCGGATCGCGACAGGTGTCAGTTGAACACGGTTAGTCACGTCGCCGACCGCGTAGATCGATGGGATGCCTGTCTGAGAATAGTCATCAACAACAATTGCGCCGCCACGGCCAAGTGCTACGCCCGTCTCTTCTAAGCCCATGCCGTCAGTATTTGGGCGACGACCCGTCGCGAACATGACCTGATCGTACATTGCCTCAACACCATTCGTGTCTTTTACCCAAATGCCGCCATCGCGCTTGTCCATCTCGGCTACGTTCGTACCGATTTGCAGATCGACACCTTTTTCACGCATGCCGTCAGCAATTAGGGTGCGTGCCTCTTCGTCAAAGCCACGCAAAATTTGATCGCCGCGGTAAAATTGCGTCGTCTTGACGCCAAGTCCGTTCAAGATACCCGCGAATTCGGATGCAATATAACCGCCCCCAACGATTAAAATCTTCTTTGGCATCTCATCAAGCAAGAAAATGTCGGTAGACGTGATGCCATGCTCTGAACCTGGTAGGTCAGGCAGTACAGGGCGGCCACCAGTGGCAACCAAGATGTGCTTGGCCGTGACGTCTTCGCCAGTCGAAAGTGTAACTGTGTGCGCATCTTTCATAACGGCACGGGCGTCGTGAATAGTGACGTCGGAATTGCCCAACAACCTGCGGTAAACACTCTCGAGCCGGTCAAGTTCTGCGTGCAGTTTCGTACGGAACTTGGTCCAGCTAAATGCGCCTGCCTGAACATCCCAGCCATAGGCCCGAGCGTCTTCAAAACTTTCTGAAAATCCAGATGCGAAAACCATCAGTTTCTTGGGAACACACCCGCGAATGACACAGGTTCCACCCATACGAAATTCTTCGGCTAGGGCTACTTTGGCACCAGTCGCAGCAGCTACCCGCGCGGCACGTACACCACCAGATCCGCCGCCAATAACAAAAAGATCGTAATCAAAGGCCATGTGTTCGTTCCATTCATTCGGTTTTGCTTGTTGCGCAACCTAATGTGCCGCCCCGCCGACTACAACATGCGGGCATGCTCACGTCTGCGTAATCATCCAATCGAAACGTTTAGATGTCTGCAAAGATGTTGTCGTCATCTATCACATCAAAAAAGCCCTGTTCAACCGAGCCTTGATTGATGTCGCGTACTTCGACCTTGCCGTCACCATATCCGATGACCACAATATCGCAGATATCGATAAACAGGCCGTTTTCAACAATTCCGGGGATTTGGTTGATAATAAGTGACAGCTGCCGCGCATTCCCGATCCGGTTCAAATGCAGATCAAGGATATGGTTGCCCTCGTCAGTATAATACGGCGCGTCGCCGTTCATCCGCAGGCTGGCTGTGCGACCAAGAACATCCATACCGATCAGCGTTTCTTCGATCAAAGCCTTGGTAGTTTGCCATCCAAAGGGGATCACTTCGATCGGCAATGGAAATGCGCCAAGCGTTTCTACTTGTTTTGAAATATCCGCAATGACGATCATCTGATCCGAAGCTGTGGCCACAATTTTCTCTTGGAGAAGTGCGCCACCGCCACCTTTGATCAGGTTCAGGTTCGCATCATATTCATCCGCACCGTCAATTGTCAGATCAAGCCACTTTGCCTCATCAAGCGATATCACATCGATACCGACATCACGGGCCAGTTCGGCAGTACGGGACGAGGTCGGGATACCTTGGATTTTCAGGCCTTCATCGCGCACCATATCGCCAAGGCATCGCACCAACCATGCCGCCGTTGAACCAGTTCCCAAGCCCACTTTCATGCCCGATTCGACGTAACTTGCCGCCTGCTTCGCCGCGACGAACTTGGCTTTATCGATAGGAGAAAGGCTAGATGACATAGGGACTGCTCCGACTTTTTAGGTGAGGGAACGATAGGGCAAAACGTGACGCTGCGCGAGGCCCGAAATTGCTCAATTCAAGCGACTTTGGCCAAACAAAACAAAACTCATACTTGCATATGCGGCTAACCAAATAATGAATGCGCCGATTGGGCGGCTGAAGGTTGCGAAAAACACCCAAAATCAGTCGTATTTGGGGCCGTCATTTTCGCCGCACAAGTTATGAAGACGCCATGACAGCACCGCTTACGCTACATTACGCGCCCGACAATGCCTCGCTTTGCGTGCGGATTGCCCTATCCGAGCTAGGAATGTCATTTCAGACAACCCTCGTTGATCGCGGACGCATGGCGCAAAAAGACCCTGCATATTTGGCCTTAAACCCAAACGGGTTGATCCCAACGCTTGAGACGCCCGAGGGGCCGATCTTTGAAACAGCGGCAATATTGCTTTGGCTCGCGGATCAAAAGCCTGGCTCGATGTTCCCTGCCCCCGACGCACCGGATCGCGGGACCGCTTTGTCGCGGTTGTTTTGGATGTCGAATACGTTGCACGCCACAATGCGGATGCTGTTTTACCCGTCACTTTTCGCGCCCAAAGCCGAGGAAATCTTGCGCAAGCAATGCCGCAACGACTTGGCCCGCTTCTTTTCACAGCTTGAGACTTCAGGCACGGATACGTGGCTTGACGAAGACGCGCCTTCTATTCTTGCGTGCTATTTTGCACCTTTGATCCGCTGGCCGGCCCTTTATGGTGGCGCCGTAAGCCTGATTTCAAAAGAAGCCTATCCACGCATATCGGCCTTTGCAAAACGGTTTGAAGTACGCCCAGCGCTATTATCTGCCGCACATGCCGAGGGGCTTGGCCCGACACCAATTTCGAACCCGCAACCGGCGAACCCGCCCGAAGGAACCGCAATCTGATGTTTCTCTCTGTATTTGACATGTTCAAAGTGGGCGTCGGCCCATCATCATCCCACACAATCGGGCCGATGGTCGCCGCCGCAATGTTCCTTGATCATTTGCGGGCGCAGCCATTCTCGGTCTCGGGTGTTAAGGCATCGCTGCACGGGTCTTTGGCCTTTACGGGCGTTGGTCATGCGACAGATCGCGCTGTAATCTTGGGTTTAGCTGGATTTCGCGCTGATAATTACGACGCCGAAAAGGCCGAAGCTGAGATGCAGCGGATAAAATCTGAAAAGATCGTCGAGCCTGATGGCTTGGGGACGTTGCGATTTGATCCATCCGACGATTTGCTATTTGACTACGGCCCAGCGCTGTCAGGACATGCAAACGGCATGATCCTAAAAGGCTGCGATGCGCAGGGCGATGTCATTATACAAGTCACCTATTATTCAATCGGTGGTGGGTTTGTTTTGACTGCGGATGAACTGGCGGCGGGCAAAGATACCGACGACGGCCCTGCCGTTCCCTACCCGTTCAAATCAGCGGTTGAGATGCTTGAGATGGCAAACGACAGCGATCTTTCAATTGCTGCGATGAAACGCGCGAATGAACTTAGCCGCCGCAAGATTGCCGACCTCGACGCTGGACTGTCGCGCATTTGGGATGTGATGAACGCCTGTATTGATCGCGGCCTTGTCACGGATGGCATCCTACCGGGCGGCCTGCATGTAAAACGGCGCGCAAAAGGCATCCATGATGCCTTGCAGGCCGAACGCGGCATGAACCTGAACGCACCACATACAATCAACGATTGGATGTCGGCATACGCAATGGCCGTGAACGAAGAAACCGCGGCGGGCGGACAAGTCGTGACCGCCCCAACAAACGGCGCGGCGGGCGTTGTCCCTGCAACAATCCGGTATTGGCTGGATCACGTTCCCGGTGCGACGATCACCAAAGTTCCAGAATTTCTGCTGACGGCTGCGGCTATTGGCGGTTTGATTAAATTCAACGCCTCAATCTCGGGTGCTGAATGCGGATGCCAAGCGGAAGTGGGATCAGCTGCCGCGATGGCCGCGGCTGGCCTATGCGCCGTGATGGGTGGCAAGCCAGAGCAGATTGAAAACGCTGCGGAAATCGCGCTTGAGCATCATTTGGGTATGACCTGTGATCCGGTCAAAGGGCTGGTGCAGGTCCCTTGCATTGAACGCAATGGCCTTGGTTGCATCAAAGCTGTTTCTGCCGCGTCGCTGGCCTTACGCGGTGACGGGACGCATTTGGTACATCTCGATGTCGCGATTGAAACGATGCGCCAGACAGGAATGGATATGTCTGAGAAGTATAAAGAGACTGCGCTAGGTGGCCTCGCTGTGAATGTGCCTAATTGCTAGGAGTGATTGCTTGACCAATTCCAATGACAACGTGTTGCAAGGCATCCTGCTTATGCTTGGCTTTTGCATTACCGCCCCTGTCATTGATGTCGCGGCCAAGCTGGCCGCTGCAACTGTTCCTGTAGGGCAAATCACAACGGCACGCTTTGTCGTCCAAGCAATGGTTATGGCACCTGTCTGCTTGATACTCGGCTACTCATTGAGGATTCCCAAGGGAACGCTCGGAATTCTGGCCCTACGTGCTGTCTTTCTCATTCTCTCTACATACTTCTTTGTGGCGGCCGTGCAGGTCATGCCAATCGCAGACGCGCTCGCTATTGTTTTTGTTGAGCCGTTCATTCTGCTGATCCTTGGAAAATACTTATTTGGCGATGATGTCGGCCCCCGCCGCATTGGTGCCTGCGCTGTTGGCTTTCTTGGTGTGCTCCTTGTTATCCAGCCTAAATTTGCGGCGTTTGGCTTGATTGTTCTTTACCCTTTGGGCACGGCGGTGACTTTCGCTCTCTATATGCTTGTCACCCGTAGCCTTGGACAAAGAATGCACCCGATTGCGATGCAATTGCATACGGCAACTGTCGCTGCGGCCATGTGTATCCCGATCATGTTGATTGCCAACGGCAGCGGGATCACTTCGCTTGATCCGGTTATGCCTGCTGGGATCGAATGGGTTTGGCTTGCTGGCGTCGGCATTGCCGCTTCAATTGCGCATCTGATGATGACCTATGCATTACGGCTGGCGCCTACATCCACGCTTGCCCCCTTGCATTACCTTGAGATCGTGAGCGCGGTGTTCTTTGGCTACCTGATCTTCAGCGACTTCCCTGATGTGCTCACATGGCTTGGTATTGGGATCGTCGTGGCCTCAGGTCTTTATGTGATCCACCGAGAACGCATTACAGCACGGGCGATTGCGCCTCTGGCTGGTCATCCCTAGGCTACTTACATGACCCATGACCGTCCTTTTCTTGGCATCCTTTTGATGCTTGGTTTTTGTGTGCTCGCCCCACTGGGCGATAGCATGGCAAAAATCCTTGGCGTCGATGTTCCTTTGGGAATGTTGGTGTTTGTGCGGTTCTCGGTTCAAGCTGTCATCTTGTTACCGCTTGTTTGGCTAACGGGGCAAAGCATGCGGCTACCTGCGGGGACACTGAAATTCGTGATCTTACGGACCCTTCTGCATATTGCGGGCATCAGCCTGATGTTTAGCGCGTTGCAGTTCCTGCCTTTGGCCGACGCGATTGCGATCGCATTTGTAATGCCATTCATCATGCTTATCCTCGGGCATTACGTATTAGCCGAAGAAGTAGGCCGTCACCGGATGCTGGCATGTGCTGTTGGGTTCATTGGGACCCTACTTGTGATCCAGCCCAACTTTGTTGAGGTCGGTTGGCCTGCCCTGTTGCCTTTGGGTGTCGCGGTTGTGTTTGCATTGTTCATGCTTGTGACACGCAAGATTGCGAAACAGATCGACGCTGTCCCGCTACAAGCGATCAGCGGACTTCAGGCGAGCGCGGTCATCCTGCCGTTTCTGCTGCTGTTTCCCAACCAGCCTGGCCTTGGCGTGATGATGCCTTACGGAAACATGGCGCTTATGTTGTTTGCATTAGGCGCGGTCGGTACCTTTGCCCATCTTTTGATGACATGGAGCCTTCGGTTCGCGCCGTCAGCAACCCTTGCGCCAATGCAATATCTTGAAATACCGATTGGTACTTTTATCGGGCTTTTGGTGTTTGGGGATCTGCCAAATGGCTTAGCCGCAATTGGCATCATAATAACAGTCGCGGCAGGTCTCTATATTATCGTACGCGAACAGCGGCTATCGCGGCGTCCAATGCCGCAATCGGCAGGTTAATCAGTAAACGACCCATCGCGTGAATGGTCACATTTTCTTGCTCGGTTTCATTTGAGGTGCTGATGAAGCCGTCAAATGACATAGCCGCATCTTTGATGTCCCACCGCAGGCCCTGCGTCTCTACACGCGCATTCGCCAATGGTAACAGCCCGACGCGTGTTCCAACTGGCAGCGATAGTTCTGTTTTTGACGGCCTAGCAAGGAAACAAACGTCGTCTTCTGACACAAGAACCACATGTAAAATGTTATCGCGTGCCATCGTATTCAATACGGATACGGTGTGATCCAATCTGCCGCCTAGAAAACCAGCCGCGAAAATCAGCGGTGCGTCGATACACATGACTGATTTTTGGAAGTCGGTTGTGTTCTGATCGTCCGAGATATGCATCACGTCGGCATAAATTTTCCGCATTTCGGCCGAGACCGAGTCCATATCGCCGATAATTGCGGCGGGCATGATCCCGCTTGCCGCGAGATGCCGCACGCCGCCATCCGCCGCGACGAAGATTGCCGAATGCCTTTGCAGTATGTTAACAATACTTGGCGCAAGGTCCGCAGCACCTAACAGTGCAACTGGATCAAAACTGCGAACAATGATGTCGGACATATGTGATTGTACTCCTATTGGGAAACATTCCCCAAAACGGTCACGAAATAATACCGCCTTAAACCCTATCTTGTTCCTGATTGCGAACCAATTGATGGTAAACAACCCCTCACTGGGTTTGGGAGAAAGCGAGCATAAACATGATAGGATCGTCTAAGATTCTAACGGTTTCCTACGGGACGTTCTCGTGCACATTGGAGGGATTTGACGATTCCTTCTCCACGATGAAGGCCATTGCGGAATATTTCCGCGGATTGGCAGCCGACGACAGGTATTTTGGGGCGGAACCACCGACCCCCGACGCTGACATGCTGACGCGCATCGCCGAACGCGAAACATCGCGTCGGGTCGAAGCACGTACAGATGATAGCGGAACAGGTATTGTTCTTCGCGCAGCTGCCCTTTCAGGGGCAGAGGTTGCAGCAGCAGAGGCTGCGGAAGCTGCCGCTGTTGCCGCTGAAGCGCAAGTTGAAGCAGAGAAGGTTGCTGAGGCCAACCGGATTGCTGAAGCTGCTAAAGTTGCACAGGTTGCCGAAGCTGCTAAAGCCGCGAAAGCTGCAGAGGCCGCACAGGTTGCCGAAGCTGCTGAAGCTGCGAAAGCTGCAGAGGCCGCTCAGGTTGCCGAAGCTGCTGCTGAAATTGAAGCAGCAGCTGACGACACGTCGCTTTCGTTTGACGATATGGCACCGACACCAACGCCTGAGGCTGTGCCTGCACACCCTGATTCTGAAAGTGTCGCAGCTAAATTGCAGCGCATCCGCGCCGTAGTTGGTTCAGGTGTTGCTGTTTCCCCAATCGTCGATGACTTTGCCGAAGATCAGCATGCTCGCGAAGACACTGTCCAGTTGGATGATGTTGCTGCTGCCGCTTCAATCGAAGTCGAAGCGCCAGTTGCGGATAGTTTTGAAGCTGATGTTTCCGAATTCGACGAGATGGAGATGCAACAAGACGACGTTGCAGAAGCTGCCTTAGACGTTGCCGCAGACATAAACGACGACGTTGCGTCAGACGACGATATCTTGAGCAACATCGCTGGAGCGATTGCGCCTGCAGTTGCAAAGCCAGCAGTACGTGCCCGCATCGTACGCTTGCGTAAAGACGCTACGCAAACTGAAGCTACGCCATTGGCTGAGCCTGAAGCAAGCGTGGCCCCTACATCAGACGATAATCTGATTTCGAACATTCTGGGAGCTGATTCAGTTATTTCTGAAGAGTTCGAAGAAGAAGTCGAAGTTGTTTCAGAAGTTGATGAGAACGACGATATCACTTCTAGCGACGACGCGTTCGAAGAAGAGATGGGCATCGCTGCGCTTGATGGCGCAGAGGAGTTGATGGGTTCCGACGCTAAAGAAGATACGGCAAACGACCTTTCACCAGAAGATGAGGCAGCGCTTTTAGAAGAGCTTGCTGAAGTTGAAGCTGAATTGGGTGATGATCACGCTGAAGAATTCGACACAGTCGAAAACTTTGAAGAAGATCTTAGCGCTGAGCTTGCTCAAATCGACGACGCGCCACTGCGTCCGGGCCGTTCAGTTTTGCCTGAGACAGACGATGCAGCAATGTCACGCATCATGTCCCAGACAGATGAAGCCCTAAGCGAGCCAGAGGGAAGCCGTCGCCGCAACGCGATTGCCCAACTTAAAGCCGCTGTTGCCGCAACCGAAGCTGCACGCCAGCTTGGTGATCAAAACACACAGAAAGCAGAAACTGAAACTGCTTTCCGTGAGGACCTAGACGAAGCAGTACGTCCGGCACGTCCGGGCCGCCCAGCACGTCCAACCCGCCCAGAAGTTAGTGAAGAAAACCGCACAGCGCGGCCACGTCCTTCACCGCTTAAGCTGGTTGCCTCGCAACGTGTTGACGCACCGCAACGTGTAGAGAATGAGGCACCTGTTCAGCCACGCCGTGTTGCGATGGTTGAAGAGGTGGCATCATCAGATGCTGGTTCATTCGCTGAATTTGCTGAAGAAATGGGCGCTTCCGAGCTTCCAGACCTTCTCGAAGCAGCGGCAGCATACACAGCCTTCGTTGAAGGGGTCGAGGATTTCTCTCGCCCACAGATCATGAAGAAAGTGCAGCTAACTTCTGAGCAGGCTTTCACACGCGAAGATGGTTTGCGTTCATTCGGGACGCTTCTGCGTCAAGGACGGATCAGCAAAGTTCGCAATGGTCGCTTCCAGATCTCGGAGCAGACACGTTTCCGCCCAGAGCAGCGCGCAAGCTAAGCTTTCGGCAAGACATGAAAAAGGGGCGGCAGAGCAATCTGCCGCCCCTTTGCGTTTACGGCACTAGCCACGCATTCCAACAGCGCCGCGCACCAAATCCCAATAGATTTGCTCGATCCCTTGGATCGTTAACCGCCCTTCGGGACGATACCAGTTGATCACGCCATTCAGCAGTGAAATCAATGCCATGGCTGTGATCCGGCTATCCGCGATAACAAAGACACCTTCGTCTTCGCCTTGCTTCAAGATTGCCTCAAGGCGGTCTTCGTATGTCCGGCGCATGCTTTCAATTTTCGCAAAATTCTCGGGCGTTAGGTTCCGCAGCTCCATATACGAGATAAAGACCTCGTCCTTGCGCGGGATATTGAAACGCATGTGAAACCGCGCAAAACCCTCAAGCTGCTTTGGCGCTGAGCCTTTTAGGTCCTCGGCCTCTAGATGGGCCAACAGGTCAGCCATATGCGTTTCCATCAACTGACAGAGCAATGACTGTTTATCAGGGGTGTAATTATACAATGCCCCTACCTGCACACCAACTTCGGCGGCAATCTGGCGCATTGATACAGCCGCGCAGCCATGTTGCGCGATTAAACGCACTGCTGCGGCCCGCATGCGCGGTCCTGTAATTTCAGCGTGTGATCCTTGTCTACGTGCCATTGGGCCATGTAACTGAACAAATGTTCATTTGAAAAGCCCCGCATATCCTTGCCCCCGCCCGCAAGCACCCGATAAGTAGGAAGTGTTGCTGTGAACCGGAACCCAATCGTTATGCGCCTTTTGTTATGCCTTTTAATCTGCGCCCTGCCCGCCTGTTCTAGCTTTCCTGAATTGGATGGCACCATCACCGAGGCTGACCGAAATGCGCCGTTTCCTAGGCTGGTTCCGCTTGCTCCGTTGATCGCGCAGGCCGACGCCGCGACACAAACCCAAATAACACCAGCCTCGATTGCATCCCTTGAGGATCGCATCGCAAACCTGCAAAGCCGTGCAAACCGGCTGCGCGGTCCGGTGGTTGATGCGGCAACACGTGCAAATATGCGCCGCGCCGCTGCACGGGCCGCGTTGCGGTAGTCGCAAGTTTTCGCTAACAGCCTGCCAACGACATTTAAGTTTAGAACGGATCTCTCGATGACACAGCCTCTTCGTCTTGGAATTGCCGGTTTGGGTACGGTTGGTGTTGGCGTTCTTCGGATCGTCCAAAAGCATGCAGAGATGCTGACCACGCGCGCCGGTCGCCCAATTGAGATCACGGCTGTCTCAGCCCGCTCAAAAACCAAAGATCGCGGTGTCGATCTGTCTGGCTACGCTTGGGAAGATGATCCTATCGATCTGGCCAAGCGGGACGACGTTGACGTGTTTGTCGAACTGATGGGCGGCGATGAAGGTCCCGCAAAAGACGCAACCGAAGCTGCGATTGCGGCTGGCAAGGATGTTGTTACAGCAAACAAAGCACTGCTTGCGGTGCATGGTCATGCTTTGGCGCTTGCTGCCGAAGACGCTGATCTGTCGATCCGGTATGAGGCGGCAGTTGCTGGCGGCATACCGGTGATCAAAGCCTTGACCGAGGGCCTTGCTGGCAACGAAATCAACCGCGTCATGGGTGTGATGAACGGTAGCTGTAACTACATCCTGACACGGATGGAGGACGCGGGCCTGTCTTATGAGGCCGTATTCGACGAAGCAAACGCGCTTGGTTTTCTTGAAGCCGATCCAGAATTGGATGTAGGCGGCATTGACGCAGGGCATAAGCTCGCTCTGTTAGCCTCAATTGCATTTGGAACGCAGGTTGATTTTGCAGGTGTCACGCTTGAGGGAATCGGCAGTGTAACAATCGAAGATATCCATCAGGCCGCCGACATGGGCTATAAGATTAAGCTGCTTGGCGTCGCACAGATGACGGGTCGTGGGCTTGAGCAGCGCATGTCACCATGTTTGGTGCCTGACACATCACCGTTGGGTCAGCTGCAAGGCGGCACAAATATGATCGTGCTTGAAGGCGATAGCATTGGCCAAATCGTATTGCGCGGTGCAGGTGCGGGCGAAGGTCCAACTGCAAGTGCTGTCATGGGCGACGTTATGGATCTTGCGCGTGGTTTGCGCCTACCCGTCTTTGGACAGCCCGCTGCTGGCTTGCGAAAATCCCGTCCGGCTCACTCCGCTGTTGCGGCGCCTTACTACTTGCGTCTTCAGCTGCTCGACAAACCAGGTGCTTTGGCGAAAGTCGCCAGTGCATTGGGCGAGGCTGGAATCTCAATCGACCGCATGCGTCAGTACAATCACGAAGGCGGCGATGCGCCAGTTCTGATCGTTACGCATAAGACAACGCGCACAGCTCTCGACGAAGCGATTATTGGATTTGAAGACACGGGCGTTGTTCGCGGCGCACCCGTCGCAATCCGAATTGAGGCCGTTTAACGCGCCCTAGACCCCTTAAAAACAAGGATTGCGGTTTTCCGCAATCCGTTAGCGCTCCCATACTTGTGCATGTCATTGCGGCTGCGTTAGGGCTTTTGTAACTCAACAAAGGACCTTGTCTCATGTCATCAGCGCCAGAATTTCACGACCGTACACTCTCGCTTGGTTTGGCCCGTGTATCCGAAGCCGCAGCTATTGCCTGCGCCCCGCTGATTGGTCGCGGAGACGAGAAAGCAGCCGACCAAGCTGCTGTCGATGCGATGCGCACCCAGCTTAATAAACTCGATATTGCTGGCGTAGTTGTAATTGGAGAAGGCGAGCGTGACGAAGCGCCAATGCTTTTCATCGGTGAAGAAGTTGGTTCAGGCAACGGCCCGGGTGTTGATATCGCGTTAGACCCGCTCGAAGGAACAACGCTGACTGCCAAGGACATGCCTAACGCATTGGCCGTGATTGCGATGGGCCCACGCGGATCAATGCTACATGCGCCAGATGTTTACATGGATAAGCTTGCGATCGGTCCCGGCTACCAACCCGGTGTTGTTAGCCTTGATATGTCCCCGTCCGAGCGGGTTGCAGCACTTGCCGCGGCCAAAGGCTGCGATGCTTCAGGTATTACGGTTTGTGTGCTTGAGCGCCCGCGCCACGAAGACGTCATTGCTGAAATTCGCGAAACAGGCGCTGCGATCCGCCTTATCACCGATGGCGACGTCGCAGGCGTGATGCATTGCGCCGAGGCCGCGACGACAGGTATCGACATGTACATGGGCTCTGGTGGTGCACCAGAGGGTGTATTGGCGGCAGCGGCACTGAAATGCATGGGCGGGCAAATCTTGGGTCGCCTCTTGTTCCGGAATGACGACGAGCGCGGGCGCGCGACCAAAGCAGGCATCACCGACTTTGACCGTGTCTATACCCGCGACGACATGGTGCGCGGCGATGTGATCTTTGCAGCAACAGGCGTAACCGATGGATCATTGGTTCACGGCATCAAGCGCGAGATTGGCTTTGTGACCGCTGAAACCGTGTTGATGCGCTCAAAGACAGGCTCTGTGCGGCGCATGATTTACCGCAATCCGACCAACTAAGCAGTTTTTGGGGAATTTAGCAGGATTGGCGTAGCCCTTTTTTCGGTTAGCAGATACTGTGGCTCACTATGAGTGAACCACAACATAAGCCCGCATTCCTTGGGATCGAAGCCTCGGCCATTGGTCGACGCTGGATCGGCCCTACTGCAGAAGAAGACCGCCTGTCCGAGGCAATGGTGCAAGCCAACGGCTTGCCCATGCCACTATGCCGGACACTTGTGCGGCGCGGTGTTGCCATTGAAGACACCGAAGCATTCCTTGCGCCAACGATCAAAGCCCTTTTGCCTGACCCGCACGACATGCGTGATATGGAAAAAGCGGCGGCGCGCTTTCTTGTGGCTGTGTCTAGCAATGAGAAAATCGCTATTTTTGCCGACTATGACGTCGACGGTGGTAGCTCGGCCGCGCTCTTAATCTCGTGGTTGCGTGATATGAACATGAACGCCACGCTATATGTGCCCGACCGCATCGACGAGGGTTACGGCCCCAACGACGAAGCAATGTCAGCGCTTGCCCGCGATCATGACCTAATTGTTTGCGTTGACTGCGGCACGCTCTCGCACGGCCCGATTGCTGCTGCTGTTGGCGCTGATATTGTTGTTTTGGATCACCACCTAGGCGGAGAGACCCTGCCCGACGCCCATGCGGTCGTGAACCCGAACCGACAAGACGAGAACGGCGATCTTGGCCATCTGTGCGCTGCCGGTGTTGTGTTCTTGATGCTTGTCGAGGCGAACCGTCAGTTAAAGGCGCAAGACGTGCGCGGCCCTGACTTGATGTCATTGCTTGATCTTGTTGCACTGGCGACGGTGGCTGATGTCGCCCCGCTTACTGGTGTGAACCGAGCGCTTGTGCGTCAGGGCCTTACGGTCATGGGACGGCGTCAACGCGTAGGGATCGTCGCATTGTCTGATGTTGCGGGCATGGATGCTGCACCGAATTCGTACCACCTTGGGTTTCTCTTGGGGCCGCGCGTGAATGCTGGCGGTCGGATCGGCAAAGCAGATCTTGGTGCGCGGCTGCTTTCGACCGCTAATCCACAAGAAGCGGCTGATATGGCGGCAAAGCTAGATGAGCTAAATACAGAGCGCCGCGCAGTCGAAGCAGAAGTGCGCGACTTGGCTTTGGAACAGGCGGAAAACCGTGGCCACGATTCTGCTTTGGTTTGGGCTGCTGGCGAAGGTTGGCACGCGGGCGTGGTCGGCATTGTTGCTGCACGTCTCAAAGAGGCGACAAACCGCCCTGCTATCGTCATCGGCCTAGATGGTGACGAAGGGAAAGGTTCGGGTCGGGCGGTCTCAGGCATTGATCTAGGCGCTGTAATCCAGCGGGTCGCATCCGAAGGGCTGCTACTAAAGGGCGGCGGCCATAAAATGGCGGCGGGCCTAACTGTCGCGCGTGATAAATTAGAGCCTGCGATGGCGCGGATCACTGAATTGCTTGCGAAACAGGGTGCCGATAAAATTGGCCCTGCGGACCTTAGGCTTGATGGAATATTGATGCCCGGAGCGGCAACAGTTGATTTGGTCGAGCAGATTGAAAAAGCTGGCCCATTTGGCGCAGGCGCACCTGCCCCACGTTTTGCATTTCCCGACTGCCAAATCCTTTTTGCAAAACAGGTCGGCGCAAACCACTTAAAAATCACGTTTGGTGACGGATTGGGTGCGCGGATCGATGCGATTAGCTTTGGTGCGATGGACGGACCTATGGGGCCAATGCTGACCAACCATGGTGGCGCTAGGTTCCATCTTGCGGGCCGTTTAGAGATCAATATATGGCGCGGCCGCAGCTCAGTTCAGCTTCGTTTAGAGGACGCGGCACCTGCCGAATAACGGGCAATTAAAACAATCCGTTCTTTGGACAAAAAAATGCAAAGAATCCTCTTGCCACCCGCCGCCGCCGCGCCTAAAAGCGCCACACCAAGTGCGGTCCCTTCGTCTATCGGTTAGGACGCCAGGTTTTCAACCTGGAAAGAGGGGTTCGATTCCCCTAGGGACTGCCATGGTACCTTTTAGGTCTTAAAAAAAACTTTGAGGCCCTCCCCCAAGTATTTAGAACCACATCATAAGCGCCTCGAAAGCTGTTCGTTTTCGAATCCATGCGGCCGTTCTTAAAAGTAGGAGTTGTGCGATTTTGGCGGTACGAAAGCGTGCAAAAATCGGCTGAAATGCTTCTCATTAGAGTTCGGGAAATTCCACTCGCTTTGCATTGCGCAATCTCAGACATTTGAGCATGCGCGCGCAATACTGCAATCTCGGTTGTCGCGCAGACCCATTCCCCCAACCGAATCCAACCACCACTGAAAGGGCTTACAGCCCGCTATACGTGCAAGGCGCGGCCGAACTCCTGCCGAAGCACTGGCAAAACAGCCCCGAGAACCTCCTAGCTGTTACGCTTTCCGCCAAATGAGTGTCGTTTATGGGTCGAATTCTGTCGAAAATTGATGTTCAATAAAGGCCGCACGGATTTCTTGAAAAAAGAAGTCTTGAACGAAAACAGGGAGAAATTAATGAAAAAGTTCGTAACAGGCACAGCATTTGTAGTTGCCACACTAGGTGCAACAGCAGCGCATGCCGATTGTGGCGAAGTTTCAATCACCGAGATGGATTGGGCGTCATCTGCGGTTGTAACTGCGGTATCTAAATTCCTGATGGAGCAAGGCTACGGCTGTACAGTTCAGGTTGTACCATCTTCAACAGTTCCTGCGCTGACATCTTTGGCCGAAACTGGCGAGCCAGATCTTTTGACCGAAGTTTGGGCAAACTCAACACCGTCTTACGAGCCTCTTTTGGCTGAAGGCAAACTTGTCGAGCTGGGCAATGTCCTGTCCGACGGTGGTGTCGAAGCTTGGTGGATCCCTGCGTACCTCGCAGAGTCAAAGCCAGAGCTCACAACTTGGGAAGGCATCATGGCTAACCCAGCTGCAGTTGGCGGCAAGTTCCACGATTGTCCATCAGGATGGGCGTGTGACATCATCAACAACAACAACTTGATCGCGGCAAACATCGAAGGTTCCGGCCTTGAGCGTTTCCAGCACGGTTCAGGCGAGACATTGCAGACATCTATCGCTGCTGCATATGAAGAGCAGGCACCTTGGTTCGGTTACTACTGGGCGCCAACAGCTGTTTTGGGCAAGTACCCAATGGTTCAGGTTGAAGTGCCAGCATACGACGCAGAAGCACACGCATGTAACGGCGACGTTGATTGCGCAACTCCAGGCTTCTCAGCCTACCCTGCGTCAAAAGTTGTGACTGCTGCGTCTCAGGCATTCGTTGACCGTGAGCCTGCAATTGCAGAGCTAATGGGCAACGTAACATTCACAAATGCTCAGATGGGCGAAGTGTTGGCTTGGCGTTTGGACAACAACGCGTCTTATGACGAAGCTGCTGTCTACTTCTTGACTAACTACAAGGACACATGGGCTGATTGGTTGAACGCAGATGCGTCAGCTAAACTGTCTGCGATCCTGCAGTAATCAATAATAAAATTAACCTCCCTGTCCGTACTCGGATGGGGAGGTTTTCCATTGGGGGGAAGTAGATATGGCCTTTTATGACGGGCTTTTTAACGCATTAGGTCTCAACGACTGGTGCGAAATTGGCGGCTCAAGCGCGCCAATGTCGATGGCTGATCTGCTTGCGCAGAACACCGGAGAAGAGGTTTCAGGACCGTTCTTTCCGTTCCCATCACTTGATAATTTGAACGAAGCCTGCCCGCATATCTTGCAGTCACGTGATGTGACCAAAGGTATTGAGGAAGGTTTTCTAGCCGCCAAGCCGGGCCTAAAGGCCGTGCTTGACCCGATCACCCAGCCCTTAAGCTGGTTGTTGGACGGGGCGTTGTGGCTATTCGCAACAACACCGTGGTTCATTATGGTGCCAATCCTTGTGGCAATTGCATTCTGGGCGTCACGTTCAGTTGGTGTCACGATCTTTGTGGCCTTTGCGATCATGCTACTTGGGTTTGTCGATCACTATGATGTGGCGATGCAAACGCTATCAATCATCTTTGTCTGTACGGGGATATCGGTGATGATTGGCGTTCCGATTGGCATCGCGATGTCCAAGTCTGACCGATTGCAAAAATCAGTCGTGCCCATATTGGACCTTCTGCAAACGCTTCCAACCTTTGTTTATCTCATCCCGCTGATCTTCTTGTTCTCGGTGACGGAATCAAAGCTCTATGGTATTGCGATTATCCTTTACGCGGTTGTCCCTGTTATCCGCCTCACCGACCTAGGCATCCGCCTTGTTGATCAGGATGTGATTGAGGCGGCCAATGCCTTTGGCATGAGCTCGCGGCAGCGCCTTGTTGGCGTTGAATTACCTTTGGCCTTGCCCAACATCATGGCTGGTATCAACCAAACGATCATGATGTCGCTTGCGATGGTTGTGATTGCGTCGCTTGTGTCTGCGCCAGGTCTTGGTGTGAACGTTCTGCGCGGCATTCGGAACCTCGAATTGGGTGTGGGTATTGTTGCTGGTATCGGCATTGTTCTGCTCGCGGTTATTCTTGATCGCGTCTCAAAGGCGGCTCTTTCACGGGCAGATATGACGCGGGTGAAACACTAATGGACGACCAAGTAATGACAAATGTACCCAAAGTCCGTCTGCGCGGTCTATTCAAGATCTTTGGATCAGACAGCCAAACGGCCCTTGCCCACGTCAAGGGCGGCCTAGGCAAAGAAGAACTGCTTGCGCAGCACAAACATGTGCTGGGCCTGCAAGATATCAACGTTGATATGCAAGCGGGTGAAATCACCGTGGTTATGGGGCTTTCAGGCTCTGGTAAGTCCACGTTGATCCGCCACCTAAACCGTTTGATCGATCCAACAGATGGCGAGATCCTTGTCGACGGCGAAGACGTGATGAAACTGTCAGAGACAGGTCTGCGTGCACTGCGGCAGAACAGAATGTCGATGGTGTTCCAAAAGTTCGCATTGCTACCGCATCGCAGTGTTGTTCAGAACGCAGCAATGGCGTTGGAAATTCGCGGCGAAACCGAAGAAGCGCGCACAGCTGAGGCGATGAAGTGGCTGAACCGTGTTGGCTTGCAAGGATATGAAAACCATTATCCTGCCCAGCTATCTGGCGGCATGCAGCAGCGTGTTGGTATTGCGCGGGCATTGACTGCGAACACCGACATCATGCTGATGGATGAGGCGTTTTCCGCCTTGGACCCGCTAATCCGTACGGACATGCAGGACCTTCTGCTTGAGTTACAAGAAGAGCTGCATAAAACGATCATCTTCATCACGCACGACCTTGATGAAGCGCTGAAGCTGTCGGACCACCTTGTGATCCTCAAAGATGGTGCAGTGATCCAGCAAGGCGAACCGCAGGGTATCCTTTTGAACCCATGTGATCCGTACATCGAAGACTTTGTGAGCGATATTAACCGCGCACGTGTTTTGCGGGTCCGGTCGGTGATGAAACCGCTGAAAGCCAAGACCAAGTATGCAGGCGACGCACAGATCAATGATAACCTCGAAAGCCTGATCGCCGCGTCTGGCGGTGAGACTAACAAGGTTTACCGCGTATTAGACGGAGAAGAGGCCGTTGGTCAGATCGACATGCTTGATCTGGTTCGTGCTTTGGTGCCACGGATTTCGTCCGCCGAGATCTGATACTTGGGGCACTTGCCCTAAAAACCAAATCAAAAAGGGCGGTGGCGTGATGCCGCCGCCCTTTTTTAGTACTGATAAATCAGAGTATCGGTAGCTCCGGCGCGGCCCGTGTACTTAGCAGTTCTGCTCCGCCTGCCCGAATGACGATGTTTTCTTCGTGCACCATCATCAGACCAGCGCCATATCCCAGTGAAGGCTCAAGCGTCAGCACCATGTTCTCTTTCAGTTCGGTCATATCAAATGCCGCATGCGACGGCTGCTCGGTCAATTGCATGCCCAAACCATGACCAAGTCGGCCAATATCGCCACCGCTGTCATCCATTTCTTTGATCACGCCTGACATTGCCTGAAACAAGTCGCGGCACGTATTCCCTGGAACAGCTGCGGCCAACCCTGCCTCTGTTGCACGCCAAAGAACGTCGTAGGCACGCCTTGCCGTATCATCTGCATGACCGATGGACCAATTGCGATCAAAGTCGCAGAAATAGCCGTCCCAGACACATCCAGTGTCCATCATCAGCACGTCGCCTTTTTCCAAAGCCCGCGAAGCAGGCGGAGAGATGACATCGGCGTACCCACCTTGCGCGGCACCACCTACCAAATAGGGAACGTCGTCAGCGCCGTTGGACAACCCTGCCCGCTTGAATTCGCGAAAGACGTGATCAAGCTGTTGACCTTCTTTGACGAACTCAGGCACGTTCGCAAACGTCGCAGAGCCAATTGCGCAGATATGGGCAAGCTTTGCGATTTCAGCGTCAGATTTCACCATCCGCAGCCCTTGCACGATGCTTGTCGCATCCGTGACCTCAAGCCCCGGCAACCCCGCGATCAGGCGCTCCCAATCGCCCAAAGGCATCCGCAACGCTGTCTCGTGCCCCTTAGGCAGGCCAATGCGCCCTGCACCAGCCGCAATCGGAGACAGCAAATCATGCAGCAGGCTGATTCCATCGTCGGTTGGGGTAGGTGCGGCCCAAGTGCGCAC